>NZ_JAJSOK010000077.1 GCF_021283305.1 Pseudonocardia kujensis
AGCAGGAGGTCGATCAGCTCGCGCTGCACCGCGTACCCGTCGGCCATCCCGAGCGTCGGGTCGTCGTCGGTGAAGGGCGGGATGGGCGTGCGGGTGCGCCGGGCGTCGTAGAGCGCCCGGGCCTTCGCGGGCGCGTCGATCAGCGGCACAGCCATCCTCGTTCGTGGGGTTGGGCACTTCCTCGGATCACGGTGACTCCTGGACCGCCATGATCACGGCCTTGGGCTCGGTGAAGAACTCGCGGCTGAAGGTGCCGCCCTCGCGCCCCCACCCGGAGTCCCCCACGCCCCCGAACGGCGCCCGAAGGTCGCGGACGAAGAAGCAGTTCGTCCAGACCGTGCCGGCACGCAGGGCCGCGGAGACGCGGTGCGCCCGTGAGAGGTTCTCCGTGAACACCATTGCGTTGAGGCCGTAGGGAGAATCGTTGGCTAGCCCGACGGCCTCTGCCTCGGTGTCGAACAGCGTGAGGGTGACAACCGGGCCAAAGACCTCCTCGCGCTGCAGCGGGGCGTCGGCCGGGACATCGACGACGACGGTCGGCCGCACGACCCACCCGTCACCGCGTCCGCCGGTGAGCACCTTGCCCCCCGGATCGTCGAGGTAGCCGCACACCTTCCGCCAGTGCGTCTCCGACGCGAGCGGACCGACCTGCGTGGACGGGTCGCGCGGATCCCCCACGATCAGGGCCTCGGCGGCGGCGACGAACCGGGCGGTGAACTCCTCGGCGATTGCGCGCTCGATGTAGATCCGAGATCCGGCGAGGCAGACCTGGCCGGCGTTGGTGAAGATCGCCTTGATCGACCACTCGACGGCGGTGTCCAGGTCGGCATCGGCGAAAACCAGGTTGGCGCCCTTGCCGCCCAGCTCCAGGCTGACCGGGGTGAGGGCGCGCGCCGCCGCCGCGGTGATGGCCCGCCCGGTGCCGGACTCGCCGGTGAAGGTGATCCGGTCGACGCGAGGGTCGGTGGTGAGCGCTTCTCCGACCGATGCCGGGCCGTAGCCGTGCACCACGTTGAGTACCCCGGGCGGGATCCCCGCTTCCAGCGCGAGCCGGGCCATGACCGTCGCGGACGCCGGGCTGTGCTCGGCTGGCTTGAGCACCACGGTGTTCCCCCAGGCGAGGGCCGGCGCGAATTTCCACGACTCCAGCATCATCGGAAAGTTCCACGGCGCGATCGCTGCGACCACGCCCGCGGGCTCGTAGCGCGTATACGCATGATGGCCCGAGTCCATCGGGTAGGCCTCGGACGTCGCCAGGCGTGCGTGGTCGGCGAAGAATCGGATGTTCCACACGGTCCGCGGCGCGTCGATCGCTCTGGCTGCGACGACGGGCTTGCCCATGTCCCGGGAGTCCGCGAGAGCCAGCTCGTCGGTGTGCTCCTCGATCAGATCCGCGAATCGGTGCAGCAGCGCACCGCGCTCCGCGTGTCCCATTCGCGGCCAGCGGCCTTCGTCGAAGGCCCGGCGAGCGGCCTTGACGGCGCGCCCGGCCTCGTCGGCACCACCGAGCGCGACCTCCGCCCACGGCGTCCGGGTCCAAGGATCAACGGAGTCGAAGCGTGGGCCGTCCGCGGACTCCATGCCGTTGATGACGTGCCCGAAGATCGTCGTCATTGCGCCTCCGACAGCTGACTAGCCACGTCGATGATCCTGTCCTGCGGCCGCCGAGCGAGCCGCGCCCGCTCGGCCCTCGGTAGCGCTCCGGTGGAGTCGGTGACGCAGGGCACCCGGCAGACCACGCCGGCCACGTTCGCGGCCGCTCGGTCAGGTCCTCGGTGCCGCAGCATCGCGATCTTCGCCTGCGTGGCCTGCTCGCGGGCGGCCGCGATCAGCGGCAGCTCGTCGGCGCAGGAAAGGCTGTGGTCGAACGAGGAGCCGCTCGGCCCGTCCCGTGGGCCACCTCGGTGACCTCGACGCCGGCCCGCATCGAGCGCACGGACGGTGCCGCGGACCTGGGTCCCGGTGAACTGGTGCGCCATCGACATCCGCTCGGCCACGCGTGTCGCGGCGGCGGTCATCATGTCGAGTTTCCCGGTGTGGGGCGGCAGGTGGTCGTCATCGCCCGTGGCCTCGGGAACGCGGCGACCTTCGTGCGGCTCATGTGTCAGAGACTCGCACCGGCCCACGTCACGTTCGAAGCCGATCGTTTTGGCCAGCGGAACAGGACGCAGATGCCGCTCGGTCAGAGCCTGTCGCACTGCCTCGTCGCGGGACGGGAGGAAAGAGTTCGAGGAGTTTATCCGACCCAGCGCCGACCACCGCGCTGGTAGAACGGGGCACCGGCCGTCACCCGAACCGTCATCGCCTACAGCCACCGCACCGGGCTCGGACCTACTCCTCCAGGTCTAGGGCAGACCGTGGTCGGCCACTCCGGAGACACCGGAGGAAGTGCATGCCTCACCTGAGCGAGCACCAGCAAGACGATGTGTTAAGACGGTTGACGACGTGTGCCGACGCCAATAACATCGTCTTCACTGGCCCCTGCTGTCTGGTGGCCGGGAGTGCGGTGATCGAGATGGACGAGCCTGATGCTGCGACGATCGCGAAAGGTGGCGTCGGCGGTGTGGCTCGGCAAGAATCGTGGGTCGGCGGCGATCTCGCGGACGTGGGAGCACCCTGAGACTGTGCGAGATGATCGGCGCGGCAACATGCCCGCTCCGGCTGATGTGTGACTTGGTCGAGCCCGAAACTCGCATTGACTTTGGGTGGCCCTGGCGTTGCCCGACCCTGCGTGGACTCATGACAAGTGGCTGATCCGTAAATA
Source organism: Pseudonocardia kujensis (assembly GCF_021283305.1). Classification (GTDB taxonomy): domain Bacteria; phylum Actinomycetota; class Actinomycetes; order Mycobacteriales; family Pseudonocardiaceae; genus Pseudonocardia; species Pseudonocardia kujensis. Next base: position 2,765 of record NZ_JAJSOK010000077.1, read on the forward strand.
CGGCCGCATGCCGTCATCTCAAAGGGGAGATCGTGTCCGACACTTCCACGTACACGTCCAGATCGGTGCGTTCTCGGCAACAGCGCCGCCGCTGGCTGGTTCTGCTCGGCAGCGGCATCGCGAACGCGGTGGGCCCTGCGGCGGTCGTGTTCGCCACGATCGGCACGTTCGTCGTGCCGATCACGGCCGAGCACGGCTGGAATCGGACCACGGTCACCGCCGCCGCTTCGGTGTTGTCGGTCGGCATGGCGGTAGCGATGCCGATCGTCGGTCGCCTGCTGGACCGGTTCGCGATCCGTCCGATTCTGCTCACGTGTTGGCTGGGGTACGTCGGCTGCACTGCCCTGATCGCCACGACTCCGAGGAATGTCGTCCTGTTCCTACTGCCGTACTTGTTTCTCGGCTTCTTCGGCTCAGGCGCGGTCATCGCCTTCCCCAAGGCTGTTCTCAGCTGGTACGACAATCGGCGTGGTCTCGCGGTCGGGATCCTGGCCGGACTCGGGACCCTCGGTGGTGCTGCCACTCCCGTTCTCGCGTATGCGTTCATCAGCGGGGTCGGATGGCGGGCCGCCTATGCGCTCCTTGCACTGATCTCGGCGGTCGTCGCGATTCCGACGATCCTGGCGTTCGTCCGTGTGAGAGCCGAGCGCAGCGTCCGTGGGCGCCTGGTCGATGAAGTGGTTGTGGGAGATCACAAGGTCCGTCTCGAGCTGCCAGGGCTGACCTTGCGACGCGCACTTCGTGGACGCCACTTCTGGATGATCGCCGCGATGATCGGCCTGCAGGGCACAGCGCAGGGCGGGCTCGTGGTGCACCTGGTTCCGCTCATGACGGACCGGGGACTGAGCCAGCTGATGGCCGCATCGCTGCTCACCATTCTGGCCGCGACGTCGTTCTTCGGACGAGTGGCCGGAGGTTGGCTTCTCGACCGGGTGCACGTCGGTGTTGTGGGTGCAGTCGCGCTGGCCGCGCCGATCGCGGGTCTCTTCCTCCTCGCTCCGCCATTCGGTAGGGCCGCTGCCGCCGTCGTGTTCTTGGGGCTCGCGTTCGGGGTCGAGAGCGACCTGCTGAACTTCCTCGTGAGCCGCTATCTGGGCATGCGGTCCTTCGGGCAGCTCCTTGGCGTGGTGTGGGTAGTATCCCTCGCGGGCACCGCATTGGGCCCGCTACTGCTGGGTGCGGGGTTCGACCATTTCGGCTCGTACGACGCAGTGCTCCCCGTCGTGGGGCTCGCCTTCGGGCTATCAGCGTTGATCATCCTTCTCCTCGGGCGGTACCCGTACCCCGCGGTAGCGGGCTTCGACGAGCTCGCGGCGCGCGACGAGTTGGCCGCGGCCGAGGTGCTGAGCGAGGTTGCGGAGGCCAAGGATCGGAACGTTCCCCCACGATCGTGACCGGTTGTCGGAATCCCCGAGCGGCGGACGTTGCCGCTGCACAGCGTATCTACCAGGCCGGGGCCCTCAGTGAGAACCCGTGCAAGACGTCATGTTGACACCCTTGACAGGGTGTGCAAACCGCAATAGCGTCATACTTGCCTGCATTCGATTCTATCGGCCAGGAGTGGCGGTAAAGAGGCATGAAAGAGCATTCTTCGCGGTCGCGAAGGTGGCGTCGTCCTGGTGACCCGGCGACTCTCGAGGGTCGGCGTGGCCAGGGACGCGCCCGGAAAGGGCGAGATGATCGCGGCGGTCGATGTGGGGCTCAGGGCGCACGACAGGGGGCTTTTACCGTGAGTATCGACCTTGCGATCAGCTCGACCGCAAGGATCGCGCCGACGGACCGGGCGACCTCCAGCAGAGCCCTCGCGGGCCCTGCGCCGGTACCCGTGAACCTCACCGAGCCCGGTTCGGTTCTCCGGCTGACTGCACGATCGGGTGGCGCGCGCCCGGCCGGCGGGCCACGCTGGAGCAGCGACCGACCTGATCCTCCCGGCTGGGCCGGCGCCAACTGCGGTCAGCTGTGACATCGCGAGCGGGAACGGCGAGATGGCACGGGGTCCGCCTCGATGGAACTGGCGGAACAGCACGTTCCGACGACGAACTCATCGTGCATCGTCGGCGCCAGGAGCAGCTCGTCGAGGAGTGCCCATTCGGCTCGGCTCCTGCTCAGGGTCGCCGACCCGAGCTGAGCAGGTAACCGCCAGCTCGGTGACGAGAGGAAGCGCGTCGCCGCGTGGTTGGCAGATCCCTTCGTCCTCGTCCGGGAACGGACAGAATACCAGACCGCAAAGGTGCGCCAATCGCGAAGTTTCCGATTTAAGGACAACGGCCACTCGCCAATCAAAGGTCGTCTCGGCGAGAGCTTGGACGCTATCCGACAGACGGTAGCCAAACGTGCCGGAGGCGACCTTCTCAGATTCCGGCGCGCCCGCCGGCGACAGATGATATCGGCGACCCGCCGCTCGACGTCGCGGCCCCGGCCTACCGGGCGGCAGTATTGTAGTATGTCCCGCGTGAATGCGAACGGCGATGACCGGGCCACGGGGAGATCGAGTGCTGCCAAAAATATCTCGCTTCGAGAAGCGCAACGCGATGTGACTCGCCAGCGGATCATTCAGTCTGCGTCGGAGCTCTTCGCCGAGGTGGGCTATACCGCGACGACGTTGGAGGACGTCGCGAGTCGGGCAGGTGTCAGCCGAGGAACGATTTATCTGCACTACAAGAACAAGGCACAGCTCCTGCGCGCGGTGTATGAGTCGGTGGCGCCGGAGCTGGCCGCGTTTCTCGAGCAGCTCAGGGGGCCGAAGACCCGCGCACAGTTGGAGGAGGTTTTTGGGCGGGTCATCGAATGGTGGGCGGAGCGTTTCTCGCTGCCGTCGCAGTTCATCCGGGAGGCGGCGCTCAGCGATGAGGAGGTCCGGGAGTGGTTCCTGATGAACCTCGAGTCGAATATTGCGACCGTTGCCGCAATCCTTGAGGCTCACGGGGTGTCGAAGCCTGTCGCTGACGGTCGTGCCCTTGTACTGGGAAGCATGTGGTCCGAGGCCGCTGGATCGCTCAGACTCGGCTTGATCACTCCGCGTCGGCGGGTCACGGTTCGTGACGCGTTTGTCGATCTCTTCATGGCGTCGTGCCGCCCGAGTCGGGACGGGGACCCGGAGTCTGCGCGGCAATTGGGTGAGTCGCCTACAGGAAATTGATTTAAGCAAATGATCAGATTCTATGCCGTGCTCGGCGGAATGTGGCGGTGGGCCACTGGGAGGGAAGGGCGCGACCAGTGAACGAGCTGACTCCGGCCCGCGGCCGGCACCGTCATCAGCGGTCCTCCGCGATGAGCGCGCCTTCTGGGCCTCCCTTCTTCCTCTTTCGGTTCTGATCTGATATCTCAACGCCAAGTCCCATTGCACAGCGAGCGGACCGGGGAGCAGCCGCGTGCTTCGGCGAGTCGCAAGCATCGTTGTGGATAGCTTTTTCCGGAACCGGCAATGATGCGGTGGTGGTCCGGCTGGCCAGACGATCGTCGGTGCTGCGTAGCGAAGCTGACTGCCGTCGGCAGGGACCGTGGCGACCTATCACGCATCGCGGAGCGAGTCGGAGTCGCCGACTCGTGCGATTTCGGGTGCGATCGGCCTGGTCCTGAGAACCTGGCCCGTCTTGCACCGTTCGGACAATGAGGGGAATCTGGATGGCCTCGAACGAGAAGAACTCCACGGTCAACCTTGCGAGCGTTGTGGGCCAGAGCAACAAGAATCCCCGGCTATCGGGTCAGGTTGCTATCGTCACCGGCGCGGCCACTGGTATGGGGGCGGCGATCGCACGGCGGTTCCGGGCGGAAGGCGCGCAGGTTATCGCTGCCGGCTTGCAGGTGCGGGAGCTCACCGAGCTTGCGGCGGAGATCGATGCGTTGCCGGTCGAATGTGACATCACGAACGACACGGCTGTGCATGCGATGATCCAGCGAGGGGTAGAGCGTTATGGGAAGTTGCACATCCTGGTAAATGCAGCCGGCGTGATCTGCTCGGACAAGGTTGAGTCCGCACGGGACCGCGAATGGCGAAGGGTGCTGGATGTCAATCTCGACGGGACGATGCGGGTATGCCGCGCCGCCATTCCGGAACTGAAGCGGTCGGGCGGTGGCTCGATTGTCAATATCGCCTCAGTCGCAGCCTTCAACTCCACCCCAGGGCGGGCTTCGTACTCCGCGAGCAAGGCCGCGGTGGTAGCGCTGACGCGATCGATCGCTAACGAAAACGGGCGTGACGGAATTCGTGCGAACTGCCTGTGTCCTGGACTGATACGCACGCCGATGGCGGAAGCCGAAGTCGACGGCATCGCTGCAGAGCGTGGTCTCAGCGCCGACCAGGTGTGGCGGGATGTGGCGTCGCAGTCCGTCCTGAACCGAGTTGCGCGGCCGGAAGATATTGCTGGTTGTGCACTGTTCCTGGCTTCCGCAGACGCTGCGCTGGTGACAGGCTCGGTGCTGCTTGCCGGCGGTGGTGCAGGAGCACCGCCTTCGGCCCGGGCGTTCTAAGACGGCATTTCAGAAGTCCAGACCCCGTGGCTCGGGCGACAGCATGGAAGCGCCGATCCGCTGGCAGAAGGACTGGCCGTTCTGCTGGCGATCTTGCTTCTCGGCCTTCTGCAATTGGCGTCGGAGGTCGTGTGTCGGCGGCGGCCGCCGACTTGATCCGCGGCTACGCCACGGCGCTACGCATCGGTCTGCCGTATGAGGTGCCGACGCGGCCGTCCGGCGCGGGATGGCCGAGCTCGCCATCCGCAGGTGCCGGCGGCCAGGGCGGCGACATGAACGGAGGTGATCGGGACGATCGTGGTACCCGGCCGACATCGGAATCCATCTCCACCGCCACAGGAGCGGGATCGGCGCGAGCGGGGCGACGTTGACCGTGGGCCGCTGCTGGAGGCCCCCACACCCAACGGGGCCTGAGCCCGGTTTCTCCAGACCCGTGCCGGTTCAGCCTGCGGCCAGTAGCCTGCGGACCCAGGCGCCTCTCGTCGAGGACGCGCTCTGGGAGAGCGAAGCGTCTGGCGCCATGCCGACGAATCCATGGAAGCCGCCCGGCCAGACGTGCAGCTCGCACGGAACGCCAGCTTGCAACAGCCGTGCGGCGTAGTCGATGTCCTCGTCGCGGAAGGTCTCGACCGACCCGACGTCGATGAACGCAGGGGGCAACCCGGTCAGGTCGGTGGCGCGTGCCGGCGCCGCATAGATGCTGACGTCATCGCCACCCCGGCGCTCGCCGAGTAGTGCGTTCCATCCAGTCGTGTTGCTGGTGGCGTCCCATATGCCGTCACCATGAAGTTCTTGGCTGCTCGGCGTGATGAACCTGTCGTCGAGCATGGGGCACATGAGCAGTTGACCGAGCAGCCGGGGTCCGCCCCTATCCCGGGCGAGGAGCGACACGCCGGCTGCCAGGCCACCGCCTGCGCTTGTGCCCACAACGACGATGCGGTCCGGGTCGCCTTGGATCTCCGCGGCGTGCTCGTGGGTCCACAACAGGCCCGCGTAGCAGTCCTCGATCGGAGCCGGGTCAGGATTCTCCGGAGCGAGGCGATATTCCACCGACACCACGACGGCGCCGCTGTCGACAGCCCAGTCGAGAACGGTGTCAACTCCGGTGCGGTGATTTCCGATAATCATGCCACCACCATGAATATGGTAGAAGATCGGCGCTTCTGGTCCCTGGGCCGCGGGCCTGAGGACGAGCAGCGGAATCTGGGGTGCTCCCGGCGGACCCGGCACGGAGAGGTGCTCGAGGTCGATGGTCCCGTCGCGCCGGAGAACGTCGTCCGCGACCGAGAACACGGGATTGGCGCGCAGCGCCTCGATGTCCTCGGGCGCGATGGTCGGCGACAGTTGTTGGTGCACGGCTGACAGCACCGGGGCGAGTTCCGGATCGATCCGTGGGTGTGTGCTGGTCATTGGCGATTCCCTGCGGCAGTAGTAGTGAGTGGGTCGATTACGGTGTCGGCCGCCCAGCGGGCGACCTGGGATGGATACGGCGCGCCGAGGCTGAGCACGATATGGCTGAACCCGCCGTCGAGTGCCGCTGCGATCGTGGTGCGGGTGTCGTCGGGCTCGTCGTACGAAACCGGAAGGACGATGGAACGGGTGATCTCCGCCGGGTCACGACCGATCTCGACGCACAAGCGGTCTAGTATCGCGCTTCGAGCGAGGGCGTCGTCGATGCTGCCGCCGGGCATGTTCCACCGATCGGCATGCTCGGCCACCACACGCAGGGTCGGCGTGGCGACGCCGCCGATCGTGATCGGCGGGTGGGGCCGCTGCACCGGTTTGGGGCTGCTGAACGCGCCCGCCAGCTGGTGGTAGGCGCCGTTGAAGTCGAACGGGGCAGTTTCGGTCCAGAGCCGGCGCACAATCGTGCATGCCTCGGCGAGGCTTCCCACCGCGTGGGTGGCGTCGTGGAACGGCAGGCCGTGAGCTTCGTACTCATGGCGGGCCAGCGGTACGTCGGGCCGTGAGCCTGCGCCGATGCCGAACTCGAGCCTGCCGCCGGAGACGACATCCACAGTTGCGGCGATCTTGGCCAGGATGGCGGGTGGGCGGAATCGATTGCTCGTGACGAGCAGCCCAATGCGCAGCCGTTCGGTCTGGGCCGCGAGTGCGGACAGCGTCGTCCAGCCTTCGAAGGTGGGCCCTTCCGGGTTGCCGAAGATGGGCATGAGGTGGTCGAACAGCCAGGCGTGCTCGATCTGAGGTATGCCGTCCGCCTCGCGCCAGACGCGCAGGACGTCCTCGTAGGCGACCTGCGACGGAGCGGTCATGATTCCGAAGCTGGGCCTGAAGGCCTGCGCACGGAGACCGGTCATGTCGAGTCGATCCTTCCCATGGGGTTGCTGGCAACGGTCGGTACGTCACCGGGAGCGGACCACGCGCCGTGGTCGATGCCCAGCCCGTACGCGGATATGCCAGGGCTGCCTGCTGGACGACAGCGACGCGCTCCGGACTCTCGACATGGCGCGGATGTCGTTGTGGTCCCGGAGGCCGACGGGCCCGTGTGCCGCGCCGAACAGGGCCACCGGGCCGATGGTGCCCGAGCCGAGTCGATGTCCGTCGGGGACCCGGTCCGGGCTACGGCCCAACGGCGGAGACCAGGCGTGGCCGCCGCGGACGGTCTGGCCCGGCCTCGTCAGCTCGGCGATGTCAGGGCTCATGAAGATGAGGTACTCGGTGCCTCTGCCGGCTCAGATCGGCATCGCCGGTTCCGGGCAGACAAAGAAGCCGGGCCGCCTCGGCGATCGGGGCGCCCGAGATGATTCGGCGCGATCGGGTCGTTACCGGCCTCGGCCGATCGTGTGTCGCTCATGCAATGACTACGTTCTCGTCGGAGTGATGGCGCTCCGGATGACGATCCGACTGTATCGCCATCCGCAGCGTTGCTCGAATACAGTATATGGAACATTGCTCCGGTTGGCAACGTGCACGGAGGTGGACGGGCTGAGACGGTCGCTACGTCGCCCGCGCGCACCCTCGGACTCGCCGCAGCGACCTCGACCCACGTTCCGCCCGGGCCCGTGCGAGGGTTCGCGGTCACGGCTCGCGGGGTCCGCCGACGTCCTGGTCGCCGAACACGTCCGGCGGAGGCGCTGTACCCGGACCGGGCGAGGGTCGAGAGTGCGCAACGAGATTGTGGAGCATTTGCGCCCCGTGGTCGACGGGCTGCTCGACACCCCGCCGCGGACGGTCCTACCCGCGCCGACGTCCGGGCTGACGACCTGATGCTCGTGATCGGCGAATCCGCCTGGGCGGAGAGGAGAACTGCCGACTGCCGCCCCTGCCCAGTGATCGACACGCCTTGTCGTTGGGCCACGCTCGACCCGCCGTAGCGGTGATCCGGTGAACGGCCCGGGGTGGGCCCCGGGTGGTGCCCGGGTGTCCGCCCGCCTCGTGGGCCAGGCGCGGGCCGGCGGGCTCCAGCTCCCCGGCCGGGAAGAGTCGCCACGCGTGTCGTCGCGGATCCGACGTTGCAGTGGCGAGGCGGAGGCGCGGGCAGCCGGCGTCGTCGGCGGCGCACGCTCGAGCGCAATGATGAACGAAGTGTCGATAGCCTTGACAGGCGATATAGCCATACTTAATCTGTGGACGGACGGTTGGTCGCGGTGACTGCAGAGTGGCGGTTGCAGAGATGGGCGAGGTCCTATGCTTCCTGACGAGCCGGCAACGAGTCGGGGTCATGACCCGACAAGGGGCAGCTGCCGACGAGGCGATGACCGGCGCTGAGACTGTCGGAAAGCCTGACACGGAGCGCCGGGAGAACGAGGACGGCCCAATTCGCGCCGGAGATGGTCATGCTCGATGCCGTGAACCTCATCGCGGCGCAAGGTCGAGGTTTGATCTGTGCGTCAACGGTGCAGGAACGGCTGAGACGATCGACGGTTCCTCCGATCGCCGCGCAGAGCACAGATCTGCGACAACCACGCACGGCGCGACGGCGTGTAGGCCGGTTGCCAGTCGGGAACGATCTCCCAGTCTGGGCGTGCCGCGTGAGAATTGTTGGCACCTGAGGTGATCCTGCCTCTCGGACATCTCGACCAGGTGAACACTCGCGGGCAACCGGAGGACCCTCAGGCCGGAGCCTCGACGGATGGGGCGAGTGCCTTTCGGTTCCGTTCAGCATGTTCGCAGATCGCTTGGACGAAGAGGATATCGAGACCTGACACTGGGCGGACCTCGACTCGGACATCTCCACCGTGGCAGTGGTCCTCGAGCGGCACGATGTCACGACGTCGCCGCTGGCAGCTGAACGCTCGTCCTGGGGTGGGTTGCCGAGGGCAGCCCGGTCGCTCGGGGTCGGCCCGATCGCCGGCGGGCCGGACAGGCGCGTCCATGGTGCGTTCGTCGATCCTTCCCGGCGTCGTGTGAGGCCGGACGAGCTGCGCAGCCCGAGGGTGAGCGCTGGTCCGGGGTCAGGCTGACGGACTCGAAGGCGTTCAAGGCGAGCAGTTCCGTTCGTGGTTGTGGTGGCACTCGACGGCAGCAAAGGAAGGAAATCGACCGATGGATCTCGTAGAGAGCGGGTATCCCGAAGTAGCGGTCACGGGCGGTCGCCTCCGTGGGCGTCGCGTCGGCGACGTCGCGACCTTCCTGGGTGTCCCGTATGCGGCCGATACCGGTGGCCCCAATAGGTTCCGGCCGCCGCAGCCCGTTGGGTCATGGTCCGGACTGCGGGACGCGCTGCACGTCGGAAAGGCCTGCCCGCAGGTCACGCCGCGTGAGAGTGTGCCGATGCGTCCTGATGTCGCGGCGGCCATCGACGACGGGTACACCGACAATGGGAACATGAGTGAGGATTGCCTCAATCTCAACATCTGGGCGCCGGTGTCGGCGAACGACTCGTCCGGCTTGCCGGTTCTCGTGTGGCTCCACGGTGGCGTTTTCACCAATGGAAGCGGAAACCTCAGACGTACCGACGGCTCGAACCTCGCCAAGCGTGGAGACGTGATCGTCGTTGCAGTCAATCACCGGCTCGGCGGATTCGGCTATCTGCATCTCGGTGGCCTGTCGAACGAGCCCGATGTCGCAACGGCAGGCAACAACGGGATGCTCGACATCGTCAAGGCCCTGGAATGGGTGCGGGACAACATTGCCGGCTTCGGTGGCGATCCCGACCGGGTCACGGTTTTCGGGTATTCGGGTGGCGGGTTCAAGGTATCCGCACTGATGGGGATGCCCGAGGCGAACGGGTTGTTCCACCGGGCGATCGCCCAGAGCGGTTTCTACGAAGGCGCCGACGCCGCGGTGAGCACCGAGGTGGCGCGTCGCATGCTCGACCGACTGGGAGTCGAGCCCGGGGACATCGATGCGCTTCGTGCCGTACCTGCCGACGAGATCGTCCGCGTGCAGGAAGAGCTGGGGGGCGTCTACTCCGGTCTCTCGACCGTCGTTGACGGAAATATCATTCCCGCTCCCGTCTCCGAATCGATCAGAGCCGGTACGACCGGACAGGTGCCGTTCATCGTCGGATATGCGCGGGAAGATGCGTCCAGTTTCCTCAGCCATCTGCCTGCCTATGGAAACGTCACCTGGGAGAATCTCCCGGAGATGCTGCAACCCGTGCTGGGCGACCGAGCGCCGGACGCACTCGAGGTGTACCGGAAGGCAAGGCCCGACGACGACCCCACCCGGCTGTGGGCCGGAGTGATCGCGGACCATCTCTTCGGTGCGCCCGCGGCGGTGCTGCTTGAAGCGCACGCAGCGGACCCCGCACGGCGCACGTGGGCCTATGTCAGCACATGGACATCCCCGGTCATCCCGGACCTCTATGCCGGGCACGGCATCGAGGAGGTCCTCTATTTCGACAACGCAGAAACGACAGCGGCGACACGCGATGCTCCGGACGGGGCGGATCTCGGGCGCGAGCTCAGCGAAATCTGGGTCACATTCGCGCGCGACGGAGACCCGAACGGGACCGGAGCGCTCAAGTGGCCCGAGTACGAACTCGACAAGCGCGCAACGATGATCATCGACATGCCTCGTACCATCCGATATGACCCGTTCGGTGCCGAGCGTGGCTTCTGGTTCGACTCCGGCGCGTCGTTCGGCCCCGATGATGCCTTCCATGGCGACTCCAGTTCGCCGGCGGAACGGGATCAGGTGTAGCCCACTATGCGGCGGCCGGGCGGGAGCCTCCGGAAGCGCGGTGTGGATCGCCGCCGGCCGGAGGTGACCCCGCCGGTCGCTCGCGCCGATCGACCAGGTGGTGGTTCCGTCCTCGGCATTCCCTCGGCTGCCGTGCCCCACTCGGCGCCAGGACGAGCGTCGCACTCCGCACGCTGAGCTGTCGGCGCGGCACTGACGCGATCGATCGCGATTGAGAACCGGTCGTACCTCATCCGACACGGGTGCTCGTGCCCAGCGTCGATGCCCACGTCGACGGTGCGTTGCCCGGCGGGGTGTTACGCTGGTTGCGCGGTGTCCGGGCCTCGGCGACGCCGGGTGGCGGGGTTCCCTGATCGTCGCCGGCCGGCCGGGTGCGCCGAGGTGGCTCAGGCCCTGACTCTTGCCGGGTCGTTGGCGGACCAGCGGCGAGGCACCGTCCGACCGACGCGCAGGCGCGCGAGCCTCGGGGGAGGCTGATCGCCCGCCGGACGCGAATCCGGCGGGCGTCGCAGCGCTCAACCGGCGGAAACAGCTCGCGTCGGCGTGTGGGGCTGGTCGAGCCAGGTCAGCGGTGATCGCCGGACGGCTCCACCGCTCGAATACGGAGAAGTCGTTCGGCGTTGCGATGGGCAAGCTTCTCCTTGTGCACTGGGCTGATCGGCGCGGTCTCCACGAAGGCCCTCGCTCCGCCGTCGCCGTCGAACCGTCCCTTGCTGCCTCGGTACGGGTCGTCGTCGCCGAACATCACGCGGTCCGGCCCGAGGACGTCGAGCGCCAGTGCCAGCAGGCGATGGCTGAAGACACCGCCCGCGGTGACGTTGACGTTCGCGGTGATGTAGTCACGGACGTGCCGCTCCAGTGGCACCTTCGCGATGCTGAGCAGGTCGGCCCGATCGACGAACGGTACGAGCATCTCGCCCCACCGTCCGAGGATGACTTGCAGACGTGGGTGGCGATCGAAGGTTCCGGCCAGGATCAGCCGAAGCGTGGCCAGACCTGCCTCCGCATGCCATCCCCAGCCGCCGGTGGCCAAGGCCATGTTGGTGAAGTCGTCGAACCCGCTGTAGTAGGTGTCCCGCACCGACTGCGGCGGCATGCCGGGGTGGATGTACAGCGGTACCCGCAGCTCGGCCGCCGCCTCGAAGACCGGCCGGAGCTCCACATGGTCGAGGTATCGCTCGCCGGTCCGGGGGACGAGCTGGGCGCCGACCAGTCCCAGCTGGGTGACGCAACGCTCCAGCTCCCCTGCGGCGGCTTCGGGATCCGGCGTGGGCAGCGTGGCGAGCGCCGCGAAACGATCGGGCCGGGCACGAACGGCGTCAGCGAGGAAGTCGTTCGCGTCCTTGGCCAGCGGCACGGCCTCAGCGGGTGGGAGCGGCTGGGTGCCTGGGCTGGTGATCGACAGCACCTGCAGATCCACACCGGTGGCGTCCATGCGGGCCAGACGGTCGTCACCGACGTCGCGCAACCGCCGGTCGGTGGCCGGTTGGCTGCTCATCTTGGTGACGGAAGCGTCCCCACCGAACTTCAGCAGCGCGTCGCGCAGGTCCGCGGTCCATACATGTTCCTCGACACCGACAACCCGCCGTACCGTAGCGGGCCGATTAGTCATGAGAGTCCTCCAGAGGCCTACCTGATGGTTGCGTGGTCGGCGGGTCCGCGGGCCGGCATGGCGTGGGACGAATGCCCACGGCGGGCCCGTATCCGACACGCGATTGCGGTCCGGTGTCGCGAGGCCGCGTCAGGTCCAGAGGCGGGCGCTCGCGTGTTGTGCCCCCTCCACGAGCGAGGCCAGCTTGGCCCACGCGACGTCGGGGGCGATGCGTCCACCCACTCCGCAGTCCGTACCGGCAACCACGCGCTCGCGGCCCACCACTTCCGCGTAACGGACTATGCGGTCCGCGACCACCTCGGGATGTTCGATGACGGGGGTCTTGTGGGTCACAACGCCGGGGATGAGGATCTTGTCGTCGGGCAGCCGGACGTCCTTCCACACCTTCCACTCGTGCTCGTGCTGAGGGTTGGCTGCCTCGACCACATAGCCGCCGGCAGAGACCTGCAACATGAGATCGACAATGTCCGCGAGCGGAAGGTCGGTGCTGTGGGGTCCGTTCCAGCTGCCCCAGCACAGGTGATAGCGGACTTGTTCGGCGGGAATCCCCCGCAGGGCATGGTTGAGCAGCTCGACGTCCCGCGCGGCGACCCGGCGGTATGCCTGGAGATCGGAGTCCGGCCACACGTCCCACGATGCGACGAGGACCGGATCATCGATCTGCAGGGTGAAGCCCGCCTCGGCGATCGCCAGGTATTCCTCTCGGACTGCCTCGGCGACCGCTCGGCGATACTCGTCGTCGTCGCTGTAGTAGATGTTGGGGAATGCGTACACGATGGACGCGGGCGACACAGCCGGCAGGAAGGCTTCGGCGGGGCTGGTCGTACCGAGGGCAGCCGTCAGGTTCTTGAGGTCGCGATCGACAAGATCGTCGCCCTGGAATCGCACCTCGCCCACACACGCGTTGGGGTTGCTCTTCTGTACCGCGTCTCCGTAATAGCCGCTGAAGGCCGCGCGGTCCTTGCTGCGCCGATCTTTCCAGGTGTCTTCCGCCGCGTTGGTCAGGCCGGTTACGCGTTCGCAGATGTACAGGTTCCAGGTCCCGTGACCGTGGTCGGCGTCGCCGGTGCTGCGCACGGCCTTGCCGAACTCACCGTCGTTGATCACGTCGATACCGGTGTCGACCTGTTGCGCGACGACCGACTTGACCGCTTCGGCCAGCACCGCGTCGACTTCATCAGCGGCCGAACGGCCGTAGAGGTCGAGAAGGTGGCGTGGCCTCGGCAGGCTTCCGGTGTGAGTGGTCAGGAAGCGATTCGTGCTAGTTTTCATCACGTACTCCTCGGATTTCCGTCATGCGGCATCATGGACTTCAGGTGAGCGGCGGCAGGCAACGCCCCGACCCTCCGGCTTTGCAGTTCGCTCGTCGTCGAGATCAACTCGAACTCACTCTCGTTGGCGAACCGATAGGAGCCTCGGTGTCCGGCCGTATCGCTCTGCGCCGGTGGCAGTTTACGACGGCAGGCTGTGGGGGAGACCGAAGTGGAGTTTTGCCCGCTCCGTTGCCGTGCCCAGATACTGGGCGGAAATGTGGCTGCGGTACATGGCGGCGTCTCGGTAGTAGCGTTGGAGCCGCTGGCCCCGCTTGACCGCCGATGAGCTGCCGATGCTGAACACCTCGTCCACGGCCCGGGCCGCCAACTGCCCGGCCTGCTGCAAGATGGTGTAGAGCTGGACGTCGTCTTCCTGGTCGAACGGCTGGCCGGTGTCCGCCCATCGCTGGCAGCGTTCCATGTACACGTCCCCAACGCGATAGATGAGGGCCTCCGCGGAGTCTGCGAGCACCGACGCCAGGCCGAAGGCGCGTTGATGGTCCGGGTGGGTGTAACGGGGCACCCGCGGTGGGAAGTGGGTCTCCTTGGTGGTGATCAGTTCTTCGAGTTCGTCCACCGCTGCCCGGGCCGCGCCCACGACCGAGACGGCCAGGCCGGCGTGATAGACGCTGCGGAGCACGCCCAGGTACATCGGGTTGGGGTGCAGCTCGGTCCCCACGTTGGGCCCGGCCGCGCGCATTCCTTCCCAATCGCACGTCCAATGCGTGGGGACGAATACATTCTCGACGACAACGCTGTTGGATCCACTCGATTGCAGGCCGAGCAGGCGTCCACCACCCCAGTCGTCCAGCATTGTCACCTGGCCGCGAGGGATCACGACGACGATGTTGCTCGGGTGTTGCTCCGCGTCGTCGCCACCGGAGACCGTGGCGTTGCCCATGAAGTGGGTGGAGTAGGGCATGCCGGAGCAGTAGTCCCAGGTGCCGTTGACGATGTAGCCACCCTCGGTGGGCACCGCGCTGCCCATCGGAGGGACGCGGTGCGGGGCACGGAAATCGCCGTTGGGGCCGAAGATCTCCCGCTGCGCCTGCTCGGTGAACCCCGAACCGATGACCAGCGCGTGGTGTGAGGCCAAGGCGAGGCACCAGCCCGTCCCCGGATCGCCCTCGGCGATCTTCACCATCACCTTCCAGAAGGTGGTGACGTCGAACTCGTACCCACCGAAACGTCGAGGCTGGAGGATCCGGTAGAAGCCGTTCGCCTGGAACTCCTGATGAACCTCCTCGGAGTATGAACCTCGACGCTCGAAGTCGTCCTGGAGGCTGCGCAGCTTCGGCTTCATTGACTCCGCCCGAGCGATCATCTCGGCTGGCGTGAGATCCGGTTCCGGGACCGGTACCTCCGTTCGATCCAGACCACTGAGCGTGCTCATGCTCTTGTCCTCCGCTCCTCTAGAGCCCAAAGTCGATCTCTGTCTCGTGATCACATAGCTGACGTTGTGGCTGCGACTCGATATACGGGAGAGAATCCCGGCGCGACGAGGCATCGAGGTCGGAAGCCTGATTCCATGACCGCTTCGTCACTGGTGTCGCGTGTCGTCGCAAACCGGCCCGGGGTCGCTATCGCGTCTCCACCAGTCGCCCTCCTGCAAGCGTCCTCGAGAAGTGAGGGTAACAGGCAGTAGGTAATCGGTCCACAAGGGAATTGGTCCTCCACGGGATGGTGTCGAATGACGAATGTTCCGTCACGCTGTCACATGATCGGCCGCACGCGACGGGCCCGAGAACGGGATCGCCGCGTATAACCCGGGGAAATCTCCTCACCTCACCACGGCGCCCCATCCATGCGAATCGTTCGATGGCGGGGAGGCGACGAGGCTCCCCGACATTCATGGTGAATTCTTCGATCCGTGGGGTGCTGCGTGGCGGGACGGGGCCGGGTCATCACTCGGGAGCCAGTACGATGTCGAAGCGCGTCCTCGACCATGGCCGGCCGCCGAGCGGCCGCCCATCGGGCGTCGGCGTTCCCGGCGCCTGGTTCTCGAATCGCTTGATGAGCGAGTCCCTGACACCGAAGACCGAGTCACCGACCTCGAGCTGTGGGTCGTCCTCGACGAAGATGTGGGTCGTCAACATGTGGTAACCCGGCGCGGTCACCATGAAGTGGAGATGCGCCGCGCGCACCGGGGAACGGCCGACCGCTTCGAGCAGCGCGCCGACCGGACCGTCGTGCGGGATCGGGTAGGGCGTCGGGCGAACGCCCCAGAAGCTGTACCGGCCGTCCTCGCCGGAGTGAAGGTGAGCCCGGCCCGCGATCCTCCCGTCGTCGTACTGGACGTCGTAGTAGCCCTCGTCGTCGGCCTCCCACACCTCGATACGGGCCCCCGCGACGGGGTGACCGTCGGTGTCGGTGACCGTGCCCTCCACCCATGTCGGAGTGCCCGTGGCGCCGGCCGCGATGTCACCACCGGGATCGATGTGCGGCGAGTTCGGGACGAAGAACGGCCCGAGGACGGTAGACTCGGTCGCGCGCCCATTGCCCTCGTTGTTCAGGGTGACTGTCTGCATCGAGGCGCCCAGGACATCGGAGAGCAGAATGAACTCCTGGCGGTTGTCGTTGGTGATATGACCGGCTTCGGTGAGAAAGCGGATGGCGGCGCTCCACTCCAACTCGGTCAGCCGAACGTCCCGGATGAACGCGTGCAAGTGCCGGGTGAGGGATTCCATCACCTGCCGCAGCCGAGGATCCGGGCATTGAGAAAAGCTTCTCAGGACCCGCTCGATGATGGCCTCTTCACGAGCGCACTGCTCGTGGCCGGCAGGGGATGCGGTGAGGGCGTCGGTCATCGAGCAACTCCTGTTCGAGGCGCCGTCAGTTGAGCCGGGAACCGAGGCGGGAATGCGGCGCCGGTGCCGTACCGGTGAGGGCGTTGGTCAACAGAGCCGTGAGGGAATCGGCAGTCACCGGTCGGGGGTTGGACGGTGGCGCGACCTGCCGGATGCGGTCGACCGCGTCGGGAATGTCGGTGGCGGAGAAGCCGTAGTCTGCCAGTCGGCGCGGTGCGTCGACCGCATCGCGGAAGGAGCCGAGGGCCGCGACGGCCGACTCGGCGGGCTCGTCGCCTGCGACCGCCGGCCTGCCGAGTGACGCCGCGAGCCGGGCCGCCAGCTCGGGCACGGCGGGCGCGTTGAACGCCAGCACGTGAGGGAGGACGGTGGCGTGGGTCTCGGCGTGCGGCAGGTTGTACATCCCGCCCAGGACATGGCAGATCTTGTGATGCAGTCCCGACCCGGCGGACCCGAAGGCCACCGCGGCCAGGTAGCAGGCGTAGAGCGCGTGCTCGCGAGCCTCGAGGCTCTGTGGGTCTCGCGTGATCCGAGGCAGCGCCTGCGTCAGCGCGCGGGCACCTTCCAGGGCGAGGGCCAGGTTGATGGGATCGGCGTTCGGTGCCCAGAGGGAGTCGATGCAATGCGCGAGACTGTTCAGCCCGGATGCGACGGACAGGCCTGCGGGCAGCGACAGCGTCAGGGTCGCGTCATAGACGACGCTGGCGGGAAGAACCCGATCGTCCACACCGGTGGTTTTCGTCCGTTGCGCGGCCGTACCCCATACATTGGTGGCCTCGGAGCCGGCATATGTTGTCGGCACCGCGATGATGGGGAGTCCGGTCGTCAGTGCGATCGCCTTTGCCAGTCCGACCGCTGAGCCTCCGCCGACGCTCAGGAGCAGATCGACCCCGTGGTCGGCCGCGGCGGCTCTGGCGGCCGCGACGGTCTCCACGGGAACGTGTTGGACCACTTGGTCGAACCAGTGCGCGACGTCGAGGTTGCGGCAGACAGTCTCGGCGAGGTGTTCGTGGCGTGACGACGCGACGACCATGATCCGCCCGGCACTGAGTCGCCGGACCTCGCCCGCGACATGGATCGCGGCCTTGCCGCTGCCGAACAACACTCGCTGACCGAGTGTTGTGTGAACGAAATCCATGTCCGCTCGACGTCTCCTTCGACTGTCGTGGGAGGTTCTTCCTGCGAAGTCGGTCCGACTGCGTCGATGCCGCTACGCAGATCGCTGGATCGGTTCGCCCGTCGCCTCGATGAGCGCCTCTCGCATGCGGGCGAAGTCCACGACCTGTCCACCCAGCACTCGCAGCTGTTCGGCGACGGCCTGGTCGGAGACAGCCCCGGTCTCGTCGAAGACCGGAAGGGCGGAGTTGATCGGTACGCCGAGCGGCGTCGGCCAGCCCCGCAGGGCGTGCACGATCGATCGTAACGACGTCAAAGTGGTCATTGCCGCCTGCCACCCGTGGGCGCACACGATGCACCCCACTGCCGTGCCGTCCAGATACACCCGGCTCGACGTCCGGAGGTCCTCGAGGTAATCCAACGCGTTCTTCAGCAGACCTGACACTCCGCCGTGATAGCCGGGGGACGAGATGATCACGCCGTCCGCGCGTTCGACGTCCCGCAGGAAGCTCGACTCCGCCGCGGTCCTTTCCCGACGCTCGGTCGAGTACATCGGGAAGTCGAGCTCGCCGGCCGTGATCAGGCGTACTCGGGCCCCGGCTTCCTCGGCGGCGCGAAGGGCGTAGGCCAGCGCTCGCTCCGAGGACGAGCCCGCCCGCCCCGTTCCCCCGATGCCAAGTATGAACGGGCGACCCGTACTCATATCCAGCTCCCTGACTCCGGCTGCGTGTGAGCACTCGGAGCATATATCTGACTGAACAGCATGTCTAGTAAATGCACTGTGCGCTCACCTGGTCGTCAGTCTGGTCGCACTGTCCGGTGTGGCCGATCGTTCACCTCGCGAAACGGGAGCGTCGGATCTTCGGTGTGACTGGTGCGTAGACCCGGGCGTGGCCGCGGGAAGGACCACGGAGAACCGACACCGTGCCGCCTGCCCGGTTCGAGCGGCACCATCTCGCCCCGTCACTCGTGGACGCCGCGCGCGGAGAGCACAGTGCTCGTCGGCGTCGGCGGGTTGAGCGCTGACGCCGCCTGGAGGCGACCGACGAGATCGTGCTCTCGCTGACCGCCCGGGTCTCGTGACAGGGGAGGCCGCGGCCGATTTCGTCAAGGTGTACGGTGCGACGCACCACGTCGTCGGTGGCAGCGGCAGTTTGTCGGGCGCCGCATCGCCGGGCCGGGTGATCTGCCGCGCTCGGGTGGGCCGCCCACGGGGTCAGCGCGCGACCATCCGGCGCTCGGGTCGCGCTCGGTCCAGCCGTCGCTGCGCCGAGGAGGCGGCGGCGCGCAGGGCGTGGAGGGTGCGCTCCGGATGGAGACCGTGGGTCCAACCGGTCACCGAGATCGCCGCGACCGGTCGGCCTTCCTGTCCGACCACCGGTGCCGCCAGGCAGGCGATACCGGCAGCCGACTCCTCGAGGTCGCGTGCATAGCCACGCCTGCGGATGTCGTCGAGCTGGCGGAGCAACATGTTCGGTGCGACGATGGTCCCTCGGGCGTGGCGCGGCAGCCCGCGGGACACAACGGCGCGGGTCACGTCAGCGGGTGCGTGTGCGAGCAACGCCTTCCCGACTGCCGTGCAGTGCGACGGCATCCGTCCTCCGACCCGAGATGCGACCTGCGGTCCGCGATCCGGTTCGAGTTTTTGCACGTAGACGACGTCGGCGCCGGCGAGGACGGCGAGATGCACGATCAGCCCCGTCTCGGCATGCAGTGCCTTGAGGACCGGGCCGAGGGACTCCCGGAACCGCCGCTCCTCGGGTACGAGCTGTCCCAGCTCGAACAGCTTCAATCCCAAGCGGTAGCCGTGCCCCTCCGACCGCTCGACCAGCCCCAGCCCGACCATCTGGCTGAGCTGGCGATGCAGTGTCGGCTTCGGCATCCCGGTCCGTGCATGGAGCTCGGCGAGGCTGGCGGATCCGACCGGGCCGAAACCGTCGAGGATTGCCATCGCGTGGCTGAGGACCGAGGCCGTTTCCCGCGGCCTCTCCTCCTCACGAGGATGCAGTAACCCGCCTCCGTCAGGGGACGACATGGGTCCTCCGCAAGGTTGTCGATGTTGGGATGTGGTCTTCCGGGCCCGTGACGGCGGGAAAGGGCTCATCGCGCCTGCGCGGTCGACGGGAACGACAGGTCGGAGATGAGGTCGGCAGCTCCCGGGATCGAGACCGGTCCACCCGCATCACCGCCGAAGCCGGTGAGGCGGTGGTGTGGGGTGCGGGGCATCAGGGCCTCAGCACTATCCGTCCGGACGTCTGCCCGGCGGCCTGGCGCTGCCACGCCGCGCCGGCATCCTCCAGGGGCGCCACCTCGTGGGTGGCGGTGAGGTCCCCTCGGAGGGCGAGCTCGGTGATCGCCGTGACGGCAGCGGCCCGCTGCTCGCGGGTCAACGCGTTGTTGGTGTACCCCAGCAGGCGCAGCGAGCGGCCGCGCAGCGTGGCGGAGTCGATCGGGGACGTCTCGGCGGCGGAGCCACCGAGGTTCACCAGGCGACCGTTCGGGCCCAGCGCGCGGGCCGCCGCGGCGGCCGGTGCGCCGTAGAGCGGGTCGAGCACGAGATCGACGGGTCCTCCGGCGGCGTCGGCGAATCGGCGGGCGAGCTCATCGACGTCGTCGGTGTCCAGCGCCACGACGGCGTGCGCACCGGCTTCCTCTGCGCGAACCCGGGCAGCCGTCGACCGCGCCCCGGCGATCACCCGGGAGGCACCGGCGGTGCGGGCGAGCTGAACGGCCGCCTGCCCGACGACGCCACCGGCGCCGAGTACGATCACCAGCTCGCCTGCGGTGAGCTCGCCGCGCCAGGTGAGCGCCATGTGCGCCGCCACCGCGGACAAGCCGAGCGCTGCGATCTCCACCGGATCGGCGCCGTTGGGCAGTACGACGAGATCGGGCTCGGCCACAGCGACCACCTCCGCCATGCTGCCGTCGCCCGGCGCCATCCCGGCCGTCGTCGGGAACCACACGAGACGGCCGCCGGCCCGCCCCACGCCCTGCACGCCCGGGACGTAGGGAGTGGCCGGTTTCCCGAAGTACGAGGTCCCGGTGGCGCACAGCAGATCCAGTGGCGTGATCGGCGCGGCCAGCACGTCGACCAGCACCTGTCCCTCCGAAGCTGCGGGAGGTGCCACCTCCGCCACCACCGGGGGGTCGCCGACCCCAACGACTTGTGCGGCCTTCATGAGGTGATCTCCGGGTCGGTCAGCGCCATGTCGTCTCCCTTGGCCACACGTGCTCTGCATGAAGTACTTACTTGCACAGTACGGTGGCACGGACTGCTGTCGCTGGCAAGCGATTGCTTTTGCAGGACCTTTCTGGCCACCTCCCGGGAAGTCGCCCCTGGCCTCTTGACTGATATTGAAATACTTACTTCACTTCAGGAGGTGGCGCGCACGCCACGTCTCACCGTCGACAGGAGGCACATGGCATGGGCGAGATTCTCGGACTTGGGGTCACGCACTACCCGCCACTGGCCGGGTCGGATGACGACATGGCGTGGGTGATCAGGAAGGCGCTCCAGGACCCCCTCGTGCCCGACCACGCCAAGGACGTGAGCACCTGGCCCGCGCTGATGCGCGAGGAGTGGGGCGAGGACGAGGGGCGTACGTCGGCCCGCCGCCACCGGGCCCGACTGGTCGCCGGGCTCGACCGCTGCCGTGCGGAACTGGATTCCTTCGCCCCGGACGTCGTCGTGATCTGGGGCGACGACCAGTACGAGAACTTCCGCGAGGACATCATCCCGCCCTACGCGGTGCTGGCGTACGACGACATGACGATCAGGCCGTGGGCAGATCTGGCCCACTCCTCCGGTATGCTGGGCCGGTCCAACTACTGGCAGGAGGGGCCGGACGCGGAGATCTCGATCAAGGGCCATCCGGAGGTCGCCCGCTGGTTGGCGAAGGAGCTCCTGGACAAGGGCATCGACGTCTCCTACGCCTATCGACCCCTACATCACGACGGGATGGCCCACGCGTTCCTCAACACTATCTTGTACCTCGATTACCACCGTCGCGGGTTCCCCTACCCGGTGATCCAGTTCCCGCTCAACTGCTACGGGTCGAAGGTCATCGGCGACAAGGGTTTCGTCGTCTCCCTGGGTGACGCAGCGCCTCTCGACCCGCCGTCGCCGCCGCCGTGGCGCTTCATGGAGGTGGGGGCCGCGGTGGCGAAGGCGTTCGCGGCGAGCGACCTGAAGGTCGCCCTGATCGCATCATCGAGCTGGAGCCACGCGTTCACCACCGACAAGACCTGGCGTTTGCAACCCGACGTCGAGGCCGACCGGGTCCTTTACCAGGCGCTGGTCGAGGGTGACTTTGATGTCTGGCGAGCTCGGAGCCTGGCCGAGGTCGAGGACAGCGGCCAGCAGGAGCTCCTCAACTGGCACACACTGCTCGGCGCGATGGAGTCGCTCGGACGCAAGGCGCCCGACTGGAGTTCGTTCGAGGAGAGCTACATTTTCAACTCGTCGAAGGCTTTTGCCGTCTACCGGGCCTGACCGGGATGGGGCGGGCCGTCACGAAGGGCGGGATCGAGTGTCGGTCGAGCGATCGGATGCGCCTCCGCGGCGCCGCCGGGACAGCGGAGCGACGAAGGAACGCATCCTCGTCGCCGCGCTCGAGGAGTTCACCGCCCGCGGGTTCGCGGGAGCGCGGGTGGAATCGGTGGCGGCCCGCGCGGATGTCAACGTGCGGGCCTTGTACCAGCACTTCGGCGGCAAGGAACAGCTCTACGAGGCGGTCTTCGGGGATTCGTTCCAGAAGAAGCACACCGCCGTTCTCGCCGCGATCGAGGCAGTCGCCGAAGGCCGCGACTCCGCCGGCGAGCTCGTCCGGGCGTTCCACCACCTGCTGGCCGACAGCCTGGCCTTCGTTCGCCTCGTCACCTGGGACGCATTGTCCGTCGACATGGACGCGCCCGGTACGAATGTCGTGGCCTCGGGGGTACGGGCGAGCATGTACGCCGAGGAGATCCGGATCATCCAGAAGGCCCAGCGCGCCGGGCACCTCCCCGCCGACCTGGACCCCGACCTGCTGCTCGTCACCATGATGGGTCTGGCGATCTACCCGGCGGCGCTCCGCCCGCTCACGAAGATCATCACTGGGCAGGTCCCCGAGTCTACGGAGTTCCGCGACCGATACGACTCGTTCCTCGACCATCTCGGAGACCTCCTCTTCACGAACCGACCCTCCGGCGTCCGCAGCGACCGACCGTCCGGCGTCCGGAGCGAAGCCGCCGCGCGAGATCGCCTTCTTCGCGTCGCGGCGAGGGCGTTGGCACGGGAGGGCCTGGTCGACGCTTTCGGACACTGTTCACTGCGCATCGACGAGTCCTCCTTCCTCGTCACGCCCTCCGTGCCGCTCGGGCAGCTGCAGGACGGGCCCGGGGTCACGGTCCCGACGCGGGGCCCGTTGCCAGTCGGCGTCGCCGGCGAGGTGCGCATGCACCAGGCCATCTACCGGAGGCGCCCTGACGTCGGCGGCATCGTCCGGGTGCTGCCGTCCGCCGTCGGCGCGCTCTCGGTCCTGGGCCGCACCGCGCGCCCTCTCGACCGCAACGGCGCCTACTTCTTTCCGGGACCGCCGCTGTGGCCCGATCCCGGGCTGGTACGGGACGATGAGCGAGCCGACCAGGTCGCACAGGCACTGGGCGGTAGTGCCGCGATCGTGTTGCGCGGGAACGGCGCCGTCGTGGCCGGGCCGTCCCTGCCGCGAGCCGTCGTTCTCGCGCGGTTCCTGGAGGATGCCAGCGCCACCGACCTGGCCGTGAGAGCTGCGAACGGCGCGCCGATCGAATTCACGGCGGACGAGGCCGCGGCACGTGCGGTCTTCAGCGGCGGCATCGAGGAACGGATGTGGCGTCACCTCACCCGCGACGATCCGGAGAACCAGGAGGCCGGCGACGACGCTGCGCGCTGATCGCCGGCGTTCCCGCCCGTCAGAGCGGCGTGTCGGGCCCGGGCGACCGGTCGCGGATGCTCCTGCCGGTGGCGTCGAGGATGGCGTTCGCCCCCACGGCGTCTGAGCTGGTGCTGCTGAGTACGCAGGCGCCGCGTGCCCGACGCGGGCGCGTGGGCGGGTACATCGGGAAACCATGTCGCCGCTCAGTCGTGACGAGCGCCGACAACAAGGCGGGACCGTTGGCCGGTGAGAACTCGCAATTTCGGAGCGAGACCGGCCCCGGTGGCGGGCAGTCACCGGACCTGTGGCTCGGTCTCTCCCGGAGTGCCACACCGCGCCCGTTCCGGGAGGAAGCCTTCTGCACGGGCCGACTCAGCCCTTCCTGAACAGCATGTTCATACACTTGACGATACGTCAGCAACGCGGCTAGCCTCCTCGTCATCGCCTGGCCCCGACGGCGGGGAGATCGGTCCGCGTTCAGGCTTGCCTGCTGGCTGCGACGAGAGGGGAAGCGTTCAATGAAGACGATCTGGTTGCATATGCAGGGATATCGGAATCTGCCCGACGACTTTCGGGATCGCTATGAGAGCATCTGGGTCACCGCGCCGAACGACGAGCTGGTGGATCCAGAGCTGGTCGGCCAGTACCTGCACGCAAATCTGGAAGAGCTCCGGTTCGCGGACTCGATGGGATTCGATGGCATCGGCACGAACGAGCACCATCAGAACGGGTACGGGTTTCCGGTATCGCCGCACATGACCGGCGGCATCCTCGCGAGCTGGAAGTCCGATGCGGCGATCTGTCTGCTCGGTACGACCCTGCCGCTCTACCACCCGCTGCGCGTGGCCGAGGAGCTCGCTGCGATCGACTGCATGAGCGGAGGACGGCTGGTTGCTGGCTGGCCGGTTGGCTCGGCGATGGACACGTGCGGGGTGATCGGCCTCCCTCCGGACACCGTGCGGCCGCGCTACTACGAGGCGCACGACTTCATCAAGCAGGCGTGGTCCCGCCCCGGGCCGTTCCCCTTCAACGGTGAGTTCACGAAGCAGCGCTACGTGAACCCGTGGCCCAGGCCGATCCAGAAGCCGCATCCGCCGATCTGGCTGGCGGGCGGCGGCTCGGTGGAGACCTGGCAGTTCGCCGCGGACATGGACTACACCTACAACTTCTTGAGCTTCGGTGGTTACAAAGTCGCCCAGCGGCAGATGGACAGCTACTGGAGCGTCGTGGGGGAGCATGGTGAACGGGACGACAACCCGTACCGGGCCGGATACGCGCAGTTGATCTGCGTGGCCGATACCGACGCCGAGGCCAAGCGGCTCTACTGGCCGCACGTCAAGAACTTCTACGACAAGTCGATGTACATCGCCCCGCAGTTCTCGGTGGTGCCGGGGTACACCTCCCGGGCCAGCATGCAGCACATGATGAAGGCGACCGGATCCGCTAGCCCGTTCGCCGTCCGCAAGTCCACCGCGGGAAAGTTGGTCGCGGAGCCGAGCTGGGAACGGTTCATCGAGGAGGGTGCGGTGATCGGTGGGAGCCCGGACACCGTCGCTCAACGGCTCGAGGAGGCGGTCAGGCGTCTGCGGGTCGGTCACCTGATCGCCATCATGCAACTTCAGTCGATGGACACCGAGCTCACGAAGTACAACACCAAGCTCTTCGCGGAGAAGGTCCTGCCTAAGACCCGAACGATATGGGACGACGAAGGCTACGTCGACCAGTGGTGGCCTTCCGGGGCCACCAGGAACCAGCCGACGGCGGCCGAGACGTTGACGGGGGCACACTGATGATGGATGCCAACGTCAACAACATTGCCCTCTCCGGTGGGTTCAGCCAGAATCCGGTCATCGCCGACGGTCGAGGGCGGCCGCTGGTCTATCTGCACGGTCTTTTCGGACAAGAGTGGCCCGCCTATCTGGCAGATCTAGCCAAGTATCACCGGGTGTACGCCCCGGTGAACCCGGGAAGCGAAGAGCCCGCTGATCTTCGGCTGCTCGACGGACTGCTCGATCTCATCGTGTACTACGACGAGCTCTTCGAGCAGCTGGGCCTGGAGCAGGTCGATCTGATCGGCCATTCGTTCGGCGGGATGGTGGCAGCGGAGATCGCGGCTACGCTCACCCATCGGGTACGGAAACTTGTGCTGATCGACCCGCTCGGGCTGTGGCGCGACGATGCACCAGTGGGCGACCACCTCTTGGTCTCACCAGAGCAACGGACGGCGTTGCTGTATCACGACCTGTCCAACGCGGAAGTGGCGGCTCGGCTCTCGGAGCCGGAGGACCTGGCGGAGTCCCAGGCGGGGTATCTGAGGTCGTTCTCGGCTATGGCCAGCACGGCGCACTTCATCCATCCGATTCCCGAGCGCGGACTGCACAAGAGACTGCGCCGGATCAAGGCGGACACGCTCGTGCTCTGGGGTGCGCAGGATCGGTTGGTCCCACCGGTGTACGCCCAGGACTTCGCCCGCGGCATCCCGAACGCCAGCGTGCAGGTCCTCGACCGGGCCGGCCATTACCCCCATCTCGAGCAACGCGAACGCGTTACCGCCGAGACCCTCAGGTTCCTCGCCTGAGAGGGTAGACGGAATGCCTGGTACGACCGTGGCCGGTGAGGAAGGAACGTGGCGGGTGTCGACTCGGTCGCGTGTCTATGAGGACGTCGAGCGGCGGACATCGCCTCTGCGGCCCTCCCGCTGTCGCCGACGTCCAGGTCGTGGGTCCGCCCGGCGAGTGGTGCCGCGAGGATCTCGTCGCATGCTGCGTGGAGTCGGTTTCGGCGAGCCGGGACGCGCCGATGTCACTTGATCCTGACGCCGAGGACGTGCTCCTCGCGATGCGCACCTTGATGCCCCGGCCGTATCACGAGGTCGGGATCGACGAAGCCCGTCGCTTGTCGGGGAGCCGGCAGCGCCGGCCGGGGCCGCCCGTCAATGACGTGAGTGACCGGGTGATCCCCGGACCGCACGGGGGGATTCCCATCCGGGTGTATCGTCCCGGCGGTGAGCGCGCTCTACCGATGCTCGTTTGGCTTCACGGTGGCGGCTGGGCCCTCGGCAGTGTGGACAACAGCGATCTGACCAGTCGGATGATCGCGAACGAGGCGGGTTGCGTCGTGGTCTCCGTCGACTACCGGCTGGCGCCCGAACACAAGTTTCCCGTGCCGTTCGAGGACTGTCTCGAAGCAGTGCGATGGGTTGCCGGCCACGGCGAGGAGATCGGCGGCGATCCGACTCGGCTCGCCGTCGGCGGGGAGAGCGCAGGCGCGAACCTGGCCGCAGCCGTAGCACTGGTCGACCGAGAACGTGGCGAGCTGCCCATCTCACTGCAGGTTCTCGTCTACCCGGCCACGGAGTACGCCGTGGAACGGCCCTCCTGGCGCCGCAACAGCGCAGGGCCGGTCATGACTAGCCGGGATGTCGTGTGGTTCTGGGACCTGTACCTGCGAGACGAAGCGGATCGGTCCGATCCTCGGGCGACGCCGTCGAGTGCGACGGCGTTCGACCGGCTTCCCCCCGCATTCGTCCTCACCGCCGAACATGACCCGCTCTGTGACGACGGGGAGGCCTACGCGCGGCGGCTGTCCGCGGCGGGTGTGGACGTCCGGAAGAAGCGCTATGACGGTGTGTTCCATGGCTTCTTCGGGATGCCGGGTGTGCTCGCCAAGGCGACCGAGGCGGTGAACGACGTCGTGGTGGCTCTGCGAGAGGTGTTCGATCCGGCGCCGGTGAACGCCTCCACCCCGGTCGGGGATTGAGCAGCGCGACCCATCGCAATGGGAGGTTGGCGTGACTGAGATCGCCGGGAACGTAGCGTTGGTGACGGGGGGAGGCAGCGGCATCGGTCGTGGACTGGTACTGGAGCTGGCGGCCCAGGGCGCCTCCGTAGTCGTCGCGGACATTCTCCGGGAGAGGGCAGCCGCGGTTGCCGCGGAAGCCGAGACGGCCGGCGGCAGGGCGATCCCGGTCGTGTGCGACGTGAGCAGTCGGGAATCCGTACGAAGGATGAAGGCCGAGGCGAATGCGGCATTTGGCCCGGTTTCCTTGCTGTTCGCGAACGCGGGCGTGACGTGCTTCGACCGCCTGACCGACATGACCGACGGCGACGTGGATTGGCTGGTCCAGGTCAACTTGATGGGCACCGTGTACTGCCTGCGGACCTTCCTCCCCGACATGTTCCAAGCCCGGGCGGGCCATGTCGTCGCCACGGCGTCGACCGCCGGTCTGAGTCCTGGCTGGTTCCCTTATCATGTGCCTTATGTGACGACGAAGTCGGCAATCATCGCGATGATGCTCAACCTGCGTATCGAGCTCGCCGAGGTCGGAGTCGGCTCCACGGTGTACTGCGCCGGCGGCGTTCGCGGATCGCTCCGGGAGAGCCCGCGCTTTCGCCCGGAACGGTTCGGCGGCCCCCGCGACGGAGAACCGAGCGAGCTACTGGCGGCCCGGGGCGCCGAATGGTCGCAGAAGAACCTCACCGAGTTCCTAGAACCCGAAGAGGTGGCGCCGCACGTGCTGCGTGCCGTCCGGAGGAACACAGCGATGGTCGTCGACCATTCCGACCAGCGGCAGTACTTCTTCGAGCACTTCGTGGATCACGCCGTCGCAGCGTTCGACGAGGCCGCCGCCTGGGAGCGGTCGCTTTCCACGCCCGGCTGAACCGAGGGGCTCCAGGTCCGGCCACCTGATGCCGGTCGTGGCTCCGTGCGACGTTTCGGTGTCCCGTGCGCCGGGTCCCGCTCGGCGCGTCACGCCAGAGACATCCTCTTCCACGGACCCGACCGGCCCGGTGTCACCAAGGACGCGGACAACCTCGTTGCTTGCCACCTCGGATGACCCCTGGCTCCGCCCATCTCCGAGCGGCGGCCTCCGGAATGCGTCCCGCTTCGTCTGCAGAAGCGGTGTCCATAGGAGATGCGTGATCGATGTCCGACCGAGGAGCGCGGATGACGGACAGTGGCGAGCTGAGGCGGGAGAACCATGCGCTGCGAGGACTCGTCTCCGCGTACCGCCACGTATCGAGTCTCGCCGTGCAGGACGCCGGGATGGAAACCGTGGCCGAGGTAATCGCCGAACGGGTCGATGCCAACGTCGCAGTGGTCGACGAGAAGCTGAGCGTGCTGGCGGCTGCTCCCGCAGACGGTGCCGCATGGGTCGCAGGCGTCATCGGCGATCATTCGGCGCATCCGAGGCTGACCCAGGTGGTCGGGGTCGCGGCCCGTACCCGGCGCGCGGTACGGCTTCCGCGGGTGAGCGACGCGGCTCCACTGATCGTCGCTCCCATCGTCGTCGGTGATGATGTGCCCGCCTATCTCCTGACGCTCCACGACGGCGGCGACGACGCCGGAGAGGATTTGCGGCTGCTCCTGACCGAGCATGCAGCCACCATCTGCGGTGTCATCCTCGGCCGCGAGCGTGTGGTGGCCGCGGCGGCCACCCAGGTACGCAACGACCTGATGGAGGGACTGCTCTCCGGCAACGGTAGCGATCCGGAGGAGGTGCAGCGCTGGGCACGACATCTCGGCTACCACGAGGACACGCCGCACCGTGTGCTGTCGATCGTGCTCGACATCGACGACAACGAACTCACTGGTCGGATCTGCGTGGCCATGGAGCGGTTCGTCACCACGCGCGTGCCGGAGGCGATCACGGCGGTGCGCGGCCGGGAGGTCGCCGTGGTGGTCCCCGAGCCCGACCCCGCCGTACGGCGAGCTGAGCAACTCGCGCACACGTGTGTCGAGCATGCGCCGCACTTGTTAGGAAATGCTGTCGCCACCGTGGGGATCGGCGATGCGTGCCACTCCGCGACGGGCATTGCCCGCTCCTACGACGGCGCGCGGCGCGCCCTGGACATCACACAGCGAATGGGCCGCACCGGTACGGCGGTGGCATTCGAGGACCTGGGCATCCATCGTCTCCTGCTCGAGGTGGCCGACCCGGCGGAGCTACGGGACTTCGTCCGGGAGGTCTTCGGAGACCTGGATACGCCGGGCCGCGGCAACATGGCCGAGTACCTGGCCACACTGAGTTGCTACTTCCGTGCCAACAACAGCCCCCAGCGTGCGTCGCAGATCCTGCACGTGCATCCGAACACCGTTTCCTACCGCATCCACCGCGTCCAGGAGATGACCGGCCTAGATCTGGGCAGCTACCGGGACAGGTTGCTGGCCCAGGTCGCGCTGGAGATCCTGGACGCGGTGGCGGGCCCGGCTGAGGCGTCGTGACCGGTGTCGACGAGGCGCTGCGTGACCGCGTGCTCCGTCCGTAACCGATCTCGCGGACCGGACATCCGGTCCCCGTTACGAGCGCCGCCGCCTCGCCGGCGCGGCTGCCTGATCGTCGCCGGGTGCGGCAGTCGGCGCAGCAGCGGATGCCGGCTACGCGCCGAGCGGCAACCCACCGTGCTCGGCCGGCACGCCCGCCGGGTCCGGGTCACCCCGCGAATGCCCGTTCGGCCCGTTCGGCCCGCTCGACGACATTGGTCAGGAGCATGCCGCGGGTCATCGGCCCGACCCCGCCCGGCATCGGGGCCAGCAGGCCGGCCACCTCCGCGACCCCCGGGGCAACGTCGCCGACCAGACCATGATCGGTCCGGGAGACGCCGACATCGAACACGGCTGCGCCCGGCCGCACCATGTCGGCGGTGATCAGACCACCTACACCCGCCGCGGCGACGACCACGTCGGCCCCGCGCACCGCCTCGGCGAGGTCGCGCGTGCCGGTGTGGCACAGCGTGACGGTCGCGTTCTCCGAGCGGCGCGTCAACAGCAGGCCCAACGGCCGGCCGACGGTGATCCCCCGGCCGACCACCGTGACCCGCGCGCCGTCGAGAGGCACGTCGTAGCGCCGGCACAGCTCGACGATCCCGCGCGGCGTACACGGCAACGGCCCCGGCTCACCCAGCACCAGACGGCCCAGGTTCGTGGGGTGCAGACCGTCGGCGTCCTTGTCCGGGGCGATCCGCTCCAGGGCCGCACCGGCGTCGAGACCGCGGGGCAACGGCAGCTGGACGATGTAACCGGTGCACTCCGGGTCGGCGTTGAGCTCGTCCAGTACGCGCTCCACGTCGGCCTGCGTGGCGTCGGCGGGCAGCTCCCGCTGGATCGAGCGGATGCCGACCTTCGCGCAGTCGCGGTGCTTGGCCCGGACGTAGGAGTGCGACCCCGGATCGTCGCCGGTCAGCACCGTACCCAGGCCCGGTGTGCGTCCCGCGGCCGTGAGCCTCTCGACCCGCTCGTTGAGCTCCGCGAGCATCGTTGCCAGGGTGGCCTTGCCGTCAATCAGCATCGCCGTCATGTCGGACGTCCGTGGAGCAGGGGGGTGATTTCTGCCGCGGCGGCGGGGCCGTACGCCGCACCCAGCCGCTCCCCGGCGACGCTCGGGTCGAGGTGCCACTCCTGGGTCCCGGAGGTCTCCAGGACGAGCGTGGCGACCAGGGAACCGAGCTGGGCGGCGCGCTCGGCGGTCAGCCCGCGTTCGACCGCGGTAACGAAACCTGCCCGGAAGCCGTCACCGGCCCCGCTCGGATCGACGACCGTCGTCGCTGGGAGCGCCTCGACGTGGGTCTCGGCACCGTACCGGTCCACGATCAGCACACCCTTGGCCGACAGCGTGGTCACGCGCAGCTCGACGCGGTCGGCGATCTCCGCGGCGGTCCACCCGGTGCGCCGCAGCAGCAGCTCCCACTCGTACTCGTTGGTGAACAGGTATCGGGCCCCCTCAACAAGGGTCCGGCACTGGTCGGCGTCGAGCCGTGGGAGCTGCTGCGACGGGTCGGCCGCGAACGCCACCCCGAGCGCCTTCGCCTCCCGGGTGTGGGCGACCATTGCGTCCGGATCGTCGGCACCGACGAGGAGCAGGGCGACGTCGCTGGTGGCCAGGAGCGGTGCCAGCCCGATTCCCGCGGCCTCGCCCATCGCCCCGGGATAGAACGACGCGAGTTGGCAGCCGTCGTCGTCGGTGGTACAGGTGAACCGGGCGGTGTGCGCGGTGGCCGACAGGTGCACGCCGCCGCAGTCGACGCCGTGGCGTTCCAGCCAGGAGCGGTACTCGGCGAAGTCGGCCCCGGCGGCGCCGATGAGCAACGGGCGGCCGCCGAGCACGCCAAGCCCGAAGGCGATGTTGGCGCCGACCCCGCCACGCCGGACGACGAGGTCGTCGACGAGGAAGCTCAGCGACAGCCGGTCCAGATGGCCGTCGAGGAGATGGTCGGCGAACCGCCCCGGGAAATGCATGAGGTGGTCGGTGGCGATGGAGCCGGTGACGGCGATGGTTCCGTCAGGCATGGGACTCCTTCAGGGGAGGCGATATCAGAACACGACGGTGGTACGGCCGTCGACGAGAACGCGGTCCTCGCAGTGCCAGCGGACGGCGCGGGCGAGGACGCTGCGCTCGATGTCCGCGCCGGCCCGGGTGAGTTCCTCGACGCCCGCCCGGTGCGACACGCGGACGACGTCCTGCTCGATGATCGGGCCCTCGTCGAGGTCCTCGGTGGCGTAGTGAGCAGTGGCCCCGATGATCTTCACGCCGCGCTGTTTGGCGCGCTCGTAGGGGCCGGCCCCGGCGAACGCCGGCAGGAACGAGTGGTGGATGTTGATGACCGGGACGCCCACCTCGGCGAGGAACCCTCCCGAGAGGATCTGCATGTAGCGGGCCAGCACGACGAGGTCGATGCGCCCGCGTAGCAGGTCGAGCTGGCGCCGTTCGGCCTCGGGCTTGGTCGCCCGGATGACAGGGACGTGGGCGAAGGGCACGCCGAAGGTGGCGACATCGGCGGCGAGGTCGCGATGATTGGACACGACCTGGACGACGTCGATCGGCAGCTCCCGCCGACGGGATCGCCACAGCAGGTCGAGCAGGCAATGGTCGTAGCGCGAGACGAACAGCGCCACGCGGGTACGGGCCGCGTCGGGGCGGAACCGGAAGCTGCCCCCGATCGCGGAAGCCACCTCGGCGGCGAAGCCGGCCTCCAACGCGGCCAGCCGCCCGGTCAGCCCGTCGAGGTGGAACTGCGTGCGCAGGAAGAACCGGCCGCCCTCCGAACCGGTGGAGAACTGGTCGGAGGCGAGGATGTTCGCGCCCCGCCGGTGCAGAAAGGTGCTGATCCGCGATACGATGCCGGGCCCGTCGACGCAGGACACGACGAGCCGGCCGGTGTCCGCATTGATCGCGTCGTCGACCGGGTCGGGATCACTGGGCCGGCTTCCGAGGACGGTGCTGGACCGAGTCATGATGGCCTCTGTCAGTAGCGGTAGTGATCGGGCTTGAACGGCCCCTCGACGTCGACGCCGATGTACTCGGCCTGGTCCTTGGTGAGCTTGGTCAGCTCGCCGCCCAGCGCCTGCACGTGGATCCTCGCGACCTTCTCGTCGAGGATCTTCGGCAGCCGGTAGACGTCGCAGTTGTACTCCTCGTGCTTGGTGAACAGCTCGACCTGCGCGATCACCT
>NZ_JAJSOK010000078.1 GCF_021283305.1 Pseudonocardia kujensis
GCGGGAGCCTCGGCATCCTGGGCTGCCTGTACACGGTGCTCGGCGTCGGCCTCACCCGCTGTGTCGCCACCCTGGCCTGTGTGAACTGCACCCGGTGCGTGGGCTGCGTCGGGTGTGTCGACTGCGTGGACTGCGTCGGGTGCGTCGGCTGCGTCGGCCTGCGCGGCGCGGTCGGGCAGCGCGGCGTCCACGCCTGACGACGGCACCGGGCCGTCCGACGGGCACGACCGCCGCGCCCGACGGCCTCAGGGGAGCCGGGAGCCGGCCGTCGCAGGGGTGCTCACAACCAGCCGTTCTTGCGGAAGTTGCGGTACAGCAGCCCGCAGGCCAGCAGGATCACCCCGATCACCAGCGGGTAGCCGAGCTGCCAGTGCAGCTCGGGCATGTAGTCGAAGTTCATGCCGTAGATGCCGGCGACCATGGTGGGCACGGTGATCAGCGCCGCGTAGGCGGTGATCTTGCGCATGTCCGTGTTCTGCCGCATCGACACCTTGGCGAGCACGGCGTCGACCAGCGTGGTGAGGAGCTCGTTGAAGCCGGTGACGCGCTCGGCGACCCCGGACAGGTGGTCCTCGACGTCCCGGAAGTAGCTGCGCACCTCGTGCGGGATGAGCGAGCTGTAGCCCTCGGTGATCTTGTGCAGCGGCTTGAGCAGCGGGGTGACCGCGCGGCGCAGCTCGAGGATCTCGCGCTTCATCACGTAGATCTGCTCGGGGTCCATCGTGGTGCGTGGGGCGAACACCTCGACCTCGAGCTCGTCGATGTCGTCCTCGATCGCCTCGGTGACCTCGAGGTAGGTGTCCACGACGTGGTCGGCGATGGCGTGCAGCACCGCGGCCGGGCCGAGGGCGAGCTGCTCGGCGTCCTCCTCGAGCCTGCGGCGCACGGCCGCGAGGCCGGAGTGCTTGCCGTGCCGGACCGTGACCACGAAGTCCCGGCCGACGAACGCCTGCACCTCGCCCGTCTCGACGATCTCGTTGCTGCTGGTCGGCTCGGCGTTGCCGACGTAGCTCACGGTCTTGAGCACCATGAACAGGGTGTTGTCGTAGCGCTCGAGCTTGGGCCGGTTGTGCGCGTGCACCGCGTCCTCGACGGCCAGCTCGTGCAGCCCGTAGTTCTCGGCGATGCCGGTGATCTGCTCCTCGGTGGGCTCGTGCAGCCCGATCCAGACGAAGCCCTCGCCGCGGGCGCGGACCTCCTCGATGGCCGCGTCGTGCGTCCACCGGCCGGGCAGGCGCTCGCCGTCGACGTACACGCCGCAGTCGACCACGTAGGCCGAGACGGGGACGCGCAGCCGCGGGAGCACGCTGGTGTGGGCGTTGCGGCCCAGGCGGGCACGCGAGCCCGCCGCCTTGATGGCGGGACGGAGGGAGGAAAGGGGCGGCATGGCGCACCTCCTGCGACGAGAACGGGCGGGGACGCGGGAAAGGCACGTCTCGCCGGACGTCGCAGGGCGTGACTCAGCCCACGACGGGTGCGGCGGCGACGCGCTCGGTACTGCTGCCTGGCGCCGGGTCCATCACGCGTCACCTCCTTCACTCGACGGCCCTCGTGCGTGACCGTGATCGCGCCGCGCCTCGCAGGTGCGGGCCACCGGCTAGATTACCCGGCCGTACGGATTGTCGGCGATGGAGGCGAGAACGTTGCAGTTCGGTCGTTACTACGAGGAGTTCGAGGTCGGGGCGGTGTACAAGCACTGGCCCGGGAAGACGGTCACCGAGTACGACGACCACCTCTTCTGCCTCCTGACGATGAACCACCACCCCCTCCACATGGACGCGCACTACGCGGAGGAGACGACGGACTTCAAGCGCAACGTCGTCGTCGGGAACTACATCTACTCGCTGCTCCTGGGCATGTCGGTGCCGGACGTGTCGGGCAAGGCGATCGCGAACCTCGAGGTCGAGTCGCTCAAGCACACCAAGCCGACCTTCCACGGCGACACCATCTACGGCGAGACCGAGGTCCTCGACAAGACCGAGTCGAAGTCGAAGGACGACCGCGGCGTGGTCCACGTGGAGACCCGCGGCTACAAGCAGGACGGCACCGTCGTGTGCACCTTCCGGCGCAAGGTGATGGTCCCCAAGCGGAGCTACGGCGACACCCGCGGCGGGGAGCAGCCCGGTCGCCCGGTCCCGGCCTCCTGAGTCGTTCCGGCGCCGCTCCCGGGTCGACCTGAGACGAACGGCACTCCTGCTCGACCGAGCGAACGGGGGTGCCGTTCGTCCGTCGGAGGCCCGGGGTCAGTGCGGCAGCACGGCCCAGTCGGCGAGCGTCTCGGCGAGGCCGTCGACGAGGGGGAGCGCCGCGAACTCGGCGGCGTCGACCCAGCGCGCGTCGGCGGCGTCGTCGCCGGCCGCGAGCGTGCCCCCCACGAGGGTGCAGCGGTAGTCCGCGATCCGGTACGGCCCCACGAGGACCGTGCCCACGTGCGGCCCGGGCTCCACCGCGAGCCCGGTCTCCTCGGCCATCTCGCGGACGAGCGCGGCGGCGTCGTCCTCGCCCGGTTCGACGTGTCCACCCGGGAGCGACCAGCGCCCGCGCGCGGGCTCCGTCCCCCGTTTGATCAGCAGTAACCTGCCCGTCGCGTCGTGCAGGATTGCCCCCACACAGGGGACGTGTCGGCTACCCTCGGTCATCGTTCGACACGGTACGCTCCCCGCGTGGCCGTATCCTCACGCCAGGGATGTCGGTATTTTCTGATCTTGCCAGCTCCTCCTGCCGGAACGGTGGTCGTGTGAACGTCAAGAAGCTGACCGGGTTGATCGTCGTCGCCCTGGTTGTGTTCTTCATCGTGACGAACCCCAGCGGCGCCTCCGGCGCCGTCAACGGCCTCGGCAACTGGCTCTACGGGGTCGGCACGAACGTCACGAGCTTCCTCTCCAGCCTGGCCCCCTGATGCTCGCCCCCCGGGAGATCGACGAGTATCTGCTCCCCACGGAGCGGCGGGTCATCCGGGTGCGGCAGCACTGGGCGGTCATGATCCCGCACATCACGCAGACCGGGCTGTTCCTCATCGCGATGATCGCGATCGACCGGCTGCTGCAGGGGCGGGTCGGCGAAGCCGGTGGGTTCGGCGAGGCGCTCGTCGACAACCTGACCTTCTACCTGGCGCTGGTCGCCGTGCTGCGCTTCACGGTGAACTCGATCCTCTGGTGGATCGAACGGATCGTGATCACGGACAAGCGCGTGATGCTGGCCCAGGGCATCATCACGCACAGCGTCGGCATGATGCCGCTGGGCAAGGTCACCGACCTGACCTTCGAGCGCAGCATCGGCGGCCGCATGCTCGGCTACGGCACGCTGATCGTGGAGTCGGCCGGTCAGATCCAGGCGCTGAACCGAATCGACTTCATGCCGCGGCCGGAGGAGATCTACGAGGCCCTCTCCGAGCTGGTGTTCGGCGAGAAGGGCAAGACCCGCGCCACCGGCATGCTCGCCCGGAGCCGCTGGCGGCGCTGAGCCGGCCCTCCGTGCCGCGGGCCGGGACCTTGGTCCCTGTCCCGGCCCGCGACGGTCCCGCCCGGGACCGCCGCTGTGCCCTCGCGAGGCCCCGCACCGGGCGGGAAGGGTGATCACCGGACGCGAGCGCAGCCGGGATCGGAGGGCGGCATGGCACCCGATCCCGCACCCGACGCCGATCCCGCGCCCGGTCGGGGGCCCGATCCCGCACGGGCTCCCGCGCCCGGTCCCGACGGCGCCCGGCGGCCGCTCGATCCACGCCTGCTCCGCCACGCCGCGGCGGCCCGCCGGTTCGTCCTGGCCGGCCTCGGCATCGCCGTCGCGACCGCGCTCCTGGTGATCGCGCAGGCCCAGCTGCTGGCCACCGTCGTCGCCGACGGGTTCCTCGGCGGCGCCGGGCTCGCGGCACTGCAGCCGCTGCTCGTGCTCGCCGCCCTGACCGTCGTCGGGCGGGCCGGGTTGGCCTGGGCCGGCGAGGTGGCGGCGTACCGGGCGTCGGCCGACGTCGTGCGGGAGCTGCGCAGCCGGGTCGTGGGACAGGTGCTCCGGCTCGGGCCGCGGCACCGCGCCCTGCCGCCCGCCGGCGAGGTGGCCACGCTGACCGCGCGCGGCCTGGACGACCTCGAGGCGTACTTCGGCCGCTACCTCCCGGCCCTGCTGGTCGCGGCCGTGGTCCCGGTGGTCCTGGCGGTGCGGATCCTCACCGCGGACTGGCTGTCCGGGCTCGTCGTCGGGCTCACCGTGCCGCTGATCCCGCTGTTCGCGGTGCTCGTCGGGCTGCACACGCAGCGCTCGACGGCGCGACGCTGGCGCACGCTCGCGGTGCTCGGGCACCACTTCCTCGACCTCGTCGCGGGCCTGGACGTGCTCGTCGCGTTCGGGCGTGCGGGGCACCAGGCCGGCCGGCTCCGGGCGATGACCGAGGCCTATCGCCGCGCGACGATGCGCACCCTGCGCGTGGCGTTCCTGTCGGCACTGGTCCTGGAGCTCGTCGCGACCCTGTCGGTCGCGCTGGTCGCGGTCTCCATCGGGCTCCGCCTGGTCGACGGCTCGCTCGACCTCGCCACCGGGCTGCTCGTGCTGCTGCTCGCGCCGGAGGTCTACCTCCCCCTGCGGGCGGTCGGGGCCCGTTTCCACGACGCCGCCACGGGCACCGCCGCCGCCACGGCGGCGCTGGACCTGCTCGACGTCCCGGTCCCACCCGCCGGGCCGGCCGCCGCGCCGGACCCCGCGGCGGAGGCGGTCGTGCTGGAGCGGGTGCGGGTCGACGGCCGAGCCGCACCCGTCCTCGACGGTCTCGACCTGACCCTGCACCCCGGCGAGACGGTCGGCGTCCGCGGACCCAGCGGCTGCGGCAAGACGACCCTGGTCGAGCTCCTGGCCGGGCTGCGCCCGCCCGACGGCGGTCGGGTCCTGGTCGGCGGGACCGACCTGGCCGAGGTCGACCCGGCCCGCTGGCGCCGTCGGGTCGCGTGGGTGGCGCAGCGCCCCGTCCTGGTCGCCGGCACCGTCGCCGAGAACATCGCGCTCGCGGACCCCCGCGCCGGGCCGGAGGCGATCGCGCACGCCGCCGGGCTGGCCCGGCTCGACCTCCCCCTCGACACCCCGGTCGGGGAGGACGGCGCGGGTCTGTCCACCGGTCAGCGGCGCCGGGTCGCGCTGGCCCGCGCGGTGCTCGCCGGCCGCCCGTTGCTGCTCCTCGACGAGCCGACCGAGGGTGTCGACGCCGGCACGGAGGCCGCCATCGGCGACGGCCTGGCGGAGATCGCCGGCGGCCGGACCGTCGTGCTCGTCAGCCACCGGGCCGAGCTGCTGGCCCGGTGCGACCGGGTCGTCACCCTCGCACCCGGGCCGGCCGCGGGGGAGCGGGCCGGCGAGATCAGTACCCCCGCGGAGCGGTCGGTCCCGGCCGACGAGGCACCCCCGCCCGGCCCCGGCACGCCCGCGCCGGTGCCGCTGCGGTCCGTCGTGCGCGGGCAGCGGGGCCGGCTGGTCGCGGCCGCGCTGCTCGGCGCCGCCGCACTGGGCTCCGGCGTCGCGCTCACGGCCACCGCCGCCTGGCTCATCTCGGCCGCCGCGCTGCAGCCGCCGGTGCTCACGCTGATGGTCGCGATCGTGGCGGTGCGCGCGTTCGGCCTCGGCAAGGGCGTGTTCCGGTACGCCGAGCGGCTGGTCGCGCACGACGCCGCGCTCCGGGTGGGCAGCGCGCTGCGGGTGCGGGTCTGGACCGACCTCGTCCGGTTGGGGCCGGCGGCCACCGCCCGGCACCGCCGCGGCGACCTGCTGACCCGGCTCGTCGCCGACACCGACGCGCCGCAGGACCTGCTGGTCCGGGTGGCATTGCCGGCCACGACCGCGCTGCTCGTGGGCGGGGCCGCCGTGCTCGGCTTCGGGCTGCTGGTGCCGCTCGCGGGTGCGGTCCTGGCGCTGGGGCTGCTGGTCGCGGGGGCCGGTGCGCCCGCGCTCGCCGCGATCGCCGCACGCCGCACCGAGCGGCGCACCGCCGCCGCCCAGGCGGAGGTGGCCGCCCGGACCGTCGAGCTGCTCGACGCCGCCGCCGACCTGCTCGTCCTCGGCGCCGCGGACCGCGCGCACGCCGCCCTGGACGCCGCGGACACCCGGCTCGCCGCCCTCCGCCGACGGGCGGCCACCGCGACCGGGGCGGGCGCCGCGCTCGCGGTCCTCGCGACCGGGCTCACGGCCGTCGCGTGCGCGGGCGTGGGCCTCGCGGGATTCACGGCGGGCATCGTGCCCGGTCCGGTGATCGCCGTGCTCGCGCTGACCCCGCTCGCGTTCGCCGAGGTCGTCGCGCCACTGCCCGAGGCCGCCGTCCGCCTGCTGTCGATCCTCCCGGCCCTGCGCCGGCTGCGGGAGCTCGAGGAGCGTGAACCGGCCGTCGTCGAGCCCGCGGCGGCGACCCCGGTGCCGGCCCCGCGGTCGTTGCAGGCCCGCGACCTCGGCGTCCGCTGGCCCGGCGCGACGGCCGAGGCCGTCCGCGGCGTCGACCTGCACCTTGCCGGGGGACGTCGGATCGCGCTGACCGGCCCGTCCGGCAGCGGCAAGTCGACGGTCGTCGCGGCGCTCCTCCGGACGCTCGCGCCCAGCTCGGGCACGCTGCAGGCGGACGGCCAGGACGTCCGCGGGCTGCGCGCCGACGACGTCCGGGCCGGGATCGCCTGGTGCGGGCCGTGGTCGCACCTCTTCGACAGCACGCTGCGGGCCAACCTCGCGCTCGCCGCGCCCGCGGCCACGGACGCCGACCTGGTCGCGGCCCTGCGCCGCGCCGCGCTCGGCCCGTGGTTCGACGCCCTGCCCGAGGGCCTGGACACCGCGGTCGGCGCGCACGGCGGCGCGGTGTCGGGCGGCGAGCGTCAGCGCCTCGGGGTGGCCCGCGCGCTGCTGGCCGACCGGCCGATCCTCGTCCTCGACGAGCCCACCGCCCACCTGGACGCCGTGACCGGTGCGGCCCTCGCCGCGGAGATCCTCGCGGCGACGGCCGACCGGACCGCCCTGCTCGTGACGCACCGGCCGGAGCAGACACCGGGCGTGCCGCGGCTCGATCTCGGCCGCAGCACGAGCCCGGTGTGAGCGGACCCGGGCGGGTCAGCCGAGCCGTTCGACGACGTGGTCGGCGACCCGCAGGGCGTTGGCGATCGCCGTCAGCGACGGGTTCACCGCGCCGATGCTCGGGAAGAAGCTGGTGTCGACGACGTAGAGGTTGTCGAGCTCGTGGGCCCGGCAGGTCGCGTCGAGCGCCGAGCTCGCCGGGTCGGTCCCGAACCGGATCGTCCCGGCCTGGTGCGCCGTCGCCCCGATCGGCATGCCCTTGTGCATGTAGATGTTGTGGTGCAGCAGGTGCTTCTCGTGCATGCCGAGGTCGGAGAGCCGGCTCTGCAGGGCCTTCCGGAGCCGCTTCAGGCCCTCGATGTTGTTGTCCGGGTCGAGGGTGAGCCGGATCCGTCCGTCGCGTTCGAGGGTCACCCGGTTCTCCGGGCGCGGCAGGTCCTCCCCGCAGAGCCAGAAGTCGACGGCGTGGTGGGCGAGCACCTCGAACGGCATCTCCGGCGAGAGTCGCCCGGCCCAGTGCGGGGCGTTCGCCCGGACCTGCTCGGAGTCGGACTTGCCGAGCATCTGGATGCCACCCAGCGGGTAGTTCCAGTCCTCCGAGCCGAAGTACCAGTCGTTCATCGCCAGGGTCTTCTGGAACCGCGTCGGGTTGGGCTCCTTGGAGACGGCCATCAATGCGAGGTTGTTGTGCCGCATGTAGTGCCGCCCGACGACGCCGGAGCCGTTGGCCAGCCCGTCGGGATGCCTGTCGTTCGCCGAGCGCAGCAGCAGCGCCGCGGAGTTGACGGCCCCGCAGGCGACCACCACGACGTCGGCGGTGAAGCGCACGGTCTCGACGCGGCCCTCGCCCTGGTCGAAGCGGGTGACGACGGACGTGACCGAACGTCCGCCCGGATCGGTCTCCAGCTTCGTCACCTCGGCGTGGGTGAGCAGCCGGACGTTGTCGTGGGCCAGCGCCGGGTCCACGCAGATCACCTGGGAATCGGACTTGCCGCCGACCAGGCAGGGGAAGCCGTCGACGCGGTCGCACCGGAGGCAGGGGCTGTCGTAGGTGGCGTTCCCCTGGGCGTCCTGCTCGAGCCGCACCCCGATCGGCAGGTGGAACGGGTGCAGCCCGAGCTTCTCCAGGTCGTCGCTGAGCTGCTGGATCCGCGGCTCGTGGCGCACCGGCGGGTGGCGGTAGTCCGCGGAGGCCGGCCCCTCCGTCGGATCGTCGCCGTGCCGGCCGTGGACCTCGTACAGGTGCTCGGCCTCGGTGTAGTACGGCTCGAGGTCGGCGTAGTCGATCGGCCAGGCCGGCGAGATGCCGCCGTGGTGCACCAGCTCGCCGAAGTCCTGCGGGCGCAGGCGGAACAGGGCCGCGCCGTAGAACTTGGTGTTGCCGCCGACGTAGTAGTTCACCTCGGGCGGGAACTCCTTCCCGTCGCGGTCGAGCCAGAACTCCGGGGCCCGGTACTTCCCGCGCACGAACACCGCGCCCGAGTCCCAGTTGTCGCGCTCGCGCGGCAGGTACGCCCCGCGCTCGAGCAGCAGGACCCGCTTGCCGGTCGGCGCGAGGCGGTGGGCGAAGGTGCCGCCGCCGGCCCCGCTGCCGATCACGATCACGTCGTAGTGCTGGTCCCCGGTCACGGTCGGCCCTCCTGGACGTGCTCGGCGGTGCTCTGGGTGGGTGCGGTGCTCTCGGCGGGTGCGGTGGTCTCGGCGGGGGCGGGGTGCGCAGCGCCCGCAGCGCCCGCAGCGCCGGCCGTGCCGGTCCCGGCCTGGTCGTAGACGTCCCCGAGCGTCTCGATCTCCTGGGTGGTGAAGGTCCGCTCCCGCCGGGCGTCGCGGGCGAAGGCGGCGGTCCAGGTCAGCACCGCGCCGACGCGGTTGCGGTACCCCGTGAGGAAGGCCAGGTGCAGGAACAGCCAGGCCAGCCACCCGGCGAACCCGCCGAAGTGCGCGGGACCGGCGGAGACGACCGCGTTGCCGCGGGAGAGGTAGGCGGCCGACCCGAGGTCGTGGTACCGGAACGGGCGGACGGGGTGCCCGCGCAGTCGGTTCCGGATGCGGCGCCCGGCGTAGAACCCGGTCTGCATCGCGACCTCGGCCACGCCCGGCAGGCGGTGGAGGCTCATCAGGTCGCCGATCACGCAGATCTCCGGGTGCCCCGGGACCGTGAGGTCCGGCTCGACCTCGATCCGGCCGGCCCGATCGCGCGGCGCGCCCGTCGCGTCGGCGAGGGCCTTCGCGATCGGCGGCGCCTCCACGCCGGCGGCCCAGAGCACGGTGCCCGCCGGGTACCGGTGGGTCGCGCCCGTCCCGTCGCCGACCTCGCCGACCTCGCCGACGTCGCTGACGTCGATGCCGCGCGCGTCCACGCCGGTGACGACCGAGCCGAGGTGCAGCTCCACGCCGAGCGCGCGCAGCCCCGCCGCCGCCTTGGCCGACAGCGCCGGCCCGAACGAGGCCAGCGGCGCCTTCCCGGCGTCGAACAGCAGCACGCGGGCGTCCTCCG
The DNA here is from genome assembly GCF_021283305.1 of Pseudonocardia kujensis. GTDB lineage: Bacteria > Actinomycetota > Actinomycetes > Mycobacteriales > Pseudonocardiaceae > Pseudonocardia > Pseudonocardia kujensis. Next base: position 9,527 of record NZ_JAJSOK010000078.1, read on the forward strand.
GCCGGATGCGGTGGAACTCCTTGCGCAGCGTGCGCGTGGCCAGCTCCCGGATCTGGCCCGCCAGCTCGACGCCCGTGGGCCCGGCGCCGACGACGGCGAAGGTGAGCCACCGCCGTTGCTCGTCCGGGTCGGTCGCGGTCTCGGCCAGCTCGAAGGCGCCGAAGACCCGGCGCCGGATCGCGAGCGCGTCGGCGATGGTCTTCATGCCGAGCGCGTACCGGGCGAACTCGTCGTGGCCGAAGTAGGACTGCCGCACGCCCGCGGCCAGGATCAGGTCGTCGTAGGCCAGGGTCAGGCGCTCGCCGTTCGGCCGCTCGGCGAGGACGGTGCGGGCCTGCGGGTCGACGTCCACGGCGTCGGCGAGCACGCACTCCACGGTCCGGTGCCGTTTGAGGACGTCGCGCAGCGGCGCGGCGATCTGTCCCTCGGAGAGGATCCCGGTCGCCACCTGGTAGAGCAGCGGCTGGAACAGGTGGTGCTGCGCACGGTCGACGAGCGTCACGGCGATCCCGGGGTCGCGCAGGGCGCGGGCGGCGAAGAGCCCGGCGAAGCCGCCGCCGACGATCACCACGCGGTGCGGGCCGCCGTGCGCACCGTCGTGCCCGACGACGGTCAGGCGGTCGGGTCGTGCCACGAGTCCCCCTCGGGCAGCAGGTCGTCGGCCTCCTTGGGCCCCCACGTGCCGCGCTGGTAGCGCTGCAGGGGCACCACGTCGCCGAGGATCGGGTCGACCACCCGCCAGGCGGCCTCGACGGTGTCCTGCCGGGCGAACAGGATCCGGTTGCCGTCGAGGGCCGCGCCGATGAGCCGGTCGTACGGGCGGGCGTCGTCCGCGGCGTGCTCGGCGAAGACCAGCTCCTGCTGCTCGGGCACGCGCGCGATCCCCTGCTTCTTGCCCGCCAGGGTCAGCGAGACCGCGGCGTTGGGCCAGATGCGGAACCGCAGGGCGTTCACCGGGCGCGGGCCGGGTACGTCGAAGACGTCGAGCGGGGCCCGGCGGAAGCGGATGCTCACCTCGGTGGCGGTCACCGGCATCGTCTTGCCCGCACGGATCAGGATCGGGACACCGGCCCACCGCCACGAGTCGAGGGCCAGGCGGACCGCCGTGTAGGACTCCGTCGTCGAGACCGGGTCGACGCCCGCCACCTCCCGGTACCCCTCGTACTGACCGCGGACGGTGTTCTCCGGGGTGAGCGGGCGGATCGCGGACAGCACGCGGGCCTTGGCGTCGACCCAGGACATCAGGCCCGAACCGTCCGGCGGGTCGGCGACCACCGTGGCCAGGACCTGCAGCATGTGATTCTGCAGCACGTCGCGGGTGGCGCCGGTGCGGTCGTAGAAGCGGCCGCGGTCGGCGACGTCGAAGGCCTCCGCCATGGTGATCTGGATACTCGCGACGTGGTCGCGGTTCAGCAGCGGCTCGAAGATCGAGTTGGCGAAGCGGGCCACCAGGACGTCGTTGAGCGGGTCGAGGCCGAGCCAGTGGTCGACCCGGTAGATCGCGTCCTCCGGGAAGTACCGGAGCATGGTCGCGTTGAGTGCCCGCGCACTCTTCAGGTCCGTGCCGAACGGCTTCTCCACCATCACCCGGGCACCGTCGGCGCGCCCCGCCCTCGAGATGCCCTCCGCGATCCGGGCGAACAGGACCGGCGGCACCTCCAGGTAGTACAGCACCTTGCGGCCGGCGCCGATCTCCTTGCTCATCGCCTCGTACGTCGCCGGGTCGTCGAGGTCGCCGTCGACGTAGCGCAGCAGGCCGAGCATGGTCCGGCCCGGTCCCGAGTCCGGGTCGAGGTGGTTGCGGCGCAGTGACTGCGCGGCGTAGTCCCGGAACTGCTCGAGGCCCCACCCGCTCTTCGCCACGCCGATGACCGGGACGTCGAGGACGCCCCGTTCCACCAGCCCGACGAGCGCGGGGAAGGTCTCCAGCTTCGCCAGGTCACCGGTTGCGCCGAAGATCACGAGGGCGTCCACCCGGTCCGTCGCCATGGCCTGCTCCTGTCCGCCGAGGGGGCTGCGAGGTCCTGCGGGTGCCTGCGACCGTGGTGGCCCCGCGGCGGCGCGCACCTCACTCGCCCCGGATGAGCCGGGGCCGGCGGCCGCCACGGAGGCGCCGACGGCGGCGGACGAACCGGGCACCAGGAGCGGGCGTCCGCGCGGTGCCGGGGCCGGGGTCGCCCGCGCCGGGTGATGCCCGCGCCGCGCGGGGGCCCGGACCGTGGGGCCGTGTCCGTGGTCGATCTCGCCCGCCTGCAGTTCGCCGGAACGTCGATCTACCATTTCCTGTTCGTCCCGCTGACGATCGGGCTGGCGCTGCTGACCGCGATCCTGCAGACCTGCTGGTATCGCACGGACAAGCCGGAGTACCTGCGGCTCACGCGGTTCTTCGGCGTCCTGCTGGTGATCAACATCGCGGTCGGCGTGGTCACCGGGCTGGTGCAGGAGTTCCAGTTCGGGATGAACTGGTCGGGCTACTCCCGGTTCGTCGGCGACGTGTTCGGGGCGCCCCTGGCGATGGAGGGCCTGGCGGCCTTCTTCCTCGAGTCGACGTTCCTGGGGCTGTGGGTGTTCGGGCGGGAGCGGCTGTCCCGCCGGGTGCACCTGGCCACCATCTGGGCCGTCGCCGCCGGCGGCGTGCTCTCGGCGGCGTTCATCATGGCCGCGAACTCGTGGATGCAGAACCCGGTCGGGTACACGATCGACCCGGCGACCGGGCGCGCCCAGCTGACGAGCATCGGCGCGGTGCTGACCAACCCGGTGTTCCTGCGCAGCCTGCTGCACGTGCTGCTCGCGTCGCTGGTCACGGCCTCGATCGTCATGCTGGCCGTCGCGGCCTGGCACCTGCGCCGCCGGTCGCACGTCGCGGAGTTCGGCCGGGCGGCGCGGGTCGCGCTCGTCGTGCTGGTCCCGGTCCTGGCGCTCAACCTGCTCGTCGGCAGCGAGCTGGGGGTCACCGAGGGCACGTACCAGCCCATGAAGATCGCGGCGGCCGAGGCCCAGTGGCAGACCTGCCAGCCCTGCTCGTTCTCGCTGTTCCAGATCGGCGGCGGGAACAACGACCAGACACCCTCGAAGATCATCCAGGTGCCGCACCTGCTGTCCCTGCTGGCGACCAACTCCTGGAACGGGCAGGTGGTGGGGCTCAACGAGCTGCAGGCGCAGTACGAGCAGCAGTACGGCCCGGGCGATTACGTGCCCAACGTCTTCATCCAGTACTGGGCGATGCGGGTGATGGCCTACCTCGGCAGCCTCATGCTCGTCGTCGGGCTGTGGGGGCTCTGGCGGCGCAGGCGGCTCGCCGAGTCGCCCTGGTTCCTGCGCGTGGCGATCTGGTGCCTGCCGCTGCCGTTCGTCGTCAACACGGCGGGCTGGATCCTGACCGAGAACGGCCGGCAGCCGTGGATCGTGCAGGGGCTGCAGAAGACGGCGGACGCCAACTCGCCGTCGGTGACCGCGGCGGCGATCCTGACGAGCCTGCTGATCTTCCTCCTGCTCTACGGCGCGCTCGCCGTCGTGGACTGGATCCTCATGGCGCGCTACGCCCGCCGGGAACTGCCGGCCGAGCAGCCTGCCGACGAGCACGAGGCGCCGGCCCCGGCGCCCACCTACTGACCGCAGGGGTGTGCCGATGACCCTCGTCGCGTTCTGGTTCGTCGTCCTCGCGGTGGTGTGGACCGGGTTCCTGCTGCTCGAGGGGTTCGACTTCGGGGTGGGCATGCTGCACGGCGTGGTCGGGCGCGACGATGCCGGGCGCGACCTCGCGGTCCACACGATCGAGCCGGTGTGGGACGGCAACGAGGTGTGGCTCGTCGTGACCGCCGCCGTGACCTTCGCGGCCTTCCCGGTCTGGTACGCGACGATGTTCTCGGCCTACTACCCGGTCATGGTCGTGGTGCTGGTCGCGCTGATCCTGCGCGGGGTGTCCTTCGAGTTCCGGTCCCACTCGGCGTCCGCGCGGGCCAGGGCGTTCTGGGGCGGCGCGCTCGCCGGCGGGAGCCTGGTGGTCCCGCTCGGCCTCGGCATCGTGCTCGGCGGGCTGCTCGCGGGGGTGCCGATCGACTCCGCCCAGGAGTTCGTGGGAGGCGCCGGGGACCTGTTCCCGGCGTACGCGCTGATGACGGGGGCCACGGTCGTCCTGGTGTGCCTGGTCCACGGCGCCGTGTTCCTCGCCCTGCGGACCACCGCCGACCTCCGTCGGCGTGCCCTCGGGATCGCCCGGGCGCTCGCCCCGGTGGTCGCCGTCGTCGTGACGGCATGGGCCGCGTGGACGCGCGTCACGGCCAGGGACGGGGTGCTGCTGTCGGTGGCCGAGTTCGCCGCGATCCTCGCGGCGATCACGGCGGCCGCGTTCGTCCACGTCCGGCGCGAGGGGCTCGCGTTCGCCGCCACCGCCACGACCATGGCGGCGATGACGGCGTCGATCTTCTCCGAGCTGTACCCGCGGGTGATGGTGTCCAGCCTGGGCCCGGCGAACGACCTCACCACCACGAACACCGCGTCCGCCTCGTACGCGCTGACGGTCATGACCGTGGTCCTGGCCGTCCTGCTCCCCGTCGTGCTGCTCTACCAGGCCTGGACCTACCACGTGTTCCGCGCCCGGCTCCGCGGGCCGGTGCCGACCCCACAGGTGCCGGCCGACGCCGGTTAGGGTCGGCGGGTGGCCCTGATCGACCTGCACACCCACTCGACCGTCTCCGACGGCACCGAGACCCCCGAGGAGCTGGTCGCCACGGCGGCCGCAGCGGGTGTCACGACGCTCGCGCTCACCGACCACGACACCACCGGCGGATGGGGCCGGGCCGCCGCCGTGCTGCCCCGCGGGATGCGGCTCGTGCGCGGGGCCGAGTTCTCCTGCGTGAGCCCCACCGGCCGCCCGGAGACCCCCGGCGACAGGGCGACCGTGTCGGTCCACCTCCTCGGGTACCTGTTCGACCCGGAACACCCCGCGATCGTCGCCGAGCAGCGGCGGCTGGTGGCCGAGCGCGTCGAGCGGCTGCGGAAGATGGCCCGCAACGTCGCCGCCGACTACCCACAGCTCGACGCCGACCGCGTGTTCGACCAGGTCCCCGAGGGCACCACGCCGGGCCGCCCGCACCTGGGCCGCGCCCTGGTCGCGGCGGGGGTGGTCGAGTCGGTGAACGAGGCCTTCGCCAGCATCCTGCGCACCGGCAGCAAGTACTACGAGCCGAAGACCGACACGCCGGTCGAGCGGGCCGTCGAGATGATCGTCGAGGCGGGTGGGGTGGCGGTGTTCGCGCACCCGCTGGCCCGCCGGCGCGGCCGCGTCATCGAGACCTCGGTGCTGGCCGACCTGGCCCGGATCGGGCTCACCGGCGTCGAGGTCGACCACCCCGACCACGACCCCGCCGACCGGGAGCTGCTGCGGGGCGTCGCGGCCGATCTGGGCCTCGTCCCGACCGGGTCCAGCGACTTCCACGGCACCAACAAGACCACCCCGATCGCCGCCGAGACGACCGCCCCGGAGGCCCTCGAGGAGCTGCTGGCCAAGGCCACCGGCGCCGACGTGCTCGAGGGCGCCTGAGCGGGGGCCGGCCCCGCCCGGCCGGTACCGTGACGCGGTGCCCGGTTCCTCCTCCCGCGCCGCCGGGAGCGGCGCACAGCTCGGCTTCGACGACCTGCTCGACGACTCCCTCGACGACACCGCACTGCCCGCCGGAGCCGCCCGGGAGGCCGCCCGCTGGGCCCGGCCGCTGGTCCGGGTCACCCCCGCCCGGCTGTCCACCTGGGAGTCCTGCCCGCGGCGCTACCGGCTGACGTACGTCGAGAAGCCGACGCCGCCGCGCGGCGGCCCGCGGGCGGCGAGCACGCTCGGCGCCGTCGTGCACCTCGCGCTCCGGGCGTTGTACCTGCGTCCCGCCCGGGAGCGGACCCCGGACCAGGCCGGCGCGCTCGTCGACCGCAACTGGTCCGGTGAGGGCTTCCGCGACACCGCGCAGGAGGCGGAGTACCGCGGCCGTGCGCGCGGCTGGGTGGCCGACTACGTCGCCGAGCACGTCGAGGGCAGGCCGGACCCGCTCGGCGTCGAGCGCTGGGTCTCGGCGCCGACCTCCGCGATCGTCGCCGAGGGCCGGGTGGACCGGATCGACGGGGACGCGACCGCCGCCGTGATCGTGGACTACAAGACCGGGCGGCGGGTCCCCGAACCCGGCGACGCGCGGGACTCGGCCGCGCTCGCCCTCTACGCCCTCGGTGCCGCGCGCACGCTGCGCCGGGACTGCCGGCGGGTCGAGCTGCACCACCTGCCGACCGGCCGGGTCGCCGTCTGGGAACACGACGAGGCGTCCCTCGCCGGGCACCGGGAGCGGGCCGAGCGGGGCGCCCTCGAGGCCGCCGACGCCGCCGACGCGCTCGCCGCGGGCGGGGACGCCGACGCCCTCTTCCCGCCGCGGCCGGGCTCCCGGTGCGCCGCCTGCGACGTGCGCCGGCACTGCCCCGAGGGGCAGGCGGTCGGTCCGGCCGCCGCGCCGTGGGACGGCCTGGTCCCGTGACGGCGGCGCGGGCCCGGGCGCGCCGGGAGCGAGGCCTGCCCGGACGGGCGCTGCGCGGGATCTCCGGGGTCCTCGCCGCGGGGCTGGTCGGGCTCTTCGTGGTGCTGCTGGCGGGGTGGGCCTTCACCACCCGGACCGGGTCGGCGGGCCCGGGCACGGGCATGCTCGTGGGCCACGGCCTGGCCGCGGCCGCCGCCGTCGTGGCGCAGGTGGTGGCGGACCGACGGGACGGGCGCGGCGGCGCCCTCGCCGCCTGGCTCGTGGTCGCGATCGCCGCCGCGGTGCTCGGAGGGTACTGGCTGTTCTGAGCGGCTCGTGCCGGTCACCCGCGTTCCGTCGACGGCCCGTGCGAGGCCGCACCGGGCGTGCACGGCCGACTCGTTCCGCCGATCGCGTCCGAGCGCGGCGGCGCCCCTCCCGGCTGAGCCCGGCGGGCGCGGCGATCGGGCGGCTGCCGGCGTTCGGTGCCGGTGCCCTGGCAGGCGGGCGGCGATGATCCGAACGCGCTTCGCCGGGGCCGGGTACGCGAGCGCCCCGCACGGGCGGGGGCCGCGCGGGGCGCATCGGGTCACCGGGCCGTCGTGCGCGACCACCTGCAGCCCGGTGTGGCGCAGGGGAGGCGGGGTCAGGCGGCCGGGGCCGAGACCGAGGGCGGGGCGGGGATGCTGTTCAGGTCGTCGACCAGCTGGTTCGTGGCCTGGAACATCACGACCACGCCGTAGATCCCCAGCGCGAGGCCGATCGCGGACAGCGCGACACCGATCGTCGTGCCGACCGTGTTGGTGGCCCGGCCCTTGCGGAGCCGGCCGACGCCGGCGAGGCCGAGGGCCAGGCCGACGATTCCGAGGACGACCGCGACGAACCCGGTGAGCGGGACCAGACCGAACAGGATCGCGATCGGGCCGAGGATCACCGCGGCGAGGCCGAGGCCGTTGCGGGCCTCCCGGACCGGGGCCGCGGCGGGCACCGGGGCCCACGCCGCCGGCGCGGGAGCGGGCATCACGCCGGGGATCGCACCGGGCATCGCGCCTGGCACCTCGGGCACGGCGCCGGCCTCCGGAGCCGCCATCACTGCCGGGCCGGCGGCGTACGGCGCAGGCGGCGCACCCGTGGCGACGAACGGCCGGGCCGGCGACGCCGCGGGGTACTGCCCGGTGGCGTGCGGCAGCGCGGGCCGCGGCGGGTACGGCATGGCCGGGCGCACCCGCGCTCCGGACCGCGCCGCTGCGAGGAGTGGCGTCTCCGCGCTCGTCGTCGGCGCCGCCGCCTCCACCGCTGCCGGACGCGGTGCTGCGGAGGTGGGTCGCGCGGAGGTGGGCCGGGCGTGCCGGCCGGTGACCCAGGCACCGGTCGAGGTGGCCGGGCGGGAGGTGGTGTCGGGGGCGGCGTGCCGACCCGAGGGGGCGGGGGAGTACCGGAACGAGGTGGTCACGCTGCTCTCATCGGCCGTCTCCGCTGCTCCGTTTCGGCCAGTGCGGCGGCATCGTCATTCTTGAGGACGCGCGCACCCCTCTCGACGCCGGCCACCGGCTCCTCGACACCGGGCTGCGCAGCTGGGACCAGGACCCGGAGGCCGCCGAGGAGTTCCGAGCTACGCCGGCCGCAGCGCGACCAGCTCGCTGCCGCGCTGCTCGTAGAGCATCCCGCCCTGCGCGGCGAGCAGGACCTTCCCGGAGTACCCGCCGCGGTCGACCGGGATCGTCCGCTCGACCGTGCCGCGGAGCGGGTCGACGACGGCGATCCCGGCCGGGACGGGAACCAGCCAGGCGCCGGCGTAGGACGTGCCCGGACCGAGCGTGCCGCGCAGCGTCCAGACGGGCGCGAGCCCCGTCCGGTCGAGCGCGACCGTGCGCGAGCCGCTCCACCAGTAGGTGCGGGCGGTGTCGCTCGCGGTGGCGCCGATCCCGTCGGCGGGCGGGGCGATCTCCGACTCCGGCACGTCGAGGCCGATCAGGCCCACCTGGTTGCCGCTGCGGTCGAGGATCTGCAGCTCGGGGGGCCCGGGCAGCAGCACGGCCTCCCGGTCGACCGACACCGCGAGCAGCTGCACGCCGCGGGCGGAGAGCTGGGTGGAGAACTCGACGTTCGGGGTGTCGGCGTCGCCGGACCCGTCGGGCCGTAGGACGGTGAGCCGGTCCCCGGTGTCGGCGGCACAGTTCTCGATCACGCCGAGCCGCCCGCCGCCCAGCGCCAGCGAGGTGTAGGTGCAGCCCGGGCGCGGCTGGCGGCCCGGCTGGGCGGGCGCGACGACGGCGCCGTACTGCGCGGTCGTGACCAGGTCCGACCGCATGGTCTCGAGGTAGTCCCGGCTGTTCGCCGCCACCACGCTGCCGGAGGCGAGCAGCCGCGCCCCGGGCCGGACGTCGAGGTTCGCGGCCGGGCCGCGGGTGCCGAGGTCCGCGTCGAGGGCGGTCAGCTCGCTGCACCACTCGCCCGAGCCGTCCTGGTAGAGCGCGAGCGCCCGGCCGAAACCCTCGGCGACGGTGCACAGCGGGCGGTCCCGCGCGTACCGCCAGCGCTCGACCCCCGTACTCGCGTCCCGCCCGACGACGGTGCTGCCGTCGGCCGTCACGACGCCCGGACCGGCGACGACGGGCACCGGCGCGGCGCCGCTGGGCGCGCGCCAGGCCTCGCCGAACCCGACCGGCACGGCGGCGGCCGCCGCGGGCGCGGTACCCGGTGTGGTGGCCGGGACGGACTCGGTCTCGGCGGCCGGGCTGTGCGTGCCGTACACGACGGCGACGACGACCAGCACGAGAACGAGGAACGCCGCCGCCGCGAGATCCCCGCGGCGGCGGCGTACCGGAACGTCTCGTCGGGCGCGCAGCACCCGGCCGAACCTACCGGCGGCTCAGCTCGCCGCGGCGTCCGGCTCGGCGCGCTCGGCGCCGGCCTCGGTGGTGGCGGCGGTGTCGCCGGGGCGGCGGCGGCCCCCGCGGCGACGGCGGCGGCGCGGCTTGGCCGGGCCCTCGCCGTCCGTGTCGGTGGCGGCCGACCCGACCTCGCCGACCTCGGCCGACGCGTCGGCGGGCTCGTCGCCGTCGGCGACGGCGGGACGGGCCCCGGCCGGGCCCGCGACCGGGACGCCGTTGCGGCGCCGGGTGCGCTGGCGCTCGCGGCGCGGCTTCGCCGTCCGCTCCTCACGGGCCTTGCGCTTGCGGCTGCCGTTGTCGCCCTCGGTGTCGACGTACTCGGCGTCGAGCCCTGCGCGGGTGCGCTTGCTCAGCGGCAGCCGCCCGGTGACGTCCGTGGGGACGTCGAGGTCGGTGTAGAGGTGGTCCGAGGTGGAGTAGGTCTCGACCGGCTCGTCGATGCCCAGGCTCAGCTCCTCGGAGACGAGCTTCCACCGCGGGATCTCGTCCCAGTCGACGAGGGTGACGGCCACGCCCTCCTTGCCGGCGCGGCCGGTGCGGCCGATCCGGTGGACGTAGGTCTTGGTGTCCTCGGGGCACTGGTAGTTGATGACGTGCGTGACGTCGGTGACGTCGATGCCGCGGGCCGCGACGTCCGTGGCCACCAGCACGTCGACCTTGCCGGAGCGGAACGCGCGCAGCGCCTGCTCGCGGGCGCCCTGGCCCAGGTCGCCGTGCACAGCCGCGGCGGCGAACCCGCGCTCGGCCAGGTCGTCGGCGACGCGCTGCACGGTGCGCTTGGTGCGGGCGAAGATCATCGTCAGGCCGCGCTCGCGGGCCTGCAGCACCCGGGTGACCAGCTCGACCTTGTCCATCGCGTGCGCGCGGTAGACGAACTGCTTGGTGCGCTCGTGCACCGAGCCCTGGTCCGCCTCCTCCGCCCGGATGTGCGTGGGGCGGGTGAGGAAGGTGCGGGACAGCTGGATGATCGGGCCCGGCATGGTGGCCGAGAAGAGCATGGTGTGCCGCTCGTCCGGCAGCATCCGCATGATCCGCTCGACGTCGGGCAGGAAGCCCAGGTCGAGCATCTCGTCGGCCTCGTCGAGGACCAGGGCCTTGACCCGGCCGAGCACGAGGTGGCGCTGCTCGGCGAGGTCGAGCAGCCGGCCGGGCGTGCCGACGACCACGTCGACGCCCTTGCGCAGGGCGGCGAGCTGCGGCTCGTAGGCCCGCCCGCCGTAGATGGCGGTGACCCGGATGCCCAGGTGCTTGCCGGCGTCGGCCAGGTCCTGGGCGACCTGCACGCACAGCTCGCGCGTCGGGACGACGACGAGGGCCTGCGGGACGTCCTTCTCCCGGTCCGCCGTCTCGCCCTCGGCGGTGGCGGCGGGCTGCTCGGACGGCGGGGTGACGCGCTGCAGCAGCGGGACGCCGAAGCCCAGCGTCTTGCCCATGCCGGTGCGGGCCTGGCCGATCACGTCCTCGCCGGCGAGCGCCAGCGGGAGGGTGAGCTCCTGGATGGCGAAGGTGCGCTCGATGCCGGCCTCGGCCAGCGCCTGCACGATCTCGGGACGGACGCCCAGCTCGGCGAAGGTGGGGGCCTCGGGCTTCACCGGGGCGCCCGCCTTGAGCGGGTGCGCCTCCTCGGTGGCCACGGCGTCGACGGTCTCGGCCGGCTCGCCCGCCGCGGGGTCGGTGTTCGGTTCGGTGTTCTCGGGGGTCTCGTTCTGGACGGACAGTGAAATCGCCTCTCTCCGCGTACAGAATCCCTGCACCGGCTCGTCGACCACACGCTCGGGGAGCCGCGTGGGAGAGCCGTCGAGGCGCTGTACGCACCAGGTCGTGTGCGCGCCGGTGAGTCGGGCGCCCGGTGGCGCCGACCCGTTACCCGGCGGGTGTCGCAGTCGGTCCGCGCGGCGCACCGGTGCTCCACGACCACTCCGGGTCACGGGCCGATCTGCTGCGCGCACGTGCATCATACCCCGGAGGTGCCTCCCCGGTCAGCTCCGGCGTCGTCACGCCGGGGTGATGTGCACCGCCGACGGGCGGGCGCCCCGGCCGCAAGGCTAGGCTCGGCGACCATGACGGGCGAGGCCGCGGACGGCGCCGGGGACACGGTCGGAACCGGTGCGAACGCTGGTCACACGCATCTCGACGCCACCTCGCGGGCAGCCGTCGTCGACCTGCTGGGGGCGCTCGCGTACGGGGAGCTCTCCGCCTTCGACCGCCTCGCCGAGGACGCCCGCACCGCGCCCACGCTGACCGGGCGCGCCGCGCTGTCGGCGATGGCCGCGGCCGAGATGGGGCACTTCCGGCTGCTCGAGGACCACCTGCGCGGGCTGGACGTGGCGGTCGAGGAGGCCATGGCGCCGTTCGTCGCGGGGGTCGACGCCTACCACGCCACCACCCGGCCGCGGACCTGGCTGGAGTCGCTGGTCAAGGCGTACGTGGGCGACGGGCTGGCGGCCGACTTCTACCGCGAGGTCGCCGGCTGGGTCGACCCGGCCACGGCGGACCTGGTCCGCGCGGTGCTCGCCGACACCGGGCACAGCGCCTTCGCCGAGCGCGAGGTGCACGCGGCCTGCGCGACGAACCGGCAGGTTCGGGACCGGCTGGCGCTGTGGGGCCGCCGGCTGCTCGGCGAGGCCGTCACCCAGGCGCAGCACATCGTGGCCGAGCGGGACGAGCTCGCGGACTTCATCGTGCGCGGTTCCGGCGACATCGCGGGCATCGGCGCGCTGATCAAGCGCCTGCAGAGCAACCACGGCAAGCGGATGTCGGCGCTCGGGCTCTCCTGAGCCGTTCGCCCCTGGCGGACTCGGCAGGGGCGCGGGGCGGCGCTCGACTAGCCTGGGCCGCGCCGGTTGGCCCCCACGCCCGCCGGGAAGGCAGAGACAGTCCATCCACCCGCACGTCACCTGGAGGTCCCCGGTGGAGGTCAAGATCGGCATCGCGGAGAGCCCGCGGGAGCTCGTGGTGTCCAGCGACCAGACGTCGGACGAGGTCGAGAAGCTCGTCGGCGAGGCGCTCAAGTCCGGCGACGGCACGCTGACGCTCGTCGACGACAAGGGGCGCAAGTACGTGGTCCCCTCCGCCCGGATCTCCTACGTCGAGATCGCGCCGTCCTCGGCGACCCGGGTCGGCTTCGGCACCTGAGCCGCACACGACCGCGAACGGCACCCCCGCCACCCGCGGGGGTGCCGTTCGCGTGTTCCGGCCTCAGTCCGTCGCGGGCGCCGGCGGCTCGTCGAGCGGGAACGGCGGGGTGCCGCGGCCGGTGAGCCGGTAGCGCTCCCACAGGTCGACGTCGCCGATCCGCCCCTGCGCCCGGCCCCGCGGCGTGACGACGAGGACGTCGGCGGCCTTCCCGCCCAGCAGGGCCGAGAGCGCCTCGTTCCGGTCGACCCGGCCGAACCAGTGCACCCGCCCGTCGTGCGGCTCGGTGCGCGCCTCGACGCGGATCCGGACCTCGACGGGGGTGCCGTCGACGGTCAGGGTGGCCGGGCCGGCGTAGCCCTCCTCGTCGTGGTCGTGCGCCCCGGCCTCGGGGACGTGCACGGGGGTGAGCACCTGCTCAGGCGCCATCGCCTGCCTCCTTCGGAACCATCTGCAGCACGGGTGCGGGGTCGTTCCGTGTCTCGTCCGTGTCGTTGGCGTCGTCGGCGTCGTCGGCGTCGTCGGCGTCGCCGAGGATCCCGGCGGCCCCGTCCCAGATCAGCGCGGTGAGATAGCGGGTCAGGTCCTCGCGGCTCATCGTGCGGCGCTCGAGCCACCAGTCGCCGGCGCTCTGCACCATCCCGACCAGGCCGTGCGCCCAGGCCTCCGCGGCGCCGGAGTCCCGCCCGGCGAGGCGCAGCCGCGCCCCGATGAGCTGGGCCAGCAGCCGGGCGATCTGTTCGCGCACGTCCTCGACGATCTCCGTGCCGGGCTGACGCTCGGCCGGGTTGTGCACCACGAACCGCCAGAGCTCGGGCTCCTCCTCGATCCCGGCGAGGAACGCGTCGATGACGGCGGCGATCTGGTTCTGCGGCCCGGTGTCCGCGGCGAGGGCGGGCGCCATCCGCTCCATCAGCCACTCCGCGGCGCGCAGCCCGACGGCCCGCTGCAGGTCGGCGCGGTCCTCGAAGTACCGGTACAGCACGGGCTTGGTGATCCCGGCGCTCGCGGCCATCTCGGCCACCGACACGGCCGCGCCGTGCTCGCGGACGGCCGCCATGGCCGCCTCGACCATCTCCGCGCGGCGTCCGGCGCGGCGGTCGCGGGCGTTCCTCTTGACAGGTCCGTCGTTCTGCGGCACGTTACCAGTGGTAACAGTTACCGGCGGTAACAGCAAGCGTCTCGACGGAGAGGAGCGGGCGGGTGTCGCTCAGGAGGACCCGGGGCACGGTCCCGGCGGGAACACGGGTGCTGGTCACCGGTGCCGCGGGCGGGTTCGGTGCCCCGACGGTCGCGCGGTTGCGCGAACAGGGCGCGCGGGTGGTCGGCCTCGACCGGAGCGCGGGTGACGGTGTCCTCGCCTGCGACATCACCGACCCGCAGGCGGTGGACCGGGCCGTGGCGGAGGCGGTCCGGACCCTCGGCGGCCTCGACGCCCTCGTCCACTACGCGGGCATCGGCATCCCGAACGACGCCGGCGGCCCGCTCGAGCCCGACGCGCTGAAGGTCATCGACACGAACCTGCTCGGCGCCTGGCGGGTCACCAGCGCGGCGCTCCCGGCGCTGCTCGACGGGCCGGGCAGGGGCCGGGTGGTGTTCGTGGCCAGCGAGCTCGCCTACGTCACGCTGCCCTTCCTCTCGGCCTACAGCGTCGCGAAGCGCGGGATGTCGGCCTACGCCGACGCGCTGCGCCTCGAGTACGGCACCGCTCCGGACAGCACCGGCCTGCACGTCACCACCGTGTACCCGGGCTACGTGCGCACCCCGATCCACGAGGCCGGTCGCGAGGTCGGACTCTCGCTGGAGGGCCAGGTCCGCCGCGAGGAGGTCGAGGACATCGTGCGCACGGTCGTCGGGGCGCTCGCCGCGCCGAGGCCGCCGCGCGACACCGCCGGCACCCTGGCCGGCCGGGCCGAGCTGTGGGTCGGCCGGCACGCGCCGGGGCTCCTGGGCCGCGCCGTCGTCCGCCGCATCCGGCAGCAGGCCGCCGCGGGACGCTTCGACTCCTCGCCGGTCGCCGCCGGCCTGATCCGCCGGTTCACCGGCCGGACCGTCCCCGCCGTCACGACCGCCGACCGCACCCCCGAGAGGAGCGCGTCATGACCGCCCCCGCCATGCGCAGGCCCGTGCAGGACCGCGAGGCCACCGCCGAGCGGCTGCTGAAGTCCTCGGTCGAGAAGTCCTACGAGCCGCACCTGGACATCGACTGGGACGCCCCGCTGGTCGACGGGCTGTGGGGGCTCCCCCCGCACCGGTCGTCGTTGTACGGCACCGCGCTGTGGGAGGGGCTCTCCGAGGAGCAGCGCCGCACGCTGACCGTCCACGAGGTGTGCAGCATCGCCCGGATCGGGCTGTGGTTCGAGATCATCCTGATGCAGATGCTGCTGCGCTACGCCTACGACCGCGACCCGCGGCGCGCGCACACCCAGTACGCGCTCACCGAGATCGCCGACGAGTGCCGGCACTCGATCATGTTCGCGAAGATGACCGAGCGCTACGGAGTCCCCGACTACGCGCCCGGCGGCCTCACCCACAACCTCGGTCGCGTGTTCAAGACGGTCGGCCAGGGCCCGGCGATGTTCGGCGGCACCCTGTTCGTCGAGGAGATCCTCGACCGCTTCCAGCGCGAGTCGATGCGCGACGAGACCGTGCAGCCGCTCACCCGCATGGTCAACCGGATCCACGTGACGGAGGAGGCCCGGCACGTCCGCTACGCCCGCGAGGAACTGCAGCGGATCATGCCGAAGACGAACCGGGCAGAGCGTGAGCTCGGCCGCTACCTCCTGGCGCGCATCGCCTTCGTCGTGGCCCGCAACCTGATCCACCCGGACGTCTACAAGGCGGTCGGGATCGACCCCGAGGTCGGCCGCACGGCCGCGCTGGCCAACCCGCACTGGCAGGACTCGCTGCGCTGGTCGGCGGCCAAGTGCGTGGAGTTCCTGCGCGACCAGGGCCTGGTGGGCGGCCCGACGGAGCTGCTGTGGAAGAAGGCGCACCTCGTATGACCACCCGGACCGCGCAGGCCGCCGACGGCACCCCGCTGCACGTCGTCGAGTCCGGCCGGCCCGACGCCCCGGTCACGGTGGTGCTCGCGCACGGCTGGACCCTCGACGAGCGCTGCTGGGCGCCCGTCGCCGACTCGCTGTCCGTCGGCGACGTCCGGGTGGTCCGGTACGACCACCGCGGCCACGGCCGCTCCGGCGCCGTCGATCCCGCGACGATGACCCTCGACCAGCTGGCCGACGACCTGGCCGCGCTGATCGGGCAGGTCGCCCCGCACGGGCCGCTGGTGCTGGCCGGGCACTCGATGGGCGGCATGACCACCATGGCCCTGGCCGACCGCCATCCCGACCTGGCCCGGGAGCGGGTGGCGGGCCTGGCGCTCGTCGCCACGGCCAGCGGCGGACTCGGCGGGCAGACCTTCGGGATGCCGTCGGCGGCGTTCGAGCTGGTGCGGGCGGCGGAGAAGAAGCTGTACGCCTCGAAGGGCTGGTCCACGCGCCGCGCGCTGAGCCGGCACCCCACGCTCCTCTCGCCCGCCATGCGGTGGCTCCTGCTCGGGCCCCACGCGGGCAGGCAGGCCCTGCGGATCACCACGGCGTCGGTCTCCGCATGCCGGCCGCTGACCGTCTCCGGCTTCCGGCCCACGCTGGAGGCCCACGAGCGCGACGCCGCCCTGGCCCTGTACGCGCAGGTGCCCACGCACGTCATGGTCGGGACGCGGGACCGGCTCACCCCGCCGCGGTACGCGCGGCGGATCCGGGAGGGCCTGCCCTCGGCGCAGCTGACGGTGTTCCCCGACGCCGGGCACATGCTGCCCGTCGAGCGCACCGCCGGGGTGGCGGGCCGGATCGCGGCGCTGGCGCGGACCGCGGCGGGAACGCGGGCCGCCTGATCGTCGTCCGGTCGGCGCGGCGCCCGGCGTGCCCCCGCCGGCGCCGAGCCGGTCGGGCGGCCCGACCGGCGGCCGCCCCAGGGCTCTCGGGGCGGCCGCCCGGGCCCGTGTCGAGCCCCGGCGTGCCCGCGTGCCCCGGTCGTCGGCCCCGATCGTCGGCCCCGATCGTCGGCCCCGGTCGTCAGGTTCGGTTGTCAGGCCCGGTCGTCAGGCCTGGTCGTGGACCAGCGGGAAGCCCGCCAGGCCCTTCCACGCGAGCGCGGACATCAGCGCGACCGCCTCGTCCCGCGGGATCGTCTGCTCGGAGTCGAGCCAGTACTGCGCGGTGACCTGGCTCAGCCCGACGAGGCCGACGGCCAGCAGCCGGGCCCGCTCGCCGTCGAGGCCCGCGTCCTCGGTCACCACCGCCGCGACGGCGTCGATGCACTTGGTCAGGGCGCCGTCGACCAGCGCCGCGGCCTCCGGCTCGCCGCGCAGGTCGGACTCGAAGACCAGCCGGTAGGCGTGGCCCTCGCCGGCCACGAAGTCGAAGTAGGCCGCCACCGCGGCGTGCACGCGCTCGCGGTTGTCCTGGGTGCGGTTGATGGCCTCGCGGACCCGGTTGACCAGCTCGTCCGCATAGGTCGTGAGGAGCGCCCGGTAGAGCTCGAGCTTGCCGGGGAAGTGCTGGTAGAGGACCGGCTTGCTGACGCCGGCCTTCTCGGCGATGTCGTCCATCGCCGCCGCGTGGTAGCCCTGTGCCGCGAACACGTCCCGCGCGGCCACCAGGAGCTGGGCCCGGCGGGCGCTCCGCGAGAGCCGGGTTCCGCGCGCAGGGACGTGGGGCGCTCCGGACGCCGTCGCTGCCGCCTCGCTCATCGTGCTCCCCTTCGGTACCGCTGTCGTGCCGGGTCACCTTACCCGTGGGTAGCCACGAATGCGGGATGGCGCGGGTGGCGAAACGTGCGTGGCGTCACCGCCGGGTGTCGACCTCGGGTGGGGCGTGCCCGGGCACGACGCTGCGGAAACCGCGCAACCGGAGGCTGTTGGCCACCACGAACACGGAGCTGAACGCCATCGCGGCGCCCGCGATCATCGGGTTCAGCAGGCCCAGTGCGGCCAGCGGCAGGGCCGCCACGTTGTAGGCGAAGGCCCAGAACAGGTTGCCCCGGATCGTGCCCAGGGTGCGGCGGGCCAGCCGGATCGCGTCGACCGCCGCGAGCAGGTCGCCCCGGACGAGGGTGAGGTCGCTCGCCTCGATCGCGACGTCCGTGCCGGTGCCCATGGCGAGCCCGAGGTCGGCGGTGGCGAGGGCGGCGGCGTCGTTGACCCCGTCGCCCACCATGGCGACCGTGCGGCCCTCGGCCTGCAGCCGGCGCACGGCCGCGACCTTGTCCTCGGGGAGCACGTCGGCGATGACGTCGGCCGGAGCGATGCCGGCCTCCTCGGCGACGGCGCGGGCGGCGGCCTCGTTGTCCCCGGTCAGCAGGATCGGGGTGAGCCCGAGACCGCGCAGCCGCCGCACCGCCTCGGCGCTGGTCGGCTTGAGCGAATCGGCGACGACGAGCACGCCGCGCGCCAGCCCGTCCCAGCTCACGCACACCGCGGTGCGCCCGGCCGCCTCCGCCCGCTCGCGGGCCTCGACCAGCTCCGGGGGCAGCTCGATGCCGTACTCGGCGAGCAGCGCGGGTCGCCCGACCAGGACGGCGTGGGCCACGATCCGGCCGGTGCCGCCGGCCGGGGTGACGGGGGAGGTGCCGGTGGCGGCGCGGACGGGTGCCGGCAGGCCGGGGAGCTGCGCGAGCTCGGCGACCACGCCCTGCACGCCGAGCCCGGCCCGGTTCTCGAAGTCCGAGACGCCGGGCAGGCCGCCGAAGCGCTCCCGCGCTGCCGCCACGACCGCCCGCGCGACCGGGTGCTCGGAACCGTCCTCGACCGCGGCGGCCAGCCGCAGCACGTCGTCCACGGACTCCCGGCCGGCGGGGTGCACCTCGAGCAGACGCATCCGCCCGCTCGTCACCGTGCCGGTCTTGTCCAGCACGACGGTGTCGACGCGGCGGGTGGACTCGAGGACCTCCGGGCCCTTGATGAGCACGCCCAGCTGCGCGCCGCGCCCGGTCCCGACCAGCAACGCGGTGGGGGTGGCCAGGCCCAGCGCGCACGGGCAGGCGATGATCAGCACCGCGACGGCGGCGGTGAACGCGGCCGTGGCGCCGCCCCCGCTGCCCAGCCAGAACCCGAGGGTGCCGACGGCCAGCGCGATCACGATCGGCACGAACACCCCGGAGATCCGGTCGGCCAGCCGCTGCACGGCGGCCTTCCCGTTCTGCGCCTCCTCGACGAGTGCCGCCATCCGGGCCAGCTGGGTGTCGGCGCCGACCCGGGTGGCCCGCACGACCAGCCGGCCACCGGAGTTCACGCAGCCGCCGACCACCGCGGAGCCGGGCGCGACCTCGGCCGGCACGGCCTCGCCGGTGATCATCGAGACGTCGACGGCCGACGTCCCCTCCTCGACCTCGCCGTCCGTCGCCACCTTCTCGCCGGGCCGGACCACGAACCGGTCGCCGACCTTCAGCTGCTCGACGGGCACCCGCACCTCGGCGTCCCCGCGGAGCACCGAGACCTCGCGGGCGCCGAGCTCCAGGAGGGCGCGCAGGGCGGCCCCGGCGGTGCGCTTGGAGCGGGCCTCGAAGTACCGGCCCGCCAGGATGAAGGTGGTGACGCCGGCGGCGACCTCGAGGTAGATCGCGTCCGCGCCGCCGCCCCGGGCCACGGTGAGCTCGAAGGGATGCCGCATGCCCGGGACGCCGGCCCCGCCCCACAGCAGCGCGTACAGCGACCAGGCCAGCGCGGCGAGCGTGCCCAGGGAGACGAGCGTGTCCATGGTCGCGGCGCCGTGCCGCAGGTTCGTCCAGGTCGCCCGGTGGAAGGGCAGCGCCCCCCACACGACGACGGGCGCGGCGAGCGTCAGCGAGATCCACTGCCAGGAGGTGAACTGCAGGGCCGGGACCATCGCGAGCACGATCACCGGGACGGCGAGCACCGCGCTGACGACCAGCCGGTCCCGCAGGTCCCGGGCGTGCCGCGCGGCCGGGTCCTCGCGCTGCTCCTCGGCGGCCGGCGGGGCGGGCAGCTCGGCGCTGTACCCCGCGGCCTCGACGGTCGCGACCAGCTCCTCCGGCGTGACGCCGCCGGGATAGCTGACCGTGGCCTTCTCGGTCGCGTAGTTCACCGAGGCCGTGACCCCGGCCATCTTGTTGAGCTTGCGCTCGACCCGGTTGGCGCAGGACGCGCACGTCATCCCGCCGATCGCGAGCTCGATCCGCAGGTCGGGCCCGGTCCCGGCGGCGGGGCCCGGGGTGGTCGGAGCGCTCATCGGGCACCTCCCGAGGTGGTCGCGACGGCACCGGTCGTCGGCACGGTGAAGTCCACGGTGTGGACCTCGCCGGCGTGCCGGAAACGCAGGAAGAGACGGTAGGTCCCCTCCGTCGGCACCGTGGTGGTGAAGGCGATGCCGGGGCCGGACCGGTCCCCGGGTTCCGCACGGGTCTGGGCCGTGACCGGGTTGTAGGCGAGGTCGCCGGCGCGCAGCGCGACGAGGTCACCGAAGGCGCCGCGGTCGGGCTCGAGGTCGGTGACCGCCCGCCCGTCGAGGCTGACCGTCGCGAAGATCGCGGACTCGGCGCCTGCGCGCAGGTCGCCGTCGATCCGGACCTGGTAGCCGCCGACCTGCGCGGCGCGCGCGGGCGGGAACTCGAGCGGCGCGAAGTCGCCCGGTGCGGAGACGTCCGTGCCCAGCACCGTGGGGGTGCCGTCGACGGGGGTGAAATCGGCGAGGACCCGCCACGTCCCGGCCGTGGGCACTCGGACGGGCGCGCTCCAGGTGCCGTCGGGGGCCATCTCGGGGTAGACGACCTGCAGGCCCGCGCCGTCCCGGCGGACCACGAGCAGGCGCAGCGGCGCGCCGTCGGCACGCGCGGCGTAGGTGGTGACCGCTTGGCCGTCGGGCCCGGTGATCGCGAACGTGAGGTCGGTCGGGCGCCCGGTGGTGAGTGCCGTGGTGGTCGGGACCAGCGTGTACCCGTCCGTGCTGGCGCTCAGGCCGGTCGTGTCGGGCAGGGTGCCCTGCGCGTCGGCCGTGCCCATCTCGCCGGTGCCCATCTCGCCGGTGCCCATGCCGGCGTGGGCGTCGGCCGGAGCCGTGGCCGTGGCCGTCGCCGCGGCGGGAGCGGCAGGGGAGAGAGCGGGTCGGGCGAGGGAGCCCGCGCCCCAGGCGGCGCCGAAGACCACGCCGAGAACCCCGACGTAGGCCCCGAGACGTACCGCCGTGAGCATGCCCTCGTCCTTCCGTCGACCCGTCCTCCGGTGCGGTCGAACATACCAGCGGGGGGTATCCGACGCCGGGCCGGGGGGCGGGGGTGGGAGGCGTCACGAGCGCCCTGACCAGGGTCGACGGCAGGGCTGTGGTTCGGGGTGGCCGGGATCGCGTCGTTCTTGTCATCCTCGAGACGTGGTTTCCCTCTCGCTGCCGCTCGTTCACCCGCGGTTCGCCCCGGCGCCGGGATCGCCGCGGGTGCCGGTGGGCGATCCCGGTGACCTCGCCGCCCTGCCGCCGCTGCCCGAGCACCTGCCGGCATGGCCCGGGCGGCACGTGACCGCGGGCGGCGTGACGCTGCACGTGCGGGAGACCCCGGGCGGGGGCGCCGTCGGCCAGGAGGCCGTCTACGTGCACGGGCTCTCCGGCTCGGCCACCAACTGGACCGATCTCGCGGGCCTGCTCGCGCCGCGGGCCGCGGGGACCGCGGTCGACCTGCCGGGGTTCGGCTACACCGAGCCGGTGCCCTCCTGCGACTACACGCCCGCGGCGCACGCGGACGCGCTGCTGTGCTGGTTGGCCGGCCGCGGCAGGCCGGTGCACCTGCTGGGCAACTCGCTGGGCGGGATCATCGCCGTGCTGGTCGCCGCCCGGCGTCCGGAGCTGGTCCGCACGCTCACCCTCGTCTCGCCCGCGATGCCGGACCGGCGGCCGGACCCGCGGCGGATGTCGGACCCGCGGATGGCGCTGGCGTGGATACCCGGGCTCGGCAGCCGGGCGCGGGCCCAGCTGGCCGCCATGACGCCGCGGGCGCGCGCCGAGGCGACGATGCGGCTGTGCTTCGGCGACCCCACCCGGGCCACGGACGTCCGGCTCGACGAGACCGCGCAGGAGATCGCCGACCGGGGCCGGCAGCCGTGGGCGGGGCAGGCGATCGACCGGTCGGCGTTCGGGATGTTCCGCAGCTGGATGGGCCCCCACCTGTGGCGCGCGGCCGCCCGCGTCCCGGTGCCCACGCTGGTGGTCTGGGGCGACCGGGACCGGCTCGTCGCGCCCCGGCTGGCCGCGCGGACCGCCCGCACCTTCCCCGACGGGCGCCTGGTGATGCTCGAGGGCGTGGGTCACATCGCGCAGATCGAGACCCCGGACCGCGTCGCCGCTGCGGTCGCGGCGTTCTGGGACGCGCTCGCGGATGGGAACATGTCGGGCGACGAACGTGTTGCGGCAAGGGACCGCTGAAGACTCGCAGGGAGTTGTGGACATGGCGCTACCGCCGCTCGTGGAGCCGGCCGCCGAACTGACCAAGGACGAGGTGGAGCGCTACAGCCGCCACCTGATCATCCCGGACGTCGGGATGGACGGCCAGAAGCGGTTGAAGAACGCGAAGGTGCTGGTCGTGGGCGCCGGCGGGCTCGGCTCGCCCGCCCTGCTGTACCTGGCCGCCGCCGGCGTGGGCACGCTCGGGATCGTCGAGTTCGACGAGGTCGACTCGTCCAACCTGCAGCGCCAGATCATCCACGGCCAGTCGGACGTCGGGCGCCCGAAGGCCGAGTCCGCACGGGACTCCGTCAAGGAGGTCAACCCGTACGTCGAGGTGCGCCTGCACCAGACGCGGCTGGACTCGTCCAACGTGCTGGACATCTTCGCCGACTACGACCTGATCCTGGACGGCACGGACAACTTCGCCACCCGGTACCTGGTGAACGACGCCGCGGTGCTGGCCGGCAAGCCGTACGTGTGGGGCTCGATCTTCCGGTTCGAGGGCCAGGCCTCGGTGTTCTGGGAGGACGCCCCGAACGGGCTGGGCCTCAACTACCGCGATCTCTACCCCGAGCCGCCGCCCCCCGGCATGGTTCCGTCCTGCGCCGAGGGCGGCGTTCTGGGCGTGCTGTGCGCGTCGATCGGCTCGATCATGGTCAACGAGGCCATCAAGCTGATCACGGGCATCGGTGAGCCGATCCTCGGCCGGTTGGTCATCTACGACGCCCTCGAGATGACCTACCGCCAGGTCAGGATCCGCAAGGACCCGGACACCCCGAAGATCACCGAGCTGATCGACTACGAGGCGTTCTGCGGGACCGTGTCCGAGGACGCGCAGCAGGCCGCCGCGGGCAACACGATCACCGCCCTCGAGCTCAAGGAGATGATGGACGCGGGCAAGGACTTCGCGCTCATCGACGTCCGCGAGCAGAACGAGTGGGACATCGTGAACATCCCCGGCGCGACGCTCATCCCGAAGGGCCGGATCCTGTCGGGCGAGGCGCTGTCCGAGCTGCCGCAGGACAAGCCGATCGTCCTGCACTGCAAGTCGGGCGCCCGCTCCGCCGAGGCCCTGGCCGTGCTGCACAAGGCCGGTTTCGCCGACGCCGTGCACGTCGGCGGGGGCGTGCTCGCCTGGGTCAAGCAGGTCGAGCCGGACAAGCCGTCCTACTGACCTTCCTCCGCACAAGGCCCGCACCGCCCGGCCCGGTTTTCACCGGACCGGGCGGTGTGGTGTGTCCGGGGCTTTTCGGGGGTCCGTCCGGCGTCGCGGACCGTGACCGACGCGCGGCGACCGGGTGCCTGCCGCCGGTGGATCGGAGCAGCTCCGGCGCGGCCCGCTGACGGGCCGTGAGCGTCGTCCCTCCGATGAGGACGGTCCCCGGGGCGTCCGCCCGTAGCATCTCGTCCCCAACGGCGAGTGATCATCCGTCGGGGGCCGAGGGGGTGTCGGGTGGTGGGGGACGACGCTGGTGCAGGGCCGTCCGATGTGGTCTGCGCACTCCCCGGCTGCGGCGCGCTCCTCGAGCCCGTCGCCGGCCGGCCGGCCCGGAAGTACTGCTCGACGGCGCACCGCGCGGCCATGCGACGACTGCGCCGGGCGGCCGCGCACGCCGCAGAGGACCCGCGGGTGGTGGAGACCCTGCCGTGGCTGCGGGAGCCGGACCCGGCCGTCTCACCGGGGTCGCCGCCGTCGGCACCCGAGGTGCCTCCGGCGCGGCCCGTAGCACCGGTTCCGACCGGCCGGTCGCGGTGGACGCGGATGCTCGTGCGCCGTCGCCGGGCCGTCGCGGTCCTGGCGGCCACGGCCGTGCTCCTCGGCGGGTACGCGCTGACGGTGGCGTCGTCGACCGGGCAGGCGTCGCGGGAGGTCGTCGCGGGGCCGACGTCGACGGAGCAGTGGGCGAGCCGTGCCGAACTGCTGCTCGTCGGGGTGAACCGGCAGCTCGACGTGCTCGCGCGGACCGAACGGGCGTGGAACGACAGCGAGGCGGCCCGGTCCGGCACCGCGCCCGCCGCGGTGCGGCGGCTCCAGCAGCGCCGCCAGCTCCTCGAGCGGCAGCGGGCGACGCTGCAGGCCCAGCTGGAGAGCTACCGCGAGCTCGAGCGCAGCGCCGACGAGCTGGAGCGCGCCGAGGCACGGCTCGCCGCGATCGAGAAGCTGCTGGGCGAGGACCCCGCCGGCGACCAGGCCTGGTCGAGCGCCCTCGCGGCGCAGCGCGACCTGCGGGTCCGGCAGCGCGACGGCCTCCGCCAGCAGGTCGCCGCGCTGCGCACCGGCGTCGACGCCGCCTCCCGCGCCCCGCTGCCCGACCCGGCGGTCGAGGAGGCCCGCACCGACCGCGTCTCCGCCGACGTGCTCGACGCGGCCGCGGACCGGCCCGCACCGGCTCCGGCGTCCGGGCTGCACACCCAGCCCCCGGTCGCGCAGGCCCGGGACGAGGAGGAGGACCGGCCCGCCGCCGTCGTCGGGACGAGTGGGCCGCCGGACCCGCGGGGCCCGATCGACGAGACCGCGGAGCGGTACCGCAACCGCTCGGGCGGTGCGGTGCGGGCGGCCGGCGACACGGTCGGGTCCGGCGGGCGCACGGCCGGGCGCGCCGTCGGGTCCGCCGGGCGCGGCGCCGGTGACGGGGTCGGCCGGGCCGGGCGAGCGGCAGGTGACGGCGTCGGTCGGACCGGGGAGGGCGCGGGGGAGGCCGTCGGCTCTGTCGGCCGGGCGGCCGGGGCCGGGCCCGTGGGCGAGAGCGCCGGACGGGCCGTCGGGTCCGGGGGTCGCGGGGCGGGGAAGGCCGTCGGCGAGGTCGGGGAGGGCGGCGACGAGGCGGTCGGCGCCACCGCCGAGGGCGCAGGCGAGGGCGTCGGGGCGACGGCGACCGGGACCGGGAACGCCCTCGGCGAGGCCGGGCGGGGCCGTGCCGACGAGGCCGTCGGCGCGCTGTCCGAGGGCGCCGGCGAGGGCGTCGGTGCGGTGGGCTCGGGCGCGTCGGACGGCGCGGACGCCCTCGGCTCCGCCGCCGGTCGCGGCGCGGGCGCGGTGGCTGACGGGGGGAGCGACGTGGTCCGCGAGCTCGGCGGGGTCGCCGGAGCGGGCACGCGGGACGGCGGGGCGGCACCGCGTTCGTCGTCGGCGCCCGTCGACGAGACGCCCGGGCGGGAGCGGGAGGCGGAGGTGCCCGCCGTGTCGCCCTTCGCCGGTGCCGTCGACGGTGTGCCCGGAACGAGTCGAACGGAGCGGTCGCCTGTCGCCTCGCCTCTCGCGGCTGCCGCCGGGGCTGCCGCGATGTCCCCGGCGCTCGTCGGGGGACACTCGTCGGCTGCTGACGGGCCTGCTGTGTCGGCCCATCTCGGCGGGGACGCGCCTGCCGTGGAGTCGGGTGCCTCGTTGTCCGTGGCCGCCGCGCCCGCGCGGGCCGTTGCCGCGGCCCTCGACGCCGCGGCCGCCGCCGAGCCCACAGTGCCCTCGGTGGTCGAGGTGCCCGCTGAGGTGCTGGCCGCGGCCCTTGACGCGGCTGCGGTCGCCGCGCCTGCCGAGCCCGAGGGGTCCTCGGTGGTCGAGGTGCCCGCTGAGGTGTTGGCCGCGGCTCTCGATGCCGCTGCTGTTGCCGCGCCTGCCGCGATCGGAGCGCCCTCGATGGTCGCGGCACCTGCGCAGGTGCTCGGTGCAGCGGCGGTGGCGCCGGCGGGCGCGGGGCCTGTCGCCGCACCGGCCGGGCTCGAGGTCGGG
>NZ_JAJSOK010000079.1 GCF_021283305.1 Pseudonocardia kujensis
CGCGCTGCGAATCCTGCGCGAGCGCCGCCCCGACCACCCGATCGAGACCAACGTCGAGTTCTGGGCCGCGGTCATCCTGGACTTCGCCCAGGTCCCGCCGCACATGATGCCCGCGATGTTCACCAGCCCCCGCACCGCGGGCTGGTCCGCGCACATCCTGGAGCAGAAGCGGGAGAACAAGCTGGTCCGCCCGTCGGCCCAGTACATCGGGCCGGGCCCGCGCAAGCCCCAGGACGTCGAGGGCTACGACCTGCTCGGCTGACCGGCCCGTCCCGCATCGCCCACCGAATCCCTGTCGACATGATGTCGAGGTGTCGGTGGCGACGAGCCGCGCGGCCGCCGCCTTGGGTCGTGGAGCCTTGAGCTATGGCCTGGCGGCGGTGGTGCTCCAGGCCAGGCAGCGTGACGACGGTCGATCCCGGCCGCCCCGTCGAGAGGTCATCCCGCACCGGGATAGGCGATCGCCTGGATCTCCAAAAGGCACTCCGGGTGGAAGAGGTTGGACACCCCGACCATTGCACTTGCCGGCGTCCGATCGCCGAACAGGTCGCGGCGCACCCTCTTGTTCGCCGCCGCCACCTCGGCCCCGTCTCCGACGAAGAACAAGGTCTGCTGGGCGATATCCGTGAGCTCCGCGTCGAACCGGCCCAGGATCACGCCGATGTTGGCATAGGCCTGCCGCATCTGCGCCTCGACGCCCTCCGGGAAGTCGTACGAAGGCATTTCTGGGGCATCGAAGTCAACCTTCATCCCGACCATTCCCGCCACGTGAACTACGTGGCCAGCCCGGACGGCCCAGGACAGCGAGACGGTCTCCCCGAACAGGTGCAGACGCTCCAACTTCACTGAGTGTCCTCCCATGGGCTCGGCAGCGCGAGAGCCGCAAGCCGCCTCGTGATCGTTATCCGGTGCACAACAAATTACCCTGATACTGGTTTCCCTGAACAGCGTCCGAGTTGGCCTCTAAGATCCGAGACTGCGACCACACCACACCCACAGTTGTGTCCCACGGCGTGGTGTAGGTCCCCGGCCCGGACGGCGTGGGTGACCTCGGGGTAGGGGCCATCGTGCGACGGTCAGCGAGACCGGTTCAAAGGTGCCGCCGACGAGCGCCGCGACACCGCTGGACCGAGGGGTCGGCCTGCGACGACGAGCGAGGAGACCTTCTCAACCATCCTGGGTTGGCAAGAGCGCTGGGTTCGGGCCAGTTCGCCCCGCTGCCGACACCGAAGCCCGTTTTTCGTTCAACGGCGGCCTTCGGTCGCAGCGGTTGTACCTGGCCGAAGGGCGCCGACGGGCTGAGCTGGTGCCCGAGCGACGCGGGACGACGATCTCGAACGACTCGTCGTGGCCGCGCCGCGGTTCCACGCTCTGTCCTGGTCCCTACTCCGCGACCCAAGGAGTTGTCTGCGTACGGAGCAGACCGGGCCTCTGTACGTGTTCCGGCATCCCCGACCAGTGCCACAGCAGTCCCGAGCGGTGTCGCCACGGCGGGTCCGGCTCCCCGCCTGGCATACTGACCGTGTCGTCGGTCGCCGGACGACACGGCCGGCTGCAGCCCGCTCACGCCGTGTGGTGGACGGCATTCCGGCCCGCCACTGGGGAGGTCACGCGTGCACGGTCCCGCTCGTCGGGCGATGAAGCAGTCGGAGATCGTCGCGCGTCAGATCTCACAGCAGATCGTGGACGACGATCTGGCCGAGGGAACTCGGCTGCCGCCCGAGAAGAGCATGGTCGAGGAGTACCAGGTCGGACGAAGCACGCTCCGTGAGGCGCTCCGGCTGTTGGAGAACCGCGGCGTGCTGAGCATCAAGACCGGCCGCGAGGGCGGACCTGTCGTCCGGCGCCCGCAGGCCTCAGACCTGGGCGAGGCCATCAGCCTTGCGCTGCGGTTCGACGGGGTGACCGCGGAGCAGGTCGTCGCGGGGCAACGCGCCCTGGTCCCTCGGCTGGTCCGGCTGGCCGCCGAGAACGTGTCCGCGGCTCAGCTGGCGGCGATCGGCGAGTGTCTCGACCGCATGAACCTCTACGTCGACCAGATCGCCGTCTTCGAGACGGAGAGCCGCCGCTTCCACACCATCGTCGCCGAGGCGGCACAGAGCCCGGTGCTGGCGATCCTGGTCAACGCCGTCGACGCGGTCCTGGGCGGGTTCCGGGCCGACGACCCGATCCCCGACACCCGGCAGGCCACACGTGCCGCCCGGATGAAGTACACCGCGCTCCACAAGCGGCTCCACGAGGCCCTCGGCCGACGGGACGGTGACGCGGCCGCCGCAGTGGCCCTGGAGCTCATCGACATGATGACCTTCCCGGCCCAGGGACGGTCCGGGTCCCGTCGCGGCGTCGCGAGCGGCGCCCGGGCGCGCGAACGCCGGGCCAGCGAGCGGACGGCCTAGCTCACGCCGGCGCCTCGGTGATCGGGGTCCACTGGACGGGCCGCTGGGTCACGTCCCGGTAGCGGCCCATCCAGGCCTCCCTCGAGTCCTGGAGATGGCCTTCCATCATCGCCTCGGCCCCGGGCGCGTCCCCGGCAGCAACGGCCTTGTAGATGCGCTCGTGCCAGGCCAATGCTATTTGCCGTTGCTCCTGGCTGAATCCCGCATCGACAGCACCGAACGCGATACCGTCGGCCACCCACTCAACGGCGCTGCTGAGCAGTTCCAGGACCGGGCTCCCCGCGGCCTGCGCGATCAACTCGTGGAACCGGAGGTTCTCGGCATGGAAGACCGCGGACTGGTCGATGAACGACGCCATGCGGTCCACGCAGTCCCGAAGAGCGTCGAGCGCGGCCTGATCCGCGTTCTTGGCCGCCATTCCCGCCAGCAGCGGCTCCAGTGCCTGCCGGGCGGCGAACACCTCGGCGAACGCCACGCCCTCGAACTGGAGGATCAGGGTCATGGCCTCCCCGAGGTCCGACGGACGCGGACGCCGGACCACCGGCCCCCCGTCCCTCCCGGTCCGGATACTCAGGATCCCCCGGCTCTCCAGCAGGCGGAGCGCCTCACGCAAAGTGCTCCGCCCGACCTGGTACTCCTCGAGCATGGCGCGCTCGGTAGGGAGCCGTGTCCCCTCCCCGAGTCCGTCCCCGAGGATCTGGGCGACGATCTGCCTCGCGACGATCTCGGACTGCTTCATCGCGCGGGCGGCGGGACCAGACATCCATTCATCCCTTCGACTACCGGCAGGTGGACCTGCAGGCCCTCTCCGGCGCGCTTCCACGTCCGGCGTTCAAAGCGTAAGCATAGTTGGGCGAGTCAAATACTCCCGTGGTCCGGGCCCCGAGCAGCACCTTCCCCCGCCCGTCACCAGTTGAGGGATTCGAGGACCAGCCGGCGCAGGGTGCGCGGGTTGTGGTCGATCTGGCCGGTGCGGGCGTGCTGGACGGCCCAGTTGTTGAACAGCACCAGGTCGTCGTTGGCGTAGTGGTGGGTGTAGATGTTGTCCTCGGCGTAGGCGTAGGAGAACAGGGTCTGGATGAGCTCCTCGCCGCGCTGCGAGTCCACGCCGTACTCCACGATGTGGCTGGTGTTGAACTCGTTGACGAACAGCGCCTTCTCACCGGTGTGCGGCACGGTGATCACCAACGGGTGCTCGTAGGACTGGATGCCGGACAGGTCGGCACCCTCGGGGTAGTCCGCCAGGCGCACCCGCTTCTGCTCGGCCTCGGTCTCGTACATGTCGAAGGCGTTGCAGGCATGCAGGTTCTCGATCTCGTCCTTGATCTCCTGCGGCAGATTCTTGTAGGCGCGCACGGTGTTGGCGAACGCGGTCGGCGGCGAGGTCGGCGAGACGTCCTGGGCGTAGAGACAGGTACCGGAGGCCACCTTCTCCCGGTACGCACCGTCGTTGTGGAACAACAGCCGCCGCGACCCGGCCAGCGACGGGTTGTCCTTGATCACGTTCGACAGGTACTCCACCTGCGTGCCCCAGCGGAAGGTGTGCAGGTTGCCCAAGGTCTTCACGAACCGGTCCTGGTCCTCGTCGCGCAGCTTCTGCCCACGCACCAGCACCACACCGCCCCGGTCGAACGCCTCCCGCAGCACCTCGACCTCGTCGTCGTCGAACGGCTTCGACATGTCCAGATCCTGCAACTCGACGCCGAGGCTGTCGGTCAGGGGGATCGCCTTCATCCGCATGCTCCTCTCCGAGCCCGAGAACGGGGTGGCGGCCGACTCGCCATCGCGAGTGCTATCTGTGCACAGAGTATGTTGCCTTCGTCACCTCGACAAGGTGTGCGTCCCGCCAGACCCCCGGGGGAGTGATCACCTCCGCCCCACGTCGGCGAATTCCGGCCCCCTATCGCCAGCCCGGACGAACAGAGCCGGTAGGCGAAGGCCCGCTGTGCCCACCGGTGGTACCGAAGCCAGAGCAACACTGTGCATGTAAGGAGAGGAGCTCACCGCCGGGCGGGCGCTGTGGGATCGTGCGGCCGGGTATGTGGACGGGGTGAGCCTCGCCGGGACGCACGACCACCGGGACGGGCTGGCGGCGGAGACTGTCCCTGAGGCCATGCCCCTGGTTCATCGCCTTCGTGGCGGCCAGCTTCATCGACAGCGCGAACTCGAGCCCGTGCTGTTCCGCGAGCTGTACGACCTGCCGATTGTGGCCGAAGCTCGGGGGGCGCTGCGGAGCAGCCTCCGAAATGAGCCGCGTGTTGTTGGCGGTCGGAACGAAGACGCCGAACTTCGCGGCCTGGTCCTCTCGTCGTCCGAAAGCTGATCAGGGCCAGATCACGCGGCTGGGCGGTGTGTCCTGGTACGGGCCGACGCCCGCGGCATCGGTTCCGGAGGGACGTCGTCCGGTCTCCCGGTCGTGCTGGCATGGTGGACAGCCATGAGCAACGCCGACGACCTGGCCGGGCTGGCCACTGCGGTCCGTGAGACCGCGGGCCTCGTCATCCGCAGGGTCCGGTACGAGAGCGGAAGTTCGCTCACCTGGTCGCAGAGCGCCTTGCTCAGCGACCTGTCCCGGCGGGGCGAGGCCACCGCCAGCCAACTCGCCGACGATCAGGGCCTGCGTGCCCAGACCGTGTGGGCGAACCTCGAGACGCTGGAGAAGCGCGGGCTCGTGGCACGGGAGCGGGACGCGAACGACCGCAGGCACGTCCGTGCCCGCCTGACCGACCTGGGTCGACAGGAGCTCGAGGCGGACCGCAAGGTCAGGGACGCCTGGATCGTCAGCGTCCTGGCCGACGAGTTCACCACCGACGAACGCACCACCCTGTCGGCCGCTCTCGGGCTTCTGACCAGGCTGGCCGAGTCGAACCTCGCCAACCGCCCGCGGCGCACGGGCCCAGCCTGAGCCGGTCCTCACCGGATCGCCGGGCCCGCGAGGGCCGGCGGTTCCGTACCCTCCTCGGGCGCAGACCCGGCGCGCCTCGGTCGTTCACCCAGCATCAGGACGAGACGGGGATCGTCACGTCGTAACGGCTGAAGCGGTGGCTGCCCCGCTCGCGCTGCATGGTCTGCTCGCCGTTCGGGTCCCTGCGGACGCGGCGGGCGAGCAGGAAGCGGAGGAGCTTGGTCAGCGCGCCCTGGCTCGTCTCGTTCCCCTGCTCCCACAGCAGCATCGGGCGCCCGATACAGACGTGCGGTCCCGCGCCGAAGGCGAGCCCGAAGTGCGCGACCTTCGGGTCGGCCGGGGTGCGATGCGGGTTGTAAGACTCGGTGTCGTCGCCGAAGATCGCCTTGTCGTGATCGGCCTCCATCAGGTATCCCGCAACGAGTGTGCCCTCCGGGATGACGCGACCGGTCGACTCGAGCGTGACGTCCGAGGCCGCACGCCGTGACAGGAACGGGCGGGTCGCGCGGTGCAGCCGCAGCGTCTCCTTGACGGCCGCGTTGAGGAAGGCCCGCTCTCCCGTCTTCGCGCGGTCCTCGGGGTGCTCGTCCAACCAGCGCTGCAGGTCGTCGATCGCGAAGGTGGCCTGCAACACGGGGTTGTTCACCGATGCCGCCAGCAGCTGCACCGCCTCGGTGAAGATCAGGTCGTCGGCGACGGGCGGGTCGGCCTTCAGCAGGCTCGTCAGCAGGTCACCGGGTAGCTCGTCGTCCGACAAGCCGGATGCGACGAGGGTGCGCCGGCGCTCCAGGCTGGGGTCGAACAGCTCCTCGCGGATCGTCGTGCGCGCCACGCGGAACTTCTCGAGGGCCGTCGGTCGCTGGTCCTCGGGCATGTACTGGATCGTGATGCCGGCGACCAGCGGGACCGCGAGCGACACGAACTTGGAGGTCCGCTCCGGGCTGTCCACGCCGTCGATGCCGACGAAGCTCGCGGTGAAGCGCCAGATGATTCCCCGCAGGAACTCGACGAGGTCGAAGTGGAGGAGCCCGTCGACCGGCTCCACGGTCGCCTCGAGGTGCGCGAGGTTGTCCGCGAACACCTCGTCCATCAGGGTTCCGTCCGCGCCCCACGGTCGGCTCGGGTTGATCATCCGCATGAGGGCCCGGCGTCGCGACAGGTGCTCGCGCCCGTCGATGGCGACGAGCGTGCCGTGGGCGAACTCCGAGGATTCGGCCACCGTGCCGCCGGCGAGGAAGTCCCTCCCGCGGCGCAGGATCTCTTCGACCTCGCGGTACTCCGTCAGCTCCACGACTGGACGAGAACCCTCTGTCGTGGTCGATTCCGCCATTTCTCCACCTTCTGGTCGTCGTATGACGCCGCGGTCCGACGTCGTCGCGGTCGCCCGCCTGGTTATCGGTGATCTTCTGCCCTGCGGCTGCGCCATGGGCCGTCCGTGCCGGTGAGCGGTTCGAGCGCCGTGGGCGGCGCGATGCCCTCATCGTCGATCGCGCGTGGAGTGTCCAACCCGCGGGGCGACCGGGTTGAGCATGGCCGGCAGGGCCGGGATCAGGGACAACTGCCAGCCGAACGCCGTCGAAGTGGTGGCCATGGAGTGGCAGCGACCCGCCGTCACACCCGCCACGCCTCGTCGGGAGCCGGCTCGAGGCGACAGTCGGCCACACGCGAGAGTATCTCCGCCGCGGCGGCGAGCACCTCCCGCTCTTCGGCTGTGACGTCCTGCTCGATGGCCCGCGCCAGCCATGCACCACGCAGGTCCACGATGGAGTCGATGAGCCGTCGTCCGTCCGCGGTGACCGACAGGAGGGACTTGCGCCCATCGGTCGGGTCGGGATTCGCCTCGACCAGGCCCTGCTTCTTCAGGGTGGCCACCGTCTCCGCGATGGACTGCGCCCGGACATGCTCGGCCTGCGCGAGAGCGCTCGCGGTGATCGGACCGCTGTCGGCAATCCGGCCCAGGACGGACAGCTGTGACATCGTCTGACCGGTGGTGACCGACGCCTGCTCCAGGCGCAACCTCGAACGCAGCCGTGTCATGGCGAGACCGAGCTGGACGGCGAGGGCGGAAGCGTCGGTGCGGGCGCGCGTCGGTGCCATCCACCCATCCTAACGTCAGGAAGGCTTGACAGGCAATCTAACCAGGGAGCCTGCTGACTCTCACGGCGGCGATCGCGCCCCTGCTGATCCCGCTGGCCGCCGCGTCGACCCTGCAGCTGGGGCTCCCCCGCCACGCTGATCCTCTTCGCCCTCGGGATCGTCGTGGTCGTCCGTACGTCCTGCTCACGCAGTCGCTGCCGCTGCAGAAGGTCGCGACGGCTGCGGGCGTCGGCCATGGGGGTGCGGCGGGCACGGCCTCGGCGCCGCGGGTGTGACCGCCGGTGCTCACCGCGAACGTGCTCATGCTCGACGGCGGAGGCCACGATGCCGACCGAGGGCAGCTTCACCGCGGTCTGGTGGGTCGGCGCGGGGGTTTCGGTGATCGCCGTGCTCTGCACCGTCGGCGTCACGCTGCGCAAGAGCGACGACGCCGAGGCGGCGGCCCACCGACCTCCTGACGAACGACGAAGACCCGGCCGGTGCAGCGCACGGGCCGGGTCTTCCGTCGTGCGGGTCGTCAGCCTCCGAGGCTGTCGACCACGTTCAGGGTCACCGAGCCCAGCCGGTCGAACTCGGCCAGGAAGTGGTCACCCGCCGCGAGCGGGACCGCGGCGTGCAGCGCGCCGGTCATCACCAGGTGGCCCGGCTCGAGCGCGAGACCGCGCTCGCCGAGGACGTTCGCCAGCCAGGCGACGACCTCGAGTGGGTTCCCCAGCGCCGCCGCGCCGGCCCCGGTGTCGATGACCTCCCCGTTGCGGGACAGGACCATCCCGATCAGCCGGGAGTCGAACGCGTCGACCGGGACGAACTCGGGTGGGATCACCATCGCCCCGTTGGAGGCCAGGTCGGCCACGGTGTCGGCGAGCTTCACCCGCCAGTCCACAACACGTGAGTCGACGATCTCCATCGACGCGGCGGCTCCGGAGACCGCCCGCCGGGCGTCCTCGAGCGTGACGCCCGGACCCTGCAGCCGCTCCCCCATCACGTAGGTGATCTCGGCTTCCATCTTCGGCGAGATGAAGCGGTCCATCGGCACGTCCCCACCGTCCGCATAGCGGGTCGACGCGAGCACCGGACCGAAGTCCGGCGAGTCCACGCCGATCAACCGCTGCATGGCCAGTGAGGTCAGCCCGACCTTGTAGCCGACGATCTCGTCGCCGTCCGCCAACAGCATCGGAACCAGCTCGGCCTGGATGGCGTAGCCGTCCGCCATCGTCAGGTGCGGCTCGGTGTCGGTGAACGGGGCGATCGGCGTGCGGGTGCGCCGGGCCTCGTAGAGCGCCTTCGCCTTTCCCTGCGGGTCGACAACGGTCACCGTGGACTGCTCAGCCACGCTCGCGCTCCGCTGCCAGCTGGATCGCGACGTCGATGATCATGTCCTCCTGGCCGCCGACATAGCCGAGCTCGCCACAGCGCTTGAGGATCTCGTGCGCCGGAACCTTGTAGCGCTCTGCCGCGCGCTCCGCGTGCAGCAGGAAGGAGGAGTACACACCCGCCCAGCCCTGGACGATCGCGTTGCGGTCCATCTTCGGCCAGCGCGGCAGATAGGGCCGCACGACGTCCTCGGCCGCGTCGAGCATCGCGGAGACATTTAGGCCGGTGTTCACGCCGAGCCGGTCGAACACCGCGGCGAGCACCTCGGTCGGCGAGTTGCCTGACCCGGCCCCCAGCGCGCAGAGCGAGCCGTCGATGTACCGGACGCCGACCTCGTAGGCGATCACCGAGTTCGCGACGCCCATGCTGACGTTCTGGTGGCCGTGGTAGCCGACCCAGGCCTCGTCGCCGACCTCGGCGATCAGGGCCTCGAACCGCGCTCGCGCCTCGTGCATCAGCAGCGCACCGGCGGAATCGGTGACGTAGGGGGCCTGGCATCCGGCGTCGACCATGATCCGGGCCTGCTTGGCCAGGTTCTCCGGGTCGGTCCGGTGAGCCATCATCAGGAAGCCGACGGTCTCCATGCCCAGATCCCGGGCCATGCCGAAGTGCTGCGGCGAGACGTCCGCCTCGGTGCAGTGGGTGGCCACGCGCACCATCTCCGCTCCCGCGTCATGGGCGCGCTTGAGGTCCTCGTTGGTCCCGATGCCTGGGACGAGCAGCACCGCGATCTTGGCGTTGCGGGCCTCCTCGCGGGCGGCCGCGATCAGTTTCATCTCGTCCGTGCGGGAGAAGCCGTAGTTGAACGACGAGCCACCGACGCCGTCCCCGTGGGAGACCTCGATGACCTCGACACCGGCCTGGTCGAGCGCACGCACCGTGTCGCGGACCTGCGTCTCGGTGAACTGGTGGGCCATCGCGTGGCTGCCGTCGCGCAGCGTCGTGTCGATGATCCGGACGTCGCGGGTGAGGGCGGGGCGGCTCATGCCACGGTCTCCTTGTCGATACCGGCCTTGGTGGTGGCCATCAGCTCGCCGACACGGGCGGCGGCGGCCGTCATGATGTCCAGGTTGCCCGCGTAGGAGGGCAGGTAGTCGGCGTTGCCCTTGACCTCGAGGAAGATGCCGACGCGGCCATTGCCGTCCCAGCCGTCCTGCGGGTCGTCGAACTGGGGCTCGGCGCGCAGCGTGTAGCCGGGGACGTACTCCTGGACCTCGGCGACCATCTCGTGCACCGACGCGGTGATCGCGTCCTTGTCCGCTTCAGGCCCGATCGCGCAGAACACCGTGTCCCGCATGATCATGGGAGGTTCGACCGGGTTGAGGATGATGATCGCCTTGCCGCGCTGCGCTCCGCCGACCTCCTCGACCGCCCGCGCCGTGGTCTCGGTGAACTCGTCAATGTTCGCCCGGGTGCCCGGACCAGCGCCCTTCGACGCGACCGAGGCGACGATCTCGGCATAGGGCACCGGGGTGATCCGGGACACCGCGTACACCATGGGGATGGTGGCCTGCCCACCGCAGGTGATCATAGAGACGTTCGGCGAGTCCAGGTGAGCCGCGCCGTTGACCGGCGGGGAGACCATCGGGCCCAGGTGAGCGGGGGTGAGGTCCACTGCCTGGATGCCCGCCTCCTGGTACCGGGGCGCGTTGGCGATGTGCGCCTTGGCCGAGGTGGCCTCGAAGACCAGCTGCGGCAGCTGGTCCTGCTTGAGCAGCCAGTCGACGCCCTCCGCCGAGGCCTCCACTCCCAGCTTGCGGGCGCGCTGGAGCCCATCCGACTCCACCACCCCCACCACGTACCGGACGTCGATCACCGAGCTGCGCTGCAGCTTGATCAGCAGGTCCGTCCCGATGTTCCCGGGACCGACGATGGCGGCGGTCACCGGCTCCCGTACTCCGTTGTTCGACATGCGCTGGACGGTCTCACCGAGACGCGCGCAGAATCGAGCAATGCGGTCCATTCAGCGAGACGGTGTGCCGGAGTCCGTCGTCGGCCGCGTCTTCTCCCTGCTGTCCGCGTTCCGGCCCGAGGACCGGACGATAAGCATCTCCGAGCTCGCCCGCCGGACGGGCATCAGCAAGCCGACCGCCCATCGCCTCGTCCATCAGATGGCGGAGTGGAACGTCGTCGAGGTGACCGCCGACGGGGTCCGAGTCGGGATGGGTCTCTTCGAACTGGGGCTCTTGGCGTCCCGCCCGGTCGACCTGC
The DNA here is from genome assembly GCF_021283305.1 of Pseudonocardia kujensis. Taxonomy (GTDB): domain Bacteria; phylum Actinomycetota; class Actinomycetes; order Mycobacteriales; family Pseudonocardiaceae; genus Pseudonocardia; species Pseudonocardia kujensis. Next base: position 10,984 of record NZ_JAJSOK010000079.1, read on the forward strand.
GCGCGGCCGCGTCCCCGTTCCTGGCCGACCTGTACGAGGCGACGGGTGAGACCGTGCACCTGGCGGTGGCCGAGGGCACGGACGTGGTCTACGTCCAGAAGTTGGAGGGCCGGCACGGACCACCGACCGCATCCCGGGTAGGCGGCCGAATGCCGGCCTACTGCACGGGCGTCGGCAAGGCCCTGCTCGCCCACGCACCCCCAGACCGGCTGGCGGCCGTTCTGGAGCAGGGGCTGCACCGGCGTACGCCCCGGACGGTGGTCGCTCGCGGCCTCTTCGAACGAGAGCTGACACGCATCCGCGAGACCGGTGTCGCCGTCGAGCACGAGGAGTCCTCGACCGGCATCTCCTGCGTGGCCTCGCCGGTGATCGGCGACAACGGGGAGGCGGTCGCGGCGGTCTCGATCACCGGTCGGGCCAACCGGATCGACACCTCCCGGCTGGCGCCCGCCGTCCGCACGGCTGCCCTCGGCATCTCACGCTCCCTCGGCACCACCGGCGCGAGGCGCTGACGTGCCGTGGCCCTCGACGCCGTAGGCGCCGATGCGGATGCGCGGCTTCACCGACGGGCTGTTGGTCGTACTCCTGGGGCCCAATCCTCATGTCGCCGTCAGACCGGGGCGCCCGACGCGGGCAGCTCGGCGGAGTGCGCCGCCCGGATCAGGCCGGGGACATCACATCTAGCCGGTGATGCCGTGCGCGCCGACCTCCGGGACGATCTTGTCCACAAGGAACCCGGCCAGCGGTGCTTCGACTCCGAGCTCCGCCGCTAGCCCGCGAGCAAGCCCGAGGTCCTTGCTCCACATCGCGGCGAACCCGGCGGGACCGGTGGTGTAGGAGGCTTCCTGCGCCTTGATCCCCTCCCAGTGGTGGGTGACCCAGCTCGAGCCGACTCCGCCGGCGTTGATCACGTCCAGCACCTCCTCACCGAGGCCTGCGGCCCGTGAGACGGCGAGCGCCTCCCGGACGAGCGCGACGTGGCTGGTGCAGAGGAAGTTGTTGACGATCTTCGCGGTGACGCCCGCCGAGACGTCGCCGACGTGGTAGACCTTCTCGGCCATCGCATCCAGCACGGGACGAGCGTCCGCCACGGCGTCCGGAGCCCCGCCGACCATGAAGGTGAGCGTGCCCACGGAGGCGGCGACCTGACCGCCACCGGTCATCGCCGCATCGATGAGCCGAAGCTCGCGCTCCTGCGCAACCTCGGCCATCTCCCGCACGAAGCCGGCCGACACCGTGCTGTGCAGCACGACGATGCACCCCGCGGGCGCCGCGCCGAAGACACCGTCGGGCTGGTCGCCGCCGAGCAGCACCTCACGCGTCTGCTTCTCGTCGAAAACCGCGACGCAGACGACGTCGACACCGACGGCCGCGGCGGCCGGGGTCGCCGCCGCGGTCGCACCCGCCTCCATGAGCTCGGCCACCACCTCCGGTCGCACGTCGACGACCGTTGTCGGGATTGCGGCGCGCAACAGATTCTGCGCCATGCCGTACCCCATGTTGCCGAGACCGATGAAAGCTGCGCGCACCTGTCGCTCCTTGCGTCGTCCGGGACTTCGCTGTGCCGGGAAGCCGCCCACACCACCGTGCCGATCAACGACAGCACCGCTCGTTGACTCCGGGCAGTGACGATGCTAAACATTAATACTCTTATCGGGCAAGCCCTCGAAGAGCGAGCATTCCCGTTCGCCCCACTCGCGACATCGCCTGCAGCCCAACGGAGGGTTTGAATTGGCATCCCGAACGCCACGCCGTTTTCTGATCACTGTTAGTACGTTGACAGCCTCGGTCGCGCTCCTCCTGACCGCCTGCGGGTCGACTGGGTCGACGCCGTCGGCAGGCGGCTCCGGACAGGCCCCCCGCTCGGTCACGATCTCCATCATCGGCCAGTACCTCACCGTCTTCGCACCCATCTGGGCCGCTGAGCCCGAACTGAAGGCCGTGGAGCAGAAGTTCGGGACGACCATCGAGTACTCGTCGTTCGGCAAAGGTTCGGACGCGCTGACCGCGGTCCTCGGAGGCGGAGCCCAGATCTGCCAGTGCGCCTTCTCCACCAGCCTCCGCGCGGCCGATGGGGGCCAGCCGGTGAGCATGAAGGCCAACACCTACTTCGGCCCCGGGACCGTGCTCGTCGCGGCCACGAAGTTTCGAGCCGAACGAGGGGCAGACGTCGCGAAGTTCGACGGAGCCACGTTCGGCTACACCTCCGAGGGAGGGGCTGACCAGATCAGCCTCGCGACCGTCGCCCGGAAGGCCGGTCTGAACTGGGAGCGTCAGAAGGGAGTCGCCGTCGGCTCCATCGCCGGCTACGTGCCCGCCCTGCAGAGCGGGCGGGTCGATCTCGCGATGATGGACGCAGGGTCGGCGGCGAACGCGGTTCGAAGCGGTGTGGGCTACGTCGTTCTCAATACCAACGACTACGACGCGTACGCGCCGATCGGCGGCGCGGTTCCCGGCGGCGGCCTGGTGTTCTCCGAGCAGTTCCAGAAGGATTACCCCGAACTCAGCCAGGAGATCGTCTCCGCCGTCGTCTCCGGCCTGAACAAAGTCCGAGCCCAGGAGGACGCCGGGGCGGCGTACGACCTGCTGTCGCAGGGCTATCGGGACGCCCACCCCGACCGGGCGGCGTTCGCCTCCGAGTGGCAGTTGGTCCGGCCGACCTTCGAAGCCACCGACGGCACCCTCGGACCCACGACGTTCGCCGAGGCCGCCTCGACGGTGCTCGACACCCCGGACCTCCCGCCGACCGTCGCCGGCTTCGTCGACAACACTCTGGTCGAGAAGGCGTACTCGAACCTCGGCATCCCCCGTCCGTCGGTGCCGACGGCGTCCTGACGGGAGTCCGCCGTTCGGGCGGGGTGGCGCGCCGCCACCCCGCCGCCCGGCTCAGGTCTGGTGCGGCAGCAGGCTGTCGACGTAGTCCAGCGGGCCGCGAGGTGGGTTCGCCGTCGACCAGCAGTTCGCCGTCGTACTGACGAGTTCCATCGTCTCGTTCCTTCCGGACACCCTGCTCCACACGTACCGGCGCACGCGAGACCGCCTGTCTGATACCTGTTTTCGACCGGGGCCACGTCAGCCACGATGACGCCATGCGCCTCGGTCTGAAGTTCGATCTCCGTGCCCCCGCCTTCGGAGCCCCTCCCCCGGATCTCTACGCGGCGGCGCTGGACCAGTGCGCCTGGGCGGACGAGGTCGGCTTCGACACCGTGCGCTTCCTGGAGCACCACGCCAGCGAAGACGGGTACTGTCCCTCCCCGCTCGCGGTCGCCGCGGCCGCGGCGGCCCGCACCGAACGGATCCGTCTGCGCGCCAGGGCCTTCATCCTGCCGCTGCACGACCCGGTCCGGGTCGCGGAGGACGTCGCCGTCATCGACGTGATGAGCTGCGGCCGGCTGGATCTCGTCGTCGCGGGCGGCTACCTCGCGTCGGAATTCGCGATGTTCGGCAGGTCGTTGCGCGAGCGGCCCTCACTGATGGAGGACGGCATCCGGGCCCTCAAGCTGGCCTGGACCGGCGAGCCCTTCACCTACCGCGGCCGCCCCGCCCGGGTCGCGCTGCGGCCGGTCCAACGCCCGCACCCGCCGCTGGTGCTGGGCGGGTCGTCGCGAGCCGCGGCCCTGCGCGCCGCCCGGCTGGCCGACGGGTTCGAGCCGACGAAGCCCGCGTTCTTCCAGGACTACCTCGAGGAGTGCACGCGGCTCGGACGCCCCGCCGGACCGCCGCCGGCCCCGATGCCGCGCGGACAGTTCCTGCACGTCACCGACGACGTCGACGGCGCCTGGAAGGCGCTAGGGCCACACCTGCTGCACGAGATGCGCTCGTACGGCGCCTGGCTCGTCGAGGCGGGCACCGGCACCCAGTACCGGCCCGTCGCGGACCTCGACGAGCTCCGCGCCAGTGGCACGTACCGGATCGTCACACCGGAGGAGTGCCTCGCCATCGCCCGCGAACTCGGCCCCGAGGGCCAGATCGAGTTCCACCCGCTCGTCGGCGGCAGCGACCCGGCGATCGGCTGGGCCGGGCTGGAGTTGTTCGAGAAGGAGGTGCTCCCGGTGCTCCGGTCCGAGCACCTCGTGGCCGAGCCGACGTAGTGCCGGGCTCGTTGCACACCCGTCGCACATCAAGGCGAGCCTCCGCGCGGGGACGTCACGCCGCAGACAGCCGCGTCCCCCAGGGGCATCCCGAGAACCCCCGATGACAGGCACCGAGGTGGACGAGAAGTTCCGCCGCCAGGCGGCACCCCTCATGGACGCCGAGCAGATGGACGCCCTGCTGGAGGGGTGCCGGAACCTGGAGGATGTCCCTGGCCTGGTTGAGATCATGGCGTTGACCCGGCTCTCCTGCCAGGCGTGACGTATGCGCCGCGGTCAAGACGTTCCACACGGAGCTCACCGCCTAGCATGATTACTGTTAACCTGGTTGTGAGACGCCTGCGAGGCAGGCGGCACCCACGCTTTCAAGGAGGTCAGCGGTGGAGTCGACGACCGTAGCCCCGCCCTCGGGGGTCGGCGCGCGACAGATGCGTCTGGAGGATCCGGGCCTACTGACGGGCCGGGACAGGTTCACCTCCGACCTGGACATCCCGGGCGCACTGCACGCCGTGTTCGTGCGGTCTCCCGTCGCGCACGCCCGTGTCGTGTCGGTCGACACGACGGCGGCAACGGCCGCGGACGGTGTGGTCGCGGTTCTCACCCACAAGGACGTGGACGTCCCGCGGGTGTTCTTCCCGACGTTCGGCGAGCTGATCGACGACGCGTACCACCGCGTCCCGCTCGCGTCCGAGACGGTCCGCTTCGTCGGCGACATCGTCGCGGTCGTGGTCGCCGAGACGATCACCCAGGCCCACGATGCGGCCGAGCTGGTGGAGGTCGACTACGACGCGTTGGAGGTCGTCGTCGACCCGGTCGCCGCGACGGCCCCCGACGCTCCTCTGCTGTTCCCCGGCACGGGTACCAACCTCGCGGTGGACATCCCGTTCGAGGCGGGGACCCGTGCGCCCGACGCGCCCGTGCAGGTCCACCAGCGCGTCGCCCACCCGCGGATGGCCGTCGTCCCGATGGAACCTCTGGCCATCGCCGCGGTCCCCGGCGACGGCGAGAAGCTGACCCTGTGGTGCTCCACCCAGATGCCGCACGTGACACAGGGTCTGATGGCGCTGTGGCTCAAGATGGACCCTGCCGACCTGCGAGTGGCGTGTCCGTCGGTCGGCGGCGGATTCGGCGGGAAGACCCCGGCGGAGCCCGACTACGTGCTCGTCGCGGCCATCGCCCGTCACCTCCGCCGTCCGGTGCGCTGGACCCAGTCCCGCAGTGAGAACCTGCTGACGATGCAGGCCCGCGGCCACCTGTTCGACGTCACGCTCGAGGCGACCCGGGACGGGCGGGTCACGAGCATCCGGTCCGAGGGCCTCACTGACGTCGGCGGCTACCCCGGGCTGGGCATCGGCATGGCGATGACGGCCCGTGGGCTCATGACAGGCTGTTACGACATCCCGCACGCGAGCCACGTCGTGCGCTGCGTCGCCACGAACACCTCCCCCACCGTGCCGTTCCGAGGGGCGGGGCGGCCCGAGGCGATCCATGCATTGGAGCGCACGATGGATCGACTCGCCGCCGAGCTGGACATCGACCCGGCCGAGATCCGCCGGCGCAACTTCGTGCCGGTCGAGAAGTTCCCCTACACCAGTGTCATGGGCACCGAGTACGACTCGGCCGACTTCGAGAAGACCCTCGACGAGGCGCTGCGGCTGGCCGATTACGAGGGCCTCCGGGCCGAGCAGGCCGAACGCCGCGCCTCCGGCGACGAGGTGGCCCTCGGCATCGGCATCAGCACCTACGTCGAGGTTTCCGCAGGCAGCCCGGGAATGACCGGCGACTACGCCTCCGTGGAGGTCAGCGAGGACGGTTGGGCCACCGTGGTCGCCGGCACGTCGGCCCACGGCCAGGGCCATTGGACTGTCTACGCGCAGGTCGTGTCCGACCGGATGGGCATCCCCGCCGAGAAGGTGCGGTTCGTGCAGAGCGACACCGACACCGTCCCACGGGGGATGGGCACCTCCGGCTCGCGCTCGCTGCAGCTCGGCGGGACCGCGGTGCGTCTGGCGGCCGACGAGGTCGTCGAGCAGGCCAAGGAGGTCGCCGCACACCTGCTGGAGGCCTCCCCCGAGGACATCGAGATCGTCCCCGGCGTCGGCCTGGGCGTGCGCGGCGTCCCGCACCGCACCCTGGAGTGGGGCGAGCTGGCCGCGGCCGTCGCGGACGACGCCCGTCGCCCCCCGCAGCTGGCGCCGCGGTTGTTCGCCGATCCCGGCTTCGAGCAGGGCGGAGGCACCTCGCCGTTCGGATGCCACATCGCGATCGTCGAGGTCGACCTGCAGACCGGGATGACCACACTGAGGCGCTTCGTCGCGGTGGACGACTGCGGCGTCGTGGTGAACCCACTGCTCGCCGACGGCCAGGTGCACGGCGGGCTGGCCGCCGGGATCGGCCAGGTGCTGTTCGAGTACAGCGCATTCGACGACGAAGGCAACCCCACGACCACGTCGTTCGCAGACTACGGGATGCCCAGCGCAGCGGACCTGATCTCCTACGACACCGCACACACCGTCACCCCGACCACGCGCAACCCGCTGGGCGCCAAAGGCCTCGGCGAGGCAGGCACCACCGGCTCGATCGCTGCCGTGCACAACGCGGTGATGGACGCCCTGCGCCCCCACGGAATCGACCACATCGACCTGCCCCTGACCCCGATGCGGGTCTGGCAGGCCCTGCAGGACAGGGAGTCCTGACCCATGACCGAACTCGCCGAGACCACCAACGGCACCGACACCGCTGTGGCGGCGACCGTCCCGCTGACCCTGCGGGTCAACGGCAAGGACCACGACACCGCGGTGGAGCCGCGTGAGCTGCTCGTCGACGTCATCCGCGAGCGGCTCGGGCTGACCGGCACCAACGTCGGCTGCGAGACCACCTCCTGCGGCGCCTGCACCGTGCTGCTCGACGACCGCTCGGTCAAGTCCTGCACCGTGCTCGCCGTGCAGGCCCAGGGCCGGGAGATCACCACCATCGAGGGCCTCGCCGACGGCAACACCCTCCACCCCGTCCAGGCCGCCTTCCAACGCTGCCACGGTCTGCAGTGCGGGTTCTGCACCCCCGGCATGGTCATGGCCTCGGTCTCGCTGATCGACGAGGGCCGCGCCACCGACGAGAAGTCCGTGCGGGCCGCGCTCAAGGGCAACCTGTGCCGCTGCACCGGCTACCACAACATCGTCGCCGCCGTGCTCTCCGCCGCTGACGAGATGGAGGCGGACAAGTGACCCCCGCCCCGTTCACCTACTACCGTCCCACGAGCGTCGCCGACGCGATCAGCCTGCTCACCGAACACGGCGACGAGGCCAAGCTCATCGCCGGCGGCCACTCCCTGCTGCCGATCATGAAGCTGCGCTTCGCCGCCCCCGAGGTTCTCATCGACCTCGGCGGCATCGACGACCTCGACCACATCCGCGTTGAGGGCGACGAGATCGCCATCGGCGCCCTGGCCCGCCACGTCGACCTCGAACTGTCCGACCTGCTGCGCGCCGAGGCCCCGCTGCTCGCCCACACCGCCGGCGTCGTCGGCGACTGCCAGATCCGCCACCGCGGCACCTTCGGCGGCAGTGTCGCCCACGGCGACCCCTCCGCCGACCTGCCCGCCTCGCTGATGGCCCTGCGCGGGACCATCGTGGTCGAAGGGCCCGGCGGGCGGCGCAGCATCGCAGTGGACGACTTCTACACCGGCTTCCTCGAAACCGCCCTGGAGCCGGACGAGCTCGTGGTCGAGCTGCGGGTTCCGCGCGTCGGCGACGCCCCGTGGGGATACCAGAAGTTCCGCCGCCGCGGCATCGACTGGGCCATCGTCGGCGTGGCCTACCAGTCCGAGCCCGGCGCGGGGGGCATCGGCCTGGTCAACATGGGCCCGACTACCCTGCGCGCGTCGGCGTCGGAGGCTGCGCTGCGGTCGGGCGCGAGCCACGACGAAGTGGCGGCCCTGGCCGCCGAGGGCACGTCCCCGGTCGGCGACGGAGCCGGGTCCTCGGAGTACCGGCGGCATCTAGCCCGCGTGCTGCTCTCCCGTGCTCTCGCCGGTCGGTCCACGACCTGACCGTCCTCCGGACCCGCCTCGCCCCCGGAGGCCAGCGGACGAACGAGGACGGCGGCCTCGCGCCCCGCGCGCGGCCGCCGTCGACGTCCCGGGACGGTCAGCGGACGCGATGGACGATCTCCCTGAAGTCGAGTCTTCCCAGGACGCGTTGGGCCTTCCACCCGCCCTCGATCTTGAGGTGCTCGCTCTCGTGATCGGCTGTCCTCGGCCCGAGGAGGAAGGCCGGCCGGGGGTGGAGGCTCACTGGAGACTGAAGTCCTTCGCGGTCTGCAGAGCCCCGGCCCAGTGGACCTCAAGCATCCGGAAACGGATTCGCCACCCCTCCGGCGTCCGGACCAACTCGTCGGTGAAGGTGCACGCGTCGTAGAAGTGGACGCCGCCGTCGGCCTGGTCGACCGTCGTGTGCGTTGCCAACAGGTCGTGCCTCGCCGACGCGGTGTCCCCCTCGATCGCGACGATCGGCAGCCCGAGCATGTGCTGCCAACGACCGAACGCCCCGGTCATCCCGCCGGGCTCCTCGGGTGTTCCGCGCATCCACGCGAGCATCTCGCGCCAGGGCCCTCGCGGACCGCCACCGGACGTGTAGTCCACCTCGCCGTCGTCGGTGAACACCCGGGCCCACGTCGCGAGGGTGCCCTCGCACTGGTTACCCTGGAAATCGTCCTGCCCTTTCGCGTACGTCGCCAACACGTCCTGAATGGCGAAGCGGTCCAGCAGGTACTGGATCTGGCTGTCGTTCGTCATGATCCTCCTTGATCGGCGTCCGCCGTACCGGCGAGCGCAGGACGCCGCGGCTCGCGGGCACGTGCGCTGACGGGCGTCGTCGTCCGCGTGGGAAGGGAAGCCACCATCGCAGTGGGCCCCGTCATGAGCGGGACACACTTGTGGCAGGGGCGGCATCACCGGCTCCGCCGCAGACAACAAGGATGAACATAACTAGACTAAGGTAAGTTGTCACTCATCGAGGTTCTTGCCCACGGTGAACGCCGCGGGTGGTGAGGTCTCCGGGTAGACGCTTCTTCTCGACGGCGATCTCGTCCTCTGAACACCTCCTCCGCCGCAGTCGTGGCCGGCGGGACGAGGGTCCCCTGCCCGGCCGGCCGCGTCGGGTCCGAACCGGAGGCACGCTCACTGTGGCGTGGTCGGCGAGCGGACACCGTCGCTCGTCACCCGAGAAGTCCCACTGGGCCTCTTGCGGCGGCCGGGGACCTGACCATGATGGGAATGGTTTACGGATCACCACGACGGGGGACGCCCGACGCGCCAAGGCGTGCGTCTCCTCGTCCCGACCTACAGGAGTCCCATGCAGCTGGACGGGCGCCGCATCATCGTGACCGGCGGGGCACAAGGGATCGGGGCGGCGCTCGTCGCGGCCTACGTCCGCGAAGGTGCCCGGGTCGGATCGCTCGACCTCCAGAGGGAGGAGGGCGAGGCCGTCGTCGCCGCCGCGACCGGGCCCGGCCGGGCGACCTTCCGTTACTGCGACGTGTCCGACCGCGTGTCCGTCGACGCCGCGATCGATGCCTTCGTCGACGACTTGGGCGGTCTGGACCTGCTGGTCAACGTGGCCGGGATCGAGCGCCGCGCCCCCGCCGAGGAGATCGATCCTGCCGAATGGGAGCACGTGTTCGCGGTGAACGCGACCGGCACGCTGTACACCAACCAGGCGGCGTTCCGGCACCTGCGCGAGCACGGCGGAGCGATCCTCAACTTCGCCTCCGGCGCCGCGGTCCGCGGGTACCCGAACGGCGCGCACTACGCCGCGGCGAAGGGCGCGGTGCTGTCCTGGACCCGGACCGTCGCGATGGAATGGGGCCGGTACGGGATCACCGTGAACGCGCTGTGCCCGGGTGTCGAGACACCGATGGCGGCCGCAGCCCGCGAGCGGCTGACCCCCGAACAGCACGAGGAGGCGCGGATCCGGATGGCGGCAAATACTCCGATCGACGGCAAGCTGGGCGATCCGGACCGCGACCTGGTCCCGTTCCTCGTTTTCCTCGCGAGCCCCGGCGCGCGCTTCATCACCGGCCAGACCCTCGTCGTCGACGGGGGCCGCACCATGGTTCGCTGAAGCTGGCCCCGCCCGCTGATCAGGCCCCGGTGTAGGCCCCGCCGTCGACCTTGAGCACCGAGCCGGTCATGTAGGAGGACGCGTCGCTCGCCAGGAACAGCACGGCGTGGGCGAGCTCGTCGGGCTCGCCCCCCCGGCCGATCGGGGTGGCAGCCTTGGCGGCGCGGCGGGCGTCGTCGTCCGCGCGGCCGCCCATCGCGTCGCCGATCATGCCCGGCACCACGGCGTTGACCCGAATCCCATCGCTGCCCCACTCCTGGGCGAGCACGAGTGTCGCGGCGTGCAGCGCGGACTTCGCGGTCCGGTAGGGCAACAGCCCCGGACCTCCCGTCCACATCCCGATGGACAGCACGTTCACCACGCTCCCGACTCCATGTGCGGCCAGGTACGGCTGAGCCGCCGCGCTGAGCAGGATCGGCCCCTTCGCGTTGACGGCATGCACCTCGTCGTACAGCTCCGGCGTCAGCTCGCACGCCGATGAACGGCGGTTGAGCCCGGCGTTGTTGACCAGCACGTCCAGTCGCCCGAAAGCGTCGACGGTTTCAGCAAGGATCCGCCCGTGCTGCGCGGGATCGGCCACGTCCCCGACCACCGCGAGTGCCCGCTCGCCGTCCTCCTCGACCGTCCGCACAGCAGCGTCGAGAGCGTCCCGGGACCGTCCGACGACAGCGACCGCGGCCCCCGCAGCTGCCATCAGCCGGGCGGTGGCGAGGCCGATCCCCCGAGAGCCGCCGGTGACCAGTGCGGCGCGCCCGTCGAGCACGAAACGAGCCAGCGCATCCATACGCGGACCTCCATCGTCGTTAATTTAGTATTTACTATGAGCCTACAATCAGGGACGGTGGTCGAAGAGGCAGAGTTGTCCGGCGAAGGAGCCTGATGTACCCGTTACTGGTGCAGGACCCCACGCGCGCGGCGTTCATCGAGCGTGCCGCCAAGGATCTGAGCGCTCTGGCTCGGGAGAACCGGTCCGAGCTGTCGGCCGCCGTCCGCGAGAACCGTTTCCCCCACGAGATTTACCGCGAGCTCGGTAGTCTCGGCTACCTCGGCGCCCTGACCAGCCGGGAGTGGGGCGGACTGGGCGCCGGCGTCGCCGAGTACGCGCTGATCAACGAGGAGACCGCGCGGCACGGACTGGTGTCGGCGCAGGTCGCGGCGCAGGGCCAGCGCTGGCTGCTGGACTGGGGCACCCCCGAGCAGCAGGAGCGGTGGCTGCGCGGGATCGCCAACGGCGAGATCGTGTTCTCCGAGTCGATCAGCGAGAAGTACGCCGGATCGTCGTTCAAGGCGATGAAGGCGACCGCGGTCCCGGACGGATCGGACTGGATCCTCACCGCGGACAAGACGCACGTGAACCTGGGTGCGGACTCGGACGTCACGCTGGTCTACGCGATGGCACCCCAGGGACTGACCAGCTTCCTCGTCGACACGACGCTGCCCGGCGTCACCACCAGGGTCACCGACGCGATCGGCACCCGGCTGATCCGGACCGCGGATGTGCACCTCGACGGCGTCCGGATCCGTGCGGAAGACGTCCTCGGCAGGCCGGGCGGCGGGATGGAGACGTTCCTGTCGACCTTCAACGTCAGCCGGATCGGCAACGCGTCGGAGCTGATCGGGCTTGGCCGCCGGGCCCTGGAGCTGGGGCTCGAGTACGCGCACCGGCGCGAGGTCGGCAGCAACGTCGTGACCGACTTCCAGGGCATCCAGTGGGCGACCGCGGACTCCTGGACCGCCCTGCACGCCGCCGCGCTGGCCCGTGACCACGCGGCGTTGGAGTACGAGGCCTGCAGGGACGTCTCGATAGCGACCTCGGTGGCCAAGCAGCTCGCGGTCGACGCCGCGGAGAAGGCCTCGGCCACCGCGTTCAGCCTGTGCGGTGGGCACGCGCTCTACCACGACCAGCCGTTCGCCGAGATCGACCAGGAGATCAAGGTGTACCGGGTAGCGGGCGGCTCGTCGGAGGTCCTGCGCAACTTCGTGGCGCGCCGGATCCTGGAGGACCCCGGCCACGAGGGCCTGGCATGACGGGCCTGGCACGGGCGATCGTCGCGCAGGCCGAGGCCCGCCCCGCCCTGCTCCTGGGCACCGCGGAGGATCCCCTTCCCCTCGCGCGGGCTGTTGCGTTCGCGAGCGGACGGGCCCGGCGGCTGCTCGCCGACGGCGCCAGGCCCGGCGAGCCGGTCGCCCTCGTTGCCCCGACGTCAACGGACTACCTGGTCACCTGGCTCGCCTGCCTACTCGCGGGCGTCCCCGTCGCGCTGGTCAACCCCACCTACACCCCCGACCTGCAGTCCGCCATGCTCGCGCCGCTAGCGCCCACGGTCACGCTGACCGACACGGGGGCCCGGGATGTCGAGAGCACCCCCGACGGGCTGCCCGGGCTGGGCTCCGGGCCCCTCGACGTCGTGTCCTTCATGCACACCTCGGGCACGACCGGGCTACCGAAGTTCTGCGCTCAGAGCAACGCGTACTTCCTCCGACTCGCCGCCGCGATGCGCGAGGGGCTGCGGCTCGGGCCCGAGGACACCGTCCTCGCCCCGCTGCCGATGTTCCACGTCAACCCGCTGGGCTACGGCGTGGTGACCGCGCTGCTGACCGGCGCGGGCGCGCTGACCGTCGGCCGGTTCTCCGCGAGCGGCTTCTGGCCGACCGTCAAGGAGCATGGCGTGACCGTGCTGATCCTGCACGCGCCACCGGTCGAGATCCTCAAGCGCGCCACGACCGCCGCGGACGCCGCGGGCCACTCCGTGCGCACCATGTTCTACGCCGACCAGCGCTTCCTGCGGACCTTCGGGATCGGCGAGGCCGTGTCCGCCTACGGGTCCACCGAGGCGGGCGGGGTCAGCCACCTCGCCCGCTGGTCGGCGGCCGACGACCTGCCCCCGGACGTGGGACGGCGGGGTGGGCCGGCCCGCGCGGACGTCGACTGGACGGTGCGGGAGGACGGCGTCGTGCTGGTCCGCGAGCGGGAGCCCGGCGCCCTGTTCTCCGGCTACGTCACCGCGGCGGGCCTTGACCCCGCGCGAGACGCGGAGGGCTGGTTCGACACCGGCGACCTGGGCGCCCGCGACGGCGAGGGCCTCGTCTTCCTCGAACGCCGCTCCGAGTCGATCCGGGTGAAGGGCGAATTCGTGCCGATCCCGTTCGTGGAGGAGCACCTGTCCGTAGTGGACGGGGTGCGGGACTGCGCCATCTGGAAGCGCCCAGGACAGCTGTCGGACGACGAGGTGGTCGCCTACGTCGTCGCCGACGGGCTCGCGCCGGCCGCGCTACACGCCCGGATAGTCGAGTTGCCGGGCTTCATGCGGCCCACCGCCGTCGCGCGGGTCGACGCGTTGCCCCGGGACGCGGCCGCCGGGAAAGTGCAGCGCCGTCGGCTCGACGAGACCGCAGTGCTCGAGTGGATCCTGACGTGAGGGCGCCGGACTGGGCGGTCGACATGACCGACTTGCACGTGCACGCCTCCCCTAGCCTGCTCCCTCGGCACGGCACTGACCCGGAGACCGTGGCCGCCGAGCGCGCGCAGGGCTTCGGCACGGTGGTGCTCAAAGCACACGAGGGCAGCACCGTGGAGCGGGCCGCGCTGGCCGGCGAGGGCGTGTACGGCGGGATCGTCCTCAACCGTGCGGTCGGTGGGGCGAACCCCGACGCGGTGGAGGTCGCGGCGCGGCTCGGGGGCCGGATGGTCTGGTTGCCGACGGTCTCGTCCCGCAACCACAAGGCCGCCGCGGCCGCCCCGGAACTGGTGGTGCATCGGGGGTTCGAGCTGGGCCTGGTCGAGGTCGTCGAGGACGGTCGGATGCGGCCGGAGTGGTACGACGTGCTGGACTCCGTCGCCCGTCACGATCTCGTCCTGGCCAGCGGCCACCTGAGCGTCGAGGAGACCGTCGTGGTTTTCGCCGAGGCCAGCAGACGCGGCGTCCGACGGCTGCTGGTCAACCACCCGATGATGGCCTTCCTGCACTGGGCGGACCCGCTCGGGGCGGTGCTCGCCGAGCTCGGCGCCCACCTGGAGCTGGGGATCCTGCCGGACCTACTGGGCGCCCCGGACGAGGGGTCGCTGCGTCTGGTCGACGTCTACCCGCATTCGCTGCTGGTGTTCGGCGGGGACCTCGGGCACGCCGAGCACCCCGCGCCCGCGGACATCGTGCCGCAGTGGATGCGGTCGCTGGAGGAACGGGCGGGGGCGAAGGACGCCGCGGCGATCACCACCAGGACCACCCGGCAGCTGCTTCTGGAGTGACGCCCGCCCGGCGGGCCCCGCGCGGAGCTCGCCGGTCGGGCACGGCGGCATGAGCCCCCCATCCCCCGTACCGTTGGCCCAACGAACTCGCGGAACGGCCACGAGGCGGTCGGTCGGGGGATCGGCAGCTGTCGGTGAGCCTCGTCGACGATTGCATTGTCGGCGAACGCCTGCGCCGCCGGGAGCCGGCGTCGACCTCGCGAACTGGGTTCGTCATGAACCGCCTCCGGCGGCTGCTCGCGGAACTCGTCGGTCATGACGAGACCGTTGCCCAGGACCCTGCCGGTGATCGGTCCGACTCCCCCTGCTACGGGTGCCGCGAAGACAAGTCCCAGCCCTCGGCGACGGCCAGCCGACCGCGGTCGATCACCACGGTGCCGTCGCGGTCCCGGGTCGTGCGGAAGCGCGCCTCGCCGGCCTCGTCCCGCCAGATCGAGACCGTGAGCTCGTCACCCGGGAACACCGGGGCGGTGAAACGGCCGCTCATGGCGCCGAAACGGGCCGGGTCGCCGCCGCACACGGTGTGCAGGAGGGCGCGGGCGGTGAAGCCGTAGGTGCACATGCCGTGCAGGATCGGCCGGTCGTAGCCGCCGCGGCCCGCGAAGGCGGGGTCGCTGTGCAGCGGGTTCCGGTCGTTGGTCAAGCGGTACAGGAGGGCTTGGTTGGGGGCGGTGGCGTAGCGCACCACCTCGTCCGGCGCGGTCTCCGGAACCGGCGGTGCTGACGAACCGCCGCGGGGACCGCCGAACCCGCCCTCGCCGCGGAGGAAGACCGACCCGATCGTCGTCGCGAGGGGGGTGTCGGTGGCGGTGTCGACCGCCCCGCAGGTCGTCTCCACGATCGCGCCGCTGCCCTTGTCGAACACCCCGGTGACCTCGGCAGTCACGCGCACCCGCCCCTCGACCGGCAGCGGCGCGTGCAGCCGCACCGTCTGCTCGGCGTGCACCAGCTTCGTGCGGTCGACGTCGCCCAGTGGCACCGCCCCGACGCGGGTCATGATTGCGGCGTAGGTTGGCAGCACGACGGTGCTCACGCCCTCGGTGTTCTCCGTGGTGAAGGCCAGCTCGGCCGTCGGGTCCGCCTGCCCGGCGCCCACGGCGAGGGCGTAGAGCAGGACGTCGTCGCGGGTCCACGAGTACTCGACGGGCCCGCTGCAGGTGCCCAGCAGGTCAGGGGCGAGTGGCATGGGGTCTCCTTCATCCCGGCCCACCGAGCCCAAGCCATCTTCGAGATGCGATCGAAGATCGGGACGGTGTGCCCGTTCCAGCAGTGCTCGTCGGTCGAGCTCAACGTTCGCGGTGCCGACGACCGCGCAGAGCTCTCCCCGGCCCCGCCGTCGACCGGCGTGTCGCCGTCGTACCGAGCCGGAACCGACGCCCTGACGCCTGCGTCTCCGAGTTCTGCTCCCCGCTCCTCGACTCGCCTCCTCCGTCGGCGATCCGCTCTGCTCAGCGTCGCACTTCGCGCGCAGGACCGGAGCCACTGTCGGCACGAGGAGGCGACTCGAGTGCAGCCGCACCTCCGACCCGGGCTCGGCACGCCCGGGCGCGGCCGCCGTGGCGGCGTCCTGCTCCCGGCATCGGCTCAATACTGGATGTAGTTCGCGAAGACCTTGTCCGACAGCTCGGTGAGGCGCTTGGCGTTGCGTTGGTGCACCGGGTGGTGGAAGTACTCGCGACACTCGTCGACGGTGCGGAAGCTGACGATGAACGCCAGGTCCCAGCTCTTGTCGATCTTCCATGCGGGCCAGTCGTGGTCGACCGGGCCGCCGATCCGCACGTCCCGGACGTTGGGGATCGCAGCAGCCATCTCCTGAACCAGCTTCAGCGCCTCGTCCTTCGACTCCTTCTCGGCGAACCAGAAGTACGCAACATGCTTGATTCCGGACTCGATGATCACGTTCTTCCTTCGTTAGGGTTTGCGCGCGGCCCGGGCGGCCGACATTCCTCGAAGACGCATCGACCCTCGTCGCGATGTGTCCAGCCGGCCCCTCGCGAGACGTCCGACCGGAGCGCTCACTCGACCATCGTCAGCGCGGGCTTGATCTCGCGGTGCCCTCGCATGGCATCCATAGCGTCGTTGATCTCGGTGAGCGGACGCGAGCTGGTGATCATCTCGGTCCAGTCGAAGCGCTCGTGGTGCGCCTCCATGAACTGCAGCGCCCGCGCATAGTGCTCGATCGCGCCCGAGAAGACGCCGACGATCGACGCCTGCTTCATCACCGCGAGCGCCGGGTTGAACATCACCTGGGCCGGGCTGATCTGACCGACGAGCAGGTAGCGGCCGCCGCGCCGGAGCATGGCCATGCCCTCGGTGAAGGCCGCCGGCGCGCCGGACATCTCGACGACGACGTCCGCACCCAGGCCACCGGTCAGCTCCATGACGCACTCGGTGCGGTCCGCGGCGTCGGGCACCTCGGTGATGTCGATGGCCTCCGTGGCGCCCCACTTGCGGGCCAGCGCCAGCCGGTCCGCGGGCGCGCCGACGACGATCACCCGCCGCGGGCCCATGGTCACGGCTTTAGCCACGGCGAAGAGCCCGAGCGGGCCGGAGCCCTGAACCACGACGGTCTGTCGCTCGTCGAGTGTGCCGAGCCGGTCGAATGCGTGGACGGTGGTGCGCAGCGCGCAGGAGGCCGCGGCGGCCACGGCGTCCGGCAGGACCGCGGGCACCTTCACCAGGCCCGACGTCGGATAGACGTAGCCGTACTCGGCGAACGCGCCGGTGAGGTGCGGGTAGTCGGCCGGGTCGCTGGCCATGTAGCCGCGGCGGTTGAGGCAGAGCGTCGGTGCGTGGTTGAGGACGCACTCAACACATCGCCCGCAGTAGCCGGGCGTCCAGATGACCCGGTCTCCCTCCTCGAGCGGCTGCCCGATCGAGTCGATGTCGGCATGGTTCGTGCGGACGACCTCGCCGACCATCTCGTGGCCCAGGATCACCGGCAGCCCGGAGGCGGCCTGCTTCGACGAGACGTCCCCTTCGGCGAGGTGGACGTCCGTGGCGCAGATCGTGGCGGCGCGGTTCCGCACCAGCACCGCGCCGTCCTCCAGGTCCTGCGGGACGGGGACCTCGAGGAGCTCCATCGGGGCGCCGTGCTCGGTCAGCACGGCCGCCTGACAGCTCGCGGGCACGGTCATCGAGCTCCTACTTCCGGTCGCCGGTAAGGCAGAGCGCCCCGGCACGATCCAGGGCTCGCATACAACACTAGGCAAGCCATGACTATAGATGCAATGGTTTGCCCCCATAGAGGACCCTGCGTACTCGACCTCTCGACGCCTGCGACGTGCCGGTTATTAGCCTATTTACAGTATTGATACTTGAAGCCAGCGAAGATGGAGGTCGCAGCCGCCCTCGGACCGCCCCTGTTCAGGGACCGCCTCCGGCTCAAGGTTGGAGCCACACTTCAACGACGAGCAGTACGAACCCCTGCGCCGCGGTCATTGCGGCGGTCGCCGAGCAGATCGCGGTATTTGCCACGGCCCACGTCCCGCAGATCCGCCCGGTCCGCCTCGCCGAGGCGGCCGCGACCATCCACCACATCTCGAACGGGCGCTTCTGCCTCACCGTGGTCGTCGGCCGGAACAAGTCCGAGCTCGAGACGTCCGGCGTTGCGGTGCAACGCGGACACCTGCTTCGCCGCGGCCGACTCCATCGAGTTGCTGGCCGAGGTCTGAAGAAGGTCAAGGACCGGGCCGCCGAGAAGGGCCGCGAGTTCCGGGTCTGGACCCAGGCAGGGATCCTCTGCGGGCCGGACCAGGCGGATGTCCAGCGCAACCAGATCACCAAGCCGACAGGCGGCGGGAAGGCACAGACTGTAAGCACGACCCGGTGATGCTCGAACGCATGGTCGCCATGACGCACTCGCACCCGCCATACAGCACGCTGGCGCAGATCGTCGAGGAGATGGGCCAACTGTCCGAGGCGGGCATCGACGGCATCAACATCGTGTGGCCGGGCTACGAGCGCGGCATCGAACAGCTGCGGGACGAGATTCTCCCGCTGACCCTCGTGGCGGGCCTGCGCACCATGGACTAGCTCCTCCATCACTCGTACGGCGGTACACATCGTCGTCCGGACGGGCGCGCCGGGACTCTCGTCACATCAGCCAGGATTCCTGCACAGGCTGCCTGTCGAATCTGTTATCGTTGTGGCATGCCGACAGTCAGCGTCTCCTCCGGTCTCTTCTGCCCGTCGCGTCCTGACGGGGCGTCGGCGTGACCATCACCGCGGACACCCCCGGCGCGCCACGGGTCGAGCCGCTCGGCAAGTGGTTCCTCACCCCGCTGCTCGTCGGCTCGGCGCTCAACCCGTTGAACACCTCGCTTCTCGCCACCGCCCTGGTCCCGATCGGCCAGGCCCTCGGCGTCACCGGCGGGGACACCGCGGTCCTCATCGCGGCCCTGTACCTGGCCAGCGCGGTCGCCCAGCCCACGATGGGCCGGATAGCCGAGTCCTTCGGTCCGCGCCGCGTCTTCGTCGTCGGCGCCGCGCTGGTGCTCGTCGCCGGGGCGCTCGGCGCGCTGGCCACCGACCTGAGGATGCTGCTGGTCTCGCGGGTGCTGCTCGGCATCGGCACCGCGGCCGCCTACCCCACCGCGATCCTGCTGATCCGGCGGACCGCGGGCGACCGGCCCGCGGGTCCGGCGCTCGGCTGGCTGTCGATCGTCGCCAACGTCACCGTCGTCATGGGGCTTCCGCTGGGCGGCCTGCTCGTCGGTGTCCTCGGCTGGCGGGCCACCTTCCTGATCAACGTCCCGCTCGCTCTGCTCGCGATCGTCACCGCGCTGATGTGTCTACCCCGTGACCCGCGGCTGAGCCGGTCCGAGGTGCGTGGCGCCCTCGTCGAGCTCGACGCGATCGGCATGGTCCTTTTCGCCGGCACGCTGAGCACGTTGATGGTGTTCCTGATGTCGATCCTCGACCCGAACTGGTACATCGGCGCGTTCACCCTGGTCCTCGCCGTCGCACTGGTGCTGTGGGAGCGGCGTGCCACCGGCTCGTTCTTCGACGTGCGCTCCCTGATCACGAACAACGCGCTGACCCGGACCTACGTCCGCACCGGCGCCACCCTGTTCGTCTCCTACTGCGTGATGTACGGCGTCACGCAGTGGCTCCAGGAGCCCCGCGGGCTGAGCGCCACCACGACCGGCCTACTCCTGCTGCCGATGACGGCGATCGCAGCCCTGGTCTCGCGGCCGGTGGCCAAGCGCAACCTGGTCCGCTCCCCGCTGGTGCTGGCCGCAGGCCTCGCGCTGCTGGTGGCGGGCGGGCTGTCGTTCATGACCCTGTCGACCCCACTGGTCCTGATCGTCCTACTCACGGCACTGCTCGGCGTGGCCCTCGGCATCGCCGGGATCGGAAACCAGGCTGCGCTCTACGGCCAGGCCAGGGCCGACCAGGTAGGCACGGCCGCGGGCTTGCAGCGCACCGCGACCTACCTCGGCGCGATCATCTCGTCGGCCGTGATCAGCATCGTCTACGCGAACGGCGTGACCGACGGCAGCGTGCAGGCGATCGGCTACATCCTGCTGGTGGTCACCGCGGTGACCTTCGTGATGGTGCTGGCCGACCGCAGCCTGCCGAAGCGCATCGCCGCGGGTGGGGACCGGTGCTGACGACCGCCCCGCCCAGGGTCGGCGCGCCGCCGTCCGGAAGGCACCGTCCGTCCTGACGTTTCGTCGTGGAGGTAGTCGTGCTCCGCGAGCACTGGCGAGCCGGGCGCACCCGGTGAGACGCGGTCGCGCAAGCCCGTCCAGGTCGTCCGTGGCGGGGATCTGCTCGCAGGCCTCGGCCGCCGCGTCCGGCCAAGGCGAGCTCGCCCTTGCGCACGGTGCGCTCCACCGAGGCCGTGACCCGGTCCTCGGACGGGCCTCAGGTGAGGCCGCCCCCGGTCGACGGAGGGCCTCCTCTCCATTGACCAGAGGATCCTCCATCCCTAACGTGAGGGAAAAATATATGCAGAATTAACAGGTTACGAGCGGAGGGCCACGTCGATGTTGATCGGAGCCGAGTGTCGGGGCGGCACACCGTGAATGGCATGCCGAATGTCCCCCACCCCGTGCGGCGCGCCGTCGCCCCGTCCCCCGTGCAGGAAGTGCCCGTGAGCGCCGCCCCGCCTCCCAAGGTTCAGTACGTCCTCCCCGCGGGGGACGGGGTCGTCGCGGCGCAGCCGCAGGTGGTGCGCGGCGGCAGGCTCCAGGGCCGGATCGCGCTCATCTCCGGCGGGGGCGGCGGGATCGGTCGCGCGCTCGCCCAGCTGTTCGTGTCCGAGGGCGCCTCCGTCGTGGTGGCCGACCTCGAGATGTCGAGCGTCAAGGAGGTGGCCGACGCACTCGGGACCGCCGCGGAGCCGGTCGTGCTCGACGTGCGCGACCCCGAGGCCTGGACCGCCGCGGTCGACGCCGCCCGGGCCCGCTTCGGGGCCCCGCCGGACGTACTGGTCCAGTCCGCAGGCGTCAACATCAACGGCGGGGTCGAGGAGGCCACCGTGGAGGACATGCGCTTCGCCTTCGACGTCAACGTCGTCGGGGTGCTGCACGGCATCCAGGCCGTCGCGCCCGGCATGAAGGCCTCGGGCCGGGGCAGCATCGTCGCGGTCACGTCGATGGGCGGGGTGTCCTTCGGCGTTCCGGGCAACGCCGCGTACTGCGCCAGCAAGGCCGCCGCCACTGCGCTCGTCCAGTGCGCGGCGCTCGACCTCGGCCATTCCCGGATCCGGGTCAACGCGATCGTCCCCGGCCAGGTGGACACCCCGATGTCGCGCGCCTCCGGCTCGTCGGCGCCGCACTCGTTCTTCGAGAAGATGCCGGTGCCGCGGATGGGCCAGCCCCGTGACATCGCCCAGTCCGCGCTGTTCCTCGCCTCGGACGAGAGCTCGTGGATCACCGGCACGAAGTTCCTGGTCGACGGCGGGATGGACGCGGGCCCCGGCCTCGGATGAGGCTCGCTACCACTCACGACGAGGCCCCGGATCCCGCGACGGGGACCGGGGCCTTCGGCCGTACGGAGTGGGTCAGAGTGTGTCCGCCCACTCCTTGACCGTGACGACCTCGGCCTGCTGCGGGAAGATCTTCTCGATCAGGACCTGGTGCACGACCGGATCCGGGTCGCCACACGCGTCCGACAGAACGGTGAGCTCGAAGTCCGCGTCGCTCGCGTGGCGCACGGTGGAGAGCACCACGCCGCTGGTCACGATGCCCGCGAGCACCAGCTTGGTCACGCCGAGACCGCTCAGCAGCGGCGCGAGGTCGCTCGCGAACGCGCTGACGCGACGCTTGACCACGACCGAGTCCTCGGGGGCCACGGTGATCGCCGGGTGGATCTGCGACGTCGCCGAGGTCTCGATGAACACGTCGCCGTAGCCCGTCAGCGGGGACATGTTCTTGTTGGCGGCGTTGACCTCGCGGTAGCCGTCCCGGAACGCCACGCGGACGTGGATGATCGGCACGCCGGCCTTGCGGGCGGCGTCGACGGCCGAGACGGCGGCAGCCAGCACGGGCCCGTCGTCGCCCCCCACGGCGGCCACGTTCGGCGGCTGGAAGTCCATCACGAGCAGTGCCTGGGCACTCATGTCCACTCCTTCATCGTGCGGGGGGCACAGTCGGCGCGAAGGTGCCCGGCACGGCCAGACACGACAACTCTGTGCATGATTCCCCCTCGGACGCTACAAGTTGGCCGGGGACGACAGCAAGGCAACCCGTCATCACCAGTCGACGGACTTGAGGACCAGCCGGCGTAGGTGGCGTGGGTTGTTGTCGACCGAACCCGAGCGCGCGTGCTGCACGCCCAGGTTGTCCCAGACGACCAGGTCGCCGTTGCTGTAGTGGTGTGAGTAGGTGTTGTCCTCGGCGTACAGCGCAGCGAACAGCTTCTGCAGCAGCGCCTCGCCCTCCTCCGAGCTCTCCCCGAACTCCACGATGTGGCTGGTGTAGAACTCGCTGACGAACAGGGCCTTGCGGCCGCTGTGCGGCAAGGTGATCACCAGCGGGTGGGTGGCGTTGCGCGTGTTCTCGACCGTCCGCCCCGGACGGAGGTCGGTGACCTTCTGCCGGTTGGACTCGCCGTAGGGGTCCTCGAGGTCGAGCAGGTGGAAGGCGGTGAGCTTCGCGATCTCCTCCTGCAGGTCCGGCGCGAGGCTCTCGTAGGCGCGGACGCCGTTGGCGAAGCTGGTGGGCGGCGAGGTCGGCGAGACCTCCAGCGCATAGAGTGACGTGCCGGCGCGCGGATTGGGCCGGTAGGCGCCGTCGTTGTGGAACAGCAGCCGGGCATTGCCCGCCTCCGCCGCGTTCTCCACCTTCTTGTTCGTCATGAACTGCACCTGGGCGCCGTTGTCGAAGGTCTCGAGCGGGCCGAGGTGCTTGATGAAGCGGTCGTGGTCCTCGCCCTCGAGCTGCTGACCCTTGACCACCAGCATCAGGTGGTCGGCGAACGCCTGCCGCACGGTGGCCACGTCCTCCTCGGACAGCGGCTTCGTCAGGTCGACCCCACGCACCTCGGCGCCGACGGGGGCCTCGAGCGGAACGATCTCCATGGTTGCACCCTCTTCCTTGAGACAGCCGGCCACGTCGCACGTAGTCGTTGCTGTCAGCGTGCCGACCTCCTCAGACAATGTCAACAGGCCACCTGTGCAAGTTACCTGAAAATCGGTCAGCAGAGGCTGTCAGTCGCAGCGTCTCTCTCGCCTTGTCGCGAGCCGACAACCCTAGTAAGAGTAGGCATTTTCGCGGGGCTGTACTCGACGACCCCGGGTGCGGTCACGCAGGGCCGCGCACACCACTGGCAGGGAGAGACAATGAGGATCGGCATCGTCGGGCTCGGGAACATGGGCAAGCTCATCGCGGCCGCCATCGTCCGCGCCGGGTTCGACACCTACGTCTACGACCTCCGCCCCGAGGCCGTCGCCGAACTGGTCGAGC
>NZ_JAJSOK010000007.1 GCF_021283305.1 Pseudonocardia kujensis
CTCACACCACCTGGAGCGCGAGGTCGACGCCCCGCCGGTTGCGCTCGCGGACGGCGTGCAGGGTGTGCAGGCGCAGCGCGTCGTCGCCGCCGAAGCCCGCCTCGGTCACGGCGAGCACCGCGGGTTCGCGCTCCAGCATCGCCTCGACCGCCGCCTCGGTGAGCGGGGCGAGGCACGCGAGCAGCGCGCCACCGGCGACCGACCAGCCCGCGACGCCGGCGAGGTCGACCTCCTCGACCGGGGCCGTGAGCGGATGCCCGGCCGCCAGCATCAGGCCGGTGAGGTCCGGGCCACCCCCGGCGGCGAGCCGGTAGGCCCGGAAACCGAGGTCGGCGCCCGCCGGTGCGTCCGGCCGCAGCGCCGCCCCGGCCCGTCGGACCCGCTCCCGGGTGACCTCGGCGATCGACGTGTACGCCGTGCCCGGCGTCGGCTCGGGCAGCTGGACCAGCAGGAACCGCCGCTCCTCCCCGCTGGCCAGGTTCTCGGCGTACACCGCGTGCCCGAGCGTCCCCGAGCCGGCGAAGAAGTCGAGCACGAGGTCGCCGGGGCCGGTGCCGATCTGCAGCATCCGCCGGACCAGCCGGGTCGGCTTGGGCGTGGTGAACGGCTCGTCCGCCCCGAACAGGGCCACGACCTCGCGCTTGGCCTCCTGGTTGTGCCCGGTCTCGTCGTGTCGCCACCAGGTGTCCGGCACGATCCCGGCCTGCACCTCGCTGCGGAAGCCCTTGACCCGCGGCGGGTGGTCGCCGTCGCGGCCGAACCAGATCCGGCCGTCGGCGCGCAGCTCCTCGTACCGCGCCCGGTCGCCGTTCCAGTGCCGGCCCGCGGGCGGCCAGACCTCGCGGCCCGACGGCAGCGTCACCGGGTACCGGTAGGTCCCGGCCCGCTCCACGCCCTCCGAGCGCACCGAGAAGGAGACGCTCTGCCAGGGCCCGCGCGGGTCGTCGTCGGGGTTGCCGAAGGCCTTCTCCTGCGCCGCGCCGCGGGGGAGGAGCCGGCGGTCCCACGCCTCGACGTCCCGGGCGTAGACGAGCACGTGGTCGTGGCTGCCGGAGATCAGCGCGCGGTTCTTCTTCGCGAACACCTTCTGCCAGGCGACCGTGGCGACGAAGTTCTCCTCCCCCCAGATCTCGTCCATGATCAGCCGCAGGTGGGCGACCTCGGTGTCGTCGATCGTCACGAAGATCGCCCCGTCGGGCCGCAGCAGCTCGCGGGCCAGCACCAGCCGCGGGTACATCATCGACAGCCACCGCGAGTGCCGGCGTCCCGCGGTCTCGACGGCGGCGTTCGCCCGCCGCCCGAGGTCGTCGACCTGGCCGGAGAAGCGCAGGTAGGCGGCCATCGGGTCGGCGAAGTCGTCCGGGTAGAGGAACTCCCGGCCCGTGTTGTACGGCGGGTCGATCGTGATCAGCTTGACCGCGCCGTGGTAGGCGCGGGACAGCAGCTTGAGGACCTCGAGGTTGTCACCCTCGACGATCACGTTGCCGGTGCCGTCCCAGTCCACGGACTCCGCCGGCATCGGCTCGAGCGTGCCGGTGGGCGGCTCGCCGATCACGCGCAGGCACTCGGCCCGGCCGGGCCAGGTGAGCCCGAAGCGCTCACCCGGCCCCTCGGTCAGCGTCACCAGATGCGCACGCGCGCCTCGGGGGCGGTGAACAGCGCGTCGGACTCCTGGACCGCGAACGCCTCGTGGAAGGCGTCGAGGTTGGTGACCACGGCGTTGCACCGCAGGTCCGGCGGCGAGTGCGGGTCGATCGTGAGCCGGCGGATCGCCTCCGCGTCGCGGGTCACGGCCCGCCACACCTGCGCCCAGCCGATCAGCACGCGCTGCAGGCCCGTGAAGCCGTCGATCACGGGCGGCTCCGTGCCCTCGGTCGCGATCCGGTACGCCTTGATCGCGATCGTGAGGCCGCCGAGGTCGCCGATGTTCTCGCCGACGGTGAGCGCGCCGTTGACCTTGTGGTCGGGCAGCCCGGCGGGGGAGAGCCGGTCGTACTGGTCGATCAGGGCCTTGCTGCGCCGGTCGAACTCGGCGCGGTCGGCGGCCTCCCACCAGTCCGTCATGTTGCCGTCGCCGTCGTAACGCGAGCCCTGGTCGTCGAAGCCGTGCCCGATCTCGTGCCCGATCACGGCGCCGATGCCGCCGTAGTTGGCGGCGTCGTCGGCCTCGGGGTCGAAGAAGGGCGGCTGCAGGATCGCGGCCGGGAAGACGATCTCGTTCATCCGCGGGTGGTAGTAGGCGTTGACCGTCTGCGGGGTCATCAGCCACTCGTCCCGGTCGACCGGCCCGCCGATGCGGTTCAGGTCGTAGTCGAAGTCCCACTCCGCGGCGCGCAGGACGTTGCCGAGCAGGTCGTCGGCCTTGATCTCGAGCGCCGAGTAGTCCTTCCACCTGTCCGGGTAGCCGATCTTCGGCGTGAACTTGCCGAGCTTCTCCAGCGCCCGCTCGCGGGTCGCCGGGCTCATCCAGTCCAGCGCGGAGATGCTCTGCCGGTACGCCTCGACGAGGTTCGCGACCAGCTCGACCATCCGCTCCTTGGACGACGCCGGGAAGTGCCGCTCCACGTAGAGCTTGCCCACGGCCTCGCCGATCGCGCTCTCGACCACCGACACGCCGCGCTTCCACCGCTCCCGCAGGGCCGGGGTGCCGGAGAGGGTGCGGCCGTAGAAGTCGAAGTCCTCGTCGACGACGGCCCCGGTCAGGTAGTCCGCCGAGGCCGACGCCGTGCGGATCGACAACCAGGCCTTCCAGTGCTCGAGCGGGAGCTCCTCCCAGAGCTTCGCCGCGGCCAGCACGAAGGACGGCTGTCGGACGACGACCTCGTCGAACGCGCCGTCCGGCGCCCGCAGCGCCGCGTGCCAGGACTCCCAGGGGAACTCCGGCGCGTTGGCCGCCACCGCGGCCCAGGTCATCAGGGTGTAGGTCTTCTCCGCGTCCCGGTTGGTCACCCGGTCCCAGGAGACCGCGGCGAGTGCCGTCTCCAGCTCCATCACCGTGGCGGCGAGGCCCGCCGGGTCGTCGAGCCCGACCAGCCCGGCGAGCCTCTCCAGGTGGGTCACGTACTTCGCGCGGATCTCGGCGTAGGCGTCCTCGCGGTAGTACGACTCGTCGGGCAGCCCGAGGCCGGACTGCGAGAGGTGCACGAGGTAGCGGTCCGAGTCCTTCGCGTCCGTCGACACGTAGACGCCGAACAGGGAGGCGCGGCCGTGCCGCTGCCGGCGGCCCAGCACCGCGGCGAGCTCGGCCTTGTCCGCGGCGTGCGCGATCTCCGCCAGCAGCGGGCGCAGCGGCTCGACGCCCTTCGCCTCGATCGTGTCGGTGTCCATGAACGAGGCGTAGAGGTCGGCGATCTGCCGGGCCTCGGGGCCCTCGAGGTCGTCCGCGCCTTCGACGATCGCCCGCACGTCCTCCTCGGCCCGGTCCCGCAGGTCGCGGAAGGCCCCGTCCTGCGCGCGGTCGTCCGGGATCACGTGGCTGGTCAGCCAGCGGCCGTTGACGTGGCCGAACAGGTCGTCCTGGGGGCGGGTGCCGGGGTCGACCCACCGCAGGTCCAGACCGCTGCGGCGGGTCCCGTTCGCTGTCTCGGGGGAGGTCGTCACGCCGTCCATCCTGCCGTCCGCCGCGTCCCGGCCGCCACGGGTTCGCGCACGGCAGAGACGGCCGCGGGGACGGCAGTGGTGACGGCAGTGGTGACGGCAGCGGGGACGGCAGCGGGGACGGCCTCGGCGGCGACGGCGAGCGTGCGCAGGTGACCGGCCAGGTCGGTGCGGGTCGGCTGGGTCTGCACCAGCAGGCTGCTCGCCCACGGCACGGCGGGATCGGCGCGCAGCCGGGCGGCGACCTCCGCGGCCGGCTCACCGGCCCGGATCAGCCGCGACACCGCGACCCGCGGCTCGGCGACGGCGCGGGCCCAGTACCGCTCGAGGTCCGGGGCGGCGCCCTGCGGACGGCCGCTGATGACGCCGATCCCGCGGGTCGCGGCGGCGTCGATCCCCCGGCGCGAGCCGGTGGCCCACCACATCCGGTCGAGCAGCCCGGGAGCGTCGGGCACCAGCGTGGCCCCGCCGAGGATCTCCCGCAGCTCGTCGACGGCCGCTGCGCTCTCGGCGTGCCGGCGCTCGTGGTCGCGGCCGAACAGGGCCGACGCCGCCGGGTCCGACCCCGCGCCGACGCCCAGCTCCAGGCGGTCGCCGGAGAGCGCGTCGAGCACCGCGGCGTCCTCGGCGACCCGGCGCGGGTCCTCCAGCGCGACCGCGACCACGCCGGTGCCGAGCCGGATCCGGCTCGTGGCCTGCGCGACCGCGGCGAGCAGGACGAAGGGGGACGGCAGGAAGCCCTGGACCTCGCTGCCGTGGTGCTGCGCGACCCAGAACGACGCGAACCCGGCCGCCTCGGCCGCGACGGCCAGCTCGACGGTGTCGCGGAAGGCGTCGCGCGGGGAGCCCAGGCCGCCGACGTGCGTGAGGTAACCGAGCTCCATGTGCGGACGGTACCGAGTGCTCGACGCTGTGTAGTCGAAGCCGGCGGGTGACGGCGGACACGCGCGACAGCACCTTGCGTGCCGCGGCCCGCGGCGCGACCATCCGAGGGTGACCTCGGACCTCCGACTCGTGGCTCGGCTCTACGTCGACCTGTGTCGGACGAACGTCGCCCTGTGTCCGGTGGACGTCGACCTCTTCTGGACGGGGTCGGCGACGCGCTGCTGGTTCGGTTGAGTGCCGCGGCCCCGCGGCCGCCCTCACCTCACGTCCGCCCGCACGAACGGTGCCGCGGACGCCCCAGCCCGTCGACGACGTCGTCACCCCTGTCGATCATCCCGGTCGCGGCGTGAGCCGCCGCGCCGACGTTCCCGGAGCCACCCATGTCGCCTGCGTCCCTGTCCGCGCTGCCCACCCCCGGTGCCGCGACCCTGAACCTCGAGCCGCTCGGCCCGCGCTTCGGCGCGATCGTGCACGACGTCGACCTCGCCACCGCCCCGGACGAGCAGGTGGCCGCGATCCGCGCCGAGCTCACCGCCCGCAAGGTGCTGTTCTTCCGCGGCCAGCACACCCTCGACCCGACCGGCCAGGTCCGGTTGGGCAACCGGCTCGGCGAGCTCACCGCGTCGCACCCCGTGGTGCCGGGCATCGACGACGCCCACACCGAGATCTACGCGCTCGACTCGGCCGACGACGGCTACGCCGACGTCTGGCACACCGACGTCACCTTCATGAAGCGCCCGCCGCTGGGCTCGATCCTGCGCGCGGTCACCCTGCCGCCCGCCGGCGGCGACACGAACTGGGCGGACCTGGAGCTGGCGTTCGAGTCGCTGGCCCCGCCGGTGCAGCGGCTCGCCGAGCAGCTCGACGCGGTGCACGACGGCACCAAGGACTTCGGCTACTACCTGGCCCAGCGCCGCCAGGGCCGGGGCAGCGAGTGGGAGGGCGAGACGGTGACCAGCCTCGACCCGGTGGTGCACCCGGTGGTGCGGGTGCACCCGGAGACCGGGCGCAAGTCGCTGTTCGTGAACCCGGGCTTCACCGTGCGGATCGACGGGGTGTCGGAGGCGGAGAGCCGCTCGCTGCTCGACCTGTTCTTCGCGCACCTGACCAAGCCCGAGCACATCGTCCGGCACCGCTGGGCCGAGGGCGACGTGGCCATGTGGGACAACCGCGCCACCGCGCACTACGCCAACCGCGACTACGGCGACGCCCGCCGGGTCATGCACCGCGTCACCCTGCGCGGCGACGCCCCGGTCGGCGTCGAGGTGCTGCGCGACGCGGGCTGAGCCGGGCGCCACTTTCGGGGTGCCCCGGCGCGCCGCCGCGCCGGGCGGATGGGAGTCTCGGGGCATGCGCGCGATCGGGGTGAACGAGTACGGCGGGCCCGAGGCCCTCGAGGTCGTCGAGCTGCCGGAACCGCACGCCGGGCCCGGCGAGATCCGGGTCCGGGTGCACGCGGCGGCGGTCAACCCGACCGACACCTACGTCCGGGACGGGTCCCGCGCCGAGCGGCAGCGCAAGGACCCGCCGCCGTACGTGCCCGGCATGGACGCCGCCGGCGTGGTCGACGAGATCGGCGAGGGCGCCGGGGGCGGGCTCGCCCTCGGTGACCCGGTGATGGCGGTGGTCGTGCCGGACGGCGCCCACGGCGCCTACGCCGAGTACGTCGTGGTGCCGGTCGGGTCGGTCGTGCGGGCGCCGGCGGGCGCGGACCACGCGCACGCGTCGACCCTGCCGATGAACGGGCTGACCGCGCGCCGGACCCTGGACCTGCTCGACCCGGAGCCGGGGGCCACCCTGGCCGTGACCGGGGCGGCCGGGGCCTACGGCGGGTACGTGGTGCAGCTGGCGAAGGCGGCCGGGCTGCGCGTGGTCGCCGACGCCTCCGACGCCGACGTCGAGCTGGTGCGCAAGCTCGGCGCCGACGTCGTGGTCCCGCGCGGCGACGCCGTCGCGGAGCGGATCCGCGAGGCGGTGCCCGAGGGCGTCGACGCGCTGGCCGACGGCGCGGTGCAGGGCGACCTGCTGCTCCCCGCGGTCCGCGACGGCGGCCGCATCGCCACCGTCCGCGGGTACCGCGGGCCGGAGGAGCGCGGCGTCACCTGGCACCCGGTGTGGGTGCGCGACGTCGCCGAGGACCGCGAGCGGCTCGACGCCCTGCGCGTGCTGGCCGAGTCCGGCGCCGTCACGCTGCGGGTCGCCGAGACCTACCCGGCCGAGCGCGCCCCCGAGGCCCACGCCCGCCTGGAGCGGGGCGGGACCCGGGGGCGGCTGGTGCTGCTCTTCTGAGGCCGAGGCGGTGGAGACGTCGCTGTGGGGCCTGTTCTAGGAGGCAGCCCCGGCCGCCGCGGCCGCCTCCTCGGCCAGCTCCGTGTAGCGGGCCCGCGCGATCCCGCTGAACCTGCCGTTCGTGGCTGCTCCGCTCTTGCCGCGGGCGAAGCCGTCGTAGTCACGGGCGGCGACCTCGTCGCACAGCAGCCGGTACACCCCCACCCCGCCGGCGTACGGGTACAGGCGGCGTGGCTTGCCCGGGATGTTCGCTCCCACCCACCAGGAGTTCGCGCGCGGCAGCAACGTCGTCGCGGTGACCTCGTCGTGGTGGGAGACCCAGTCGTCCTCCGCCGCGGGTAGGGCCTCGATGGTGTCGTACCCCTCCTCCCGCAGTCGGCGGAGACAGTCGGTGATCCAGTCCACGTGCTGCTCGATGGACACCGGCATGTTGCTGAGCACCGACGGGCTCTGCGGGCCGGTGATCATGAACAGGTTCGGGAACCCGTGGGTGGCGAGGCCGAGGTAGGTGTGGGGGCCGTCCGCCCACTTCTCCTCGAGCCCGACGCCGTCGCGCCCCCGGATCCCGAGTGTGAAGAGGGTGCCGGTCATCGCGTCGAAACCGGTGGCGTAGACGATGAGGTCGACCTCGTACTCGGCGTCCGCGGTCCGGACCCCGGCCGGGGTGATCTCCTGGATCGGCGCCTCCCGCACGTCGACCAACGTGACGTTCTCGCGGTTGAACGTCTCGTAGTACCCGTTCTCCAGCGGTGGGCGCTTGGTGAAGAAGGGGTGGTCGCGGGGCGAGAGCAACTCGGCGATCTCCGGGTCGGTCACCCGCTCGCGGATCCGCGCCCGCAGGAACTCCGCGGCGGTCTCGTTCGCCGCCTCGTCGAGCAGGAGGTCGTTGAACGTGGTGCCGAGGCGGAACCCGCCGCGTTCCCAGGCCTCGGTGAAGATCCGCTGCCGTTCCTCGTCCGAGACCGACAGGGCGGAACGGGGCGCGACGTCGTAGGGGAAGCCGAAGGCCGTCTCGCGGGTCGCCTTCCAGATGTCGCGGTACTGCTCCTTGATCCTGCGCCCGTCCTCGGCGTCCATCGGCCGGTTGCCGCCCGCGATGTCGTAGTTCGCGGTGCGCTGCAGCACGTACACGTGGGCCGCCTGCTCGGCGATCTCCGGCACGGCCTGCACCGCCGTGGCACCGGTGCCGATCACCGCGACCCGCTTGCCGGTGAAGTCGACGCCCTCGTGGGGCCACGCGCCGGTGTGGTACGACTCGCCGCGGAAGCTGTCGCGGCCCGGGAAGTCGGGCAGGTTGGTCGTCGACAGGCAGCCCACCGCGGTGATCAGGTAGGTCGCGGTGACCTGGCCGCCGTCGTCGGTGCGGACCGTCCACCGGCCGGTGGCGTCGTCGTACTCCGCGGCGACGACCCGGGTGCCGAACCGGATGTCCTTGCGCAGGTCGTACCGGTCGGCGACGTGGCGTAGATAGCCGAGGATCTCGGGTTGGGCGGCGAAGCGCTCGCTCCAGGTCCACTCCTGCAGCAGGTCCTCCGAGAGTCGGTCGGAGAAGCTGTAGAAGTAGCTCTCGGAGTCGCACCGGGCGCCCGGGTAGCGGTTCCAGTACCAGGTTCCGCCGACGTCCTCGCCCGCCTCGAACACGCGGGCGGAGAAGCCGAGTGTGTCGCGGAGCCGGTGCAGCATGTACAGCCCCGAGAATCCGGCGCCGACGACGACGGCGTCGAGCTCCGTCGCCTCCGCAGGCGCCTCCTGCTGGTCCGTGTGCGCGTGGGACATGGGTTCTCCTCGCCCGTCGGTCTCCGTTGACCCGCCACGGCGCCGTCGACGTGACGACGGCGTCACATGACCGGACTAACGATCGTAAGGTCGGGCACGAGGGCCCGGGACCGCCGATCCGGCGGTCCTGCGCACCTCCGGACGTCGGACCCCGACGGGTCCGCCCGACTCACCCCCGGTCGAGCGCCGCCTCCGCGGGCGGGAAGCCGATCTTCCCCTTGTCCCAGCCCCCGGCGAGCGGGGTCCAGTAGAAGAACGTCACGACCCGCTCCGCGAACCGCCAGGCCCCGTCGGTGCCGCGGGTGATCCGGTCCCGGTAGCGGCCGGCCGCGATCTGGGCCTCGCCGTCGACCACGCACGGCTGCCAGAGCCAGGTCTCGCCGGTCGCGGTGTCGCCGTCGATCTCCACGGTCTCGTTCGCGCTGTAGTGCCACCACGCCGTCAGCGGGCCCTCCTGCAGCCCGCCGAAGAAGGACTCCAGCTCCGCGGTGCCCCGAGCGGTGGCGAGACCGGTGAACACGCCGTCGGGGGTGAAGAGCGCCGCCAGGTCGGCCCAGCGGCCGTCGTCGAGGTACTGGCAGTAGCGGGCGCGCAGCTGGGCGATCTCGTGCGCGTCCTCGACGCGGCGCAGGCGGGCTTCGAGGGAGTCGGGGACCGGCACGGGGGACCTCCACGGTGAGCGGACGAACGATCGTTCGTACCCTATGCGGGTGTGCGCCCGCGGTCCACGGGCGGCAGGATCGAGAGCCGAGCACGAGCCGGGGAGGAACGAGATGAGCCGTCCGCTGGAGGGCCTGCAGGTCGTGGAGTGCGCGAGCTTCGTGGCCGGGCCCACGGGTGGGATGACGCTGGCGCAGCTGGGCGCGAGCGTGATCCGGATCGACCCGATCGGCGGCAACACCGACCACCGGCGCTGGCCGGTGGTCGGCAGCGGGACCGGACCCGCCGACGCCGAGTCGTACTACTGGGCCTCGCTGAACAAGGGCAAGCGATCGGTCACCGTCGACATGCGCTCGGACGAGGGCCGGGAGCTGGTCACCGCCCTGGTCACCGCGCCGGGCACGGACCGCGGGGTGCTGGTGGACAACGTCGTCGGGCGCCGCTGGATGGCCAACGACGTGCTGGTCGCCCGCCGCCCCGACCTGATCCACCTGCGGGTGCAGGGCTACCCGGACGGCCGGCCGGCGGTGGACTACACGGTCAACGCCGAGGTCGGGATCCCGCAGATCACCGGCTCCGAGGAGGGCGGCACGCCGGTGAACCACGTGCTGCCGGCCTGGGACCTGGTGACCGGGCTGAGCGTGTCGACGGGCGTGCTGGCGGCGCTGTACGACCGGTCCCGCACCGGCCGGGGCACCTACGTCGAGCTGGCACTGGCGGACGTCGCGCTGGCCGGGGTGGCGAACCTCGGCTGGCTGTCGGAGGCGGCGGAGCGGGGCCGGGAGCGCCCGCGGCACGGCAACCACGTCTACGGCTCGTTCGGCGTCGACTTCGCCTGCTCGGACGGGGCGCGGGTGATGGTGGTGGCGCTGACCGAGGGGCAGTGGGCCGCGCTGCGGAAGGTGACCGGCACCGAACAGGTCTTCGCGGCGCTGGAGCAGGCGCTCGACGCCGACCTGACCAAGGAGTCCGAGCGCTACCGGCTGCGCGAGACCATCGCCGCGGTGCTGCGGCCGTGGTTCGCCGCGCGCGACCTCAAGACCGTGTCCGACGAGCTCGACGCCGCCCGCGTGCTGTGGGGCCGCTACCGCGGCATGACCGAGGTCGTGGGGGCGCACCGCGAGGGCCGCCACCCCGTGCTGGCCGACCTCGCCCTGCCCGACGGCACGGCCTCGATCACGGCGCGCTCGCCGCTGCGCTGGGGCGGCGAGCACGGGCCGGCAGGGGAGGCCCCGATGCTCGGCCGCGACACCGACGAGGTGCTGGCCGAGGTCCTGGGCCTGGGCGCGGCGGAGATCGGCGCCCTGCACGACCGCGGCGTGGTCGGCTGACGACGAGCACGGGGCCCGGGCCCGTGGGGCAGCAGGGTTAGCGTTCGGACCGTGAGGCACCCGACGGCGCACCTCGCCAACCTGGACCTGAACCTCCTGGTCACCCTGCGGGAGCTGTTGCGTGAGCGCAACGTCACGCGGGCCGCGGCCCGGATCGGCGTCACCCAGCCGGCGGTCAGCGCCTCGCTCTCCCGGCTGCGCCGGCACTTCGACGACGAACTGCTGGTCCGCCGCCGAAACGGGTACACCCTCACCCCGCTCGCCGCCCAGCTCGCGGACCAGGTCGAGGCGGTCTGCGCGGCCGCCGAGCGGCTCTTCGGCACCGGGCACCGCTTCGACCCCGGCTCCTCGCAGCGCGAGTTCACACTCCTGATGGCCGACTACACCGTCGGCGTCCTGGGCTCCCGGCTCTCGGCCGCCCTGACGGAGCGCGCGCCAGGGGTCGCCCTGCACATCCGGCTCGTGCGGGAGGCGTTCGCCGCCGACATCGCGGAGACGATCCGGCTGATCGACGGCATGGTCGCACCCCCGGCCGGGCGCTTCGACCTGCCCGAGCTGCGCTCGGTCGCGCTGTTCACCGACCGCTGGGTGTGCGTGGTGGACCGGGCCAACCCGGTCGCGGACGAGGGCCCGCCGACCGTGGAGCGGCTGGCGGCGCTGCCCTGGGTCGTGCCCTTCCAGCCGGACCGCGGGTTCTCCGCGGCCGCGCCGATGAGCCGCCAGCTCGCCCTCCTCGGGATCCAGCCGGCGATCCGGGTGCGCGTCGAGAGCTACCTCGCGGTGCCTCCGCTCGTGGCCGGCACCGACCGGGTCGCGCTCGTCCAGGAGCGGCTCGCCGCCGCCGTCGCGGAGCCTCTCGGGCTGCGCGTGCTGGACTGTCCGGGGGAGCCGGCGCCGCTCGTCGAACGGCTGTGGTGGCACTCCGACATGGACGGCGATCCCGCGCACCGCTGGCTCCGCGAGCTCGTCGTCGAGCTGACTTCGCGCCTCTGAGCTGCGACTATCAACGGCGGTGATGGCCGGTCAGGCGGATCGTCTATTTCCGGGAGCGCGTGCTCGCTTCCTAGCGTGTGGTCCATGCCGCACGCCCTCACCGACCTGCCGGTCCGCACCGTGACCCGGCCGGTCCTCTCCGCCGCCGACCCGGCCGAGCACGCCGTCACCGCCGACGTGCTGGTCGTCGGCGCCGGGATCGCCGGCCTGTCCGCCGCCGTCGAGTCCGCGAAGCTCGGGCGCGACGTGGTGCTCGTCGACGCGCTGCCGGTGCTCGGCGGCCAGATGGTCAACTCGCTCATCGGGCTGTTCTGCGGGGTCTTCGGCAACGGACCGGAGTACCGGCGCCTCACGCACGGCCTGTTCGACGACATCTTCCGCGCCCTCGAGGCGACCGGTGACCTCTTCTACCGCGACGGGCACACCGTGACGGTCGGGTACGACGAGGTTCGGCTCGGCCGCTGGGTGGAGGACACCGTCCGCGCCCACGGGATCCGCGTGATCACCGGCGCCGCGATCACCGGCGTCCACCGGGAGGACCGGCGGCTGCGCTCGGTCCGGTTCGCCAGCCGCTACGGCTCGATCGACGTCACCGCGACCGGGTTCGTCGACGCCAGCGGCGACGCGGCCCTGAGCTGGGCGGCCGGGCTGCCCTGCCGGCTCCCGGACCGCGAGATCTACGGCAGCCAGCAGCTCGTGGTGGAGAACCTCGACGAGGCCCACCGGCCCGATCCCGCCGTGCTCGCCGACCGGGTGGGCCGCAAGGCGGCCGAGTACGGGCTGCGCCGGCACGACGGCCTGGCCTTCTTCTTCCCCGGCCGCGGCACCGCCGTGCTCAACATGACCCACATCGAGGCCCCGCTGGACCCGATCGCCGCGGCCGAGGCGCAGATGGAGGGCAAGGCGCAGGCCGACCGGGTCGTCGCGTTCCTGCGCGCCGAGTTCCCCGAGGTCTTCGGCAAGGCGACGGTGCGCTCCTACGGCCTGCCCGGCCGGCGCCAGACCCGCTGGGTCCGGGCGGCCCACCAGCTCACCCTCGACGAGGTGCGGGCCGGCACCCGCTTCCCGGACGCGGTCGCGCGCACGGCCTGGCCGATCGAGCTGCACGACAGCCCGGAGGGCTACGTCTGGGAGACCTTCGGCCCGGACCACCTCCACTACGTCCCGCTGCGCTCCCTCACCCCGCCCGACGTCGACAACGTCCTGGTCGCGGGACGGTGCGCCGACGGCGACGCGGCGGCCCTGTCCAGCATCCGCGTGATGGGCCCGTGCGGGGCGATGGGGCACGCGGCCGCGCACGTCCTCGACCTCGTCGGCGACGGGTCGGTGCACGAGGTCGACGTCGCCGCCCTCGCCGCCCGGATCACGGAGAACCTCGACTCATGAGCGCGGAGCTGCGCAGCGCCTTCACCCCCGGCACCGTCCGCTGGGCCACCCGCCGCGCCCAGTGGCGGGCGCTCGGCCTGACCGATGCCGACCTCGACAAGCCGAAGATCGCCGTCGTCAACTCCTCGTCCGACATGGCGATCTGCTTCAGCCACCTGGACACCGTCGCCGCCCGGGTCAAGGAGGGCATCCGCGCCGCGGGCGGGGTCGCCTTCGAGGCCCGGACGACCGCGCCCAGCGACTTCATCCACTCGGCCGGCCACGGGGGCGGGTACATCCTCGCCTCGCGCGACCTGATCGTGAACGACATCGAGGTCGCGGTCGAGGGCGCCCAGCTGGACGGGATGGTCTGCCTGGCGAGCTGCGACAAGACGACCCCGGCCCAGCTGATGGCGGCGGGCCGGCTGAACGTCCCCACGCTGATCCTGGCCTGCGGGTACCAGCCCAGCGGCACCTTCCGCGGCGAGCACTGCGACATCGAGGACGTCTTCCTGCACGCCTGTGGCGAACCCTCCCCGGTGCTGACCGCCGAGCTCACCGAGATGAGCGAGGACGCCGTGCGCGGCCCGGGGGTGTGTGCGGGCATGGGCACGGCGAACTCGATGCACATCGCGGCCGAGGCCCTCGGCATGGCGCTGCCGGGCAGCACCCCGGTCTCGGCGAACTCAGCGGCGATGTGGCGGGCGGCCGACGCGGCCGCGGCCCGGATCGTCGAGCTGGTGCAGGAGGACCTGCGACCGCGCGACGTCCTGACCCCGGCGGCGTTCCGGAACGCGGTGCGCGTCGCCCTGTCCGTCGGGTCGTCGATCAACACGATCAAGCACCTGCAGGCCGTCGCCGTGGAGGCGGGCGTCGACGTCGACGTGACCGCGCTGTTCGGCGACCTCGGCCGCGAGACGCCGCTGCTGTCGGCGGTGCGGCCCAACGGGCCGCACACGATCGAGCAGTTCGACGCGGCGGGCGGGGCCGCCGCGGTGATGGCCCGGCTCGGCGACCTGCTCGACCGCTCGGCCCGGACGGTCACCGGACGCACGGTGGGGGAGAACCTCGCCGGCGTCACCGTGACCGACCCGGAGGTCATCCGGCACGTCGGCGACGACCCGTTGATCCTGGTGCTGCGCGGCAGCCTCACGCCGCTGGGCGGGATCGTCAAGCTGTCCGTGCACGACGAGCGGCCGCCCACCTTCACCGGCCCGGCGCGGTGCTTCGCCGACCAGGCCGAGGCGGTGGCGGCGCTCGCCGAGGGCCGGATCGCCGCGGGCGACGTCGTCGTGCTGCGGGGGCAGGGGCCCCGCGGCCGGCCCGGCATGGGGATGGCCTCGCAGATCGTGTTCGCCCTGGACCGCGCCGGGCTGACCGGCAAGGTCGCCGTGGTGACCGACGGGCAGCTGTCCGGGCTGGTCAACCGTGGGGTCGTCGTCGGCGAGGTGCGGCCCGAGGCTGCCGACGGCGGGCCGCTGGCGCTGGTCCGCGACGGGGACGTCGTGCACGTCGACCTCCCGGGCCGCCGGTGCGACCTGCGCGTGGACCCGGCGGAGCTGGCGGGCCGCGAGCCGGTCCCGCCCCTCCACCATCCCGAGCACGGCTGGCTCTCCGTCTACGCGCGCACCGTCCGCCCGCTGGGCGAGGGCGCCGTCCTGCGCCCCCGGCCCGCCCCGACCCCCTGACCGACCCACCCACCGACGAGGAGACAACGGCAATGACGCTGTCCGACCACTCTCCCGACCCGACCGCCGGTCCCGTGCCGGACGGCGGACGTGCCCCGGCCGGCACCCTCACCGCCGCCGACGAGCGGCGCTCCGCCCGCGGCGGCGCCTTCTCGATGTTCGTCGACAGCTTCGACGTCTACCTGCCCGCGCTCGTCCTGCCGGCCGCGATGGTCTACTTCCTGCCGCAGGACCTGTCCGTGGAGGTCAAGGCGACGTTCACGACGCTGCTGTTCACGGTGGGCCTGCTGGGCCGCCCGATCGGCAGCGTGATCTTCGGGAACCTGTCCGACCGGATCGGCCGCAAGCGCGTGACCATGCTCAGCGGGTGGGGCTTCACCGTCGTGACGCTCCTGATGGGCTGCCTGCCGGGCTACGCCACGTGGGGCTACGGGGCCATCACCGTCTTCGCGGTGCTGCGCCTGATCGGCGGGATCTTCCTGGCCGGGGGCTACGCGGCCCCGATCCCGCTCGCCCTCGAACAGGCCCGGCCGCACCGCCGGGGCCGGGTGGGCGCGCTGATCGGCGTCGGCGCCCCGCTGTCCTTCCTGGTGATGAACACCTTCCTGCTGGGCGCGCTGGAGACCCTGCCGCACGACAGCTTCCTGTCCTGGGGGTGGCGCGTCCCGTTCGTGCTGGGCTTCGTGCTCGGCCTGGCCTACCTGTGGCACTACCGCGGGGTGAAGGAGGACGCCGGCGAGGTCACCCGCCGGCGCGCCGAGGCGGGTGGGCGCCAGCCGGTGGTCGCGCTGTTCACCGAGCACCGCGCGCTCATCCTCGGCGTCTTCCTGTTCACCTGCGGGTACTGGTTCGCCACGCAGATGTCCGTGTCCTTCCTGCCGACCCTGCTGGTCCAGGTGCTGCACCAGAGCGCCACCCTGAGCACGACCGAGGAGATCGTCTCCTCGGTCGTGACGATCGCGATGATCGTCGTGCTGGCCGCCGTCGGGCAGCGCATCGGGCGCCGCAGGCTCCTGATGACCTGGGCGCTGGTGATGGCGGTGGTCGTCGGCGGCGCGTTCCTCGCCCTCGCCCTGATGGCCGGCGCAGGGGCGCCGCCGTGGCTGGTCGGCTCGGTCGCGGTGGTCGCCAAGTCGGTGCCCTCGGCGCCGCTCGGCGTGATCCTGGTGTACCTCAACGAGCGCTTCCCGGCGTCGGTCCGGGCGAGCGGCTACGGCATCGGCTACATGTTCGGGCTGATCCTGCCCGGGCTCTACACCGTGTGGCTGCTCGCGCTGAGCACCGTCATGCCGTACGAGATCGGGCCCGTGGTGCTGATCGTCGGCGGGGCCCTGCTGATGTTCGCCGCGGTTCGCCGGGGCCCGGAGACCAACCCGCCCGGCCGTGCGGAAGCGGCTCGTTCCGCGGCCGGGTCCGCGGCGGAGGCCACGGCGTGATCCTCACCGACGACGAGCGCGGGATGCGCGACGGGGCCGAGGGGCCCGCCGTCGCCGCGGCGATGGACCTGCTCGTCCGCTACGGCGAGGCCCTCGGGGCCGAGCACCTGTGCGAGGTCCGCAACGTCGCCGGCACCACCACCCAGCCCTCGCCGGCGAAGGCCCGCCTGGTGGCCGAGGGCGGCTGGGAGCGGGCCTTCTCGGTGATCAACCTGGACTCGGACGAGACGCTCGACGTCCCGCCGATGCGGGTGCCCACCTGCCAGCTCCAGCAGGGCTTCGGGGCCGACGCCCACGGCGTGCCCTACCCGGCGGAGTTCGTGGACCTGCAGTCCGACGCCGAGGCCTTCTACGGCCGGCGGGGCGTGAACATCCTCGCGACGTGCACCCCGTACCAGGTCGGGAACCTGCCCGTCCGCGGCGAGCACGTGGCGTGGATGGAGTCGTCGGCGGTCGTGTACGCGAACTCGGTGCTCGGAGCCCGGACGAACTGCGAGGGCACCGCGTCCACCGGCGCCGCGAGCCTGACCGGCCGGATCCCCTGCTGGGGCAACCACCACGTGACCAACCGGCTCGGCACCCACCTCGTGCGGGCCGACCTCCCGGTCCGGTCGTTCCGGGACTGGGGGCTGTTCGGGTACTTCGTCGGCGACCTGGTGCAGGAGGCCCGGCCGGTCCTGGTCGGCGAGCTCGCCCGCCCCGACCTGACCGACC
Organism: Pseudonocardia kujensis; assembly: GCF_021283305.1. GTDB lineage: Bacteria > Actinomycetota > Actinomycetes > Mycobacteriales > Pseudonocardiaceae > Pseudonocardia > Pseudonocardia kujensis. The sequence goes on from NZ_JAJSOK010000007.1 coordinate 16,735, forward strand.
TCAAGCACCTCGGGGCCGCGGCCGCCTCGTCGGGCGGGATCGAGCTCTTCCATCTGCCCGGCGTGACCCCCGAGGCACCGACGGTCGAGGCGGCGTTCGGCGGCCGGGTGCCGGAGGCCGTCGGGTACGGGCCGGCCGAGCGGCGGACCGTCTACGACCGGCTCAACGACCAGGGCGACCGTGAGGAGGTCGACTTCGTGCTGCTCGGGTGCCCGCACGCCTCGCTCGACCAGATCCGCGAGGCCGCCCGGCTGCTCGAGGGCCGGCACGTCGAGGCCGAGCTGTGGATCATGGCGCCACGGGCGCTGAAGGCCGTGGCGGACCGCTCCGGCTACACCGCCGTCATCGAGGCGGCGGGCGGGCGGATCCTGGCCGACTCCTGTCCGGCGATGTCGCGGGCGGCGCCGGAGGGCACGCGGGTCTTCGCCACCGACTCGGCGAAGCAGGCGCACTACCTGCCGGCGATCCTCGGCATCGAGGCGTGGTTCGGGACGACGGCGGAGTGCGTGGACGCGGCGGTCACGGGCCGGTGGCGGGGGGAGCTGCGATGACGGCGGAGACACGGGTCCGGGCGGCAGACGACACGGAGGCGCCGCTGGTCCTGCGTGGCCGGACGGTGGTGCCGGGCGTGGTCGAGGGCGAGGCGCTGGTCAGCCACGAGACGATCTCGGGCTGGGGCGGCATCGACCCGGCCACCGGGACGATCATCGAGCGCCGGCACGAGCTGTGCGGCGTGTGCTTCACCGGGAAGATCCTCGTCTTCCCCGGGGCGAAGGGTTCCTCCGGCTGGTCCGGGTTCTTCCAGACGACCCGCCTGCTCGGCACCGCCCCGATCGGGATGGTGTTCACGGTGACCACGACGAAGGCCGCACTCGGTGCGGTGGTCACCCGCGTGCCTGCGTTGTCCGACCTCGACCGCGACCCGACGGAGCTCCTGCGGACGGGCGACCGGATCCGGCTCGACGCCGACGCCGGCCTCGTCACGCTGCTCCGGCGGGGTCCGGTCGCAGAGTGAGACACCGCCGTGTGACCGGCGCCACTAACGTCCTGCGGCGGCGGTAACCGACCGAGGGAGGGCACGGATGAAGGCGCTCGTCTACCACGGACCGGGGTCGAAGGCGTGGGAGGAGGTCCCCGACGCGGCGGTCCAGGAACCGACGGACGTCGTGGTCAGAGTGGACACCACCACGATCTGCGGCACGGACCTGCACATCCTCAAGGGCGACGTCCCCGCGGTGACGGACGGGCGGATCCTCGGCCACGAGGCCGTCGGCACCGTCACCGAAGTGGGCTCGGCGGTCACCGGGTTCCGCGAGGGCGACCGGGTGCTCGTCCCGGCGATAACCCGCTGCGGGCGCTGCACGTACTGCCAGAACGGCATGCCGTCGCACTGTCAGACCGTCGGCGGCATCGGGTGGATCTTCGGGCACCTGATCGACGGCACCCAGGCCGAGTCGGTCCGGGTGCCCTACGCCGACACGTCGCTCTACGCCGTCCCCAACGAGGTCACGGACGAGCAGGCGATCTTCCTCGCCGACTCGTTGCCCACCGGGTACGAGGTCGGGGTGCTGGCCGGGCAGGTCCGGCCCGGGGACACGGTCGCCGTGGTGGGCGCCGGCGCGGTGGGGCTCGCCGCCATCCTGACCACCGGCCTCTGGGGCGCGTCCCGCGTCATCGCCGTGGACAGCAACAAGTTCCGGCTGAGCAAGGCCGTCGAGTTCGGCGCGACCGACACGGTCGAGGCGGGCCCGGACGTCGTCGACGCCGTGACGGCGATGACGGACGGCCTCGGGGTCGACGTCGCGATCGAGGCGGTCGGCTATCCGGAGACGCTGCGCACGACCGCCGCGCTGGTGCGCCCCGGCGGGCACATCGCCAACATCGGCGTGCACGGCGCGCCGGTCGAGCTGCCGCTCGAGCAGATGTGGATCCAGAACGTCACGTTGACCATGGGCCTGGTCGACACCGTGTCCATCCCGACGCTGCTGAAGATGGTGGCGAGCGGCAAGATCCCCGCCGAGAAGATGGGCACCCACACCTTCGGCCTCGACGAGATCGACCGCGCCTACGAGGTGTTCGCCGACGCCGCCGCCAACGAGGCCCTCAAGGTGGTCGTCAAGCGGGCCTGACCGCCGTGGGTGGCGACGGTCCCGCCGTCGCCACTCACAGGGTCGGCCAGGGGCGCGGCGCCGGGCGGATCTCCTCGTAGGCCATGGCGAGGGCCAGCACGCCCGCGTCGTCGAAGCGCCGGCCGACGATCTGCAGGCCGATCGGCAGCCCGCCCGCCGTGTGGCCGCAGTTGACCGAGAGCGCCGGCTGGCCGGACATGTTGAACGGCAGGCTCGTCGCGATGTGCTCGAAGGGCCGGGCCGGGTCGTCGAAGGCCGAGGCGTACTCGACCGGGAAGGGCGGGATCGGCGCGGTCGGGAGCAACAGGAAGTCCAGGTCGGCGAGGGCGCGGTGGGCGGCGACGGCCATCGCGTCCATCTGGCTGTAGCCGTGGAAGACCTCGGCGCCGGTCAGGTCCGCGCCGGCGGCGGCCCACTCGAGGATGGCGGGCAGGACCTTGGCCCGGCGCTCCTCGGGCAGCGCGGCGAGGTCGGACCAGGCGCGGGCGCGCCAGAAGCGGTCCATCCCGTCGAGCATGTCCCGCGTCAGGAACGGCGCCACGGGCTCGACGACCGCGCCGGCGGCCTCCAGCGTGCGCGCGGCCTCTTCGACGGCGCCGCGCACCGCGTGCTCGGTGGCCAGCCCGACACCGACGTCGGGGAGCAGGCCGAGCCGCAGCCCCCGCACCGCGCCCGGCGCCTCCGGCCAGGCGATGTCGGCGCCGGGCAGCGCGGTGTGGTCGCGCGGGTCCGGCACCGCGACGACCGACATGAGCAGGGACACGTCGCCGACGGTCCGGCACATCGGCCCGACGACCCGGCCCGCGTACGGCGGCACCACCGGCACCCGTCCGAAGGTCGGCTTCAGCCCCGCGATCCCGTTCCAGCCCGCCGGCTGGCGCACCGACCCGCCGATGTCCGTGCCCAGGTGGAGCGGCCCGTAGCCGGCCGCGGCGGCCGCGGCGGCGCCGGAGCTCGACCCGCCGGGCGTGCGGGTGGGGTCCCAGGGGTTGCGGGTGACCGGGTGGAAGCTCGACTGCGACGACCCGAGCATCCCCAGGTCGGGCATGGTCGTCTTGCCGAGGAGCACCGCCCCGGCCTCGCGGACCCGGGCCGCCGCCGGCGCGTCGCGCTCGGCGGGGACCAGCTCGGTCGCGGCCGTCCCGACCGGCGTGGGCACCCCGCGGGTGGCGATGTTGTCCTTGAGCGTGATCGGGACACCGTCGAGCGGACGCGCCTCGCCGGCCCGCCAGCGCGCGGCCGACTCCGCCGCGGCGGCCCGCGCCCCGTCGGGGTCCAGCGCGTAGGTGGCGTGCAGCCGGGGTTCGTCGGCCTCGATGCGGGCCAGGACGTCGTCGACGACCTCGACGGGGGACAGGGCGCCGGCGCGGTAGCCCGCGAGCAGCTCGCGGGCGGTCAGGTCGGCGAGCCGGTCGGCGGTGCGGGTCAACGGTCCTCCTCGGGGCCGGAACGGGCGGGGACGAGCTCGGGCGCGGCCAGCCGGTCCGCGGGCGCCGCGCCGGGACGGGCGAGCGAGACCGCCGCCGTGACCAGGAGGTTGAGCACCAGTCCGATCGCGCCCGCGTTGATCCCGCCCCAGGGGTCGTTGCCCGTCGCCATCAACACCAGCACGACGAGCAGCCCCGCCACCAGCCCCGCGACGCCGCCGGCCAGCGACATCCGGCGCCAGACGAGCGCGATCACCACGAGCGGCAGCAGCTGCGCGAGCCCCTCGTAGGAGATCACCGAGAGCCGGACGAGGGCGTTGGGGAACAGGTAGGTCATCCCGAGCGCGAGCCCGCCGGCCAGGAGCGTGACGAGCTGGGCCAGCTGCCGTTGCCGGCCGCGGGTGCGGGCGTGCAGGCCCAGCACGGACCGGCTCCACATCGTGCCGATGGCCAGCATGAACACCGCCAGCGGCACGATCGCCGACAGCGCGCCGGCCGCGCCGACGAGCCCGAACAGCCACTCCGGCATGGCCGTGCGGAGCATCTCGAACAGCGCGAGGTTCGAGTCCTTCAGGCCCGGAACCACGAACGTCGCGGCCAGCCCGAGGATCACCGGGACGAACAGCAACACCTGGTAGAGCGGCAGGAGCAGCGCGTTGCGGCGCAGGATCTGCGGGCTCGCGGCGCCGAGGAAGCCCGCGACGGTCGTGGGGATCACGCTGTAGACCGCGCCGTTGAGCAGCGCGGTGGAGAGGAACCAGGCCAGCCCGTAGGTCGACGAGCCCGGGCCCGGCATCGTCAACCACGCGGCCCGCTCGGCGCCGATCTGCGCGAACATCGCGCCGTAGCCGCCGAAGAAGTGCAGCGGCACGAACACGAAGACCACCGCGAGCGTCACGACGACCGTGACGTCCTTGAGCACCGACACCCACGCGCTCCCGCGCAGGCCACTGGCCAGCACGAACACCTCGGACACCACGAACGCGACGAGGTAGGACACGCCCAGCCCGATCGCCCCGTAGCTCACGCTCGCCACCACCGTGCCCATCCCGGTGATCTGCAACTGCACGTACGGCAGCAGGAACACGGTCGCCGCGACGGTGAGCAGGACGCCCAGCCAGGGCGCGCCGAAGCGGTGGGCGGCGATGTCGGTGACGTTGTGCAGCCCGTGCCGGTGCGCGTAGCTCCACAGCAGCGGACCGACGACGTAGCTCGCCGCCATCCCGATGCTCAGGTAGGCCACGACGTACAGCGCCGAGACCCCGTGCGTGTACGACCAGCCGGCAGCGCCGAGGTAGCTAAAGGTCGTGTAGGTCTCGCCGGCCATCAGCACGAGCGTCATCAGCAGCCCGAGGCTGCGCCCGCCCACGGACCATGCCGCGAGGTCGACCTTGTCCTGCCCGCGGCCGGCGCGGACCCCGAGCACGCACGCGGCGACCAGGAAGACGGCGACGATCGCGATGCTCATCGCCGGTCCACCTCCTGTGCCGCCGCCGTCGGTGCCGCCTCCGGTGCCGCCTTCGCGGTCCGCCGCCCCGGCGCCGTCCGGCGCGCCGCCTGCCAGACGGGATCACGGCGGGCCGCGAGCCACACGCAGACCGGGGAGAGCAGTGTGGCGAGCAGCAGCCAGAACACCAGGAACGGCATCCCGAGGACCCACGGGTCGACCCGGTTCGCGGGCACGACCGCCACGCAGAACAGGACGGGCGGGCCGAGGAGCCACCACAGGGAGCGCCGTGAGGATCGGGACGGCCCACTCATGGGAGCACCGTCCGTCGTGCACCGCACTCGCGCAACCGCTGGGTCCGCCCGGTCCGTCGGCTCCGACAGCTCCGTCGGGTCCGGGGGCCCGCCAGGTCCGGCGGGTCCGGCGGGTCCTCAGCACTCGACGACGGTCAGGGCCAGCCCGCCGCGGCTCGTCTCCTTGTACTTGGTCTTCATGTCCGCACCGGTGATCCGCATCGTCCGGATCGCCTTGTCCAGGCTGACGTGGTGGTGCCCGTCGCCGCGCACGGCCATCCGGGCCGCGGTGATCGCCTTCGTCGAGGCGACGGCGTTGCGCTCGATGCACGGGATCTGCACGAGCCCGCCGATCGGGTCGCAGGTCAGCCCGAGGTTGTGCTCGATGCCGATCTCGGCGGCGTTCTCCACCTGCTCCGGGGTGCCGCCCATGACCTCGGCGAGGCCCGCGGCGGCCATCGAGCAGGCCGAACCGACCTCGCCCTGGCAGCCGACCTCGGCCCCGGAGATCGAGGCGTTCTCCTTGAACAGCGAGCCGACGGCGGCGGCGGTGAGCAGGAACCGGACCACGCCGTCGTCGGAGGCGGCGCGGCAGAACCGGCGGTAGTAGTGCAGGACGGCGGGGACGATCCCGGCCGCGCCGTTGGTCGGGGCGGTGACGATCCGCCCGCCCGCGGCGTTCTCCTCGTTCACCGCCAGGGCGTAGAGGGTGACCCACTCCCCGGACTCGGCGGTGGGCTCGGCCTCGAGGGCCTCCCGCATGGCGGCCGCACGGCGGCGGACCTGCAGTCCGCCCGGGAGCACCCCGCCGGTCGTCGAGCCGCGCTCCACGCACTCCTGCATGACCGTCCACAGCGCCAGCAGGCCGCGGCGGACCTCGGCCTCGGGCTCGAGGTCCGGGTGGAGCCGTCGCATCCGCGCGCACTCGTTGGCCAGCACGAGCCCGCTGACCGCCAGCCCGGTCTCGCGGCAGCGGGCGAGCAGCTCGGCGCCGGTCGCGAAGGGGTACGGGACCTCGGGCTCGCGCGGGAGCAGCGCCTGCTGCGCCTCGTCGAGCACGAAGCCGCCGCCGACGGAGAAGTACTCCGCGCTGAGCAGCGCGGTGCCGGCGCCGCCGTGCGCGGTGAACCGCATCCCGTTGGGGTGGAAGGGCAGCGTCCGCCGCCGGTGCAGCACGACGTCCTCGGGCCGGAACGCGATCTCGTGCCGGCCGAGCAGCCGCAGCCGCCCGGTCGCCCACACGTCGTCGACGGTGGGGCTGCGCGGGTCGACGGTCTCGGGTGCCTCGCCGGCCAGCCCGCGCACCACCGCGCCGACGCTGCCGTGACCCTTCCCGGTGGCGCCGAGCGAACCGAACAGCTCCGCCTTCACGTGCGCGACGCGGGGGAGCAGCCCCTCGCGCCCGAGCCGCTCGGCGAACCGCAGCGCCGCCCGCATCGGTCCGACCGTGTGCGAGCTCGACGGACCGATACCGACGCTGAACAGGTCGAACGCGGAGACCGTCATGGGTGGAGTCACCGTCCCGTCAGCGGAATTCGCGCGCGGCGTCGAGCAGCCACTCGGCGAGGTAGGCCGCGAAGGAGGAACGCACCAGGACCCGGTAGTCCGACGGCCCGAGGCCGAGCAGCACGACCCCGGCCTGGCCCAGCAGCGTCACCGCCGCCGACCCTGCCCCGAAGGACCGCGGGTGCAGGTCGATCGCGCAGCCGGTCTCCAGCACGTCGCGGGCGTGGGCGCCGCGGAGCCGGACCGTGGTGCGCTGGGCGGAGACGTCGGCCACGGCGACCCGTGCCCCGGGCAGCGCGGCGGCCCCGGCGGCGCGCGCGGCCGCCTCCAGCTCGGGCGGCGCGAGGAACGGGCTGGTCAGCAGCCATTCGTCGGGCCCGAGCCGGATCGCGGTGACGCGCTCGCCGCCGGTCCACGCGTTCGGGCCGGGCAGCGGTGCGCCGACCAGGCCCTCGAGCGCGGCCGGGTCCGCGGTGCGGACGTCGACCATCGCGTGGAAGGGCTCGGCCAGCAGCGCGACCGAGTCGGGCAGCTCCGCGAACCGGCCGGCCCAGCCGTCGAGTGCGCCGGTCGGGCGCAGGGTCTCAGTGGACACCGGGCTCTCCATCCCGTCGGGTCCCCTCGGGGTCGAACACCACGGAGCCGGTCACCTCGACGGGCACCAGCGCCTCGCCGACCGGCACGGTCAGGCGCTCGCCGATCCGCGCGTGGCCGCCCTTGACCAGGGCGAGCGCGAAGGTGCGGCCGAGCGCGGCACTGCGGTAGCTCGACGTCACGTGGCCGAGCATCGGCACCGGGGGCGGCGGCAGCGCGTCGGTCAGCTCGACGATCTGCGAGCCCTCCGGCAGTCTGAGGTCGGGATCGACCGGCAGCAGACCCACGAGCTGCTTGCGCAGCGGGTCGAGGTTCGCCGGGCGGGCGAAGGAGCGCCGGCCCACGAAGTCCGGCTTCTTCTTCGACACCACCCAGTCCATGCCCAGGTCCTGGGGCGTGACGGTGCCGTCGGTGTCCTGGCCGATGATCGGGTAGCCCTTCTCGGCGCGCAGCACGTGCATGGTCTCGGTGCCGTACGGGGTGATGGCGTAGGGCGCACCGAGGTCCAGCAGGCGCTGCCAGACGGCCGCCGCGTGCCAGCCGTCGACGCTCACCTCCCAGGCCAGCTCGCCCGAGAAGCTGATGCGCGCCAACCGGACCGGGACGCCGTCGACCTCGGTGTCCAGCCAGCTCATGAACGGGAAGGCCGCGTTCGACACGTCGACGTGCGGGGCGAACGCGCCGATGACGTCCCGGGACCGCGGGCCGACGACCGGGAAGGTCGCCCACTGCTCGGTCACCGAGGTCAGCGAGACCCGCAGCTCCGGCCACTCCGTCTGCAGCCACTCCTCGAGGTGGTCGAGGATCGGTGCGGCGCCGCCGGTGGTGGTGTAGACGAGGAAGCGGTCCTCGTCGAGGCGCAGGACCGTGCCGTCGTCGATCACCATGCCGTCCACGCCGCACATCACCCCGTACCGGACCCGGCCGGGCTTCAGCGAGGACATGAGGTTCGTGTAGATCCGGTCGAGGAGGACGCCGGCGTCGGGCCCCTGGACGTCGATCTTGCCCAGGGTGGAGCCGTCGAGGATGCCGACGCCGGTGCGGGCCGCCGCGCACTCCCGCAGCACCGCGGCCTCCATGTCCTCGCCCGGCCGCGGGTAGTACCGGGCGCGCTTCCACTGCCCGACGTCCTCGAACACCGCGCCCGCCTCGACGTGCCAGGCGTGCAGCGCGGTCGTGCGTTCGGGGTCGTAGAGGCGGCCGCGCTCGCGCCCGGCCAGGGCCGCGAACGCGACCGGGGTGTACGGCGGGCGGAAGGTGGTCGTGCCCAGCGACTCCACCGGCACGCCGAGCAGCTCGGCGGTGATCCCCGAGGCGATCACCCCTGAGGTCCTGCCCTGGTCGTGCGCGGTGCCGATCGTCGTGTAGCGCTTGACGTGCTCGACGCTGCGCATGCCCGCGCCCACGGCCCGGGCGATGTCGGCGACCGTCGAGTCGCGCTGCAGGTCGACGAACTGCCGCGCCGGGTCGCCCTCGGTGCGCCAGACGACCCGGGTGGTGCGGGCGACCGGCTCGGGCGTCTCACCCCTGCCCTCCGCCAGGCAGCCGGCGAGGTCGAACGTCCCGTTCGCCGCCCCGACGACGGTGACGCCGTCGAGCGGCTCGCCGGGCCGGAAGGCACCGAGCTCGGCGTCGTACCGCAGCGCGCCGCGAACGTGCGAGAACAGGTGCGCGGTGGGGTTCCAGCCGCCGGAGAGGAGCAGGGTGTCGCAGGGGAGGACGGTGCCGTCGTCGAGGGTGACGGCGGTGACCGCGCCGTCCTCGGCGTCGCTCCTCGTCCCCACAACCTGTGCCTGGCGGGTCGCGCTCCCGCCCGCCCCGGGGCGTGGATCGACGACCGTGACCCGCGCACCGGCGGCCTCGAGGTCGGCGGCGGCACCGTGCGCGGCGTCGTCGGTCGTGAAGACGACGATCTCCCGGCCGACCCGCACGCCGTACCGGTGCAGCAGGTCGCGGGCCGACGCGGCCAGCATGATCCCGGGGCGGTCGTTGTCCTCGACCACGACCGGCCGCTCGTGCGCTCCGGTCGCGACGACCACGTGTCCGGCCCGGATCCGCCAGACCCGCTGCCGGGAGACGTTCCTCGGCGGCTCGGCGAGGTGGTCGGTGCGGCGCTCCAGGGCGAGGACGAACCCGTCGTCGTAGTGCCCGAAGGCGGTGGTGCGGGGCAGGATCCGGACGTCCGGGTCGGCCCGCAGCTCGGCGATCGTGTCGGCCACGAAGTCGAGGGCGTCCCGGCCGCAGATCCGCTCGGTGCCGAGCAGCGCGCCACCCGCGGCGGGACGGTCGTCGACGAGCACCACGCGGTCACCGCGGCGCGCAGCGGTGCGGGCGGCGAGCAGGCCCGCGGGCCCTGCGCCGACCACCAGGGTCTCGCAGTGCGTGTGCCGGCGGTCGTAGCGCGCGGTGTCCGGGACCTCCGCGAGCCGGCCGCGGCCACCGAGGCCGCGGGCCACCAGCCCGTCGACCAGGTCGACCGTGGTGGCGAGCAGCATGGGCTCGGGGAAGGGCTCCTCGATCTGGACGAGCCCGGTCGGGTCCTCGCCCCACGCGGCCGTGATCCCGCGCGGCCGGTCGAGCTTCACACTGGTGCCGATGCGCCGCACGCCGTTCGCGAGCAGGGCGCTGGCGAGGGTGTCGCCGGGGTGGCCGGTGTACTGCGCGCCGTCGAAGGTGAAGGTCAGGGTGCGGGTGCGGTCGATGCGGCCGTACCCGTCGACGCGGCTCATCGCTCGAACCGGTAGGTCGCGGTGTCGCGGACGGCGGTGAACCAGCGCCGGCAGCCGGCGGCATGGCTCCACCGCTCCTCGAACCGGCCCTTGGGGTTGTCGCGGACGAACACGTAGCGGGCCCAGTCCTCGTCGGAAAGCGCGGCGGGGTCGGCGGGGTAGGCCACGCCGGCCTGGCCGCCGTAGTGGAACTCGACCTCCTCGCGGGGGCCGCACCACGGGCATCGGATCAGCTGCATCGGGGTCTCCTGAGGGTGCCCGGTCAGTGGGCGACGGCCGCGGCGCCGTGCTCGTCGACGAGCGCGCCGGTGACGAACCGGTCCAGGGCGAACGGGGCGAGGAAGGGGTGCGGGCGGGCGTGCGCCAGGGTGTCGGCCAGACACCAGCCCAGCCCGGGGGTGGCCTTGAAGCCGCCGGTGCCCCACCCGCAGTTGAGATACACGTTGGCGTAGGGGGTGTGCCCCACGATCGGGGACGCGTCGGGGGTGACGTCGACGATCCCACCCCACGTGCGCAACAGGTGGGCCCGGGCGAAGACCGGGAACAGCTCCACCGCGGCGGCCATCTGGCGTTCGATGATGTGGAACGCCCCGCGCTGCCCGTACCCGTTGTAGGCGTCCACCCCGGCGCCCATCACCAGCTCGCCCTTGTGCGCCTGCGACACGTAGACGTGCACCGCGTTCGACATCACGATCGTCGGGTGCACCGGCTCCAACAACTCCGACACCAGCGCCTGCAGCGGGTGGGACTGCAACGGCGCGCGGACGCCGAGCAGGTCCAGCAACACCGAGGTGTGTCCGGCCGCGCACAACGCCACCTGCCCGCAGGCGATCTCGCCGCGCGTGGTGCGCACCCCGGTCACCCGGTCCCCGTCCGTCCGGAAGCCGGTGACCTCGCAGTCCTGGATCAGGTCGATGCCGGCGGCGTCGGCGCTCCGGGCGAACCCCCACGCCACGTAGTCGTGCTTGGCGATCCCGGCCCGGGGCTGATAGGTAGCCCCGTGCACGGGGTAGCGGATCTGGTCGGAGACGTTGACGATCGGGCAGAGCTTGGCCACCTCGTCGGGGCCCAGCCACTCCGCATCGATCCCGTTGAGCCGGTTGGCCTGGACCCGGCGCACCGAGTCCCGCACGTCCTGCTCGCCGTGCGCGAGGTTCAGCACCCCACGCTGGGAGAACAGGATCGGATACCCGAGGTCCTCCTCGAGGCCCTCCCACAGCTGCAGCGCGTGCTCGTAGATCGCCGCGGACTCGTCCCACAGGTAGTTCGACCGGATCAACGTGGTGTTGCGGGCCATGTTGCCGCCCGCCAACCAGCCCTTCTCCAGCACCGCCACGTTCGTGATCCCATGGTTCTTGGCCAGGTAGTGCGCGGTGGCCAGCCCGTGCCCGCCCCCACCCACGATCACCACGTCGTAGGACCTCTTCGGCTCGGGCGTACGCCACAGGAAGTCGGGATGCTCCGGTAGCTGCTCGGCCATGCGCCTCCGTCCGACGATCTGCGGGACAAGATCCCGCAGACTGGTATATCAATCGTGAGGTACGGTAGGGACGGCATCGAGGTCGGTCAAGGGGTCGGTCGAGGAGGACACGTGAGCGTGGCGCCGTCGGGAGAGGTCGTGTCGCTGGCGGATCGCGCGTATGCGGCGATCCGGGACCGGCTCGTCATGCTCGAGATCAGGCCCGGCGACCCGCTCAACGACGACCGCCTGGCCGCCGAGCTCGGCACGGGGCGGACCCCGGTCCGGGAGGCGTTGAAGCGGCTCGAGAGCGACCGGCTCGTGGTCGCCTACCCCAGGCGGGGGACGTTCGCGACGGCCGTCGACATCACCGACCTCGCGAACCTGTCCGAGGTGCGGCTCGCGCTCGAGCCGCTCGCCGCCCGGTCCGCCGCCCGGGGCGCCGGCAGTGCCGACCGGGCGGAGCTGGCCGCGCTCGGGGAGCGGATCGCGGCCCTCGAGCCCGGCGGTGACCCGCGCGAGCTGCTCCGCGCCGACGTCGAGGTCCACCGGGCGCTCTACCGTGCCACGAGCAACCCGCACCTCGAGGACGTCTGCGTGCGGCTGGACAACCTCGCCACCCGCATCTGGGTGCTCTTCCTCGACCGGCTCCCGGCCCTGCCCGGGCACGTCCACGAGCACGCCGACCTGCTCCGCGCCGTGGTCGCGGGGGAGGAGGAGAAGGCGGCGGAGCTGGCGCTCGCCCACGTCGTCGGGTTCGAGAAGGCGATCCGCGCCCTCCTGTGACCTCCCCCTTGCGCATTATGGTTCCCTGACGCGCTCAGGACCGCTCGAAAAGCGCATTATGGTTCCACAACGCGTGCAAGACCCGGTCTGACGCGCATTATGGTTCCCTGGCGCGTGCAGGTCCCAGCGTGGATCGCGTTATGGAACCATAACGCGCGCAGACCCCGACTTGGAACGCGTTGTGGAACCATAACGCGTGCAGGCGCCGGCGTGGATCGCGTTGTGGAACCATAACGCGCGCAGACCCCGGCTTGGAACGCGTTATGGAACCTTAACGCGCGCAGATGCCGGCTTGGATCGCGTTGTGGAAGCTTAACGCGCGCAGGCGCCGGCGTGGATCGCGTTGTGGAACCTCAACGCGCGCAGGCGCCGGCGTGGATCGCGTTGTGGAACCTCAACGCGCGCAGGCGCCGGCGTGCAACGCGTTGTGGAACCTTAACGCGTGCAGGCGCCGGCTTGGAACGCGTTATGGAACCATAACGCGTGCAGGCGCCGGCTTGGATCGCGTTGTGGAACCATAACGCGACTCCCTCAGAACCGTCCGCCGCCACCCCGCCGGCCGCGGCTGGAGGAGCCGCCGAAGCTGCCGGGGACGCGGCCGCCCGAGCGACCACCGCCGCCGAAGCCCCCACTCCCACCCCCGCCGCCGAAGCCACCGCCGAAGCCGCCCCCGAAGCCTCCGCCGCCGCGGTAGCCGCCGCCGCGCATCGCCTCGGAGAGGATCCCGCCGAGCACGAGGGCGCCGAGCTCACCGCCGAAGCCGCTGCCGCCCCCGGAGGGACCCGACCAGTGCGAGACGTCCGACTGCGCGAGCCGCAGGGCCTCCTGCGCCAGCGCCTCCGCCTGCTGTGCCTCGCGCAGTGCGGCCGCGGGGTCACCGCCCGCAGTCGCTGCGGCGAGGTGCCGCTGCGCCTCGGCGAGCCGGGTGCGCGCCGGAGCGCCCACCGCGCCGCGCCGCGTGGACACGAAGTCCGACGCCGCCGCCACCGCCGAGCGGGCCGTCACCAGGGCCTGCTCCAGGGCGGCGGTCGCGCGGCGGGTGCGCTCCGCGGCCTCGCGGGCGCCGGCGATGGCCGCGTCGAGCGCCCCGGCCGCCTCGTCGAGCAGCCGCAGCGCCGCGATCGGGTCGGGGAGCCCCGCGCCCGGTGTCGCCGCTTCGCCTCCGGCCGCACCACCGAGCGCCGCTCCGCCCGTCGCCGTGCCGGTCGCCGCTCCGCTGCCGGCGGATCCACCGCTCGCACCCCGCGCCGCCTCCTCCGCGGTCGCCAGCGTCGCCCGCGCCCGGGCCGTCACGCCGGGATCGACCCCCGGGAGCGCTGCAGCCTCGGCGAGGTCCTGCTCGACCTCGGTGCGCGCGGTCGGCACCCGCTCCGCCGCCTCGGCCAGCTCCTTCCCGCGCCGGGCGATCCCGTGCAGGAGCGTCTCCGCCTGGGTCTCCGCGTCCTCCGCCGCCCGACCGTCGACCACGGCGAGGGCCGCCTGCGACGCGCCCAGCCGGACCCGCGCCTCGTCGAGCTCCTTCTGTGCGTCGGCGAGCAGCGCGCGGGCCTGTGGCAGGTTCTCCGCGACCGGTTCGAGTGCCGCCGGTGCCCAGCGCCGGCCGAGCTCGGCCCACTGTTGCTCGGCCTCCGGCAGCCGGGCGGTGAGCCCGAAGAGCCGCGCCGCGATCCCGTCGATGTAGCCCGGGGCGTCGGCCTCGAGGGCACGGAGTCGGTCGAAGCCCTCGACCTGGGCGTCCAGCCGGTCGTCGGCCAGCGTCGCGAGCCGGATGATCTCGGCGTGCATGGCGCGCTGCTCGGGCTCGGTCTCGGGGACGTCGTCGTCGAGCCGCTGGCGGATCTCGAAGGCGGCGAGCATGTCGGCGCGCGAGGCCTCGAGGGCCGCGGCGAACCCGGCGACCGCCTCCTCGCCGAAGTGGGTGCGGGCGGCGGACAGCTCCCGCTCCGAGGTGCCGACGGCGTCGTCGACCTGGAGGAGCGCCTGGCTGGAGCGGTAGGCGAGGTCCTCGGTGGACTCGCCGGGCGCGGGGTCGGGCGGCCCGGCCGGGACTGGGGCCGGCGGGGTGACCTCGGGCTTCGGGCGGCGCCGCCGGCTCACCAGCCACGCCGCCCCGCCCACGACGACCACCCCGCCGCCGACCAGCAACGGGATCGACACGCCACTGCTGGTCTCTCGCAACCCGTCGGCCAGCCCGACCGCGGCTCCGGCCCAGTCGGACCGCGCGAGCGCCGGTTCCACGGCGTCCCGCCGGATCTGCAGGATCGACGCGTCGGACTCGGGGAAGTTGTCGTCCACGGACATCCCGTACACCCGGTCGTCCGTCGCGACGGCGAGCAGCACCTGGTCACGCCCGAGCTGGGAGGCGACCGCGGTCGCGTCGGCCCACTGCTGACCGTCCTGCCCGTCGAAGGACCTCACGTAGACGACGAACAGGTCGTACCCCCGGTCGGTGCGCAGCCGGTCGACCGCCTCGGTGACCTGGGCGCGTCCGGCGGCGTCGAGTGCCCCGGCCCGGTCGGTGACGCGGTCGGGCACGCGGAAGGGCGGGTCGGCGGCGGCGCTGCCGGGCAGCAGCAACGGCAGGACGAGCAGGACGGCGAGCGCGGCGAACCGGCGCACGGTGATCTCCTTCGGCAGGGCGACGCCCGCCATCTTGGACCCCCGCCCCGCCGGGCTACAGGCCGCCCGTGAGCAGCACCCGCAGCTCGAGGGCGATCCGTTCCCTCAGCTCCTCGTGCCGGGTTCCGGCGGCGTGCTCCGGCGCGCGCAGATCCGGATAGCGCCAGACCGGCAGGAACTTGTACTCGTCGGGCTCCCACTCGTACCGCGCGTGGACGTGTCCGTGCAGGTGCGGCCACGTGTTGCCGAGGACCTCGTAGTTGATCCGGCGGAACTGCCCGTCCGCACGCAGCGCGGTGCGCACGGCCTGACCGAGCAGCGACAGCTCGTAGAGGAACCGCATCCGTTCGGGTTCCTCGAGATCGTCGAGGTGCTCGACCTCGGCCCGGTGGATCAGCAGGCAGTACCCGGGGAGCTTCTGGTGGTCGCCGAACACCGCGAAGCCCGACGCGGTCTCGGCGATCAGGTTCGGGAGCTTCTCGCCGCGCCGGAGGGCCTCGAGCCGGTTGTCGGACGACGGGTCAGCGCTGTCGCTCATGGTCCGACGCTAGAGCGGATCGCCCGCCGGCGCAGCCGGCAGGTCCTCACCGGACGGTCGCGCCGGCGCCGCGACGTGCCGGGCGATCAGCGCGCGCTGCCGCGCCGGGGCCAGTCGTCCGGGTCGAACGCCGTTGCGGTGGTCGCGGTCGTCGGCGTGCCGGACCGGCGGCTGACCGAGGTGCCCGTGGCGTTCGAGGAGCTGCGCCCGGGGCGCCCGCCTCCGCCGACGACCTGCCGGCCCACTGCCGCGCCTCGCTCGCCGCGTTCCGGGTGCCGCGGCACCTGCGCGTCGTCGGCGACCCGCCGATTCCGCCACGAAGATCCAGAAGGTCGCGCTGGCGCGGAAGCTCGCCGCGGAGCTGGGAGTAGGGGAGCGTGCGCCGAGGTGATCCTCTCCGTGGGGCGTGGGAAGGTGACGGCCCGAGCGGAAGGAGCGCCCGTGTCCACTCTCCCGAGCCGGCACGTCGGTGTCCGGATCGAGGCGCCGGCGAGCGAGGTGTACGCCTTCGTCGCCGACCCCACGAACCTGCCGCGGTGGGCGGCCGGCCTCGCCACGGCGAGCGTCGAGCTGCGCGAGGGCCGGTGGGTCACCGAGTCGCCGATGGGCACGGTCGAGATCGCCTTCGCGCCGCGCAACGAGTTCGGCGTGCTCGACCACGACGTCGTGCTCCCGAGCGGCGAGGTGGTCTCCAACCCGCTGCGGGTGCTGCCCAACGAGGACGGCTGCGACCTCGTGTTCACCGTCCGTCGGCGCCACGACATGAGCGACGAGGACCTGGAGCGCGACGTGGCAGCCGTCCGGACCGACCTCGACACGCTGGCCCGACTGCTGTCCCGCCCCTGACCGGGCAGGGCACACCGCGGATCCTGCCGCGACGCACGCTGTGTTCAGCGGGAAGGCCGACGAGAACCTCCCGGCCTCGCCCTTCGAGCGGATCGTCGTGACCGACACGATCCCGCTGCGGCCCGGCGGCCCCGGACACCGTGCACGCGGTGTCCTGCTCGCCGACTCGATCCGGCGCATCTTCACCGACGACTCGGTCAGCGAGGTCTTCGACGGGCAGAACCGCAGAACCACCCCTTCCGACCTGCGGTTGCACCGCCGGTGAGGGGCTCGGCGCCCGGCCCGGCACGGCAGGGGTCAGCGCGACAGCGACCGCAGCCGGTCGAAGGACTCGCGCATGACCTCCGGCAACGCGCGCTCCTCCGGCTCGGTGACCCAGCGTTCGAAGGCCACCCGGAAGACCGAGACGCCGGCCTCGGCGGCCAGCCGGGCGTCGGCCTCGTCGACGCCGCGCCGGCGCAGCCCGTCCGCCAGGGCCGTCGCGAGCCGCGTCATCTTGATCAGCTCGCGCTCCTGCAGCTCCCCGTTCGCGGCGATCACGAGCCGGCGCCGCCGGGAGAGCTCGCGATTGCCGCCCAGCGAGGCCGCACCTGCGTCGAGGGCCACGCCGATCGCGTCCATGGGCGACGCCTCCGCCGGTGCGCCGACGAGCGCGTCGACCAGGTGCTGCTCGAGCTCGGCCGAGCCGGCGAAGAGCACCTCGCGCTTGTCGGCGAAGTGTCGGAAGAACGTGCGCGCGGTGAGCCCGGCGCGGGCGGCGATCTCCGCGACCGTCGTCTGCTCGAAGCCGCGCTCCACGTAGAGGTCGAGGGCGGCCTCCCGCAGCCGTCCGCTCGCGTTCGGTTCCCAGCGACCCATTCGTGCGAGTTTAGTGATGACACTCGCTGACATCGAGGCGTAGGGTGATGTCATCAAGTGACATCAAGCCCTCGGGAGGGTTCCATGCGCGTCTTCGTCACCGGGGCGTCGGGTTGGATCGGCGCGGCGGCCGTCCGCGAGCTTCGGCGGGCCGGCCACCAGGTGGTCGGGCTGGCCCGCTCGGACGCGGCGGCGGCCGCCGTCGCCGCCCTGGGTGCCGAGGTGCACCGCGGCGACCTCGACGACCTCGACGGCCTCAGCGCCGGCGCTGCCGACTCCGACGGCGTCGTCCACCTCGCCTACCACCACGACTTCACGCAGATGGCCGCGGCCGCCCGGATGGACCTGGCCGCGATCGAGGCGATCGGCAGGGTCCTCGAGGGCACGGGCCGGCCGCTGGTCATCGCCTCGGGCGTCGCCGGGCTCGCGCCGGGGCGCGTCGCCACCGAGCGCGACGACGCGGACCCCGCCGCCCACCCCAGGATCGCCAACGCCGCGGCCACGCTCGCGCTCGCCGACCGCGGGGTGCGGCCCGTCGTCGTGCGCTTCGCCCCGACGGTCCACGGCGCCGGTGACCACGGGTTCGTGGCCAGGCTCGTCGACATCGCGCGGGAGAAGGGCGTCTCGGCCCACGTCGGCGACGGAAGCAACCGGTGGCCGGCCGTGCACCGGCACGACGCCGGCGCGCTCGTCCGCCTGGCGGTGGAGCAGGCGCCCGCCGGCTCGGTCCTGCACGCCGTGGCCGAGGAGGGGGTGCCGGCCCGCGCGATCGCCGAGGCCATCGGGCGTGGGCTCGACCTGCCCGTCGCCGCGGTGCCGGCGGAGCAGGCCGCCGCGCACTTCGGCTGGCTCGGCGGGTTCTTCGCGCTCGACTGCCCGGCGTCGAACGTGCAGACCCGCGCGCAGCTGGGCTGGGAGCCGACCGGCCCCGGCCTCCTCGAGGACCTGGGGGAGGGGCACTACTTCCGCACGTCGACCGCTGCCTGACGGGCCGTGCGCGGGAAGGGTGCTCCGGCATCCTTCCCACGCACGGGTGCGTCAGCGCGGTTCGGCGGGCACCTCGAGCAGCAGCGAGTGGCCCTGATGCGGCTCGAGCTCCACGACGAAGGCCCGCAGGTCGTCGACGACGCCGCACTCCTTGTCGGTGAACATGTCGGTGACCCGGCTGCCGGGGACGAGGTGCTCGGAGCGCACCGTGCCGACCACGGTCTCGGCGGCGAAGTTCAGCACCGTGACGTGCATCCGGCGGCCGCCGTCCTCGCCCGGGTCGAGCTCGTGGACCAGCACGAGCATGCCGCGGTGGGAGACGTCCGGGATGTCGACCTGCCGCGCCACCGCGATCCCGTAGCGGGACCGGACGGCGAGGATCGCCTGCAGCTGGCGGGCGAAGCTGCGCTCGTCCTCGAGCTGCGCGGGCAACGGCCCGTACAGCGAGCGGCCCCGCGGCATCCCCGACGCCGACCTGACGGCGTGCGGCGCGACGCCCATGAGGTCGTGCGCGGCCCGGTGGATCCAGCGGGTGTCGCCCTCGCCGATCAGCTCGGCGACCTCGTCGGCCGGCAGGGTGAGCATGCCGGTGAGGTCCCAGCCGGAGAGGGCGAACACGCCGGGCTGCAGGGCGTTGTACATCGCCAGCAGCAGGTGGACCCGCATGATCTCCGGGACGTCCTCGTCCGTGATCGCGTCGAGCGAGGACAGCCCGAGCGTCGCGGCGATGACGGTCGCGGTGGTGCAGGCGATGCCGTTGGTGGTGAACACCCGGTTGTAGGGCGCGTTCTCGCCGGTCAGCGCGTCGGTGAGGTCCGCGCGGATGCGCTCGGCGAGCTGCTCGCCGGTGAGCTGCTCGCCGGCGAAGGGGTAGACGTCGTCGCGGTGCCCGTTCGCCCAGTGCACCAGCTCGTAGGTCAGCTCGTCGTGGTTCTGCAGGGCGTGCACGAGCCCGGCCGGGTCGACGCCCAGCTCGAGCGAGGTCCGCTGGGTCAGCCGCAGGAACTCGGTGTCGCCGGTGACCAGCGCGTGGTGGTAGGCGGGGCGGTTGACGAAGTCGTACGACAGGTCCGGGCCGGCCTCGGCGGTGGCGCGGATGTCGTCGATCGTCAGGTTCAGCTCCTGGAAGGTGAACCCGCCCAGCTTGCGGACCATGCTGGCGATCAGGTGGTTGGCCGCGGAGGAGAGCGGGTGGCCCTCCGACCAGGCCGGCATGCCCTCGGCGCTCTTCTCGACGCCGAGGAAGCCGTTCGCGTCGAGCCGCAGCGCTCCGGACCCGAGGTCGGCCAGCGAGTGCACGGCGTCGCCGATCACCAGGCGCATCCCGGCGAAGGACGGGTCGAGCCAGTTGATCGAGGGCTGGCCGTCCTTGAAGTAGTGCAGGTACACCCAGCGCCGGGCCACGCCGTCGACGCCGACGACCGGCTTGGTCGCGCTCCAGTTCGTCTCCTTGACGCCGGGCGCGTAGAAGATCACCCGCTGCAGCCGGCCGATGATGTACCCGGCCTTCTCGAGGGCCTCCTCGGTGGGCACGTCGAGGTTCACCGAGTCCCGGCCCGGCGGGACCTCGGGCAGGAGGTTCCAGTCCTCCTCCTCGATCTCCACCATGTGGTAGATGCCGGGGTAGTCGCCGTACTTCAGCTCGGCGAGCCGGAAGTCCGCGCCCTTGCCGGTGTGGCCGGGCACGATGTCGTCGATGATCGTGCCGCCGGACCAGGTGGCCATGCCGCACATCGCGCGGAACTCGGCCTCCGTGCCGAAGGCCGGGTCGATCTCGGTGCCGATCCGGTCGAAGTGGCCGTCCACGCTGGACGTGGACTGCCAGCCGGAGATGCCGCCCGCGCGCTTGACCGGTCCGGTGTGGATGGCCTCGATGCCGATGGTGCAGAAGGCGTTCCAGAGCGCCTCGTCGCCCAGCGCGCACAGGAAGGACTCGCCGGGCCGCGTGATCAGCGAGATCGGGTAGGCCGTGAACCACACCGAGGCCGACTCGACGGCCTGCCGCGGACCGGGGTCGGCGAACGGGTTCTGCCACATCGTGCCCTGGCCGGAGAACTGCCGGGCGATCTCGTTGGCGTCGGCGAGCATGGACTGGCTGAGCAGCCACGACACGTACGCCGGGTTCTCCCCGGTCGCGGCGCCGTCCTTCGCCACCGACCGCCGGACGACGGGCGACTTGGCCCGGGCGCGATGGCGGAGCGTGCGGGGGCGCGCGGGATGCAGGTGCTCCGCGTAGGTGATCTCGCTGGGCTCGTGGGGCTGCTGCTCCGTGTCCTCGGCCTGTTCCGTGGACAGCGCTGCGTCGTCTGCCATCTACTCTCCGTGCTCGCCGCGACCCGGTCGTCGCCCGGGGAGGGTGTACCACCCACGCCTGCGGGGAAACGACGGTGACGCGCCGACGGTGCGCCCGTCCACCCGACCGCACAGGCCGAGCGGCGTGCCCCGCCGCTCGGCGACGGGACGCCCGCCGGCTGCCCGGGTCAGTGGCCGCAGGCCGCGCCGCCCGGCCCGACCACGGCGCCCAGCCGCAGCGGGTCGAGGTCGCGGGGGTCGGGGGTCGGGGTCCAGCGGCCGTCGACCTCCCGGTAGTCCCACTCCGGGCCCGCGGTCGCGATCGCGCGGACGGCCGCGACCAGCCGGTCGACGTCGTCCGCGGTGGTGTTGAGGCCGAGGCTGACGCGCACGGCGTCGGCCCCGCCGGCCAGCCTTGCGAGCAGCGGGTGGGCGCAGAAGCGGCCGTCGCGCACCCCGATGCCGTGCTCGGCGGACAGCACCGCCGCGACGAGCCCGGCCGGGACGTCGGTCACCGTGAAGGAGGCGACGGCGACCCGGTCCGGGGCGTCGGCCCAGATCCGCAGCGGACGGACGCCGGCGATCCCGGACAGCCCGTCGACCAGCCGGGCGAGCAGGGCCCGCTCGTGGGCGGGGGCGACCTCGTCGATCACCGGGTCCAGCGCGCGGCAGGCCGCGGCGATCGCGGCGGCGCCCAGGACGTTCGGCGTGCCGGCCTCGTGCCGGTGCGGCGCCGGGGCCCAGCTGACCTCGGCGGTGCGGTCCTCGACCCCCACCGAGCGGACGGCGCCGCCGCCGGCGAGGTACGGGCTGGCGACGTCGAGCCAGTCCCGCCGCCCGATCAGCGCGCCGGCGCCGTAGGGGGCGTAGAGCTTGTGCCCGGACAGCACGACGTAGTCCACACCGGACGCGGCGATGTCGACGCGGCGGTGCGGGGCGAGCTGGGCGGCGTCGAGCACCACCCGGGTGCCCGCGGCGTGCGCGATCGCGCAGATCTCGTCGATCGGCAGGATCTCGCCGGTGACGTTGGAGGCACCGGTGATCGCCAGCAGCGCGGTGTGCTCGGCGGTCAGCGCGTCGCGCAGGAGCGCGAGGGTCTCGTCGACCGTGTCGGGGGCCCGCAGCACGCGGTGCGCGGTCCCCCGCCAGGCGAGCAGCGTGGCGTGGTGCTCGACGTCGAGGCAGAGCGTCGCGCCGGGGACCGCGCCGGCGAGCAGGTTGAGCGCGTCGGTGGTGTTGCGGGTGAAGACGACGACGTCGTCGCCGCGCGCCCCGACGAACCGGGCCACGGTCTCCCGCGCGCCCTCGAGGACCGAGGTGCAGACCTGAGAGGCGTAACCGGCGCCGCGGTGCACGCTCGAGTAGTAGGGGAGCAGCTCGGCGACGTGGTCGGCCACCGCGCGCAGGGCGGGTGCGCTCGCGGCGAGGTCGAGGTTCGCGTAGGGGACGCTGCGGCCGTCGACCAGCGGGACCGGGAGTCCGGTGCCGACGAGCTCCGGCAGTGCGGTGGGGGCGGAGACGGTGGTGGGCGTGCCGACCGTCGCGGCGACCGCGGTGCGCGACGGCTCCTCGGCGGCGGCGCCGCCCGGGGTCTCGGCGCAGCCCGGGGTCTCGGTGCAGAGCGGCTCTCGGACGGCCTGGGTACGGACGTCGGACATCGTGGATCCTCCCGGATCACTCAGGACCCGGGAACGGCACGAGGTGCCGGACGTGAGGGTCCGCGCTTGCCGGCCGCGGGTGCGCGGCGGCCCGGTCGTCACCCGGAGCACCCCACCGCGGAGGAGGGTTGCCGGCCAGCGAGCCGGGGCTTGGCGCTGGCGCTCTTGACCTGACGACGACGGTAGGTCGCGATCCGGGGAGCGGTCAAGTGTGATCCGGGCCGCGAAAAGGGTCGCACGAATGACCGGACATTGCGGCGACGAGCGTTCCAGATCGGCGTCAATTGTCCGACCCTGGGTCCGGCTCGATGCCTTTCGGTGGCAATTCCGACCCGTTTCCCCCGTCGTGAAGAATCTGGTCACGCTCGGTACAGGAAGGAGACGGGACACGCCGTCACCCGATCGGGGAGAAGCTCGGCGAACCTCCAGGTCGGTGCGCTGCCGCGTGATCGGTTCCCGGTGGAGACGACACGATCGCGTGAAGAATCGGGCCGCCGTCACCTGTCGTCTTCCCGTTCTTCAGGGCCTGGAAAACGGCCGATTTCGGTGACCTGGGCCACGGGAAAGGGGTCCGAAATGGGTCCGGAACGGCGTGGGACGGCCCTCTGTCCGACCCCGGTGAGCGTCACTGCTCCATCCGGATGACACAGTTCCGGTCATGCGCCTCACCGACCGCTTCGCCTGTCGACGTCATGTCGACCTGCGCCGCGTGGCGAGCGCGCTGTGTAGCGCGACGGTGAGCTGAGGCCCGGGCCCGTCCGGGCCGCCCCTCGCCCCTCGCCCCCTTGGGTGCACCGCCCGTCCGGCTCCGTTCCCGCGACCCGGTGTGCCTCGTGCGTGCCCACCGCCGCCCGCCCCACCGTCGCGGGTCCGTCCACAGCGGACCCCGCGACGGACAGCCGGGTGCCGGTCCGCCGCCGTCCGCTCCCCAGATGAGAAGAAGTGGAGACACCCGTGCCCCGACACCGACACCGACCACCGCGGTCGGCCCTGACCCGGCTCGCCGGGTCGGCGACCCTGGCGGGCGCCGCCGTCGTCGGACTCACCGGACCGGCCCAGGCCGCCACCCCGGACCTGGTCCCGGACCTCGCGCCGCTGCTCACGGCCCACGACGACGAGGAGCCGGCCCCCGCGCCGGAGGCGCCGTACGTGGAGCCGTCGGCCACGGCGTTCGAGCAGGGTGACCTGCTGAACCAGGCCCGCGACTTCGCACCCGCCGGCGTCCCGATCGCCGGGCTGACCCAGTCGGTCGTGGGCGCACCCAGCCGACTCCTGCCGAGCTGAGGCCGGGATGCGCGCACCGAAGAAGATCCTGCTCGGGCTCCTGGCCCTGGGCGTCGTCGCCGGGGTGACCACCCTGCCGGGCGGCGACGCGTACGCGGACGTCCAGACCGTCAAGTCCTCCCTCAAGGGGGCCGACGGCAAGGACTACTGGGTCGAGAACAACATCGACACCGACGCCGCCGAGGGCTCCCACGAGGCGTCCACGCGGCCGGAGTACATGGTCGTGTGGGCCGGTGACGAGAACGTCGCCGACACCGTGGTCCCGGACGTCAAGAAGCTGCCGGGGTCGCTGACCAACCCGACGGACAAGGTCCGCAACGCGCTGCCGGGCCCGGACTTCATGGCGGTCGTCGACGTCACGAAGGGCTCGCCCAGCTACGGCAAGGTCGTCAACACCGCGACCGTCGGCCCGCTGGTGGAGAACGAGCCGCACCACATGCAGTACTCGTGGCGCAAGGGCGACAAGATCTACGCGGGTGGCCTCTTCTCGGCGGCCACCTACGTCTTCGACGTGTCCGCGCTGCCGGAGCTCAAGCTCTCCGGCATCAGCCTCCCCAGCCAAACCCTCTGCGGGTCGGTGCCGGACGCGTACTGGGTTCTGAAGGACGGAACGGCCTACGGGACCTACATGGGCGGCCCGGTCGTCCCGGGTCCCTGCACCTACTCCAACGGCGAGGTCCGCACCGGCAACGGGTTCGCGGGCACGCCGGGCGAGGTCGTCCGGTTCGGCCCGGACGGGCAGAAGCTGGTCGAGGCCCCGGCCGCGACCACCACGCCGGAGGACCCGACGCAGTGCCTGAACATGCCGGCGCTCGGCCAGCCCAGCTGCGCCAACCCGCACGGCATCCAGGTCCGCGAGGACCTGAACACCATGGTCACGAGTGACTACGCCGAGCCGCGGACGATCATCCTCGACCCGGTCAAGGCGCCGTCGCCGTACCTGCGTCGGCCGACGGTCCGCACGTGGGACATCTCCGACCTGAACCACCCCAAGGTGAAGTCGGTGTCCTACCTGCCGACCGGTCCGCGGTCCAACGGCACGGACCCGCTGCACAACGAGAACCGTGCGGCGATGGAGACCACGGTGACCAACCTGCCGGGTCACAAGGGCGCCTTCGCCCAGACCATGCAGGGTGGCGCGCTGTTCTACACGCCGGACATCACGGTGCCGGAGCCGCGGTGGCGGGAGATCTACGACCTGTCGAATGCGGTGAAGGAGCTCGACCCGGCCGCCGGCGACAACGGCGGCCCGAGCTCGAACGGCGGGTGGCTGCAGACCAGCCCGGACGACAAGACGCTCTACCACGCCATCATCGGCCGTAAGCCCGGCGCGCTGGGCAAGGACGACCCCGGCACCGCCGGCGGCGTGATCGCGCTCGACATCGAGAAGCTGGTCGAGGCGGGCGACGAGGCGACCTGCTCGATCGACACCGCCGACGAGATCGCCGGCGGCGGCGCGGAGTCCGACTGCCCGACGCTCAAGGGGCACCAGACGATCAACCCGGGTGTGGCCGCGGGCGGCCCGCACTGGGGCGCCCTGGACACCCTCGGCCTGGGTGACGACGGCTTCTACCACGAGACCGACCAGCCGAAGCGCCTGGCGACCGCGAACTACTTCGTGGCCCGCACGGGCACCGACGGCGACCACCGGGTCTGCATCGTGGACATCGAGAAGGACGGGCAGCTGAAGCTCGACGAGGACTTCAAGGACGAGAACACGGGCCAGACCTGCATCTCGTTCAACCGGGAGCGCTGGCCGCACGGCGCCTTCGGCAACGCGAAGCCCCACTCGATGCTGTTCGTGGCGAACGATGCCGACGTCAAGTAACACCCGGCACCGGGTCTCCCGGTCGCGGCGCGCCCTGGTGCGCCGCGGCCGGGCGGCCGCCGCGGCCCTGGTGGGGCTCCCGCTCGTCCTCGTGGCGAGCGGGGGCTCCGCCCTCGCCGACACCGTCACCCCCGCCGCGCGTGCGGCAGCGGCGCTGGGGGAGCAGGTGGGTGCGGCGGCGGTGCTGCTGCGCGTGGCCCTGCTGGCGGGGACGGCGCTTGCGGGCGGGATCGCGCTGGTCCACGCCGTGGTCGGCACCCCGCAGCAGGGTTCCGCGCGTGGCTTGTTCGCCGGGCACGCCCCGCGCGGGCTGCAGGTGACGGCCTGGGTGGCGGCGGGCGTCGTGGCCGCCGCGGCCGAGGTCACGCACCTCACCGGGTCGGTGTCGGTCCTCGGCACCGTGGCGCACGTGGTGCTCGCGCTGGTGGCCGCGGCCCTGCTCGGGACCCGCTGGTCGGCGGTCCCGGGGGCGCTGCTGCTGGTGCTGCTCGCCGCGCAGCTGGGGTCGGTGCACACCGGGCCCGCCTTCGCGCTCGACGCGGCGTACGCCGTCGCGTCGGGGGTGCTCGTCGGGGCCACGGCCGTCGCGGCCGCCGGAGCCCGACGGGCCGGGCCCGCGCCGGGACCTCGGGCGGGGGAGCCCGCGGTCCCGGCCGGGTCGCGGACACAGGTCACCGGGGTGCCCCCGACCGGGCTGCGCAGCCGCGCCGCTGCGGAGGCGCCGACGGAGCCCTTCACCGCGGTTGCTCCGCCCGCCCGACGCGAGGAGGTGGCCCGGTCCGGGACGCTCGCCCGGGTCGCGATCGCCGCGGGACTCGTCGCCGCCGTCACCGCGAGCGCGCAGCTCCTCGTCAGCGGCCCGGACACCGCCCACGACCTCACCGGGAGCGGGTACGGACTGGCCGGGCTCGCGGCCGTCGTGCTGCCCCTGCTCGTGGTGGTCGGCTGGGCCGCGGCACTGCTGCCGGCCGGCCGGTTGCGGTCCCGGGAGCTGTACCGGATGGCCGGGGTGACCGGCGTCGCCGGGATCACGGCGGCGGCACTGCTCGCGGCCCTGCCGCTGCCGGGACCGGGTCCCGAGCCGGGACGGCCGCTGCTGCGCACCGTCGATGCCGGGGCCGATCGGCTCGCGCTGCTGGTCGCGCCGATGCGGCCGGGCCCGAACCTGGTCCGCCTCTCCGGGACGGGCTACCCGGCCTCCGGTACCACCGACGGCACGGCGGTCCAGCCCGTCGCGCTCGCGACCGGCGGGCACCAGCACGGCCCGACGCTCCCCACCGCGGCGAGCGTCGCGTCCGACACGTCCGCCCCCGCCGTCCCGTTCACGGCGCGGGACGGTGCGGCGGGCGGCTGGGCCGTCGTCGACCTGCCCGCGGGGGCGAGCACGCTGACGGTCACCGCCGGCGGCGTGACGAGCACCGTCCCCGTGGACACCGGGTCGGCGGCGGCCACCCCCGCCGAGGGCACCCTGACGGGCCCGGACGGGCCGGAGTGCGCGGCGGCCCTGCTCGGCGACCTCGTCGGGCAGCGCCCGGGCGAGTCCGCGCCGCAGGTCGGTACCTGTCCGTCGGACGCCCTCTCCGAGACCGACGCGGGCGCGCTGCGGGCGACCGTGCGCACGTTCACGGACCACGGGGTGCGCAGCGTGCGCGTGGTGGCGGACGACTCGCCCCGCTCGCGGACGGCGGCGGAGCTCGTCCGGACCCGGGCCACCGAGGCCGGCGCCCGGCTCGTCGAGCGAGCCGACGCGGACAGCGCCCTCATCGTCGTCTCCGGTTGGGCGCCCGCCGTGGCGGCCCTGCAGCAGGCCTCGGCCCGGGCCCTCGAGACCCCGACCCATCTGGGCGGAACGTATCTGGCCCCCTGGTTGTTGACGGCAGGGGTCGTGACGCGGACGTCGTCGTCCGTGGTGCCGCTGGCCTTCAACCCGCAGGACCAGCTCGCCAAGCGGTACGCCGGCGAGGTCGGCGCCGCGTTCCCCGGCGAGGCGCCCTCGACCTCCGGGTACGCCCGGTGGGCCGCCCACTCGGGCGTCCCGCTCGACGACCGGCCCACGCTGTTCGGCGCGGCCCCGGTCGACGTCCCGATGACCGTCAACGCCCCGGGCGAGACCGACGGGCACCACGGCGGCGGCAACCCGGCCGCCTGGTTCCCGAACGGCACGGTCGTGCCGGTCAGTGCCCCCCTCGATCCCTCGTGAAGGAGACCCGTCATGTCCGTGCTCGATGAACCGGTCGGTGGACCGGGGAACCCGCTGGTGCGGGCCCTGCGCGGGGTCCCGGCCCAGGAACGCGCCGCCTTCGGCCCGGCCGACCGCGAGGCGCCGCCGGTGCAGTGGGTGCCGACCGCCGTGGCGATCCTGCTGGCCGCTCTGCTGCTGTGGGGCATCTCGCGGGTCGCCCCCGCCACCATGGTCGGGACGGGCGCGCTCGGCCTCGCCCTCGGCTTCACGCTGTTCCACTCCCGCTTCGGCTTCACCTCCGGCTGGCGGCAGCTCGTCGCCGTCGGGCAGGGGGCCGCGATCCGGGCGCACATGGTGATGCTCGGAGTGGCGACCGTGCTGTTCGGCGTCATCTTCGCGACCGGCAGCGGGCTGTCGGGCGACCCCAGGGGCTTCGTCTCGCCGGTCGGGATCGGGCTGGTCGTGGGGGCGTTCCTGTTCGGCGCCGGCATGCAGATCGGCGGCTCCTGCGCCTCCGGCACGCTGTTCGCCGTCGGCAGCGGGCAGAGCGCGATCGTGCTGACGCTCTTCGGCTTCATCGTCGGCTCGGTGTTCGCCGCGCTGTCCTTCCCGTTCTGGAACGGCGTGGTGCCGCAGGGCCCGGCGATCTCGCTGGTCGACGTCTTCGGCGGCATCCCCGGCGCCGTCGGCGCGTCGCTGCTGGTCCTGGTGCTGATCACCGGCCTGACCTACTGGGTGGCCAAGCGGCGCACCCCGCCACCGGTCGAGCGGCCGCCGTCGGCCCACGGGGTCGCCCGCGTGCTGCGGGGCTCGTGGCCGCTGTGGGTCGGCGCGATCGTGCTGGCCGTGCTCAACGCCGCGGTGCTGTTCGTGTCCGGCCAGCCGTGGGGCGTGACGTCGGCGTTCGGCCTGTGGGGCGCCAAGGTCCTGCAGTGGTTCGGCGCCGAGCCGCAGAACTGGGCGTTCTGGCAGCAGCCCGCCAACGCGAAGTCGCTCGCCGGCCCGGTCCTCGCCGACCGGATCTCGGTGCTCGACCTCGGGATCATGGTCGGCGCGCTCTTCGCCTCCGCGGTCGGCGGCGCCTTCCTGCTGCACAAGCGGATCCCGTGGAAGCTGGCCGTCGGCGCGGTCGTCGGCGGGATCCTCATGGGGTACGGCGCGCGGCTCGCGGGGGGCTGCAACATCGGCGCCTACTTCTCCGGAATCGCCTCGTTCAGCCTGCACGGCTGGATCTGGGGTGTGGTCGCGCTGGCCGGGACGTGGGTCGGGCTGCGGCTGCGGCCGCTGTTCGGGCTCTCGAACCCCAAGCCGGCCGACTCGATCTGCTGATCACCAGAAAGGAACCCTCCATGATCCGTGTGACCTCCGCCGTGCTCGGCGGGATCGCCCTGACCACGCTCGCCGGCGGTGTCGCCAACGCCGCGCCGGTGATCGCCGAGCCGCCGACGGAGCCGGGCCCGGCCGTCGCGGGCAACCCCCTGTGGGCCACCGACCACGTGCCGGTCCCGATCGACGACCCGACCTTCGGGGTCTTCGACGCGATCGCGCCGGTCTACGGCCTCGTCGGCGGCATCAACTAGCGCCGACCTGCCCACCGGGGACCGGAGCCGCCACGACCTCGCGAGCGGTCGTGGCGGCTCCGGTGTGTCCGGGGGCGTCCGGGTCGCGTCCGGGGGTGGCCGCCGCTCGTCGGTCCGCAGGGGCCGTTCACGGACCCGCCGGGTGAGGTGGTCCGCCGCCGGCTCCCGTCGCGGGCCTGCGGGGATCAGGGTGGTGTTCATGCTGTTCATCGGGCCGCCGGCCGACGAGTCGACGGACGAGCACGAGGGCTACGTCGCCGGGCTCGACGCCGCCGGCCGGGCCACCGACATCTGGACCGACGTCCGGGGCCGGCTGTCCGCGTACGTCGCCGTGATCCCCCGGTGCGAGTGCGGGTGGTCGGGCGTGCCGCAGCCGGCCGACACCGCCGGGCACGACGCCGCCGAGCGGGAGTGGATCGACGGGCACTTCGCCGCCGTCGTCGGGACGGGGCCGTGGCCGGACGAGATGTTCCTGCGATCCCCCGTCCGGGCGACCTCCCCGTGACATGGGCTCCTGCGACGGGGCCCCGTCGCAGGAACTCCGTGGCGTGAACTCCGTGACGTGAGCCGGAGTTCATTGACGCGCCTCGCGCGCGCCGGGCACGATCACGGGGAAGAGGACTAGTCGATCGTTCGTTCAGTGGGGCTTCTCGCGGCCGGGCGCGCCGGGCGGGTGCGGCCCCCGGCGGGCGGGGAGCGGAGCAAGGATGCGGACGCGCTTCACGGAGCTGTTCGGGGTCGAGCACCCCATCGCGCAGGGTGGCATGCAGTGGGTCGGACGGGCGCCGCTCGTCGCCGCGGTGGCCGACGCGGGCGGTCTGGGCTTCATCACGGCCCTCACCCAGCCCACGCCCGAGGACCTGCGGGCGGAGATCCGGCGGTGCCGGGAGCTGACGGACAAGAACTTCGGCGTCAACCTCACCATCCTGCCCGCGATCGTCCCGCCGCCCTACGCGGAGTACCGGCAGGTGATCATCGAGGAGGGCGTGCCCTTCGTCGAGACCGCGGGGGCGAACCCCGTCGAGCACCTCGAGCACTTCCACTCCGCCGGCATCAAGGTGATCCACAAGTGCACCTCGGTGCGGCACGGGGTCAAGGCGCAGAACCTG
The DNA here is from genome assembly GCF_021283305.1 of Pseudonocardia kujensis. GTDB lineage: Bacteria > Actinomycetota > Actinomycetes > Mycobacteriales > Pseudonocardiaceae > Pseudonocardia > Pseudonocardia kujensis. The sequence continues at coordinate 46,886 of NZ_JAJSOK010000007.1, forward strand.
GGCGTCGACGCCCTGTCCATCGACGGCTTCGAGTGCGCCGGGCACCCGGGTGAGGACGACGTCCCCGGGTTGATCCTGCTGCCCGCGGCGGCCGACGCCCTGGAGATCCCGTTCATCGCCTCCGGCGGCTTCGGCGACGGACGCGGGCTCGCCGCGGCGCTCGCGCTGGGTGCCGACGGCATCAACATGGGCACCCGCTTCATGGCGACCGTGGAGTCGGGCATCCACCAGAACGTGAAGGACCGCCTGGTCGAGGCGGGGGAGCGGGACACCCAGCTGATCTTCCGGCAGCTCCGCAACACCGCCCGCGTGGCCGACAACGCCGTGTCCCGCGAGGTCGTGGAGAAGCTCGAGGCCGGGGCGCAGTTCGAGGACATCCGCGACCTCGTGGCGGGCAAGCGCGGCGCGGTCGTCTACGAGACCGGCGACCTCGACCACGGCATCTGGTCGGCCGGGATGGTGCAGGCGCTCATCCACGACATCCCGACCTGCGAGGAGCTCATCACCCGCATCGTCCGGGACGCCGAGGACATCATCACCGGCCGCCTCGCCGGCATGGTCGGGACTCCCGCGGCGGTCTGACCGCCCCGCGAGTCGGCAGTTCCGGCTGCGCGAGTCGGCAGTTCCGGTAGCGGCAAGGCGGCAGTTCCGGTAGCGCGAGTCGGCAATTCCGGTAGCGCAAGGCGAGCTGTGAGCTTCCGCGAGTGGAGCTGGGGTTCCGCGAGTCGCGAGTTCCGGTAGCGCGAGTCGGGCTGTGGGCTTCCGCGAGTCGCGAGTTCCGGGAGCGCGGGTCGGAGGCTGCGCGCGGCGGTCGGGGCCGGGAGAGTGGAGGGCATGCCTCCCGATCCCGGACCCGACCGCCGCGCGCGCTCCACCGCGGGCCGCGCAGAGTCGACGGAGGTGGCATCGGCCGATCCGCCGCCCGCCGCCGAGCGGATCGCGGCCGCCCGCGCCGAGGCCATCGCCCGGGCCGCGGCGCTCGAGGTTCAGGTCGCGGCGCTCGCGGAACAACAGGCGTTGACCACGCACGACGACGAGCACGACCCCGAGGGCGTCACGATCGGCTTCGAGCGCGCCCAGCTCCTCGGCCTGCTCGGCGGGGCGCGGGACGAGATCGCGGCGCTCGACCGCGCAGCCGAACGACTGCGCGAGGGCCGCTACGGCGACTGCGCCGACTGCGGTGCCGCCATCCCCGACGTCCGGCTCGAAGCCCTCCCCGCCGCCGAAACCTGCCTGGCCTGCGCCGACCTCCGCCGCGGCCGTCGTCGACGCCGCTGAGCGACGGCTTCCCACCCGCCGTCCGTCGGGCCTTGAGTCGTCGTGCGCCGTCACACACCCCTCGGGCCGCCCCACACTCTCCCGGCTCTGCCACACCCACTCGCGGTCCCGGCCACACGCGCGAGGTGTACGGCACACCGAACCGACGGCCGGTGTCATGTCGCTCCGGTCGTGCCGCAGGTCGAGCGTGGAGCACGCGCGCGGAGTGGGACGACACGATCGGCGGGGCCACCGGCCGGCGGCGCGCCGGGTCGGACGGTTCGCTGCCCGGACTCCGCGGGTGTGGGGCCGGGTCGGCATGCGCGTGCGGCGCCGGGACGGGTGTGGGACCGGCAGGCAACGGGCGTGCGGCGCCGGAAGGGGTGGGCGGAGCGACCACGGACGAGGGCGGCTCGCCCGGGCGCGGGCGCCATCGTGCGATTCCCGCCACGTGATCGGGATGAAGCGCCCTGACCAGCGTAAACGACCCCCACACGACTGATCGTTCCATCCTGCAATCCCGTGGCACCGGGACTAGCGTTCCCCGCCGGTATGACGGAAGGACATGTAGTGGCCGACGAGGGACGCGACTCCGGGCTGACCCTGGACGAGATCACCATCACCGACGAGGCGACGATCCGGAGGGCGGTCGGCGCGGCCGCCATCGGCAACGTCACCGAGTGGTACGACTTCGGGGTCTACTCGTACCTCGTCGTCACGATCACCAAGGTCTTCTTCACCGACCTGCCCCCCGCGACGGCGACGGTCTACGCGTTCGCGGTCTTCGCCGTCTCCTTCGTCGTCCGGCCGCTCGGCGGGCTGTTCTTCGGCCCGCTCGGGGACCGCATCGGCCGGACGAAGGTCCTCTCGATCACGGTGATCATGATGGCGGCCGGGACGACGATCCTCGGCCTGCTGCCCGGCTACGCGACGATCGGCATCGCGGCGCCGCTGCTGGTCCTGCTGGTCCGGCTGATCCAGGGCTTCTCGACGGGCGGTGAGTACGGCGGCGCGATGACCTTCATCGCCGAGTACGCCCCGGACCGGCGGCGCGGGTTCCTGGGCAGCTGGCTGGAGTTCGGCACGCTCACCGGCTACGCGCTGGGCGCCGGCCTCGTCACCTTCCTGACCTGGCTCCTGACGCCCGAGCAGCTGGTGAGCTGGGGCTGGCGGATCCCGTTCCTGCTGGCGCTGCCGCTCGGTGTCGTCGGGCTCTACCTGCGGGTGAAGCTGGAGGAGACGCCCGCCTTCCAGGCGATGCTGAAGTCGTCGGAGTCGAAGGAGGGCACCCCGACCGGCCGCGCCTTCCGGCTGATCTTCACCAGGTACTGGAAGCAGATGCTGATCGCGGGCGGCGTGATCATCGCCTGGAACGTCACGAACTACGTGCTGACCGCGTACGTCCCGACCTACGTCACGCAGACGCTGCCACCGGAGGACCGGATCAGCGAGTCGGCGTCGAACCTGCTGCAGATCGCCGTGCTGGTGATCCTCATGGCCGTGATCACCTTCCTCGGCCGGCTCAGCGACCGGATCGGTCGGCGCCCGGTGCTCATGATCGGGTCGGTGGCGCTCGTGGTCCTCGGCCTGCCGTCCGTGCTGCTGCTGCGTCAGGGCGGCGTCGGCGCGACGTTCCTCGGCCTGCTGGTGATGGGCCTGATGCTGGTCTGCTTCTCCTCGACCGCGCCGTCGACGCTCCCGGCGCTGTTCCCGACCGAGATCCGCTACGGCGGTCTGTCGATCACGTTCAACCTCTTCGTGTCCGCCTTCGCCGGCACGGCCGCCACGGTGATCGGGGCCCTGGTGCTGGCCACCGGCGACCTCAACTGGCCCGGCTACTACCTGATCGCGGCCGGTGTCGTCGGCGCGATCTCGGTGTGGCTGCTCGCCGAGAGCGCCCGCCGGCCCCTGGCCGGCTCGCGGCCCGCGGCGTCCAGCGAGGCCGAGGCGCGCGAGCTCATCGAGGAGGACTAGGCGACGGCACGCCGCGCGAGCCGGACCCGCAGGGTGTGGTCGGGCTCGGGCGCGGTGATCGCGCCCGGGACGCCGCCCAGGCACTCGAGCTCGCCGCGGTCGACGAGGTAGCGCACGTGGGAGGCGGTCTCGGCGAGCGCGCCGATACGCATCGGACCGACCTCCTCCCACGGCCGCGACCAGGTCAGACGAGCGGCCAGCTCCCACATCGTGGGTTCGCCGGCCTCCCGGACGATCTCCGTCAGCTCGTCGCACCGTTCGGCGTGGTGCGCCTGCAGTGCGCGGGACCGCGCGGCGAGCCCGCGGAACCGGTATTCGTGGGCGGGGAGCGCCGTGAGCCCGCCGTGCTCGGTGTCGGTGACCGCGACGCGTTCGAGCGAGTCGAGGAAGGTGGCGAGGGCCGGGGCGTCGGAGCTGGGCGTGAGGCCGATGTTCGGGGTGATCCGCGGCAGGACGTGGTCGCCGGTCAGCAGCACCCCGGCGTCGGCCTCGAGCAGGCAGATGTGCCCCGGGGTGTGCCCGGGCGTCCAGAGGGTGCGGAGCGTACGGCCCTTCACCGGGAGGACGTCACCGTCGTCGAGCAGGACGTCCGGCTCCGCCATCGACCCGTCGGGTCCGCCGGAGCGCGGCCCGGTGAGCTCCCCGACCTCGGTGTCCGAGGCGCCGCAGCCGCAGAGCCAGCCGGCCATGACCCGGCGGCTGTCCTCGGCGCTGCCCGAGCTCCAGCGCTGGGGGAGCGTCGCGGCCTCGGCCGTGTGCATCGCGATCCACGCGCCGCTGTGCTCGGCGAGCCGCCCGGACAGGCCGTGGTGGTCCGGGTGGACGTGCGTCGCGACGATCCCGATGACGTCGTCGAAGCCCGCGCCCGCGGCCCGCAGCCCGCCGACCAGGGCGTCCCAGGTCTCGTCGGTGTCCCACCCCGGGTCGACGACGACCACGCCGTCGTCGCCCGGGACCAGGTAGCAGAGCGTGTATCGCAACGGGTTGTGCGGGATCGGGACCGGCACGGACCACAGGCCCGCCTCCAGTCGCTCGACGGGCGGGAGCACCTTCGCCGCCCACGCCTCGCGCTGCGCGGTCCCGACGACCTCCACACCCGCGGGGACGCCGCCCGCGGGGACCCTCTGCGCCACCCGGCCACCCCACTTCCTGGACGCCGAACGTCCGAAAACCTGCTCGGACGGTAACCCGGCCCGGGCGGCTCACTCAAGCGAGCGGAGGAGGAACGTGACGAGACGCTCCGCGTAGTCCTCGACGTCGATGTTCGGCCGCAGCCGCTCCGGGGTGGACGAGACGTGCAGTGCGACTCCGCCGCACAGGGTGTCGAGCAGCAGCGTGACCGGGGTGTCGGCGGCGATCTCGCCGCGGTCGATCCCTCGCCGGACCATCGCCCGCGCCGCCCGCACCTGGGCCTCGCGGTGCCGTTCCCAGCGCTCGGCCACCCCGGGGAGCTGCGGGGCGTCCAGCCCCATCCGCTGGAACGCGCGTCCGGACGGGCCGAGGTGCATGTCCAGGAGCTGTCGGGCCAGCCGGACGAGGTCGCCGCGGAGGGTGCCGGTGTCGACGTCCGCGACGACCGGTACGCGCTCGGCGAGCGCGCCGACCAGCAGGGCTTCCTTGCTCGGCCAGCGCAGGTAGATCGACGCCTTGCCGACGCCGGCGCGGCGGGCCACCGCCTCGACGCTGAACCCCGCCCAGCCCTGCGAGCCGAAGAGCTCGACGGCGGCGCGCGCGACCCGCCGGTCGACGTCCGGATCGCGGGGGCGGCCCGCGGCGGGGGAGGCGCTCATCTCGCGGCCAGGTTAGCCCCGGTCCGGGCGCGGTCCGAGCGGGACGGACGGGACGACGGTGTCCGGAGGACCTGATGGGGCGAACGTGACGGACCAGAATTGCATGGCGAAAGCATCAGGCTATGCTTGCATGTAGCAACCAAAGGGAGAGGACCGTGATCAGCACGTCGACGGCGTCCGACCTCGTGGAGGCCATCCGCGAGTTCGTCGGCCTCGGCCGTCTCGCGCGCCAGCTGGCCGACGCCGAGCCGCCCGCCGAGGGCTCGTGCGTCCTGCACCCGTCGAGCGCCGGGCTGCTCGGCCTGCTGGTGGGGGAGGGGGAGCAGCGGCTCGGGGTGCTGGCCGCGTCGCTCGACGTCGACGCCTCGGTGATCAGCCGACGCGTCGCCGCCCTCGAGGAGGCCGGCCTCGTCGCGCGCCGTCCCGACCCGCAGGACCGCCGCGCGCAGCTCGTGGGCGCGACCGACCGGGGGCGTGCCGCCCTCGTCGCCTATCGCGAGCACCGCGCCGAGCAGGTCGCCGCCGCCCTCGCCCACCGCACGGACGAGGAGGTCGGCCGGATCGCCGGCGAGCTCCGCGGCCTGGTCGCGGACCTGCACCGGATCCCGCCAGCCCCGCGGCGGCGGTCCGAGCCGGCGCCGACGCGTTGACCGCCGGCCGCCCGGGTCCGCCCCGGCCGACATCTCCCCGCACGAACCCGGAAGATCCGAGAGACGAGGAAACACGCGTGTCCACCACCCGCGCCGAGACACCGGTCGCGCCGAGCGCGCCGGCTGCGCCCCCGACCAGCGGTGAGGCCGGCGCCATGACGCACCGCCAGGTCCTGCAGGCGCTCTCCGGCATGTTGCTGGCGATGTTCACCGCGTTCCTGTCGGCGACGATCGTCTCGAACGCGCTGCCGACGATCATCACGGACCTGCACGGCTCGCAGAGCCAGTACACCTGGGTGGTCACCGCGACCCTGCTGTCGTCCACGGCGAGCACCCCGATCTGGGGCAAGCTGTCCGACCTCTTCTCGAAGAAGCTGCTGGTCCAGCTCGGCATCGTCTTCTACATCGGCGGGTCGATCCTCGCCGGCTTCTCGCACTCGGTCGACATCCTGATCGTCTGGCGCGCCGTCCAGGGCCTGGGCCTCGGCGCGCTGCAGTCCCTGATCATGATCGTGATCGCCGCGATGATCAGCCCGCGGGAGCGCGGCCGCTACACGGGCCCGATCGCCGCGGTCATGTCGCTGGCCACGGTCGCCGGGCCGCTGATCGGCGGCGTGATCGTGGACAGCTCGCTGGGGTGGCGCTGGTGCTTCTGGGTCGGCGCCCCGTTCGCGGTGGTTGCGCTGGTCGTCGTGCAGCGCACGCTGAACCTGCCCGTGGTCAGGCGCGCGGTGAAGATCGACTACCTGGGTGCCGCGCTGATCGCGGCCGGCGTCTGCGACCTGCTCATCTGGGTCACCCTGGCCGGCAACGACTTCGCGTTTGGCTCCGGCACGTCGTGGCTGCTCGTCGCCATCGGCGTCGTCCTGCTCGGGCTCGCGGTGCTCGTCGAGTCGCGGGCCGCCGAGCCGATCGTCCCGCTGTACCTGTTCAAGGAGCGCACGACCACGCTCGCGGTCGTCGCGAGCATCGCCGTCGGCGTCGCGATGTTCGGCGGCGCGGTGTTCCTGGGGCAGTACTTCCAGATCGCGCGGGGCTACTCCCCGACGGCCTCCGGCCTGCTGACCCTGCCGATGATCATCGGCTCGACGCTCTCGGCGACCGTCTCCGGCATGCTGATCACCAAGCTCGGCAAGTGGAAGGTCTTCCTCGTCGCCGGCGCGATCCTGATGGTCGGCGGCTTCGGCCTGCTCGCCACGATCGACCACGCCACGAACATCTGGCTCATGGGCCTCTACCTCGCCGTCCTGGGCCTCGGCCTGGGCATGACCATGCAGAACCTGGTGCTCGCGGTGCAGAACACGGTCAAGGTCGGCGACCTGGGGTCGGCGTCGTCGGTCGTCACCTTCTTCCGGTCGCTCGGCGGCACGATCGGTGTCTCGGTGCTGGGCGCGATCCTGGCGACCCGGGTCGCGGACCTCACCACGGAGGGCCTGTCCGCGGCCGGTGTGCCCGTGACGGGCGCGGGGTCCGGCGAGGTCGGGATCGGCTCGCTCAACGAGCTCCCGGACTTCGTCGGCGACATCGTCCGCGGCGCCTACGGCGACGCGACCGCCCGGATCTTCCTCGTCGCGGGTGCGCTGGCGATCGTCTCCCTGCTCGCGATCGTGTTCATCAAGGAGGCCCCGCTGCGCACGCTGAGCGGGATCCAGCAGCAGGCGGAGGCGGACGGGGCGGCTCCCGCACCGGCGCCCGCGGGAGCCGTCGCCGCGGCTGCCGCCCCGGCGGCCGCCGTCGCCGCGCCGGCCACCGCGGCCGGTCCGGCGGAGCTCCCGGCCGGGCCCCCGACCGACGACCGGGGACGGGGCCGGCACGCCATGCCGCACCCCGTCACCACCGGGCGCCCCGCCGACCCGGAGGGCGTCGGGCCCGCGATCTACGGCTTCGTCGGCGGCACCGGCGGGGCGGGGATCGGGCACGCCGTCGTCACGCTGACGGCGGGCACGGGGGAGCAGGTCGCGCGTGCCGCCACCGACCCGGACGGCGGCTTCGAGTTCCACCTGCCCACCGGCGGCACGTTCCTGCTGGTCGTGTCGGCCGGCACGCTGCGGCCCTCCGCGTCGATGGTCGCCGTGGCCGACCGCCCCGTGCGGCACGACGTCACCCTCGGCGGCGGAAGCGAGGTGTCCGGGACGGTGACGCGGGGCGAGCCCGCCGTCCCGGCCGCCGGGGTCACGGTCACGCTGATCGACGCCCGCGGCGACGTCGCCGGGACCACCCGGACCGACGAGGCCGGCCGCTACCGGATCGCCGGGGTCTCCTCCGGCGCGTTCACGCTGGCCGCGGCCGGGCCGGGGGTGCCGGTGGCGACCTCGGTGACCCTCGCCGACGGCACCCCGCTGGTGCACGACGTCGTCCTGCCGAACCGGGCCGAGCTGCGCGGCACCGTCACCGCTGCGAGCAGCGGCCGTGGCGTGCCCGACGCCGTCGCGACCCTCGTGGGGGCCGACGGGCGCGTGGTCGCGTCGACCAGCACGGACGACGAGGGTGGGTTCGCCTTCGCCGACCTGCCGAGCGGCACCTACACGCTCACCGCGGCCGGGTACGCGCCCGACGTGCAGGTCGTCCGGGTCGACCCGGGCTCGACGACCGAGGTCCGGGTCGCGCTCGGCGCCCCCGCTCCCGGCGGGGTCCCGGCGCCGGCGGACCGCCTGCCGCAGCCGATCGCGGGCGACTGACCGTTACGAGGAAGGACAGCGGGCCCGGCACCGTGGTGGTGCCGGGCCCTCGTGCGTCGGGCGGTCCGTCAGGCGCTCACTCGACGGTGGCGTCGACGGTCACGGGGATGTTGCCGCGGGTGGCGTTCGAGTAGGGGCAGACCTGGTGGGCGGCCTGCACCAGCTCGTCGGCCGTGGCCTGGTCGACCCCGCCGATCTCGGCGTGCAGGGCGACGGTCAGGGCGAAGCCGCCCTGGTCGTTCGGGCCGATGCCGACCTCGGCGGAGACCGACGAGTCGGTGATGTCGATCTTCTTCTGCCGCGCGACGGCCTTCAGCGCACTGTGGAAGCAGGCCGAGTAGCCGGCGGCGAAGAGCTGCTCCGGGTTGGTGGCGCCACCGGCGCCGCCCATCTCCTTCGGGGTGGCCAGGTCGAAGTCGAGCAGGCCGTCCGACGAGCGGACGTGGCCGTTGCGGGCGTCCCCGCTGGACATGGCGGCGGCGGTGTAGAGCACCTTCACGATCGACTCCTCGGTAGAACGAACGGTCCTTCTTGGACGTCGACTCTGGCACGGGACGCCGAGAAATGCAAGACCGATCGTTCTGTCTGTTACCGTGGTGGCATGCCTGCGCGGCTCTCCGACTCCCCGACCCACGACCGGACGTCCGGGCGCTCCGAGGCGCGGGAGCGGCTGCTGCGCACCGCGTGCGCCCTGTTCTACGGCGAGGGTATCCGCGCCGTGGGCGTCGACCGGGTGATCGGCGAGGCCGCGGTCACGCGCGCCACCTTCTACCGGCACTTCCCGAGCAAGGACGACCTGGTCGTCGCCTACCTGCGGTCGGTGGACGAGGCGGTCCGCGCGATCGCCGAGGGCGCGCCCGAGGGGCGGGAGCGGCTCCGGGCCGTGATCGGGGAGATGGGGGAGCAGGCGTGTTCCCCAGGCTTCCGCGGGTGCGCGTTCATCAACGCGGCCGCGGAGTACCCCGACCCGGACAGTCGCGTGCACCGGGCGGTCGCGGAGCACCGGGCGTGGCTTGCGGCGCTGTTCGTGCGCGAGCTCGGGGTCGCCGGACATCCGGACCCCGAGCAGGCCGCGGCGCACCTGATGATGCTGCGGGACGGGGCGATGGTCGCGGGCTACCTGGCCGACGCGGCGCGGGCCCGGGAGACCCTGGTCCGGGGGCTCGAGGGTCTGCTCGAGCAGGCCTGAGCGGCCGGTCGGAGCCTCGTGCGACGCCGTCCGGCGTGGTGCGACGGCGGTTGATCGCTGGTCCTGGACGGCAAGGGCCGATTTCCGACGTTCCGGGTCCGGCTCGGGTGATCTTGGTGGGCGGGACGGGTCCGGACGCCGGGTGGTCGTGCGGCGGGCGGCGCGGCACGGGTGGCCACGGCTGAGGGGTCGCGGCGACGATGATCAGCGACCCTGGACGGCGAGGGTCGGTTTTCGACGTTCCGGGTCCCGCTCGGGTGATCTTGGTGGGCGGGACGGGTCCGGACGCCGGGTGGTCGGCCGCCGGGAGTTCCAGCGCGGATGTCGCGGCTGAGCGGGCATGTCGAGCAGTGATCAGCTGCTGTGGGTGGAGAGGGTCGGAATTCGACCCTCCCGCTCCGGAAACGAGGATCACGGCGGCTCGCTCAGCCCCCGTACACCCACCGCCCGCCGATCACCGTCCCTCGCACGAGCGCGGCGGAGGGGGTGGCGAGAGCCGGGGCGAGGGGGCGGTGCAGCAGGACGAGATCGGCGGAGGCGCCGGGGGAGACCCGGCGGGGCGGGCCCCCGGGGTCGTCGGGCGGGGCGAGGTAGGCCTCGACCGCCTGCCGCGCCTCGACGGCCTCACCACGGCCGAGCGGTGCACCGTCGGGGGTGCGGCGGGTCGTCGCCGCGGCGATCACCGCCCACGGGTCGACCGGGCCGTAGGGGGCGTCGGAGGAGAACGCGACCCCCACGCCCGCGTCCAGCAGGCTCCGGCACCGGTAGAGGTCCGCGTGCTCCTCGGCCGGGACCTCCCGCCGGAAGAGGTCGCCCCGGTCGGCCAGGAACCCCGGCTGCGTGACGACGGCGAGCCCCCGCAGCGCCGGGACCAGGTCCTCCGGCACCAGCGCTGCGTGCTCGACCCGGTCCGCGGGCTGTCGCCCGGCCTCGTCGAGCGCGGCCAGCAGCAGCACCAGCGACTCGCGGGTCACGCTGTGCACGGCGACCCCGCGCCCGGCCGCGTGCGCCTCGCGGATCCGCGCCACCAGCGCGTCGAACGGCGGCAGACCGGAGTCGGCGAGCACGATCTTCAGCGGGCCGACCGCGGCCCCGGGCGGCGTGGTCGCCCCGACCGGCAGCCCGAGCAGCGTCACCCGCTGCGGCATCGCCGTCAGCGCCCGTGCGGCGGCCTCGGAGAGATCGGGCGTCGCGTCCGTGACGGCCGTGATCCCGTAGCCCGCCAGCTCGGTGCCGAGGGCGGACAGGTCCGGGAGCCCGGAGCCGGGGAGCCGCGCACGGAGCCAGTCGTCGGCGCGGAACAGCCGGCCGGTCGGGGTGCCGTCGGCCGCCCGCTCCACGCCGGGATGGTCGAGCGGGCCGAGCGCCGCGAGCGCGAGCGAGTTCAGGACCCACAGCGCCCCGCTGCGGTGCTGCACCCGGACCGGACGGTCGGCGTGCAGGGCGTCGAGCCCACGGACGTCGAGGTCGTCGCCGGGATATCCGGTGCCCCGCACCCATCCGTGCGCGTCGGCCCGGGCCGCGGCCAGCGCCGCGGCGAGGTCGGGCACCGAGCAGTCGACCGAGCGGCGGGCCGCGGCGAGCGCGTGCAGGTGCAGATGGTGGTCGACGAGGCCGGGCAGGAGGGCACCCCCGCCGCAGTCGACCGCGGGCCCGCGCAGCGTCCCGACGGGCGACAGCGCGGCCACCAGCCCCTCCCGCACGAGGACGTCGACCCGCTCGCCGTCGACCTCGGCGTCGCGCAGGAGGAGGCCGGTCACCGGATCCCCAGCTCGGCGAGGACGGCCGCGGTGTCGGTGCCGGGACCCGGCGCGGGTCCCGGCACCGGGCGGGCGCGGGGCGCCGCGACCGGCACCGGGCCGGAGAGCGTGTCGACCACCCAGCCAGCACCCTCCCGGCGGGCGCACCCGCCGGGGCTGCCGTCGAGCGTCCGGGCGACGACCTCGGTCATCGCCACGTCGTGCAGCACGCCCGGCGCGGTGAGGGCCAGGGCCGCCGCGGTGAGCCCGGTCAGCGGATCGGCGAGGGCGTCGCCGGCGAAGACGGGCCGACCGGCGGCGTCGTGGGCGACGAGCCCGGCCGAGGCCGCGACGTCGTCGCCGAACCCGATCCGGTTCGACGCCCGGCCCGCCGCGGTGATCGAGATCCAGGTGGCGCCCCGCGCGACCGCCGCCTCGGCGTCGAGCCCGAAGCCGCGCAGGGCCCGCGGCCGGGAGGCCTCGATCACCACGTCGGCCGCTTCCACCAGCGAGGCGAGCGCGTGCCGATCACCGGGCGCGGACGGGTCGAGCACGACCGACCGCTCCCCGGCGTGCAGGAGCGCGTGGAACCGCGGCTCGCCCCGGCGGGCGCCGTCGGGCCGCGTCGGCGTCTCCACCGTGACCACCCGGGCACCGGCCCGCGCGAGCAGGTGCGCACAGAGCGGACCCGCCCACAACGCCCCGAACGACACGACGAGGCGGCCGGCCAGCGAGCGCGGCGCTCCGACCGACCACGCGCCGCACGGCGCGGGCCGCACCGGCGCCGCCGCCACTCCCAGCAGCTCGGCGCGCTCGGCGAGGTCCCGGGCGGGCATCCGGGCCAGGGCGGCGGTGAGCAGCGGCCAGGGATCGTCGTCGGGCAGCGGGTGCTCGACCAGGGCGCCGAGCAGGGCCGGGTCGTCCGGCCGGGCGCACGACACGGCGGCCCAGCCGTCGGCGATCGGCAGGAGCCGGCAGCTCCCGCCGACCGACACCCGGCCGGCCCGCCGGTGTCCGGTGAAGGCGGCGCGCTCCCCGAGCAGGGCGGCCCCGTCGACGCCGAACAGGGACCCCAGATCGGCGGCGGTCGACGCGGCGCGGCCCGGGGGGACCAGGGGAGGACCGTCCGGATGGCCGGTCAGGGGGACGACGCCCGACGCCGCCCAGTCCGCTGCGGCGTCGGTCCCCACGCCCGCACCCTAATCGCTGGTCGCGAGGCTAGGCTCGGTCCGCCATGACCCCGCCCGTGATCCGCCCCGCCGACCTCGCCGACCAGGGTCCGCTGCTCGGCGCGGACGCCCGTGTCGACGGCCCGCTCGTGGGCGTCGACCTCACCGGCCCGCCGACCGACGTCGGGCGCCTCGCCCGGATCGCGCAGGAGTCGGACCGGATCCTGGTCGGCGTGGGGGAGCCCGGCCCCGGCTGGACGCCCCTGGTCCGGGCCCTGGCGCTCACGCTGGTGCCGGTGGGGTGCGACGGCGGCCCGGAGCTCGTCGGCGTCCCCGATCCGGCCGCGGCGCTGGCGGGGTTGCACGCCGCGGCGGAGGCGAACCCGCAGGCCGCGACCGTCCTGGCCGGGTTGCTGCGCTGGTCCGGCACCCTGCCGGTCCCCGCGGCGCTCGACGCCGAGTCCTTCGCCTACTCCACGCTGCTCGGCGGGCCGGAGTTCCGTGCCTGGCTCGCCCGCCGCGGGCCGCGGCCGCAGCCCCCGACCGTCGACGAACCCGTGCGGATCGCGCGGGCCGGCCGCGTCCTGCACCTCACGCTCGACCGGCCCGAGCGGCGCAACGCCTACGGCCGGCAGCTGCGCGACGCCCTCGTCGGCGGGCTCGACCTGGCCCTGCTGGACCCGGACGTCGAGCAGGTGGTGATCGACGGCGAGGGCCCGGCCTTCTGCGCCGGCGGCGACCTCGACGAGTTCGGCACGGCCCCCGACCCGGCCACGGCACACCTGGTCCGGACCCGTGCGGGCGCCGCCCGGCCCGTGCACGCCCTGCGCGACCGCGTCGAGGTCCGGCTGCACGGGCCGTGCGTGGGCGCCGGGATCGAGGTGGCGGCGTTCGCGGGGCACGTCGTGGCGGCGCCGGACACGACCGTCCGGCTGCCCGAGGTCGGGATGGGGCTCGTCCCCGGCGCCGGCGGCACGGTGAGCCTTCCGCGGCGCATCGGCCGGTGGCGCACCCTGTACCTCGCCCTGTCCGGCGCGCCCTGCGACGCGACGACGGCCCTGCGCTGGGGCCTCGTCGACGCCGTCGCCGCGCAGTGCCAGGCTGACGCCCATGAGCCGTGACGACAACGGGCCGGACGTGGACACCGACCAGCTCGAACCCGAGGACACGCTGGACTACCGCGGGGTGGAGGACGTCCTCGACGAGGGCTACTCGCCGCCGGAGCGCCCGTGGGCCGTCGACGACTTCGGGGTCACGCCGGCCGACGAGCACACCGGCGAGGACCTCGACCACCGGCTGGCCCGCGAGGTGCCCGACGACTGGGGCGACGACGAGGACGCGGACTGGGAGTCCGACACCTCGGACACCGACGGCGAGCTGCGCGACGACCAGGTCGGCGACCCGCGCGCGGGGCGTCTCGTCGACGCGGCCGAGGGCGGCGTCTCGGACACCGACCCCGACGCCTGGGCCCGCGACGTCGGCATCGACGGGGCCGCCGCCTCGGCCGAGGAGGCCGCGGTCCACGTCGTCGACGACGAGGAGTAGCGGTCGTCGCCCGACCGTGGTCAGGCAGGAGGCGGCTCGACGAGACGGTGCCGGTAGGCGAGGGCCACCACCTGGGCGCGGTCGCGGGCGCCGAGCTTGGTCATGGCGCGGCTGACGTGGGTCTTGGCCGTGGCGTGGCTGATGGTGAGCGCGGTGGCGATCTCGGTGTTGCTCAGGCCGTGGGCGACGAGGGCGACGACCTCCCGCTCGCGGGCGGTGAGCCGGGCCAGCGCACCGGGGTCGGGCCGGGCCGGCGCGGCCCGCGCGGTCAGCCGGGCGATCAGCCGCCGGGTCAGACCCGGGGACAGCAGCGCCTCGCCACCGGCCACGACCCTGATGCCGCGCAGCAGCTGGGCCGGCTCCGTGTTCTTGATCAGGAAGCCGGCCGCCCCGGCGTCGAGGGCGTCGACGACGTACTCGTCGTGGTCGAAGGTCGTGAGGACGAGGACGTGGACGCCGGCGAGGTCGGGATCGGCGGCGATCCGGCGGGTGGCGCACAGCCCGTCGACGCCCGGCATCCGGATGTCCATGAGCACGACGTGCGGGCGGGTCCGCCGGGCCAGCTCCACCGCGGTGGCCCCGTCGCCGGCCTCGCCGACCACGACCATGCCGGGCTCGGTCTCGACGAGGACCCGGAAGCCGCCGCGCACGAGGGCCTCGTCGTCGGCGATGAGCACGCGGACGGGCTCGGCCGACGGGTCGTCCGGGAGGTGCGCGGACGTCATGAGGAGCCCGGGACGGGCAGCTCGGCGTGCACCTCGAAGCCCCCGTCGGGGTGCGGGGCCGCGGTGAGGCGGCCGGACAGCGCACGGGCCCGCTCGCGCATCCCGGCGATGCCGTGCCCGCGGTCCGTACTCCCGGCGGGTGCGCGGCCGTCGTCGCGGATGCGGACGACCAGCCGCGACGGCTCGTAGGTCAGCGCCAGCCGCACGGTGCGGGCCCCGGCGTGGCGGATCACGTTGGTCAGCGCCTCCTGGACGATCCGGTAGGCGGCCAGGTCGACGGGTGCGGGCAGGGGCCGCGGCTCCCCGTCCACCTGCAGCTCCACGTGCAGACCGGTGGCTTCGGCCGTGTCGCGCAGGTCGGCGAGCCGGTCGAGCCCGCCCCGCGGAGCCAGCGGTTCCCCGGGCGGGCCGTCGGCGCGCAGGACGCCGAGGATCGTCCGGACGTCCGTGAGGCCGTCGTCGCAGATCGTCTTGATCGCGGCGAGCGCCTCCCGGGCCTGCGCGGGACGCTGCTCGGCGACGTGCAGGCCGACCCCGGCCTGCACGCTGACGGTGGCCATGGTGTGGCCGACGACGTCGTGCAGTTCGCGGGCGATCCGCAGCCGTTCTTCGGCCGCGAGCCGGCGCGCCCGCTCCTCACGGGCCTGGGTCTCGCGAGCGTGCTCGGCGCGGGTGACGGCGAGCACCGCCCGGTGGTAGCCGACGGCCGCGCCGGCGCTGCTCGCCGTGGCCGCCAGCAGCACCGCATCGGGGACCACCCCGACGGTCTCGGTGTCGCCGAGCACGACCCGGATCGCGACGATCTGGACCAGCGCGGTGACGACGGCGGACGCGAGGCCCCACCGCCAGCCCCGGAGCGCCGCGAGGGTGGAGCAGCCGATCAGCGGGACCAGGGCGACCAGCCGCCCGGGATAGGGACCGAGGAACCAGAGGAGGGGCACGGCGGCGAGCACCGCCGAGGCCGCGACGGGGTGGCGGCGGCGGATGGCGACCGCACCGGCGGTCGCGAGGGCCAGGGCCGCCGCGCCGGCGTCGGGCGGGCGGGCGTCCGCCACGGCCGGACCGACGCCGACGACCGCGGCGACGAGCAGCGCGGCAGCCACGCAGACCCCGAGACCCGCGTCGACCACGACCGGTGACCACGGGCCGCGACGCGCCGGCTCGACCCCGGTGTCGACCATTCGCCCGCTGCCCTCGATCCGGTCCGCCGTCACCGGTCCATCGTCGCGGTTACCGGCCAGGGAGCGCATCCACCCCGAGCGGTGTCCTGCCTACCACCCGGGTCGACGCCGTCTACCACCGGCGGATGACGTACGGCGCCGGCAGCAGCCGGAAGTGACGTCCCTCGTCCGACGCGCGGGCCGCGGGGCGGCGTCCACCATCGCACCACTCACCCACACACGCGCCGGTTCGACGAGACCGGCGCAGGACCGAAGGGATCCACGATGACCGCCCGTCACCTGCTCGCCGCCCCGGCCGCCGTTCACCTCTCTGCCACCGGCTCTGTGCTCGGCACGGGGCGCACCGTGCCCACCCTCGCCGCCCTGCTCGCGGTGGTCGGCCTCGTCGTCGGGGGGCTGGCCCTGGCTCGTTCCGCCGATCGCGTCGGTCCGGTCAGCAGGCGGGCCGCGGCCTTGGTCGGCCTGGTGCTGGGGCCGCTCGGCGCGGTCGTGGGCGGGCTGCACGCGGCCAACGCCGCCGGCGGTCTCGGTACGGGCAACGGGCTGGCCGGGGCGGTTGCCGCGCTGGTGCTGGGGCTGGCCGGGACGGTCGTCGCCGGGGCGGCGCTGGCCCGCTGCCGCCGCACCGTCTGACCCGACCACGCCGGCCCGGTCGTCACACGGGGACGACCGCGGTGGTGGCTCGGGGGCGTGCGGCCACCAGGCGCCGGCGGAACGAGTCGGTGTCGCCGAGCACCGGGCTGGTGGTGTGCAGGAAGTCGAGCAGCACCTCGGCGAAGCGGGCCGGGTGCGCGGAGTGGGGGAAGTGCCCGGTCCGCTCGAAGACCTCGAGGCGGCTGCGCGGGAGCCGGTCGTGCGCGGCGATGCTGTGGGCGAGCGGGATGACGGCGTCGTCGCTGCCGGCGACGAGCAGGACCGGGAGGTCGGCGAGCAGGTAGAGCCGGCCGGTCCCGTCGAGACGCTGGCCGGACCAGTTCAGCGCGCTGCGGACGGTGTGGAGGAAGGCCTCCCGCGCGCCGTCGTCGGCGAAGGAGGCCAGGGCGCAGGCCAGTTCGTCCAGGTCTGCGCGCGGCACCCCCGGGACGAGCCGGGCGGCCCGGTGCGCGAGCCCGGCGACCCGGCGCGGGGTGAGGGTGTGCGCGACCTTCAGGACCGCGGCCGCCCCGGGCAGGGTCGCGGCCCGCAGGGCGAGGCTCACGTCGGGGCCGAGGCCGCCGCTGGCGTCGAGGACGAGCCGCTCGGTGAGCTCGGGGAACTGGTAGGCGAACTGCATGGCGACACCCCCGCCGAAGGAGTGCCCGACCACCGTGGCGCGGTCCAGCCGCAGCGCGAGCAGCAGATCGCGCAGCCCGGCCGCGTAGGCGCCGAGCGAGTAGTCACCCGTCCGCGGTTTGGCCGACTCCCCGTGGCCGAGCAGGTCCGGTGCGACGACGTGGGCGTGCCTCCCCAGCAGGGGCAGCACCGGCATCCAGGTGGCCGAGCTGCTCGCCAGCCCGTGCAGGAGCACGACGGTCGGCCCGCCGCTGCGGCGTCCGGCTTCCAGGTAGGTCACGCGCTGGTCGTGGAGGACGATCTCGCGGCGCGTGACGGGGGCGGGTGCGGTCGAGCGGGTGCGGCGGCGGAGCCGGGGTGCGCAGGGCGGTACGTCGGGGGCGGGGCGCCGTCGGGAGGGCTGGCTCATCTGGTCCTTCGGTCACGGAGCCGGAGCCGGTGGGACGGCGTCGTCCGCCTCGGCGTCGGTGGGGCGCCGGGGGCATAGCCGGGTTCCGTGATCGATAGTCGGGCCGCGGTTGTCGGGGGCGTCACACGGCGCGTCCGGCTCCGTGCCCGGGGCCTCAGCTCTCGCCGCGCGAGTCGACCACCACCTCGTGCCAGGTGAGCGCGCTGTCGCCCTCCTGCAGACCCTCCATCCGGGTGCGGGTCTCGGCGAACGCCTCGTCCTCGTGCCAGGCCTGCCAGTCGGCCCGGCTCTGCCAGGTCCCGACCACGACCCGCGTGTTCTGGCCGTCGAGCGGGATGAGCAGCTGCCCGCCGACCCAGCCCGGCCGGCCGTGCGCGGCCGCGAGCCGGTCGCGCATCGCGGCGTCCCACTCCGGCTCGGACCCGCGCCTCAGCGTGACCTCGGTGATCACCGTCATCATGTCGGTCGCTCCTTCCGGCGTACCGGCCCGGGGTTCCCCGCTCGGGGGCCGGGCAGTCCGACCACGCGGGGACGGTTCTCCCGGACGGTGTCAGGCGCTGTCCCGCTCCACCACGTGGGCGGGGAAGCGACGCACCGCGTGCCCGGGGTCCCACCGCCCCTCGATGGCGGCGAGGACGACCCCGGCGAGCGGGGTGTCGCCGCCGATGAGGTCGGCGGCGACCGAGGTGAGGCGCGGGCGGAGCAGGTCGCAGAAGGGGTCGTCGTCCATCCCGATCACGGCGACCCGGCCGGGCACGTCGATCCCCGCGTCGGTCAGCGCGCCGAGGAGCAGCCCGGCGTGCCGGTCGGTCGGGCCGACGACGCCGTCGGGCATCTCGCCCCGCTGCCAGTCCGCGACGACCCGGGCGGCGGCGTCGACCTCGGGCCGCATGGGCACGTACCGGGCCTCCAGCCCGCGCTCGGCCGCGGTCGCGAGCACCTCGGCGATCCGGTTGCCCAGCACGTGGTCCGTGGACCGGTCGTCGTGCGACCCGAGAACGGCGATCCGCCGGCAGCCCCGGTCGGCGAGCCGCGTGGCGGCGGCGCGGCCGAGCTCGCCGTCGTCGAGCACGACGGTGGCGGTGAGCTCCGACGACCGGCGGCCGAGCGCGACCGGGACCGTGCCGGCCCCGGCGAGCATCGCGACGCTCTCCTCGGTGAACCGGTCGAGCGTCGCGACGACGGCCGCGGGCCGCAGCGCCAGCCACGCGCGGGCGGCGGCGAGCCCGCTGACGGTGGGGTCGCCGTGGATGAGGAAGGTGTAGCCCGCCTTGCGCACCTCGGACGCGATCCGGACCAGGCCGAAGAAGGGCAGCCGGTCGCTGAGGATCGAGCTGCCGTCGACGTGCCCGACGACGAGGTCGCTGCGCCCCCGCCGCAGCGAGCGCGCGCTGACGTGCGGGACGTACCGCAGCGCCTCCGCGGCCGCGAGCACCTTGGCGCGCGTCTGCTCCGGGATCCGGGCGCCAGGCGTCCGGTTGAGCACGTAGGAGGCGGTCGCCCGGGACACGCCCGCCTGCCGGGCGACGTCGCTCATCGTCGCCGGTCGGGGTCCTGCCGTGCCAGGCGTTCCGTTCGGACCGGTCGTGCCGTCCACCTGGCCGATCCTGCCAGCCACCACTCGGCCACGATCAGGTTCAGTACCCATGACGCCCAGACGGAGACACCGATGGCCTGTGCGATCACCGAGTGTGCAACGTCGGCGTCCGACAGGGCGCCCGGGGCGTACACGGCCAGGCAGAGCGGTGACCACACGCGGTTGGCCACGATGGACCACGTGAGCGCGACGCTGCGCACCATCCAGGCGCGGTGCTGCGCGTACCGGCCCCTCCGGGCGGCCCGATAACCCAGGACGCCGGTGACCAGCCAGAGCGCGCCGAGCGCGGTGTTGCCCGCCTGCTGCACCGGGCCCATCTCGCCGAACGGCGCGACCGTCAGCACCGCCAGCCCGCCCGGGAACACCCCGGCGAACAGGTAGAGCCGCCCGCTCCACCGGTGCACCCGCGGGTGCGAGCGGCGCAGCCATGGCCAGACCTGCAGCACACTGGTCAGCAGCGCGACCGAGCCGAAGGCGATGTGCGCCACCAACATCGGGTAGAAGTGCGGCAGGTCGGGCTGGGGCGGGACGCGCGAGCGCGCCGGATCCAGACCCAGGTACGGCGGCAGCGCGGTGACGAGGAACAGCACCGCCAGGAGCCCGAGCGGCAGGACCCAGGGGCGGCGCCGGAGCGGGACGCGCGGCGTGAGCGGCGGGGCGGTGGGTGCGGTCATGCCCCGATCCTTCGGCGCCGACGACCCCCCGGGCAGCCGACCGGCCCCCGGATCCGGGGTGGGGCCTTCCGGAGGGCGCGGGGCGTCGGGCCCGCGGCCCTCAGCGGCGCTCGCCGCGCACCGGGGGAGCGGTCGTGCCACGGACGACAAGCTCGGGGGTCAGCACGGTCTCGCCCGGCGCACGGTCCGGGTCGTCCAGGCGGGCGGCGGCGGCCCGGACGGCGTGCCGGGCGAGCAGGCCGGCGTCCTGCCGGACCGTCGTGAGGTCGACGTGGGAGAGCCGGGCGAGACGGTCGTCGTTGTAGCCCACCACCGAGACCTGCCCGGGTACGTCGATCCCGTTGCGGCGCAGGGAGTCCAGTAGCCCGAGCGCGCACCGGTCGTTGGCGGCGAGGACCGCCGTCGGCAACTCCGGGCCGGCGAGCAGGGTCTGCGCGGCCGCGATCCCGGCGTCCTCGTGGTACGCCCCGGGCAGCACTCGCGCCCGGTCGCCGAGGCCGCGGGCCGCCAGGGCCGTCAGGTACCCGGTCCGGCGCGCGGCGGCGTTGGGTCCGGTGCCGCCGTCGACGTGCACGATCGCCCGGTGACCCAGGCCGACGAGGTGGTCGACCGCCTGCCGCACGCCCTCCGCGTCGGCACTGTGCACGCTGTCCAGCCCGGGCGCGGCCCGCCCGACCACGACGGCGACGGTTCGGGCGCCGAGCGCGGCGAGGAAGGCGTCGTCGACGTCCGGCCCGAGCAGGACGATCGCCTCGCAGCGGTGCGCGAGCAGGCCCTCGACGGCCGTCGCCTCGTCCCGGCCGGGGGTGCGTGCGGACAGCAGCACCTCGTAGCCCAGCCGCTCGGCCTCGGGGTAGATGGCCTCGACGAGATCGGCCTCGAACGGCTCGCGCACGGTCATCAGCACGCCGAGGGTGCGGCTGCGCCCGCGGGCGAGCAGCCGGGCGGCGCTGTCCGGGCGGTAGTCGAGCTCCTCGGCCGCGGCCAGCACGCGCGCGCGGGTCTCGGCGGAGGCGCCGGGCTGGTCGCGGAAGACGAGGGAGACCAGCGCGCGCGAGACGCCCGCGCGGGCGGCGACGTCGACCATCGTCGGCCGGCGGCGCGGCGGAAGTGGCGTGGCCATGGTGGCATCCTCGCAGTTCACGGGCGGGTCGCGGAGATCGGTGCGGGCCGTTCACGACTATGTCTTGACATACGCACCTTGCGGTCACCATAGTGTGCCACGGCGCGACTAGAGCGCTCTAGTTCCACGACGAGGGTGTCCGTCCCGGACGCTCGCGCACACGGCACCGACGACGACCGGGAGAGCAGCAGCGTGGCCCCTTCATCGACGATCCGGATCGGCTCCGCGCCCGACTCGTGGGGTGTGTGGTTCCCGTCGGATCCCGCTCAGACCCCCGCCGACCGGTTCCTCTCGGAGGTCTCCGGTGCCGGCTACGAGTGGATCGAGATCGGGCCGTACGGCTACCTCTCCACCGACCCGGACGAGCTGCGGGACCAGTGCGCCGAGCACGGCCTGAAGATCTCGGCGGGCACCGTCTTCGAGCACCTGCACCGCCCCGACTCGTGGGACGACGTGTGGAGGCAGGTCACCGACGTCGCCGCGCTGACCGCCGCGGTCGGCGGCGAGCACATCGTGGTCATCCCCGACACCTGGCGCGACCACAGGACCGGTGCACCGCTGGAGGACCGCGTCCTCTCCGACGAGCGCTGGAAGCTGCTCACCACGGGCATGGACGAGCTGGGCCGGCGCATCCTCTCCGAGTACGGCCTGCACGTGCAGTTCCACAGCCACGCGGACAGCCACGTCGGCCACCAGCACGAGATCGAGCGCTTCTGCGAGAACACCAACCCGGAGTACGTGAACCTCTGCCTCGACACCGGGCACGTCTCGTACTACGGCGGCGACAACGTCGCGCTGATCAAGAAGTACCCGGAGCGCATCGGCTACCTGCACCTCAAGCAGGTCGACCCCGCGATCATCGCCCGGGTCGAGGTCGAGGACCTGCCGTTCCCGGAGGCGGTCAGGCTCGGCGCCATGATCGAGCCGCCGTTGGGCGTGCCGGACATGCGCGAGGTGCTCGCCGCGGTCGAGGAGCTCGACCGCGACATCTACGCGATCGTCGAGCAGGACATGTACCCCTGCCCGCCGGACCGGCCGCTGCCCGTCGCGCGGCGCACCCACACCTACCTCGCCGGCTGCTCGGGCCGGCTCGACATCGGCACCCCGAAGGCCTGAGAGGACGAGCAGACATGTCCGACGATCTCCGCATCGCCGTGGTCGGCGTGGGCAAGATGGGCTCCTTCCACGTCGACAGCCTCACCCGCCGCGTCCGCGGCGCCCGCGTGACCGTGGTCAACGACTACTCGCACCTGCAGGCGGAGAAGGTCGCCGGCCGGATCGGGGCCCGCACCGTCGCCGACCCGTTCGAAGCCATCGGGGCCGACGACGTCGACGCCGTCGTGCTGGCCAGCCCCGGCTTCGCCCACGAGAAACAGGTCCTGGCGTGCCTCGAGCGCGGCATCCCGGTGCTCTGCGAGAAGCCGCTGACCATGGACGGCCCGTCCTCGTACGGGGTCGTGAAGGCGCAGGCCGAGAGCGGCCGCGACCTGATCCAGGTC
Source organism: Pseudonocardia kujensis (assembly GCF_021283305.1). GTDB lineage: Bacteria > Actinomycetota > Actinomycetes > Mycobacteriales > Pseudonocardiaceae > Pseudonocardia > Pseudonocardia kujensis. Next base: position 69,357 of record NZ_JAJSOK010000007.1, read on the forward strand.
GGCTTCATGCGCCGGTTCGACAGCGAGTACGTCGCGCTGCGCGAGCTGATCATGAGCGGCTCGGTCGGCGCCCCGCTGATGCTGCACTGCACGCACCGCAACCCCACGGTGCCGGACTCCTTCAACTCGGCGATGGCCATGGCCGACTCCGTGGTGCACGAGGCGGACTGCACCCGATTCCTGCTCGGCGAGGAGGTCGCGGCGGTCACCGTGCTGCGCGGCACGTCCACCTCGGCCGCGCCCGAGGGCGTCTCGGACCCGATGCTCGTGCTGTTCGAGACCGAGTCCGGCCGGCTGGTGACGGTCGAGAGCTTCGTACGCACCCAGGTCGCCTACGAGGTCCGCACCGAGCTCGTCGCGGAGAAGGGCAGCGCGACGATCGGGCTCGACCAGAACCTGGTGGTCAAGCAGGCCGGGCGCTGGGGCGGCACCATCGCCCCCGACTTTGTGGTCCGCTTCGGGCAGGCCTACGACTCCCAGATGCAGCGCTGGGTCGACGCCGCCCGCCGCGGAACGATCGACGGCGCCGGCGCCTGGGACGGCTACGCGGCCGCCGCCATCTGCGAGGCGGGCGTCGAGGCGGTCCGCACCGGCAGGCGCACCGAGGTGAAGCTGGAGGCGCGCCCGTGAAGCTCGCCCTCGACCCGCAGATGTTCTACGCCACCCACTCGGTGCAGGAGCTGCCCGACGTCGTGGCGAAGATGGGGTACCGCTGGATGGAGCTGTCCCCGAAGGCGGACTTCATCCCGTTCTTCGGCCACCCGCGCGTCGACGACGCCGGGGTGGCCACGCTGCGCAAGCGGGCCGCCGACGCCGGGGTCGGGATCGCCTCGGTGCTGCCGGTGCTGCGCTGGTCGGGTCCGGGCGAGGAGGAGCGTCGGGCCGCGGTGCGGGCCTGGAAGCGGGCGATCCAGATCACCGTCGACCTTGGCGTGGACACCATGAACTCCGAGTTCAACGGCCGCCCGGAAGGCGCGGAGGTCGCCGAGGCGCAGTTCCTGAAGTCCCTCGACGAGCTGATCCCGATCTTCGAGCGGGAGGGCGTCAAGCTGGTGCTCGAGCCGCACCCGGACGACTTCATCGAGGACGGCCACGCCGCCGTCGACCTGGTCCGCGGGCTCAACCGGGACTGGATCTCGTTCCTGTACTGCACCCCGCACACCTTCCACCAAGGCGGTACCGGCGGAGACCCGGCCGGGATCATCGGCCGGGCGGCGGAGAAGGTCACCTACGTGCACCTGGCCGACACCCTGGACCACACGGCGTCGAACGGGCTGCGCTACATCGTCAACCCGCCCGGCTCGACGGTGCGGGTGCACCAGCACGCCGAGATGGGCCGCGGCGAGGTCGACTTCGACGCGGTGTTCGCCGCGCTCGCCTCCGTCGGGTTCGACGGCGTGGTCTCCTCCTGCGTGTTCGGCTGGGAGTCCGACGCCGAGGGCATCAGCGTGCGGCAGCGCGAGAAGGCCACCGCCCTGGTCGAGAAGCACTTCGGCGCCGACCGCCTGAACGCCTGACCGTCCGGCCGCGAGGGGACGGTGCCCCGCGCGGCACCGTCCCCTCGCGAAGGAACCCCTTGTCCCACGACACGCACGACGCGGTGCCGTCCGGTCCGACGACGGAGACCCTCGGCCCGCACACGCGGCGGCTGAAGCTCCTCACGGTCGTCGCCACCTTCGGCGGCCTGCTCTTCGGCTACGACACCGGCGTGATCAACGGCGCCCTGCCGTACATGACCGACGACCTGGGCCTGACCCCGGCCACCGAGGGCGTCGTCACGAGCTCCCTGCTGCTCGGCGCGGCCCTCGGCGCCTTCCTCGGCGGGCGTGTCTCCGACCGACGCGGCCGCCGCACGATGATCCTCCGGCTGGCGGTGCTGTTCGCCGTCGGCACCCTGATCTGCACGTTCGCGCCGGGTGTCGGCGTCATGGTGTTCGGCCGTGTGGTCCTCGGCCTCGCCGTCGGCGGCGCGTCCGTCACGGTGATCGCCTACCTGTCCGAGGTCTCGCCCGTCGAGCGGCGCGGCCGGCTCGTCACGCAGAACGAGCTCATGGTCGTGAGCGGCCAGCTGCTCGCGTTCGTCGGCAACGCCGTCATCGGCGGGGTGTGGGGCGAGGCCGGCGGCGTCTGGCGCTGGATGCTGGTGATCGCCACGCTGCCCGCGGTCGCGCTGTGGGCCGGCATGCTCGCGATGCCCGAGAGCCCGCGCTGGCTCGCCTCGCGCGGCCGGTTCGGCGAGGCGCTCGCGGTGCTGCAGCAGGTGCGCGACGCGAAGCGGGCGGAGGCCGAGCTCGCCGAGGTGCGCGCGCTCGCCGAGGAGGACGAGGCCGCCCAGACCGCGGGCTGGCGCGACCTCGCCGTGCCGTGGATCCGCCGCATCGTGGTCGTCGGACTAGCGATCGCCGTGATGCAGCAGATCACCGGCGTGAACTCGATCATGTACTACGGCACGCAGATCCTCACCGAGTCCGGCTTCGACCGGGACGGTGCGCTGATCGCCAACATCGCCAACGGCGTGATCTCCGTGCTGGCCACGTTCGTCGGGATCTGGCTGCTCGGCCGGGTGCGGCGGCGCCCGATGCTGATCGTCGGGCAGATCGGGACCTTCTGCGCGCTGCTGCTCGTCGGCGTGTTCTCCCTGGTGCTGCCCGAGGGCGTCAGCCGCGCGTCGGTGGTGCTGGCGCTGACCGTGACCTTCCTGGCCTTCCAGCAGGGCGCGATCTCCCCGGTGACCTGGCTGATGCTCTCCGAGATCTTCCCGCTCAAGCTCCGCGGCCTCGGCATGGGCGTGTGCGGGCTGATGCTGTGGATCGTGAACTTCCTGGTCGGCCTGCTGTTCCCGATCCTGGTGGCGGCCATCGGGATCTCCGCGACCTTCTTCCTGTTCGCCGGCCTCGGCGTGTGCGCCATGCTGGTGGCGAAGGCGATCGTGCCGGAGACCAAGGGGCGGACCCTGGAGCAGCTCGAGCGCGACTTCAAGCACGGGGGCGCGCCGGCACGGGACATGGCAAAGGTGACGCGATGACGGTGATGGTGGCGGTCCCCGACTCGCCGGAGGGGCGGACGGCCCTGTCGGCGGCGCTCGACGAGACGCGCCTGCGCGACACGGACCTGGTCGTGCTCAACCTGGCCCTCGACCCGCTCGACGTCGTCGGGATGCCGAGCGACCTGCCGATCACGGTCCGGGAGCGCACCGGGCACGCCGACCTCGCCGACAGCGTCCTCGCCGCCCTCGACGAGTACGCCGGCACGGTCGACCTGCTGGTCATCGGGATGAAACGCCGCACGCCGATCGGCAAGGCGTTGCTGGGCAGCCTCTCCCAGCGCCTGCTGCTGGAGGCCGACGTCCCGGTGCTGGCCGTCAAGCGCTGAACGACCGGAGGGGTTCGCCGGCCAGGAGTGGCAGGGCGGCAGCCCGCGCAGGAGGCTGGGGTCGAGGGCGCGGGCGACGTCGCCGTCGCCGTCGCCGTCGCGGAGAGATGTCACGCGGCGGGCCGTTGGTGTCTGACAGTCGCGGGAACCTGCTCCTCGCAGAGGGCTCGATCGGACCAGTGGCCGTTGACTGTCCTGCGGGTTCGTGGTTACGGTCCGCACGATGATTGTCAGACAGGCTGACAATTATCAGGTGCGCAACGGTGCGACGAGATGGGACTGCGCGATGGCGGGCAGTGACACCAGTGACAGGAACCGAGCGGTGCGGGCCGGGTACCGCGGCGAGGTCGAGACCCCGGAGCGGGCGGCGAAGCGCCGGTCCGCGACCCGCGGGGCGTTCTTCGCCGAGTTCGTCGACATGTTCGACATCTACCTGCCGACCGTGATCCTCACCCCGGCCCTGATCTACTTCCAACCGGCGGGGATGTCCGCGGGGCTCTCCGCGATCCTGACCTCGCTCGTGTTCGCCACGACCCTCATCGGCCGCCCGATCGGCGCGGCGATCTTCGGCGGGCTCGCGGACCGGGTGGGCCGCCGCCGGGCCACGATCACCTCGGTCTCCGGCTTCGGCGTGATCACGCTGCTCATCGCGTTCGTCCCGGGCTATGCCACGATCGGGATCGCCTCCTACTGGCTGTTGATCCTGCTGCGCTTCCTCGACGGGATCTGCCTGGGCGGCGGCTACACGGGAGCGCTGCCGCTGGCGATGGAGTACGCGCCGAAGCACAAGCGCGGCCTGCTGGGCGGGGTCATCCTCGCCGCCTTCCCGCTGGCCTACATCGTGATCAACCTCGTCGGGATGGCCTCGTTCGCGCTGTTCCCGCTGGCGGGGCCGGACTCGCCCTACGCGGTGTGGGGCTGGCGCGTCCCGTTCGTCCTCGGCGCGCTCCTGGCGGCCGTGCTGGTGCTGTACTACGTGCGCTACGTCTCGGAGTCCGAGATCTGGGAGGCCTCGGAGAAGAAGTCCGCGCCGCTGAAGAACCTCTTCACCGGTCCCAGTGGTCGCAGCTTCCTGCAGGTCTTCGCGATGATGACCGGGTTCTGGCTGACCCAGAACATGGTCACGCTGTTCCTGCCGACCACCGTGTTGCACACCGTGCTGAAGCTCAGCGGGAGCCAGCTCACCACGGCGCTGCTGATCGCCTACGCCTGCCTGGTCGTCAGCTACATCGGTTCCGGAGTGATCGCCCAGCGGATCGGGCGCCGGAGGTTCTTCGTCGTCCTCGGCGCGCTCATCGCGGTCGGCGGGTCGACGCTGATGGCGCTGCTCATGAACGGGGCCCACCTGTCGTACGGCGCGATCGTGCTCCTCGTCTGCGTGTTCTCCGTGCTGGTCACGGCACCGTGGGGTGTGGTCCTGCCCTACATCAACGAGCGCTTCCACACCGACGTCCGGGCCTCGGCGTTCGGCCTCGGCTTCAGCGCGTCGGTGATCATCCCGTCCTTCTACGCCTTCTTCTACGCGGGCCTGAACCAGGTCGTCCCGGCGGCCGTCGCCGCGGCCCTGCTGCTGGGATCGGCGGGGTCCTCGGGGCGGTGGGCGCGGCGGCGGGCCCGGAGACGAAGGACGTCGACTTCACCAGGGCGGCCTGATGGCCTACGAGGTCCTCGCCGTGCGCTACGGCACCCGAAGCACGCGGCGGTCGGAGGTCTTCCTCAACCACCACGTCTACGGCGAGCCGGACGCCGCGCTGCCGATGGACTACTTCTTCTGGGTCGTCCGCGACGGCGAGCGGACGGTCGTGGTCGACTGCGGCTTCGGCGCCGGGCCCGGGGCCCGCAGGCGGCGCACGATGCTGGTGGACCCGGTGGCGGCGCTGCGCGGCCTGGGCATCGAGCCCGCGGCCGTCGAGCAGCTCGTGGTCACCCACGCCCACTACGACCACATCGGCAACCTCGACCGCTTCCCGGCGGCCGAGATCGTGCTCGCCCGCCGCGAGCTGGACTTCTGGACCGGCCCGTACGCGGGCCGGCTGCAGTTCGCCCACTCCACCGAGCCCGACGAGCTCGGCCTGCTCGCCGAGGCCGCCGCCGACGGGCGGGTCCGGCTGGTCGAGGACACGCTCGATCTCGCGCCCGGCTTCGAGCTGGTGACGGTCGGCGGGCACACGCCCGGGCAGCTGGTCGCGCAGGTCGCCACGGCCGGCGGTGCCGTGGTGCTGGCGGCGGACGCGCTGCACCTCTACGAGGAGCTCGAACGGGACCGGCCGTTCTTCGTGGTCGCCGACCTCGCCGACATGTACCGCGGCTTTGACCTGCTGCGTGAGATGACCGAGGACCCCGGTCGGGTGCTGCTCGCCGGACACGATGCCGCCGTGCCGGAGCGGTTCCCGGACCGCGTGCCGGGGCTGGGCCCGCCGCTCGCCGACCTGGTCGTCCGGGTCGCGCGGGGGGAGGGGGTGGAGCCGGTGGCGGACCCGGCCGAGGGCCGGCTCGGCGTCCCCACCCCGAACGCCACGGGCCCGATCGCCGGCGACGGCGACCTGACCGACGACCGGGTCGTCGACGCGCTCGGCGACGTCGCCGGCGGGGTCCGAGTGCACGACCAGGAAGGATGACCAGTGCAGATCGTTCGGGGCCGTGCCCCTGACACCACACCGACCCGGAACCGGACGGAGACCTTCACCGGCACGGTCTGGGGTGATCCGGTGCCGCCGACCACCGCCGAGCACGACACGGTGAACCCGGCGACCATCACGACGGGCACGCGCACGTACCGGCACCACCCCACCCGGGGCCGGCTGCTCGACCTCGCCGCCGGGACGGGCTGGGTCTGCCCGCGCGGCGAGCGGCAGGGGGTCGTCCGGGCCGGCGACCTCGTGTGGGTGCCCCCGGGCGAGCAGCACCGGCACGGCGGGACCGCGGAGACGGTGCCGACGCACCTCGCGTTCTCCGTCGGGCCGACGAGCCGGCTCGAGGAGGTCACCGAGGCGGACTACCTCGTGGGGCAGGAGGTGGCCCGATGACCGACGACCGGTACGAGCGGGGCCTCGGCATCCGCCGCGAGGTGCTCGGCGACGCGCACGTGGACCGCTCGCTGGAGGGCGTGAGCGACTTCTCGCGGCCGGTCCAGGAGTACGTCACGCAGAACGTCTGGGGCGAGCTGTGGAGCCGGCCGGGCCTCGACCGGCGCACCCGCAGCCTCCTCAACCTGGTCATGCTCACGGCGCTCAACCGCAGCCACGAGCTCGCCGTGCACGTCCGGGGTGCGGTGACCAACGGCTGCACCGAGACCGAGATCCAGGAGGCGCTGCTGCAGACCGCGGGGTACTGCGGGGCGCCCGCCGCGCTGGAGTCCTTCCGGGTGGCCGAGCGGGTGCTGCGCGAGATCGCCGCCGAGTCCGTCGACGTCGCGGGGAACGGTCATGGATGACGTGCTCGACCCCGTGGGCTTCGTCGGCCTGGGCCGGATGGGCACGCCGATGGTGCGGCGGCTCGCGGCCGGGGGAGTGACGGTGCACGGGCACGACGCCGCGCCCGGGGTGGCCGAGGGGCTCGCCGACGTCGTCGTCCCGCTGCCGAGCGCCGCCGCCGCGGCCGAGGGCGCCCCCGTCGTGATCCTGATGCTGCCGGACTCCGGGGTGGTGGAGAAGGTCGCCGACTGCGGCCTGCTCGCCGTCCTCGCGCCGGGCACGCTGCTGGTGGACATGAGCACGTCGGAGCCGCTGCGGACGCGGGCGTTGGCGGAGCGGGTCGCCGAGCGGGGCGCAACGCTCGTCGACGCCCCGGTGTCCGGGGGAGTGGCGGGCGCCGAGGCCGGCACGTTGACGATCATGGTCGGCGGCCCCGCCGACGCCGCCGACCGGCTCACCCCGCTGCTGTCCCTGATGGGCCGGGTGCGTCACGTCGGCGGGACGGGCGCGGGGCACGCGCTCAAGGCGCTCAACAACCTGCTCTCGGCGTCGCACCTGCTCGCGACCTCCGAGGCGATCCTCGCGGGGGAGCGCTTCGGGCTCGACCCCACAGCCATGCTCGATGCGATCAACGGCTCCAGCGGCCGCAGCGGGTCCACCGAGACCAAGTGGCCCGAGCACATCGTCCCGGGCACCTACGCCTCCGGCTTCACCGCGGGGCTGATGGTCAAGGACCTGCGGATCGCGCTGGGGCTGGCCGAGGCCGTCGACGCGCCCCGCGGACACGCCGAGCGCACCCTCGCGCTCTGGAGCCGCGCCGTCGACACGCTCGGACCCGGGGCCGACCACACCGAGATCGAACGATGGCTGCGGGAGCGGCCGGAGGAGGACCAGTGACCGCGACCGAGACGCTCACGGCGGAGCAGCAGCGCCTCAAGGACGAGTTCGTGCGCGTCGGCGGCACCTGGGGCGAGCCGTGGCAGCGGATCCTCGAGCTCGACCCGGCGTTCCTCGAGGCCTACCTGCACTTCTCGGCCGTGCCGTGGACCCGGGCGTCGCACCTGGCACCCAAGGTCAAGGAGCTCGTCCAGCTCGCCGCCGACGCCGCGGCGACCCACCTCTACGAGCCCGGCATCCGCCAGCACGTCGCGGCCGCGCTCCGGCACGGCGCCACCCCCGCCGAGATCATGGAGGTGCTGGAGCTGACCAGCACGCTCGGGATCCACGCCTGCAACATCGGGGTGCCACTGCTGCTCGAGGTACTCGAGGAGGAGGGGGTCCGCACGCAGCCGACCCCGCTGGACGAGCGCCGGGAGAAGCTGAAGGCGGAGTTCACGGCCAACCGCGGCTACTGGCACGAGTTCTGGGAGGGGATCCTCGAGCTCGCACCGGACCTGTTCGAGGCGTACGTGGAGTTCTCCTCCGTGCCGTGGAAGACGGGCACGCTGGAGCCGAAGGTCAAGGAGATGATCTACATCGCCTTCGACGCCTCGGCCACCCACCTCTACGTCCCCGGCCTCAAGCTGCACCTGCGCAACGCCGTGCGGCTCGGTGCCACGCAGGACGAGCTCATGGAGGTGCTGTCGATCGTCAGCGTGATCGGCATCCACGCGGCGACGACCGCGGCGCCGATCCTCGCCTCGGTCGTCGCCGAGCAGGAGAACGGGTGAGTGTCGTCCGGACCGCCGGTCGGGTGGCGGGGCGCTGCGCCGTGGCGCCCGCCCGGCGGCCCGGGGCCGACTACTGTGCGCCTGGTGACGGCAGGTGAGGAGACGGGCACCTTCCGCGGCATCCGGGTCGGCCGGATCGCCGCGCCCCTGCGCGAGCAGGTGATCGACGGGCTGCGCACCGCGATCCTCGAGTTCGAGCTCCGGCCCGGGCAGCGGCTCGTGGAACGCGAGCTCATCGAGCAGACGGGCGTGTCCCGCGCGACCATCCGGGAGGCGCTGCGCGAGCTGGCCGCCGAGGGGCTCGTGGTCACGGTGCCGCAGAAGGGGGCGATGGTCTACCGGCCCTCGGCCGACGAGGCGCGGGACCTCTACGCGGTGCGGGCCTCGCTGGAGGCGCTCACGGTGCGCCGGTTCATCGAGCGGGCGAACGCGGCGCACCACGACCGGCTCCGCGCCACGGTCACCGCCCTGGAACAGGACGTCGAGGACGGCGCGGACATGCACCGGCTGTTGCGCGACAAGGACCGCTTCTACACCGAGCTGCTCGCCGGGGCGGACAGCCCGACCATCGAGCGGATCCTGGGCGGGGTGCAGGCCCGGGTCCGCCTGCTGCGCGCCACGTCCATGTCGCAGCCCGGCCGCGCGGCGCAGATGGCCGCCGAGATGCGCGCACTGGTCGACGCGATCACCGCGCGGGACGTCCCCGCCGCCGAGCGGCTCTGCATCGAACACCTCGAACACGCCGCGGCCACCGGCCTGGCCGGCCTGGACGGGGTGGGGGAGTAGGGGCTCCGGTGGGACCCGACCCTGACCGTGATCAGCGGTCGTGGACGGGTAGTTGTCCGACCGTCGCGCTCCAGGATCGATGCTCATGGATCGGGCTCTCGGCCGTGGTCGGAGGCGTGATCACTGGTGCTGGACGGTGACGGGCGATTTCCGACCGTGTCGCTCCGGAGGTGGTGGTCATGGTCGGGAGGGACGTGCCCAGCCGGCGTGATCACCATGACTGGACCCAGTCGGTTCTCTCTGAGCTTCGCGCTCCACAACTGGTGATCATCGGGCGTGCCGTGGTGGTGGTGAGAGCCGTGATCAGCGGTGCTGGACGGAGAGGGTCGATTTCCGACCGTCGCGCTCCTGAGTTGGTGATCATGGGGTGGTGATCATGGGGCGTGTGCCGTGGTGGTGGTGAGAGCCGTGATCGGCGGTGCTGGACGGAGAGGGTCGATTTCCGACCGTTGCGCTCCTGAGTTGGTGATCGTGGGGCGTGCCGTGGTGGTGGCGAGAGCCGTGATCGGCGGTGCTGGACGGAGAGGGTCGATTTCCGACCGTCGCGCTCCTGAGTTGGTGATCATGGGGCGTGCCGTGGTGGGGGCGAGAGCCGTGATCAGCGGTGCTGGACGGAGAGGTCGATTTCCGACCGTCGCGCTCCAGAATCGACGATCATGGGCTTGCCATGGCCGCGCTGAGAGCCATGATCAGCAGGGCTGGACGGAGCGAGTCGTTTTCCGACCGTCGCGCTCCCCGCTCAGTGATCATGCACCGCGGTCCGGGAGTGAGAGGCCGTGATCACTGGTGTCGGACACGGCCGGGCGATTCTCGAGCGTCGCGTTCCCCGCTTGATGGCCTTGTCGGCCGGTGCCGGGTGATATCGGCCCGTGATCACCAATCCTGGAGGGAGGTGGTCGATTTCCGACTGTCGTGCTCCACGATTGGTGATCACGCAACGCGGTCGGGGGAGGGGCTGTGATCACCAACGGTGGAGGCAGCCGGCCGGTCTCCGACCGGCGTGCTCCAGGACTCGTGATCATGGAAGCCGCTGGGCCGGGATGGAGCGCGACCCGAGTCGTCCTGCGCGCCTCGAGAACGGCGACGGCACCCCGCCCGTCGGACGGGGTGCCGTCCTCACTCGTCGGCCGGGCCAACCCGGCCGGCCGCGCTCACTCCTGCTCGGAGCCCTTGTCGGAGCCCTTGTCGGAGCCCTTCTCGGAGCCCTTCTCGGAGCCCTTCTGGGAGATCTCCTCGGACGTCTCGGTCTCCTGCACCGGCAGCGCGGCGGCCGGGACCTGCACCGGGATGCTGGTCACGCCCGGCTTCCGCGGCTCGGCGTAGACGCCCGCCACGCGGACCTTCAGCACGCCCGCCTCGTAGGAGGCGCTCACCGCGTCGGCGGTGACGTGCTGCGGCAGGGCGAAGCTGCGGCGGAAGGAGCCGTAGCGGACCTCGCGGAACCGGCGGCCGCCGGTCTCCTCGTTCCGCTCGTCACGGCGCTCACCGTGCACGACGAGCCGGCCCTCCTCGACGTCCACGTGCACGTCGGCGGCGGGGTCGAGGCCCGGGACCTCCAGGGAGACCAGGGCGTCGTCGCCGTCCCGGGTCACGTCGGCGGCCGGGGTGAACCCGGTCTCCGGGCGCGCGAAGCGCACGGGGGACGGGCCGAAGGCGCGGCGGACGAGGGCGTCGAACTCGGCGAAGAAGGGGTCGCGGCGCGGGATCAGGGTGCTCATGGCGCTCTCCTCGAAGCTGGTCGCTGGCGGGGTTCGCATCGTATGGCTCAGTAAACCTGAGCCGTATCGGCTCAATTCCCAGCCTAGGAGGTGGACCGCGTCACAGTGGAGGCGTGACGGAGGAACGGAGCTTCGACCGGGACGACGAGCCGGGCGGCGACCCGGTCTGCTGGCTGCACGAGCTGTGCCCGACCTGCGGGGCGATGCCCACCGACGAGCCGTCGGCCCCGCCGGGCCGGTGCTGGCGGTGCGGCGAGCCCTTCCCGAAGGACGACTGAAAGGTTCGTGCTGCAACCACCGAGGTAGCCCTCCCGGGACGGGCCGGCACCCCGCGGCCCCGGACGACCGAGGAGGACCCACCGGTGAGGACCGCCGCCCGCAGCCGGATCTTCGACCCGCGCCGCCCGTCCGCGAGCCCGCGGCACCGCGCGGTCTACGGCCGCTACCAGAAGGTCTACACACTGGTGGAGTTCGCGGCGGCCGTCGCGTTCGTGATCGGGAGCGTGTGCTTCTTCTCCGACGCCCTCACGCTGCAGGCCGACTGGCTCTTCCTCGTCGGGTCGATCCTCTTCGCCGTGCGCCCGACCGTGGCGGTCGCCCGCGAGACCCACCTCGCCCGCATCCCGGTGCCCGGCCCGGAGGAGGAGCGGAATTCCGAACACGGCCACCCCGAACCGAGCAGCCACGCCGCCTGACGCCCCTGACGCCCAGGCCCCGGACAGCACTGTGCGCGGCCCGTGGTTCCTCAGCGCCACCCACCGCGCACGTGCGGCACGGCCGCGAGCTACTCCATCCAGACGATGATCATGTCGGCGACGCAGGCGGGGCGCTCCGACCCCTCCAGCTCGACGACGGCACGGAAGGTCACCTTCGCGCCGCCGGGGACCGGGTCGGCGGCGACGACGCCGACGGCGGCGCGGACCCGGGAGCCCGCGGGCACCGGTGCGGTGAAGCGGACCTTGTCGAAGCCGTAGTTGAGGCCGAAGGTCGCGGAGCGGACGGTCGCGACCTCCCCGATCATGGTCGGGACCAGCGACAACGTCAGCATGCCGTGCGCGATCGTGGTGCCGTACGGCCCGTCGGCCGCCCGCGCCTCGTCGACGTGGATCCACTGGTGGTCGTCGGTCGCGTCGGCGAAGGTGTCGATGCGCGGCTGCTCGACCACGCGCCACGAGCTGTGGCCCAGCTCGGTGCCGGGGGCGACGGCGAGCAGGTCGGGGACGGCGGCGAAGGCGGTCAGGGCACTCAGCTCCTCGGGGGCGGCGAGACGACGGCGAGCGCCTCGCGCAGCGCCGCCGCCAGCTCGACGGGATGGTCGATCATCAGGTGGTGGTGGGCGCTGGGGACGTCGAACTGGGGTACCGGGCGCCCGATCAGTGCGGCCAGGTCCGCCCCGGCCGAGGGCGGGACCAGCACCGACAGCTCCCCGCGGACGACCGCGACCGGACCGGGCAGGGCGGGCAGGCGCGTGCACATGCCCGGCTTCCCGACCGCGCCGAAGATCAACGGGTCGACCTTCCACGTGTAGCCGCCGAGCACCGCGCGCACCGATCCCTCGGCGATGGCGCGCAGCACGCCCGGATCGGCCTCCGGCTGCGGCGGGGTGAGCCGGAACCGCGCGGCCACCTCGTCGAGATCGGCGAAGATCCGTGACGCGCGCGGCGGCCGCCACTCCGGGGCCTGGGCCGGGTTGCCGTCGACCACGATCGAGTCGACGAGCACCGTGGCCGCGACGGCGGCCGGGTCGAGCACCGCCGCCCCGGCCACCACGAGCCCGCCGACGCTGTGCCCGACCAGCACCGCCGGCCCGTCGAACGCCTGCCGCACGACGGCCAGGACGTCCGCGGACCAGGTGTCCAGCTCGTACACCGCGCGGCGCCCGGAGTCGCCGTGCCCGGCGAGGTCCATGCTCACCACGGCGAACCGGTCCGGCAGCGCCGGCAGGAGGTGCTCCCACCAGCCCGCGTGCGCGGACGTGCCGTGGACCAGCACCAGCGGCACGGTGCCGGGCCCGGGACGGCGCCGGTAGGCGATCTCCACCCCGTCGGCCGACGCCGTCGTGGTCGGGTCGAGCGTCGTCGTCATCCGGCGAGCGTGCCCTCCGTGTCGGCGAACTGCTCCGCGCCGAAGTAGGCCGCCTCGACGAGGTGCCGGTCGCGGAGCAGGTCGCCCGCCGCCCCCGTGAGGACGACGCGGCCATGGTTGAGGATCACGCCCCGGTCGGCGATCGACAGCGCCAGCTCGATGTGCTGCTCGACCAGCACGAGCCCGATGCCGTCCTCCTTCGCGAGGTCCCGGATCGCCGGCAGCATCTCCTGCACGATCTTCGGCGCGAGCCCGAGGCTCATCTCGTCGATGATGAGCACCTTCGGCCCGGCCAGCAGCGCCTTGGCGATCGCCAGCATCTGCTGCTCGCCGCCGGACATCAGCCCGGCGCGCCGCGAGTCCAGGTTGCGCAGCACCGGGAAGCGGTCGAGGACCTGCCTCTCGCGCTCCGGATCGGCCCTGCGGGCGGCGAGCCGCAGGTGCTCGCGCACGGTGAGGCCGTAGAAGATGCCGCGGTCGTCGGGCACGAGGAGCACGCCGGACCGGGCGACCTGGTGCGGGCGGCGCCGGCCCAGCGGTGCGCCGAGCACCCGGACCTCGCCGCCCAGCAGCGGGACGAGCCCGACCATGGCGAGCAGCGACGTCGTCTTGCCGGCGCCGTTGGGCCCCAGCAGCGCGACGACCTCGCCCGGGCCGACGGACATCGACAGTCCGCGGATCGCCGGCACGCCGTTGTACCCCGCGGCGAGGTCGACGGTCTCGAGGAGCGGTTCGGGGGTCTCAGGCATGGCTCGCCTCCACCGGGGCGCCCAGGTAGGCCGCCACCACCGTCGGGTCGGTCCGGGCCTCGGCGGGGGTGCCGGTGAAGATCTGCTTCCCGAACTCCAGCACCGTGACGACGTCACAGACGCCCAGGACCAGGGACATGTCGTGGTCGATCAGCAGGATGCCCGGGCCGGAGTCGGCGATCGACCGGACCCGTGCCGCGAAGGCCCGGCTCTCCATCGAGTCCAGGCCGGCGGCCGGCTCGTCCAGCAGCAGGACCTCGGCGCCGCCCGCCAGCGCGCGGGCCACGCCGACGAGCTTCTGCTGGCCGAGGGTGAGGTCGCGGGCCAGGGTGTCGGCCACGTCTGCGAGCCCGACGACCTCCAGAGCCCGGGAGACGACGTCGTCGCTCACCTTGCGGCGCGGGACGAAGATGTCCCGCACCAGCGTGCGCCAGCCGCCGGCCCGGGCCGCGACCAGCAGGTTCTCGGCGACCGAGAGGTTGCCGAAGAGCTCGCCGGACTGCCAGGTCCGGGACAGCCCCGCCGTGCGCCGCTCGTGCGGCGGCAGCGCGTCGATCCGGGTGCCGTCCAGCAGGATCTCGCCCGCGCTGGCGGTGAAGCCGGTGACGGCGTCGACGAACGTGGTCTTGCCCGCGCCGTTGGGCCCGATCAGCCCGACGACCGTGCCCGGGTCCACGTCGATGGTCACCGAGTCGTTGGCGACCAGTCCGCCGTAGCGGACCGTCAGGCCCTTGGTGTGCAAGCCCTTGTCAGACACGGGAGGGCTCCTTCGGCGCCGGCGCGTCGGGGACGGTGGAGGGTGGCGGGCCCGACCGCGAGAGTCTCCGTCTCACCCAGGCGACCTGCTCGCGGGTGGCGCCCGCGATACCGACCGGGTTGAGGATGGCGGTGATGATGAGGCCGAGGCCGGAGATCAGCGCGTAGTACTCGCCGAGGTCGAACACGCCACGCAGCAGCGTGTAGACGATGCCGAGCGGGCCGAGGACGCCGGCCACGATCGCGCCGCCGACGCTGGTGATGCCGCCGAGGTAGGCCACGGCGAGCACCTGCAGGCCGGCGAACACCGTGAACGACTCCGCGGAGAGCTGGCCGCGGCTGAAGCCGATCAGACAGCCGGCGATGCCCGCGATGAACGCCGAGATCGCGAAGCCGATCAGCTTGGTCTTCCGGACGTCGATGCCGCTGGAGGCCGCGGCGCGCTCGTTGGCGCGGACCGCGAGGAAGGTGCGGCCGGTGTCGCCGGAGGCCACCCGGATGAACACCCAGACGAGGATCGCGGCGATCACGAGCACCATCACCGAGAACGAGATCCGGGCCAGGTCACGGCCCTCGCGCACGCCCAGGTTGAGGCCGAAAAGCGTGGCGTCCGCGATCGGGTTCCCCTCGGGCGGGCTCAACGTGTAGTTGTTGAACACGAAGCGTTCGATGGCCAGCGCCGCCGCGATCGTGATGATCGCGAGCTGGGCGCCGCGGATCCGGAACGCCGGCAGCGCGACCAGCATGCCGAGCGCCGTCGCGACCAGCGCGGACAGGATCAGCGACAGCGGGAACGGGACTCCCCACGCGCTCGTCATCTTCGACAGCGCGAACCCTGCGGCGCCCGCGAAGGCACCCTGGGCGAGCGAGATCTGGCCGAGGTACCCGGTGAGCACCACGTAGGACAGCGCCAGCAGCATCACGATGATCGACGTGGTGACGCCGAACCGCCAGGTGCCCTGGGTGAACGACAGCGCGGCCACGCCCAGGACCAGCAGGATCACGGCGGGGACCGGCTTGAGCTTCGGGATCGAGACGTCCGGGAGCCGGATGGTCTGCAGCGAGCCGCGCGACGGCAGCCGCTTGCCCTGCACGAAGAGGATGACCATGACGACCGCGAACGGGATGACCTGGTCGAGCCCGGACTGCGCCCACACCGGCCACCAGCTCTTGGTGACCAGCAGACCGATGACCGACTGGAAGGCGCCGAGCAGGAGCGCGGCGACGACCACGACCGCGATCGACTCCATGCGCGCCACCAGCAGCACGGCCAGGGCCGGCACGACGAGCAGGGTGTAGTTGTCCGGGTTGAGGCCGGTCAGCGAGCTGCCCAGCATGACCGAGATCGTGCCGAGCACGACCGCGACGACCTGGGCGACGGCGGCGAGCCGGTCCGGGGAGAAGCCCATCAGCACCGCGGCGCGCTCGTTCTCCGAGGCCGCGCGGGTGGCGACGCCGGCGCGGGTGAAGCGCAGGTACGCCCAGACCGCGGCGGCGAGCACCACCATGATCGCGGCCATGATGATCTCCCGGGTCGGGAGGTCGGTGCCCAGGACGCTGATCGAGCCTTCGGGCAGGATCGAGGCGACGTCGATGTTGTTGGGCCCGAAGCGGAGCACGACGAGCGCCTGGATCGTGATCATCACCGCGACCGACACGACGACCTGGGCCAGCACCGGGGCGTGCCGCACGGGCCGGAACACCAGGTAGTGCACGACGAGGCCGAGTACGAACGCGGTGAGGATCCCGATCAGTGCCGCGACCTCGATCGGCGGGCGCCGGGCGAACTCGATCGAGCCGATCGGGAACACGAGCGTGCCGTCCACGCGCAGCTGGGCGAAGACGTAGGCGCCCCACATGGCCATGGCGCCCTGGGCGAAGTTGATGATGCCGGTGGCCCGGTGCACGAGCAGCAGGCCGGTGCCGAGGCCGATGTAGATGGAGCCGAGGCCCAGGCCCAGGACCACGAACTGCAGGAATGTCCCCACAGCCTTCCTTCCTTGGTCTGCCGGCCGGGGCGGGCGGGCACGACGGCGACCGCCCACCCCGGGGCCGGTGGTGGTCCGCCTAGGCGGCGCTCATCTTCGACGGGTCGAGGTCGATGAAGCCGTTCGGGTCCACCGGCTTGAGCGAGCTGTCCGGCTGGACCTCGAAGAAGATCGCCTGGTGGCTGCAGGACGACGGCCGGTTGGCCCACTGCTGCCCGTCGCAGGTCACGGGCGGGCCGGCGAAGGTCGGCATGTCCTTGACCTTCTTCATCGCGTCGGTGATCGACTCCGGCGTGATGTCCCCCTGGATGCCCTTCAGCACGGTGGCCAGGTTGACCATGCCCGCGAAGGAGTAGAGCGAGCGGGCGGACTGCTGGTCGCCGCGGTCGATCTCCTCCATGGCGGCGGCGAAGTCGTCGAGCTGCTTCTGCACCTCGGCCGGCGCGTTCGGCTTGGACGCGGGAACCCAGACGCGGGGTTGGATGATCGCGCCCGCGGCCTGCTGCTTCATGTCGGCGATGAACTGCGAGCAGGAGCCGGCGAACAGCGAGCCCTGGTAGCCCTGCTGGCGCAGCGCCTTGAACAGGCCGGTGCAGCCGTCCTCGGTCATCGCGATGATGCCGGCGACGTCGGGGTTGCTGGACAGCTCGGTGGCCGCCAGCACGGCGAAGTTCATGTTGCTGCCGGGCGCGTAGAGCGGCGACACGTTCATCCCGAGGTTCCTGGCCGCCGGCATGACGAGCTTGTCGACGTAGCCGTGGGACGCGGGCGAGTCCGTGACGGCCAGCGAAGCGTTCTTCTTGCCGATCTTGTCGAGGATCGTGACCATGCCCAGGGCGCTCGTCTCGAGCGGCCCGGTGAAGTAGAAGGCCTGGCCCCAGGGCAGCGCGTCCGCCGTGGCCTGGCCGCCGAGCTCGCCGATGATCGGGATCTTGGCCGAGGTGAGGACCGGCACGGCCGCGCCGATCGACGCGTCGTAGGCGTCGAACACGGCGGCGACGTTCGACTGCACGAACTGGTTGGCGCAGTTGACGGCGGTCTCGGGGCTGCCGTCGCCGGCGCACAGCTGGATCTTCACCGGGCGGCCGTTGATGCCGCCCAGCTTCTCGTTGATGTACCGCTCGGCGGCCTGGGCGCCGTAGCCGGTCTGCGGATATGCGGTCGCGCCCTCCATGGGGGCCTGCACCCCGATCGTCACCGGCTGGCCGCTGAGGCCGCCCGAGGCGTCGGAGGAGCTGTCGCCGGAACTGCATCCGGCGAGCGCGAGGGCCAGGGCCGCGGCGGAGGCGACCGCGGCGAGCGTTCTCTTCATCGAGATCCATCCCTTTCGGCGGGACACGCTGGGTTCATCGGGGGAGTGCGCGGGCAGGGTGGAACGGCCCGGCGGGGGCGTCCACGTCGTCGGGGGCGCCTCCCGCCGGGCCTGCTTCCGTCGGGGAACCGGAGCGGGCCGGCCCCGATCAGCTGGACAGGCCGGCGGCCTTCAGCCCGAGCGCGCGGGCCCGGTCCAGGTCGTAGTTCTTGCGGGTGACCAGGCGCTGGGCGTAGAGCCCGCCGCCGGACTGGATGTTGGTGACCAGGTGCCACCCGCCGTACGCGTCCGCGGTGGTGTCCCGGATCGCGTGGAACAGCTTGGAGCGGTACTCGCCGGAGATGCCGCCGCCCGTGCTCATGTACTTCTCGAGGAAGGGGTGCAGCGTCGGGTTCTCGAAGTCGGCCATCGACGGCGCGGTGACCACGGCCCCGCCCGCGATGTCGTGCAGGTGGCGCACCATCACGCCGAACTGCGAGGCGCCCTGGTACTTCGTGACGTTGGTGAACATGTCGTCCGGGTAGAAGTAGCCCTCGGGCGTGCTGTGCGCGTTCGCGATCGCGGCCTCGAGCCCGGCCCGCAGCAGCGTCGCGTGGATCATCATCTCGTCGATCTTCTCCCGGACGTGGGAGACCTTCGCCGTGCCGTTGGCCTCGGCGATGAGGTGCGCGAGCCCGACGAGCTCGTCCGCCTGCTGCACCATGAACGAGATGCCGCCGAGGCGCTCCCACAGGCCCAGGGAGTGCGCGAACACCGCGGCGTGCTCGGTCTCGCCGTCGAGGAAGACCCGCTCGTTCGGGACGAACACGTCGTCGAAGATGCACATCGAGTCCGGCATGGACTCGTGGGCCGACACCGGGAAGTCCCGCGGGTCGCCGTGCAGCGGGTGGTAGGTGGTGTTGGTGATGTGCACGCCTGGGGAGTTGACCGGGACCGCGCAGGCGATCGCGTAGTCCTCCTCGCCGGGCCGCATCGTCTTGGTCGGCATGACCATCAGGTCGTGGCCGAGCGCGGCGCCGCTGATGTGCAGCTTGGCGCCGCGGATGACCACGCCGTCGGCGCTGCGGGACACGACCCGCACGTACGCGTCGGGGTCCTCCTGCTTGCCCGGGTGCAGGCTGCGGTTGCCCTTGGCGTCGGTGATGCACTCGGTGATCCGGATGTCGTCCCGGAGGGCCTTCTCCACGTAGGCCTCGATGCGCGGGATGTACTGCGGGGCGGCGCCCGCCAGCCGGCCGGCGGCGACCAGGACGGTCATCAGGGACTGGTAGGTCACGTTGAGGACCAGGTCGAGCTCCATGAGCTCGGGGATCCGGTCCCGCAGCTCCTGCACGCTGCGCGGGGCGGTGACCACGGGGTTCCGGGCGTCGGGGGCGGACGAGTAGTACTTGTCGTAGCCGTCGGCCACGGACTGCAACGGGACGGCGAGGCCGGGCTCGGCCTCCATGTCCTCGACGAGCCTGCCCTGGAAGTAGACCTTCCGGCCGTCCTTGAGGGACTCCTTGTACTCCTGGCCGGTCAGCATGCGTTGGCGCTCCAGATCGTCGGCGGAGGGACGACGCCGGCGGCCGGCCCAGCAGGTCGGCGCGTGATTGTGACGTCGTCGTCATGTGGCAATATCGACCGTGATCCCGGTCATGTCAACCACCAGTTTCCGCACGATCGTCCAGCTCGCAGCGGGTGCGCAAATGTGAGATTGACACCGACGTCACATCCGCTGCACGCTGTCGGCCGTGTACGCAGAGCAGCGTGAACCCGAGTTCGGGTGGACCGACGAGCACCGTGGGCTGCGCGAGACCGTGCGGCGGGTCCTCGCCGATCGCGCGCCCGTGGCACGTGCCCGTGAGCTGGCCGAGGCGGGGGAGCGGCACGACCCCGCGCTGTGGTCCGAGCTCGCCGAGCAGGTCGGGTTGCAGGGTCTCGCGCTTCCCGAGCGGTACGGCGGGTTCGGCGGCACCCTGCTCGACCTCGCGATCGTCGTCGAGGAGATGGGACGGGTGCTGCACGGCGGCCCGTTCCTGCCCACCGTCGGGCTCGCCGCCCCGGTCCTGCTCGCCGCCGACGACCCCGCCGGCGACGACGAGAACGCGGCTACCGAGTACCTCCCGCGGATCGCCGAGGGCTCCCTGACCGCCACCTTCGCGGTGGAGTCCTGGGACGCGGCCGGCGAACCCGTCGCGTCGACCACGGCCGACCCCGCCGGGCGGCTGACCGGCACCGTGCCCGTCGTCGTCGACGGCGCCGACGCCGACCTGCTGGTCGTCGCCGTCCAGGGGCCCGCCGGACCGGCGCCCTACCTGGTCGAGGCGGGGGCCACCGGCCTGACCCGGACGCCGCTGGAGACCCTGGACCTCACCCGCCGCGCCGCGCGGATCACGTTCGACGGCACGCCCGCGCGCGCCCTCGGCGACCCCGCCCGCGGGCGCGCCGTGCTGGCCCGGGCCCGGGCGGTCTCCTCCGTGCTGGTGTCGGCCGAGCAGGTCGGCGGCATGACCGCGGCGACCGAGCTCACCGCCGAGTACGCCCGCACCCGCACGCAGTTCGGCCGGCTCATCGGCTCCTTCCAGGGCGTCAAGCACCGGCTGGCGGACATGGCCGTCCGCCAGGAGATGGCGCACTCCGCGGCCTACTTCGCCGCGTGGCAGGAGCCCGGCACGCCGGAGTTCGCCGAGGTCGCCGCGATCGCGCGCTCCTACTGCGGCGACGCCTTCCTGCAGACCGGGCTCGACGCGATCCAGCTGCACGGCGGCATCGGCTTCACCTGGGAGCACGACGCCCACCTCTACCTGCGCCGGGCCCGCGCCGACCGGGCGCTGCTCGGCTCCCCGCAGCAGGCCAGGGCCGAGCTGGTGCCCGCCCTCCTGTCCCGCGTGACCACCGAGGGGATCCCCGCATGACCGTGACACAGCCCGGCACCGAACCCGTCATCGAGCAGGTCACGCTCGCCGCCCGCGCCTCGGACGCGGAGATCATCGCCGCCGTCGAGGCGTGGCTGCGGGCCCACCTGCCCGAGGACTGGCAGGCCGCCGTCGCGCGCGGGGACCTCGCCGCCGTCGAGGCGATCCGGGAGGACCCGGAGCGCGGGCCCGCGTGGTTCGACCTGCTCGGCGACTCCGGGCTGGCCACGCCGACCTGGCCCGCCGAGCACGGCGGCCTCGGGCTGCCGGCCGACCGCGGCGCCGTCGTCACCGAGACGCTGGCGCGGTTCCGGGCCGAGCGGCACAACCGCGACTTCGTGGGGCTCGTCCTGGCCGGGCACACGATCCTGGAGTGGGGCACGCCGGAGCAGAAGGCCGAGCGCCTGCCCGCCCTGCGCCGCGGCCGCGAGTTCTGGTGCCAGCTGTTCAGCGAGCCCGGCGCGGGCTCCGACCTGGCCGGCCTGTCCACCCGGGCCGTCCGGCAGGCGGACGGGACCTGGCTCGTCAACGGGCAGAAGGTCTGGAACTCCTACGCCCACCTCGCCGACTTCGGGCTGCTCATGGCCCGGACCGACCCGGCGGCGCCGAAGCACCGCGGGATCACGTACTTCCTGCTGGACATGCACACGCCCGGCGTGGAGCCGCGGCCGCTGAAGCAGATGACCGGCAACGCGGAGTTCAACGAGACCTTCCTCACCGACGTCGTCGTGCCGGACTCGGCGCGGATCGGCCCGGTGAACCAGGGCTGGTCGGTCGCGATCACCACGCTGATGCAGGAGCGCAACGGGCTGTCCGGGCGCCCCGCCGTCGGGCCGGGGGAGGCGGACACGCTGGTCGCGCGCGCCGTCGGGAACGGGGCCTGGGAGAACCCGGTGCTGCGGGACCGGCTGCTCGAGGCCTACGTGGAGGAGAAGGTCCTCCAGATGACGACCGTGCGCAGCTTCGTCGCCTCCGGGGACGCCGCGCCCACGGCGGAGGGGTCGATCCGCAAGCTCGCGCACTCGGTGCTCGCCGAGAAGCTGGGCGTGCTCGGGACCGATCTCGAACCCGACGGCGCCGTGGCGTGGGACCCGGCCGAGGGGAGCGAGGCGGCCGACCGGTTCCTCGCGATGAAGACCTACTCGATCGCCGGCGGCACGTCGGAGATCCAGCGCAACATCATCGCCGAGCGGGTGCTGGGGCTGCCGAAGGACCCGGACCCCGAGCGCCACCTGCCCTTCAACGAGAGGGGCCGGGGATGACCGAGCCGGTTCGCGTCACCGTCCCGGCCGAGGGGGTCCTGCTCGTCACCCTCGACCGCCCCGAGGCCCGCAACGCGGTGAACGCCCCGTTGGCCGAGGGGGTCTCCGCGGCGATGGACCGCCTCGACTCCGATCCCGACCTGCGGGTCGGGATCCTCACGGGCGCGGGCGGCACGTTCTGCGCCGGGGCGGACCTGAAGGCCTTCGTCCGCGGCGAGAGGCCCTACGCGGGCCGCCGCGGGTTCGCCGGACTCGTCGAGCAGCCCCCCGCGAAGCCGTTGATCGCCGCGGTCGAGGGCTACGCGCTGGCGGGCGGCTGCGAGATCGTGCTCTCGTGCGACCTGGTCGTCGCGGCGGAGACCGCCACCTTCGGGATCACCGAGGTGAAGCGGGGCCTGGTCGCGGCGGGCGGCGGTCTGCTGCGGCTGCCCGAACGCATCCCGTACCACGTGGCGATGGAGCTGGCCCTGACCGGCAACCACGTGCCCGCCCCGCGGATGGCGGAGCTCGGGCTGGTCAACCGCCTGGTGCCCACGGGCGCGGCGCTCGACGCGGCCCTCACGCTGGCCGGTGAGATCACCGCCAACGGACCGCTCGCGGTGCGGACCAGCAAGCGGATCATCGCCGAGTCGCTCGGGTGGCCGGCCGCGGAGAGGTGGGCCCGCCAGGCCGAGCTGGTGGCGCCGATCTCGTCCTCGGAGGACGCGCGGGAGGGCGCGACCGCGTTCGCCGAGAAGCGTCCGCCGGTCTGGACCGGCAAGTAGCACCCCTTCCCGACCATCGGTGTCGACGAGGAGATCCCATGACGGCCCCGCTCGCGTTCTCCCTGGGCGAGGCGCTCCCGCTGTCCGCGGCGCGCCACCCCGACAAGGCAGCCTTCCTGTTCCCCGACGGGACGGAGCACTCCTTCGCCCTCACCAACTCCCGGGTCAACAAGCTGGTCTCGGCGTTGCAGGCGCAGGGGATCGGGCGGGGCGACCGGCTGGCGGTGCTGGCGCTCGACTCGCACCGCTACGTCGAGATCGTGCTGGCGTGTCTCAAGCTCGGCGCGGTGTACCTGCCGCTGAACTACCGGCTGATGCGGCCCGAGGTGGACGTCTTCCTCGAGCGCGGGCAGGCCGTCGCGATGTTCCACGACGCGCGGTACGCGGACCTGCTCTCCGGTGTCGCGGACCAGCACCCGTCGCTGCGGCTCGTGATCGAGCTGGAGACCGCGTTCGACGAGTTCGTGGAGACCGGGCAGGACGTCGAGCCGCCGGTCGTCTGCCAGGACCGCGACCTGCTGGGCCTGGCGTTCACCTCCGGCACGACGGGAACCCCCAAGGGTGTGCTGCAGTCCCAGGGGATGATGAAGGCGATCGTCGAGCACGGCATGATCACCAACCAGCCGCGGCCGGACGACATCCGGTACGTCGCCGCGCCGGCCTTCCACGTCACCGGGATCGCCGGGCTGCTGGGCGGGGTGGCCACCGGGTTCACCTCGCTGCTGCTGCCGCAGTTCGACCCCGCCACCGTGCTGGGCTTCCTGGCGGACGACCGCATCACCGGGGCGTTCCTCGTCCCGACCATGATCAGCACGCTGCTCCGGCAACCCGGTGCGGCGGACCACGCCTACGACCGGTTGCGACTGATCTACTACGGCGCCGCGCCGATGTCGCCGACGCTGCTGCGCCGGGCGATGGACGTGTTCGACTGCGACTTCCTGCAGCTGTTCGGCGCGGGCACCGAGGCGGGCCTGCAGGCCTTCCTCACACCGGAGGAGCACCGGTTGGCGCTGGCCGGGCGGACCGAGCTGCTCGGCTCGATCGGGCGCCCCGGGTACGGCATCGCGCTGCGCCTGGTCGACGAGGACCTGAACGACGTCCCCGACGGCGAGGTCGGCGAGATCGCGACCCGCAGCGACATGGTCATGGACGGGTACCTCGACATGCCCGAGGAGACCGAGCGGGCCTTCGCCGGCGGGTGGTTCCGGGCGGGCGACATGGCCTACCGGGACAAGGACGGCTACCTCTACCTGCACGGGCGCAAGAAGGACATGATCATCCGAGGTGGC
The DNA here is from genome assembly GCF_021283305.1 of Pseudonocardia kujensis. Lineage (GTDB taxonomy): Bacteria > Actinomycetota > Actinomycetes > Mycobacteriales > Pseudonocardiaceae > Pseudonocardia > Pseudonocardia kujensis. The sequence goes on from NZ_JAJSOK010000007.1 coordinate 93,418, forward strand.
GAGAACATCTACCCGGTGGAGATCGAGGCCGTGCTCGCCGAACACCCGGCCGTGGTGCAGTGCGCCGTCGTCGGGGTTCCGGACGAGCACTGGGGCGAGATCGTGCGCGCCTTCGTGAGCGCGCCGTCGTGGACCGGCACCGACGAGGAGCTGGCCACCGAGCTCGTCGAGCTGTGCCGGGGACGGCTCGCCCGCTACAAGGTGCCCGCCGAGGTGGTGCGCCGTGACGAGCTGCCGATGAACGCCAGCGGCAAGATCCTCAAGCGCGAGCTCAGACGGGCCGGGTCGTGAGCGCCCGCGCGGCGACCGCGCAGGTCACGGCCGGTAGAATCGTCCGTCCGGACGGGTTGACCCGCGGCCGTACCCCAGCTCGGGGGCCGCGATGACGAGGGGCCGGACGGCTCCGAAGGGAAGGACCATGGCATCGCGCGGCGGCAGTACCCGCGGCAGGCGGGTCACCGGCGCCAGCGACCCACAGCAGCAGCGACGGGAGAGCGGCCCGCAGACCGACAAGGGCCAGCAGCGCCGGGACCAGCTGCTCGAGGCCGCCCACGTCGTCTTCGAGCGCAAGGGGTTCGTCGACGCCCGCGTCGCCGACATCGTGGCGGAGGCGCGGGTCGCGCAGGGCACCTTCTACAGCTACTTCGACTCCAAGGACACGATCTTCCGCGAGGTCTGCGAGAGCGTCGTCCAGCGGATGATGGTCGACGTCGCGGCGGCCACGGTCGTCCCGCCGGACGCGTCGATGCTGGAGCGCATCCGCGCCGGGCTCCGCGGCTACATCGAGGTCTACCGGCAGAACGCCCGGATGATCGCGCTGATGGAGCAGGTCGGCACGTTCAGCGCCGAGATGCGCGAGATGCGGCTGCACGTCCGGGAGGCGTGGCTGGCGCAGCTCGAGCGGGTGCTCAAGCGGCAGCAGGCCGACGGGATCGCCGACCCGACGCTCGACCCGTCGATGACGGTGCAGGTGCTGGGCGCGATGGCCGACCACACCTGCTACGTCTGGCTCTCCCTCGGCAAGCCGTTCGAGGAGGAGGACGTGCTCGAGTCGCTCACCAGGGTCTGGGCGCGCACGATCGGGGTCGACGACTCCACCGCCTGGCGCACCGCCGGCGGATCCGCCCCCGCCTGACCCCGCCGGTCGCGCTCCCGGCTCCCGGCTCCCGCGAGTCACGCCGTCGGTTTCCGCGAGTCGGGAGATCCAGCAGCGCGAGTCGGGAGGTCCGGCAGCGCGAGTCGGGAGGTCTGGCAGCGCGAGTCGGGAGGTCCGGCAGCGCGAGTCGGGAGGTCCGGCAGCGCGAGTCGGGAGTTTCGCCAGGTCCCGGGCCGGGCACTGTTCCCGCATGACCGAGCCGGCCGCCGACGCCCCGTCCGTCACCGACCTCGACCAGCTGGCGGAGGTCGAGGCCCGCTGCACCGGGTGCGAGCTCCACGAGGCTGCGGGCCCGACGGTCGGGGGCGAGGGCCCGCGCGACGCCTGGCTCATGCTCGTCGGCGAGCAGCCCGGCGACCAGGAGGACAAGGCGGGCAAGCCGTTCGTCGGGCCGGCCGGCCGCGTCCTCGACGAGGCGTTGGACGAGGCCGGCATCGCCCGCGACGAGGTGTTCGTGACGAACGCGGTCAAGCACTTCCGCTTCGAGGAGCGCGGGAAGCGCCGCATCCACAAGCAGCCGACGGTGCGCCAGGTCCGCGCCTGCCGGCCCTGGCTCGACGCCGAGCTGCGGCTGGTCGCGCCGCCGATCGTCGGGGTGCTGGGCGCGGTCGCGGCAAAGTCGCTGCTCGGGCAGGACTTCCGGATCACCGACCACCGCGGCGAGCTGCTGGAGCAGGACGGGCGCACCCTCGTGCCGACGGTGCACCCGTCGTCGATCCTGCGGTCGGACCCCGAGGAGCGGAAGGAGCGGCTGGCCGCCTTCGTCGCCGACCTCAAGGTCATCGCCGCGGCCCGCCCCTAGGTCGTGGTGAAGAAGTCCCTGATCGCGGGCTTCGCGCCCAGATCGCGCCTGGCGGCGTACCACCCGCGGCCGAGTACGCCGGTACGAGGCCGGGGCGGCGCGTTGCCGGCCACGATCTGGATCACGAAGCCCATCGACCGCGACTTCCCGAACACGGCCTAGATCTCGACGTCGACCTCGCCGACCTCCACCGCCTCGACGCCGCCGCCGGTCCGGGCGGCCAGCCAGGCGCGGAAGGCCCCCGGGTCGGCCGCGGTGACGGTGACCTCGACGTCCCGCCCGTAGCCGACGTCGACGACCGGGTACCCGGCCGCGCGCAGGGCGTTCTCCAGCCGGCCGGCGTCGCCGTGCGGCACGGCGAGCAGGAAGCGGGTGTGCCGGACCCGGCGGAGCACGCCGACGGCGTCGACCGCCTCCGACACCGCCCGGCCGTAGGCGCGCACCAGCCCACCCGCGCCGAGCTTCACCCCGCCGAAGTACCGCGTGACCACGGCGACGACGTCCGTGAGCTCCCGGCGCAGCAGGACCTCGAGCATCGGGACGCCCGCGGTGCCGGCCGGCTCGCCGTCGTCGGAGGAGCGCTGCACCTCGCCGACGCGCCCGACGCGGAACGCGGTGCAGTTGTGGGTGGCCGACCAGTGCGTGCGCCGCACCTCGGCGATCACCCCGGCGGCCGCGTCGACGTCGGACACCCGGGCCAGGCGGCAGAGGAAGCGGGAGCGCTGGATCTCGATCTCGTGCTCGCCGTCCCGGGCGATGACGAGCAGCGGGTCCGGCATCCCGGCGACGCTACCCGGCAGCCGTCATCGTCGCTTTCGGGTACGCGCTGTGACACGAGTCGCGTTACCGAGGATTTCGGTAACGATTCAGAAGATCAGTTCGTCACACCGGGCGAGGGTCGGCGACAGGCCCTCACGACCGAAGAAGAAGAATTCCCGACGGGAAGGAAAGAGATGACCGCGTTCTGGACCTCGGTCCGCACCACCGTCCGCCGTTTCGACGACTGGACGCTCCACGCGTTCAACCCGCAGTACCCGGTCGGCTCCCGCAGCTGACGCCCCGCGGAGCCGACCGGGCACGGTCCGGCTCTAGTGTCCGGGGGGACCGGCAGTGTCGCCGGCCGTCCCCTCGATCTCCTCGATCGGCGCCTTCACCGGCCGCAGCCGGACCCACACGGTGAAGAAGATCGCGAGCACGAGCATCGCGATCCCCGTGACGAGGTTGACGTTCCAGCCCCCCGCCTTCGCGATGTCCGCCTCGGTCGTCGAGACGAGGCCGACGATGAGCAGCACGATCCCGTAGACGTAGAACAGCAGCGCGAGCACCGTGCGCAGGTCGAACAGCCGCGACGCGGTGGTCGAGACCGCGGTGTCCTGACCCGTCGCGGGGCCTTCCGGTTCCGTCATGGCCCGTCCCTTACCAGAAGATGATGTAGAGGATGGTGGTCAGCGCGAGCACGCCCACCGCGAGGACCTTCGGATCGCGGTACCAGCCGCTGTCCTCGCCGTGGCTCTCGTGGGTGCGCTCCTCCTTCGAGGTCAGGCTCCAGACCAGCCCGCCGAGCTCGGCCGCCGGCTTCGGGGTGCTCACCATCGAGACCGCGATGGCCACCAGGACGCCGACGACGAACGCGGCGCTGGCCCCGACGAAGCTGCCCGCCTGGCTCGACAGGGCGAGGACGCCTGAGGTGACCAGGATGTTCACCACCACGGCCGCCGCGGTGCCCGACAGCAGCCCGATCCAGGCCGACGTGCCCGTCATCCGCCGCCAGAACAGGCCCAGGATGAAGATGGCGAACAGCGGTGCGTTGAAGAAGCTGAACAGCGACTGCAGGTAGTCCATGATGTTGCCCGAGCCCGACGCGATGAACGCGGTGGCGATGGCGAGCACGCAGCCGATCACCGTGATCCACCGGCCGACCTGCAGGTAGTACCGGTCCGACTTGCCCGGCTTCACCCAGTCCTGCCAGATGTCGTAGGTGAACACGGTGTTGAACGAGCTGATGTTCGCGGCCATGCCCGCCATGAACGCCGCCAGCAGGCCCGCGATCGCGACGCCGAGGATGCCGTTCGGCAGGACCTCCTTCATCAGCAGCGACAGCGCGTTGTTGTAGGTGACGTCCGTCGTGCCGCCGGACTTGAGCACCTGCAGCTGCGGGACCAGCACCGCCGCGACCATGCCGGGGATGATGATGACCAGCGGGATGAGGGCCTTCGGGTAGGCGCCGATCAGCGGGGTCCGCTTCGCCGCGGACATGCTCTTGGCCGACAGCGCGCGCTGCACCTCGGCGAAGTTGGTCGTCCAGTAGCCGAAGGACAGCACGAACCCGAGACCGAACACGATCCCGATGACCGACAGTGCCGGGTTCGCGATCTCCGTGAGCGACGTGCCCGGCCAGGACGAGAGCTGCTCGGCGCCGCCGGGGCCGTTGGTGACGGCCGCCTTGAGCCCGTTCCAGCCGCCGACCCGGGCCAGCCCCGAGATCGTCAGCGGGATGAGGAGCGCGAGGATCACGAAGAACTGAAGGACCTCGGAGTAGATGGCCGCCGAGAGCCCGCCCAGCGTGATGTAGGCCAGCACGATCAGCGCGGCGACCGGGATCGCCACCCCCAGCGACCAGCCGAGCAGGGCCTCCAGGAGCAGGCCGAGGGAGAACAGGTTCACACCCGCGATCAGCACGGACGACAGCGCGAAGATCACTGCCTGCACGCGCTGGGTGGTCCGGTTGAACCTCTTGTAGAGGAACTCGGGGACGCTGCGCGCCTTGCTGCCGTAGTAGAACGGCATCATCACCAGGGCGAGGAACACCATCGCCGGGATCGCGCCGATCCAGTAGTAGTGCACGGTCGGGATGCCGTACTGGGCGCCGTTGGCGACCATGCCGATGAGCTCGAGCGCGCCCAGGTTCGCCGAGATGAACGCGAGGCCGGTGACCCATGCCGGCATCGAGCGGCCGGAGAGCAGGAAGTCCAGGCTCGACGACACCGACCGGCGGGCCGCGTAGCCGATGCCGAGCACCAGGAGGAAGTAGAAGGCGACGAGCAGATAGTCGAGGACGGTGGCGTCCAGCCGGAGGTCCGTCTGGCCCCCTTGGGCAAGGATGGTCGTCATGCGAGTCCGCCTCGCAGCCGGGCCGCCGTGCGGCCCCGTCCGGTTCGCGTCATAGCGGCTCCCTCGCCGGTCCCGGTGCGGTACGTGTCGGGACGCAAGGTACCCCTTCCCGCGCGAAACTGAACATTATCCGACAGGCTGAATCGGTCGAGGATGTGCGAACGGGAAGGATCCTTCCTCCCCCCGGGCCCAGTGATCTGCACGGATCCTGCACGAATCTGTCCGGACGGCCCGTTGACGCCCGTGTGGTGGCGTTGCATTGTGTGCGATGTGGTGCGGAACGAGGGCCTCCGGTCGTGAGCCTCCTCGCGCGCCAACGTCAGGCGCTCATCCTCGAACAGGTGCGGGAGCGGGGCGCCGTCCGTGTGTCCGATCTCGCCGAGCGGTTCGGGGTGTCGGACATGACCGTCCGCCGCGACCTCGACGTCCTGGCACGACGGCGCCTCGTCGACAAGGTGCACGGCGGTGCGACGGCGGTGGGGCCGGTCGCGGCCAGCACGGACGAGCCCGGGTTCGCGGTGAAGGCCGGCCGGCAGCAGGCGGAGAAGGAGGCGATCGCGGAGGCCGCCGCCAGGTTCGTCGAGCCCGGCACGGCCGTCGGACTGTCCGCGGGCACCACGACGTGGGCGCTGGCCCGCCGGCTCACCGACGTCGCCGACCTGACCGTCGTCACCAACTCGATGGCGGTGGCCGAGGTCCTCCACGCCGCCCGCCGCCCGGACCGCACCGTCGTGCTGACCGGTGGGATCCGCACGCCGTCGGAGGCGCTGGTCGGGCCGGTCGCGGTGGCGGCACTGCGTTCGCTCAACCTCGACGTGGTGTTCCTCGGCGTGCACGGGATGAGCGCGGCCAGCGGCTTCACCACCCCGAACCTGATGGAGTCCGAGACCGACCGCGCGCTGGTCGAGGCCGGTCAGCGGCTCGTGGTGGTCGCCGACAGCACGAAGTGGGGGACTGCCGGCATCTCCACGATCGCGGAGCTCTCCGAGGCCGACGTCCTGGTCACCGACGACGGCCTCGACGCCGCCGCCCGCGCGGTCCTCGAGGGCGAGGTGGAGCAGCTCGTCCTGGCCCCCGCCGGGGAGTGAGCGCGCGGATCGAGTGCTCGACCCGTGATCGCCGTTCGCGACCGATCGCTGCCGTCCGTGACGCGGAGCGGTCCCGGATGACGATCACGGGGGGAGAGTCCACGGTGGGAGGGCTGCCGGCCCGCCGTCATGTCCGACGGGAGTCGGTCGCAAGAGGTGATCACGGTCGCGCCAGGGCGGGTTCCGCGACGGGCGGGGGGCTAGGGGCGGGGGCGGCCGCGCCAGGTGCCGGGGTGTTCGTAGAGCTCACGCAGGTCGAGGAGGTGGCTGCGCATGGCCTCCTCCGCCTCCTCCGCCTCGCCGCGGGCGATGTGCTCGGCGATGTCGGCGTGGCAGGCGTCGACCTCGTCCCACTGCTCGCGGGCGACGGCGGCGCGGTCGAGCTTGGTGCGCAGGACGTCGCCGACCGGCTGGCCCATCATCGTGAACATCAGGTTCCCGGTGGCCATGAGGATCGTGGTGTGGAAGTCGAGGTGGGGGACGAAGCCGCTGGGGTCGCGCGGATCCCGCGGCGCGTGGGCGGCGACGCGCAGCGCCTCGATCGTCTCGGCGTCGGCACGCTGGGCGGCGAGCCGGGCCGCTGCGGGCTCCAGGAGGAGGCGGGCCTCGAGGAGGTCGCCGATCCGCAGCTGCGGGGTGGCGACCAGGACGCCGAGCGCGCTGCCGACGTCCTCGACGAGCTTCGTGGGGTCCGGCGCGCTCACGAAGGACCCGCCCTGCACCCCGCGGCGGGTCTCGATGAGGTGCTGGCTGGCCAGCGCCCGCAGCGCCTCCCGCACGGTGGAGCGGCTGACGCCGAACATCCTGGTCAGCTCGGCCTCGGCGGGCAGCCGGGCGCCGGGTTCGAGGATGCCCTGCATGATCTGGGAGCGCAGCTCGTCCGCCACCTGCCGGTAGGCCGGCCGGACGCGCTGGACCCGCAGGTGCGCGACGGGCGCGCCGGGTGGGACCGAGGGGGCCGACGGCGCCGGACCGGGCGGCGGCGCCCCGCCGGCCGGGGGAGCCGCGGCGTCGCGGCGCTCCGGGGTCGGGGCCATGTGATCACGCTCCGGGAGGGTCTCGCGCCCCGCCGGGGGCGTCGACGAATGCGCGGCGGCCGGGCACGGGGCCGCCGCGTCCCCGCAGCCTACCCACGCCCGGGCTGGACCGGAGCCCCCCGGCGTGGAAACGTCGGACATCGTGACCGACCCCGTGACCCCGACCGCCGCCGACCTGCTCGGTGCCCGGACCCTGCTCTTCGTCCCCGGCGACCGCCCGGAGCGGTTCGCCAAGGCCGCCGCGTCCGGAGCGGACCTGATCGTGCTGGACCTCGAGGACGCCGTCGCTCCCGCGGCCAAGCCCGAGGCGCGCGCGGCCGTCCGGGAGTGGCTCGCCGCCGGGAACCCGGGGACGGTGCGGATCAACCCGCCCGGCACCGAGTGGTACGGCGACGACGTGGCGGCGGTCGTCGCCGCGGCCGGTGCCGCAGGTGCTGCGCGTGCCGCCGGGCCCGCCCCGGTCATGCTGCCCAAGGCCCAGGACCCGGCCGAGGTGGCCGCCCTGGTCGCGGCGCTGGGTCCGGCGGCGCAGGTCGTCCCGCTGGTCGAGACCGCCCTCGGGGTGCACCGCGCCGTCGAGGTCTGCGGGGTGGCCGGCGTGGTGCGGGCCGGGTTCGGCAGCGTCGACCTCGCGAGCGAGCTGGGCGTCGATCCGGTGGACCGGGAGGCCCTGCGCTTCGCGCGCTCGGCGCTCGTGCTGGGCAGCCGGGCCGCCGGGGCGGGCGCCCCGATCGACGGTGTGACCACGGCGGTGCGGGACGAGCAGCTCCTCCTGGAGGACTGCGCGCACGGGCTGTCGCTGGGTTTCACGGCCAAGATGTGCATCCATCCCGCGCAGGTCGGGCCGGTCGCCACCGCCTTCTCGCCGACGCCCGAGCAGGTCGAGTGGGCCCGGGCCGTGGTCGGGGGCTCGGCCGGGGGCGGGGTCGCCGTCGTCGACGGCAAGATGATCGACAAGCCCGTCGTGGAGCGGGCGCGGGCCCTCCTGCTGCGGGCCGGCGAGCCCGCCTGACGGCGGCGGCCGAGACCACCCGACGACGGGGGCGGAGTTTCCGGCCGACCCCTTGTCGTCGAAACGTCTGACGATTAGCGTGCGAGGGGTGACCGGGCATCCGCCCGGCCGCCCCCGCGCACCGCGGCGCGGGGTGGGACGAGCGCGCACCGCAGCGCGCGAGGGGAGCCACGCGATGACACCCGGCCCGTCTCGACCCGTCGACAGCGGCCGGGCGACCGGCACCGGACCGGCCGCACCGGCCGCCGACCTCGCCGCCCGCCTCGACCGGATCCCGGTCGTCACCCGCGCCCACCGCCGCTGGGTGGGGCTGCTCGGGTTCCTGTTCGTGTTCGACCTGGTCGACCTCAACTCCTTCGCCTACGCCGCGCCCGCCCTGCGTACCGAGTGGGGGCTGACGATCGGCGGCGTCGGCGCGATCACCTCGGCCGGCTTCGTGGGGATGTTCGTCGGCGCGCTCGCCGGCGGCCGGCTCTCCGACCGCATCGGCCGCCGCCCGGTCCTCATCGGTGCCGTCTTCTTCTACTCGCTGTTCTCGCTGCTCAGCGCGCTCGCGACCGGACCGCTGATGCTCGGTGTGCTGCGCGTGCTCACCGGCTTCGGCCTGCAGGCCATGACCGGCGTGCTGCTGGTGTGGGTGAGCGAGATGTTCCCGCGCGCGCTGCGCGGTCGGTACCAGGCCATGCTGCTGGCCATCGGGCTCGCCGGTGTGCCGATCGCGGCCTGGGTGGCCCGGCTCGTCGTGCCGACGGGGCCCGACGCCTGGCGCTGGATCTTCGTGGTCGGCGCGCTCGGGGCGATCGGCGGCGTCGTGGCGCTGCGCATCCTGCCGGAGTCGGTCCGCTGGTCCGCCGCCCACGGCCGCGCCGGCGCCCCGCAGGAGGAGCTCGTGGCGCGGCTGGAGGCCCAGGCCGAGGAGAAGACCGGGCAGCCGCTGCCGGCGCCGGTCGCCGAGCGGCCCGTCGTCGCCGGCCGGCTCGCGGAGCTGCTGCGCGGCGCCACATTGCGCAAGACCGTGGTCGCCGCCGCGGCCTGCGTCTTCCTGATCCTGTCGTTCTACGGCTTCAGCTCCTGGGTGCCGACGCTGCTGGTCGAGCGCGGCTACTCGACGGCCGAGAGCCTCACCTACTCCTCGATCCTGGCCATCGCCGCCGTGCCGGGCGCGCTGCTCGCGATGCCGATCATCGACCGGTTCGAGCGGAAGTCGGTGATCCTCGTGCTCGAGGTCGCCGTCGCCGTGCTCCTGCTGCTCTTCGGCCTGATCGACCACCCCGCCGCGATCATCGTCTGCGGCTTCGGCGCGGCCATGCTGATGCAGACCGGCGTCGCGACGCTCTACACCTACATCGCCGAGGTCTTCCCGCTGCACCTGCGCGGGCTCGGCTCCGGCATCGCCAACGGCTCCGGCCGGCTCGCCGGCGTGGTCGGCGGTTTCCTCGTCGCCGCGCTCTACTCGGGGACGGGGCTCGTCGGCGTCTTCACCTACCTCGCGCTCGCCGCGCTCGGCATGGGCCTGGTCATGGCCCTGTTCGGCGAGCGCACGACCAACCGCCGGCTCGAGGACATCGAGCGCAGCTGAAGGAGGAACCCCACGTGACCGTGAAGCCCGGCTGGCAGGGACGGTTCTACGAGGACTTCGAGATCGGGGACGTCTACCAGCACCCGCTGGGGCGCACGATCACCGAGACCGACAACACCTGGTTCACGCTCCTGACGATGAACACCAACCAGGCGCACTTCAACGCGCAGGTCGGGCAGTCGTCGGAGTTCGGCCGTATGCTGGTGGCCTCGCCGCTGACGATCTCGATCGCCATGGGCCAGTCCGTCACCGACACCACCCAGAACGCCTTCGCGAACCTCGGGCTCGACGACCTCAAGCTCACCGCCCCGGTCTTCGCCGGCGACACCATCTGGTCGGAGTCGATCGTGCTGGACAAGCGCGAGTCGGGCAGCCGGCCCCACGCCGGGATCGTGACGATCAAGACCCGGACGCTGAACCAGGACGCCGTCGAGGTGCTGTCCTTCAAGCGCACCTTCTACGTGCACAGGCGCGACACCGACGGGGCGAAGTCGCTGTTCCCGCAGGCCGCCACGCCCCTGACGGTGGAGGAGGCGTGAGGCCGCTGGAGGACGTCCGGATCGTCTCGCTCGAGCAGTACGGGGCGGGCCCGTTCGGCTCCATGCACCTCGCGGAGCTGGGCGCGGAGATCATCAAGGTGGAGGACCCGTCGGTGGGCGGGGACGTCGGGCGCTCGGTGCCGCCCTACGCCGAGGGCGGTGACTCGCTGTTCTTCCAGTCCTTCAACCGGGACAAGGCCTCGATCACCCTCGACATCCGCACGCCGGAGGGCCGCGCGGTGTTCGAGGACCTGGTCCGCACCGCCGACGCCGTGTACTCCAACCTGCGCGGCGACGTCCCGGAGAAGCTCGGCATCCGGTACTCCGACCTCGAGGGCGTCAACCCGAAGATCGTCTGCTGCTCGCTGACGGGCTTCGGGATGACGGGCCCCCGGTCGAAGGAGCCCGGCTACGACTACGTGCTGCAGGCCCTCGGCGGGTGGATGTCGCTGACCGGCGAGCCGGGCGGGGCGCCGCAGAAGACCGGCCTGTCGCTCGTCGACTACTGCGGGGGCTACGTCGCCGCGATCTCGCTGCTGGCGGCGGTCCATGCGGCGCGGCGGGACGGCGTCGGCACGGACTGCGACCTGTCGCTCTACGACACCGCCGTCAGCCTGCTGACCTACCCCGGCACCTGGCACCTGACCGCGGGCTACGAGCCGGCGCGCACGCACCACTCCGCGCACCCGTCGCTGATCCCGTTCCAGGCCTTCGAGGCCGCGGACGGCTGGCTGGTCGTGGGGTGTGCGAAGGAGAAGTTCTGGCAGCGGCTCACGGTGGTGACGGGCCGCCCCGAGCTGGCGGAGGACCCGCGCTTCGCCACCTTCGCCGACCGCAACCGGAACCGCGACGTGATCATCCCGCTGCTGGAGGAGATCTTCCGGACGCGGACGGTCGCCGAGTGGCTCGCGGCGCTGTACGCGGCGTCGATCCCGTGCGCCCCGATCAACGACGTGGCGGACGCGCTGGTGGACCCGCACACGCTGGAGCGGAACCTGGTCGCCGAGACGGAGAGCGAGGCGTTCGGCCAGGTACGGAGCCTGCGCAGCGCCGTGCGGGTCGGGCCGCCCGGCGCGGACCGGGCCCCGACGCGGCCGGCGCCGGCGATGGGCGCGGACACCGAGCGGGTGCTGCGCGAACTGGGTTACGACGACGCGAGGATCGCCGCGCTGCGCGAGGCCGGCGCGCTGGGGAAGGACGACGGATGGATTTCCAGCTGAACGACGAGCAGCGCCTGTTCCGGGACACGCTGCGGGGCTTCGTCGACAAGGAGATCGTGCCGGTCGCGCGCGACTGGGAGCAGTCCGGGCGCTACCCGACGGAGATCGTCGAGGGGATGAAGCAGCTCGGGCTGTTCGGGCTCGCCGTCCCCGAGGAGTACGGCGGGCTCGCGGCCGACACGGTCTCGTTCGCGCTGACCTTCGAGGAGATCTCCCGCGGCTGGATGGGCATCGCCGGCATCCTCGGCAGCCACTCGGTGAGCTGCTTCATGCTCGCCCGGCACGGCACCGAGGAACAGAAGGCGCGCTACCTGCCCGACCTCGCCACCGGGAAGCGCCGCACGGGGATCGCGCTCACCGAGCCCGGCGCGGGCACCGACCTGCAGGGGATCCGGACCGTCGCCCGCAAGGAGGGTGACGAGTACGTGATCGACGGGACCAAGATGTGGATCACCAACGCCCGGTACGCGGACCCGCTGCCGGTGCTGGTGAAGACCGATCCGACCGCGAGCCCCGCCCACAAGGGGATGAGCATCCTGCTGGTCGAGGCCGGGACCCCGGGCTTCGAGGTCACCCAGGACATCGGCAAGCTCGGCTACAAGGGCACCGAGTCGTGCGAGGTCGTGCTGACCGACGTCCGGGTGCCGGCCTCGCAGCTGCTCGGCGGGGTCGAGGGCCGTGGCATGCAGCAGGCGCTGTCCTCGCTGGAGACCGGCCGGATCAACATCGCCGCGCGGTCCGTCGGCATCGCCCAGCGCGCCTACGACGAGGCGCTGAACTACGCCCGTGAGCGCACCGCGTTCGGGCAGGCCATCGGCGAGTTCCAGGCCGTCCAGATGCGGCTCGCGGAGATCGCCGTGCGGCTGCAGGCCGCGCGCCTGATGACCTACTGGGCCGCCTCGCGGATAGACGACGGCGTGCGGATGGACACCGAGTCCGGCATGGCCAAGATCTTCGCCTCGGAGCAGGCGCTGGCCTGCGCCACCGACGCGATGCGCATCCACGGCGGCTACGGCTACTCCACCGAGTTCGAGGTCGAGCGGCTCTACCGCGACGCCCCGCTGATGTCGATCGGCGAGGGGACCAACGACGTGCTGCGCGGCGTCGTCGCCAAGGCCCTGCTCGCGGGGAAGGCGACCATCCGGTGACGGGTCCCCGTACGAGGACGGGCGCCGCATGAGCTCGCCCGAGGAGCTCGGCGCGCTGGCGGCCCGGCTCGGCTACACCCTCGACCCGGCGCAGGTGAAGGACATGGCCGAGGCGGTGGCGGCCGCCGAGCCGGCCGCCGCCGCCCTGCGCGATCTGCCGGTGCGCCCGGAGACCGCCGACCCGTTCCGCGGGGAGGCCTGGCTGCGGGAACCGGTGCGCGACGCGACCGGCGACGGGCTCGACGCGGTCGCCGGGCTCGACCTCGACGGTGCCCCCGGGCTGCGTGCCACCGCGGCGCGGCTGCGGGGGAGCGGCCCGGCCTCCGCGCGCGTCGCCGCCGCCCTCGCCGGACTGGAACGCGTGCACGCCGAGCTGAACAGCACCATCCGGTTCCTGCACGGGCGGGCCGCGGAGCGCGCGGCCGCGGCGGACCGGCGGGAGACCCCGCGGCTGCTCGAGGGTGTGCCGTTCGCGGTCAAGGACGTGATCGACGTCGAGGGCGTCCCGACCACGGCGGCGTCGCGCACCCGGGCCGACGCCGGGCCCGCCGCGGCCTCGGCCGCGGTCGTCGCGCGGCTGGAGGCGCACGGCGCGATCCCGGTCTCGAAGGACGCCACCACCGAGTTCGCGGTCGGCGGGCCGCACCCGCCGCTGACCGGGGCGTGCCGCAACCCCTGGGACCGCGAGCGCTGGGCCGGCGGGTCGTCGACCGGCACGGCCGCGGCGGTGGCGGCCGGCGCCGTCCCGTTCGGCCTCGGGACGGACGTCGGCGGCTCGGTGCGGCTGCCCAGCGCCTGGTGCGGGCTCACCGGGCTCAAGCCGACGGCGGGCGCGATCCCGCGCACCGGCGTCGTCCCGCTGTCGTGGACCACCGAGACGGTCGGCCCGCTGGCCCGCGACGCCCGCACCGTGGCCCTGGTGTTCGCCCTGCTCCGCGGGCCCGACGGGGTCGACCCCCGGATGTCGGACGCGTGTCTGCGGCCGCCCGCGGACCTGCGCGGCCTGCGGGTCGCGGTGCCCGGCGGCTACCTCACCGAGCTCTGTGACGGTGCGGTCCGGGCGGGGGTCGACCAGCTGGTCGACGTCCTGGTCGACGCCGGCGCGGAGATCGTCCCCGGGGAGGTCCCGTCGGCCGAGCGGGCCCTGCCGATCGGCTACGAGATCGTGTTCACCGAGGCCGCAGCCCTGCACCGGATCGACACCGCGCGCTGGGGCGAGTACGACCCGGTGACCGTCAAGCGGATCAGCCAGGGGATCACCACCTCGGCGAGCGACTACCTGCGGGCCCTGCAGTTCCGCGCCGAGCTGCAGGCCGAGCTCGACGGCGTGTTCGCGGGCGCCGACCTCGTCGTCGTCCCGACGACGCCGGCCACGGCCCCGCGGCTGCCGGACTGCACCGTGACCGTCGACGGCGAGCAGTACCCGCTCTACGCCGCGCAGTCGCGCGCGACGATGCTCGGCAACCTCACCGGCGCCCCGGGCCTCGCCGTCCCGACCGGGTTCGCGCCCGACGGCTGCCCGGTCTCGGCGCTGCTCATCGCCCCGCCCCACGGCGAGGCGACCGCGCTGCGGGCGGCCCAGCTGTTCCAGGACCGCACCCACCACCACACGCGCACACCGCCCATCTCGGCCTGACCCCTTCCCAGCGCGCATACGTCTGACGTATCGTCCGCCCTCGACCAGGAGGCTCACCGATGACCCTCAGCCCGGAGAAGACCACCCCCGAGCCGACCACCCCGGCCGCGACCACTCCGACGCCGATCAGCACCGCGCTCGCCGGCCGGGTCGGCGAGTTCGCCGCCCGTGCCGCGCTGTCCGACGTGCCCGCCGAGGTCGTCGAGCGTGCCCGGCACCTGATCCTCGACGCGGTAGGGCTGGCCTTCGCGTCCACCGCCTACGGCTTCCCGACCGTCGCGCTCGAGGCGCTGTCCGCCTTCGGCGGCGGCACCCACCCGGTGCTCGGGATGGCGGAGCGGCTCTCGCCGCGCGACGCCGCGGTGCTCAACGGCGTGCTGATCCACGGCATGGACTTCGACGACACCCACATCCCGGCCGTCACGCACGTCTCCGCCGCGGCGCTGCCCGCCGCGATCTCCGCCGCCGTGAGCCGCGGCGCCACCACCGAGGACCTGCTGCTCGCCTACATCCTCGGTGTCGAGGTGTCCGCGCGCGTCGGGATGGGCGGCGCCGGCGGCTTCCACGACGTCGGCTTCCACCCGACCGCGGTCGCCGGCGCGTTCGGTGCCTCCGTGGCGGCCGGCAAGATCGCCGGGCTCGACGCCGACGGCCTGGCCGCGGCCCAGGGCGTCGTCGGGTCGATGAGCGCCGGGCTGCTGGAGTTCCTCGCCGACGGCGCCTGGACCAAGCGCCTGCACCCGGGCTGGGCGGCGATGTCCGGGCTGACCGCGGCGAGCTTCGCCAAGGCCGGCTGGAGCGGCCCGCCCGCGGTCTACGAGGGCCGGTTCGGGCTCTACAACACCCACCTCGCCGGGCGCGAGACCCACCCCGAGGCCGTCGGCGAGGCGCTGGGGGAGACCTGGGAGCTGGTGCGCACGGCCGTCAAGCCCTACCCGATCTGCCACTTCATCCACGCGTTCGCCGACTCGGTGCTCCTGCTGCGCCCGGAGATCGGCGAGGCAGGGATCAGGGAGATCCGCTGCGCGATCCACCCGGTGCCGGGCAAGGTCGTCTGCGAGCCGGCCGAGGCGAAGTGGGCCCCGCGCGACGAGTACGACGCCAAGTTCAGCCTGCCGTTCGTCGTCGCCGCGTCCCTGACCCGTGGGCGTTTCACGCTGGCCGAGCTGGAGGACGACGCCCTGGGCGACGCCGCGATCCTCGACCTCGCGCAGAAGGTGCGGGTCGCCGAGGACCCGGACAGCGCCTTCCCGGCCGCCTACTCGGGCGCCGTCGAGATCGAGCTGGCCGACGGGCGGGTGTTGCGGCACCGCGAGCAGGTCAACCGCGGGCACGACGAGCGCCCGCTCACCAACGACGAGGTCGTGGCCAAGTTCCGGGAGACCATCGGCCGGGTCGCCGACGCCGCGACCGCGGACCGGGTGCTCAACGCCGTGCTGTCGCTCGGCGACGGCACCGCGGCAGCCGACTTCGCCGAGGCGTGTCGTGCCTGACGGACGGGTGCAGGTCGGGGTCTTCCTGACCCACCAGCAGCCCGCCGGGCGGGACCCGGTCGAGGCGCTGGCGGAGCAGCTCTCGCTGGTGCGGGCGGCCCGCGACGGCGGGCTGGACTCGGTCTTCGCCGGCCAGCACCACCTCCCGGAGTCGTTCTCGCACATCCAGCCGCTGCCGTGGCTCGCCCGGCTCGCCGCCGACGCCGGGGACATGCGGATCGGCACCGGCATCCACCTGCTCGCGCTGCACAACCCCGTCGACACCGCGGAGAACTTCGCGAGCCTCGACGCGGTCTGCGGCGGCAGGTCGGTCTTCGGCGTCGGGCTGGGGTACCGGGAGGTCGAGTACGCCGCCTTCGGGATCCCGCCGGGGCAGAAGGTCCGACGTTTCGAGGAGAACCTGCGGATCGTCCGGGAGATGTGGTCGGGCGAGCCGGTGTACGCGGACAACGACTGGTGCAGGCTCGACGGCGTCCGCTCCACCACGCGACCCGCGGGCCGCCCGCCCGTCTGGATGGCGGCGAACTCCGACGCCGCCGTGAAGCGGGCCGCCCGGCTCGCCGACACCTGGATGATCAACCCCCACGCCACGACCGCGACCATCCGCCGCCAGCTCGACCTGTTCCGCGCCGAGCGGGCGGGCGCCGGCCGGGAACCGGCGCGCGAGCTGCCGCTGATGCGGGAGATCTACTGCGCGCCGACGCGGGAGCGGGCGGTCGAGCTGGCGCGGCCGTACCTCGCCGGGAAGTACAAGGTCTACTCCGACTGGGGCCAGGACCGTGTCATGCCGGTAAAGGAGTCGTTCGATCGGGATTTCGTGGAGCTCGCGGAGGACCGATTCGTGGTGGGCTCACCCGAGGACTGCCTCGCGGCGCTGCTGCCGTGGCGGGAGCTGGGCGTGGACCACTTCGTGCTGCGCACCGACTGGGCCGGCATGCCCGTCGGCGACGCCCTGGCCTCCGTCGAGCTGCTCGCCCGCGAGGTCGCCCCCGTACTCCGGCCCGCCCCGGCCGGCCCGACCCCCGAGAAGAAGGACACGTCATGGACTTCGGCGTCTTCATCCCCATCGCCAACAACGGCTGGCTGATCTCCGAGAACTCGCCCCAGTACATGCCCACGTTCGACCTGAACAAGCGCATCGTGCAGGAGGCGGAGGCGCAGGACTTCGCGTTCGCGCTGTCGATGATCAAGCTGCGCGGCTTCGGCGGCAAGGTCGAGTTCTGGGACCACGCGCTCGAGTCGTTCACGCTGATGGCGGGCCTGGCGGCCGTCACGGAGAAGATCAAGCTCTACGCCTCGACGGCGGTGCTCACGCTGCCGCCCGCGATGGTGGCCCGCATGGCGACGACCATCGACTCGATCGCGCCGGGCCGCTTCGGCATCAACATCGTGTCCGGCTGGGCCAGCGGCGAGTACACGCAGATGGGCCTGTGGCCGGGCGACGAGTACTACGGCTACCGCTACGACTACTCGACCGAGTACGTCCAGGTCATGCGGGAGCTGTGGGAGAAGGGCCGCAGCGACTTCAAGGGGCAGTACTTCCAGATGGAGGACTGCGTGCTCTCGCCGACGCCGAGCGGGCACATCGACATCGTCTGCGCCGGTCAGTCCGACCGCGGCATGCGGATGGTCGCCGAGCAGGGCGACTACAACTTCATCCTGAGCCCCGGTGTCAACGACCCCGAGGTCTATCGCGAGCCCACCCAGCGGCTGGCCAAGGCGGCCGAGCAGACCGGCCGGGACGTCGGGTCGCTCCCGTTGTTCATGGCGATCATGGCCGACACGGACGAGGAGGCCCGCGCCAAGTGGGACTCCTACCAGGCCGGGGCCGACGCCGGGGCGCTCGGCTACATGGCCGACGAGGGCGGCAAGGACAGCGGGACCGACTCGGGCGGCACCGCCAAGATGATCAACCTGCCGGAAGGGGCCGTGAACTTCAACATGGCCACCCTGGTCGGCAGCTACGAGACGGTCGCGCGGCAGATCGACCAGGTCGCGACGATGCCCGGTGTCAAGGGGATGATGTTCACCTTCGACGACTTCGAGAAGGGCGTCCACGACTTCGGCACGAAGGTGAAGCCGCTGCTGGGCTGAGCGGAGCGTGCGGAGCGAGCATCGACGCCGAGCGGAGCGTGCGGAGCGAGCATCGACGCCGAGCGGAGCGTGCGGAGCGAGCATCGACGCCGAGCGGAGCGTGCGGAGCGAGCATCGACGCCGAGCGGAGCGTGCGGAGCGAGCATCGACGCCGAGCAGTGCTCGGTCGCCGACCCCGGGGGCCCGGTCGCGCCGGGCGGGCCCCCGGGGCGGGGCCCGCGTCGCCCGTCAGACCCGGCGGGCGTTGTGGAACGGCATGTCCGCCATGTTCGAGATCTTCACCGGCTCGCCGCTGGTGCTGGCGTGCAGGATCTTGCCGCCGCCCATGTAGATGCCCACGTGGCTCACCGGCGAGTAGAAGAACACCAGGTCGCCGGGCTGCAGCTGGTCCTTGCTGACCGCGGTGCCGAAGGTCGACTGGGCCGCGGACGTGCGGGGGATGCTGATCCCGGCCTGCTTGAAGGCCCACGAGGTGAGGCCGGAGCAGTCGAAGGCGTTCGGGCCGCTGGCGCCCCACTGGTAGGGCACGCCGAGCTTGGTGCGGGCCGCGGCGAGGGCCTTCGCCCCGGCGCCGGTGGCCTGCCCGACGGCGTCGTCGACCGCGCCGCCGACCGCGTCGCCGACCGTGTCGCCGATGCCACCGGCCGCGGACTGCGCGGCCCGGCGCAGCGCGTTCCGCTGCTCGTCGGCCGCCTTCGCGGCCTCGGCCTTCTGGACCGCGGCGATGCCGGCGGCGTCGGCCTTCTCGAACACCTGCGGCAGCGTGCCCATGGCGGTGCCGAAGGCGGACCGCATCGAGCCGCCGACGGCGCCGGGACCGTCCTGCACGGCGGGCAGGACCTGGGTGGGCCGGTCGCCGCCCGCGGTGCCGGTGTCGTCGTCGCTGCTCGCGTCCGCGCCGCCGGTCAGCGTGGCGTCGGCCGCGGCCAGGCGGACCGCCGGGGAGTCGACGCCGGTGGCCTGGGCGATCTCGCCGCCCGGGGTCGGCAGGCCGGTGAGGACCGCGGTGGCGCCCATGACGGTCACGGTCGCCGCGGCCGCGACGGCCTTCGGCGAGCGGATCGCGGCGGTCAGGGCGGGGAGGACGCCGCTCGACGAGAGGCCGTCGCCGCCGCGGCCCGAGCCGAGGCCGGAGGTGAAGAAGGAGCCGGTGAGACCGGCGGGCGGCTCGTCGGCGGGGCGGTCCTGCGGCGCGGGGAGCGGCGCGGACCGCGCCGGCGCGGCCGGCGGGGCGATCGCGGACGGGGCCTCGTCGGTCCGGGGTCGCTCGGGGGCGCGCCCCTCGGCCGCGGGAACGCCGAGGGGGGAGGCCGGAGCCTCGTCCGCCCGGTCGGTCTCGGCGGCGCGGTCGGTCTCGGCGGCGCGCCGGGCCCGGCGGCCGCCGGACGGCGGGGCGGTGGACGAGGCCCTGAGCCGGGCGATCAGGTCCGCGGCGGACAGGCCCTGGCCGTCGGAGCGGTCCTCGGCACTGTGCCGGGAGCTCGGCACGAACACCGCGCGCGGTGCCACACACGTGTCGGACATGCATCGTTCCTCGCCGTCCGCGGGCGTGCGGGGAGCCGGGGAGCAACCGCGCCGCGCCTGCCCCGTGCCGGGGGTTGGGCGCCCGGGGGAGTGTCGGCGGGCAGGCAGGACGGGCCGACCGGGCGTGCCGGTGGACGTCGTTCCCACCGGCAGGAGTGACCGTAACCGTCCCGTGATCGCCGCGCGGGCCGAACGGCCCCCGGCGCGCCGAGCGGATGCCCCCGAGGGACGAGACGTCGTTTCCCGCCGTCGAAGCCGCTCGTGGCGATCCGGACGCAGGTCACGAGCCGGCCTCGACCGGCGAACGGGACGCCGCTCCCCGCGGACCGCACGGCGGGCGACGCCGGGCGGGATCACGGCGCGGGCGTGTAACGGTGCGCCGCGCCGGGTCGCTGCGGGACGTGCCGGCGCCCTGTCGGACCACGCGGCGGCCGTCCGGCGCGCAGAACCCGCCAACGGGTGCCGGTGCCCACGGGATGGGCGAGAGCGGACTCGTACACCTCGCGCAGGCGCGCCACCCAGCCGCCGGCCTCGAAGCGCTCGAGGGAGGGGGTGCGAGCCGCGCGGCCGAGCCGGATGCGCAGCGCGTCGTCGCGCGCCAGCTCGACGATCGCGGCGGCGATGGCGGCGGCGGTCAACGGGACCTGGCGCCCGACTTCGCGGGTCACGATCTCGGGCAGCCCGCCGACCCGGCTGACGACCGCGGGCACCCCGCCGGCCATCCCCCGCACCACGACGCCGGGCATGGTGTCGGTGCGAGTGGTGTGCAGCTGCAGGTCCGCGGCCCGGAGGAGCTCCCCGGGACACTCGCTCGAGATCACCCGGTCGGGTCCGCGACCCTACCCGTCCGGTCACGCCGGACGACCCGACGAGACCGGTCGGGCGGGCCGTCCGGCGGCGCCCCGCGCCCGCATAGGGTGTCCGGGTGCGCACGGTGTACGTGATCGGGATCGGCTCGGGGGACCCCGACCACCTCACATTGCAGGCGGTGGCGGCGCTGAGGCGTGTCGACGTCGTCTTCGTCATCGACAAGGGCGAGGTGAAGGAGGACCTCACCGCGCTGCGGACCGGGATCCTCGACCGGCACCTCGAGCCCGGGAGCTACCGGGTCGTCGAGGCCGCGGACCCCGAGCGGGACCGGAGGGCCGGCGCCGGGGAGGCGGGGCGGTCGGCGAGCTACACGGCCGCCGTCGTCGACTGGCAGGACCGGCGCGGCTCGCTCTACGCGTCGATGATCGAGGAGCTGGCCGACGGCGAGACCGGCGCCTTCCTCGTTTGGGGCGACCCGTCCCTCTACGACGGCACGCTGCGGCTGCTGGAGGACGTCGAGGGGATCGAGGTCGTCTCCTACCCCGGCATCTCCAGCGTGCAGGCGCTCGCGGCCGCGCACCGGCTGATCCTCAACCGGGTCGGGCGGCCCGTCCTCATCACCACCGGCCGCCGGATCGCGGCCGGGCTGCCCGCCGACGTCGACGACGTCGTGGTGATGCTCGACGGCGGCACCGCCTTCGCACGGTTGCCCGACGCCGAGGTCGCCGACGTGGAGGTGTACTGGGGGGCGTACGTGGGCAGCCCGGACGAGCTCCTCGTGTCCGGCCCGGTCCTCGAGGTCCGTGACGAGATCGTGAGGATCCGGGCGGAGGCACGGGAGCGCAAGGGCTGGATCATGGACACGTACCTGCTGCGGCGGCATCCCCGGGACCGCTGAGCGGGCCGACCGCGGGAGCGGGACGGGGGTGGCGGTGTGACCGACCGAGGCGCGTCGGGTCGTCCGGCGCGCGAGCCGCGCGGGCGTCCGGACCAGGAGGGGCGGGCGATCCCGGCGAACGGGGCCGGCCTCGGCAGGGCGGCCGTCGGCGGTGACCCCGACGCCGTCCGCAACGGGACCGCGGGCCGGGCCGGCCGGGCCCCCGACGGGGCCGTCGACGGGGCCGCCGACCGGGTCGTCGACGGGGTGGCCGACGGGGCCGCGGGGTCGCCCCTCGCCCCGCCCCCCGCGGCACCGGCACGGGTCACCCCGCCTCCGGACCGCGGGGCGGTGATCGGCGGCGGGCTGACCTGGCTGGCCACCTGGAGCTGGCGGATCCTGCTGATCGCGTTCGGCGCGATCCTGCTCGGGCTGGTGGTCGGCGCGCTCTGGCCGATCGTGTTCCCGGTGCTCCTCGGCGTGATCCTCGCGACCGTGCTGCGGCCCCCGGTCGGCTGGCTGGTCGCGCACCGGTTCCCGCCCGCGTTGGCCGCGCTGCTGGTCCTCGTCGCCGCGCTCGTGGTGCTCGGCGGGATCATCACCCTCATCGCACCCCAGGTGGCGGGGCAGTCGGACCAGATCGCGGCCGGCGTCACCGGCGGGTTGGGGCAGATCCAGCAGTGGGTGTCCGGGCCGCCGCTCAACCTGGGCGAGGGCCAGATCGGCGGGGTGCTCGAGTCGATCACCCGGCAGCTGCAGGCCAGCGCCTCGACGATCGCCGGCACCGTGCTCACCGGGGTGTCGGCGTTCGCGAACGGCCTGCTCAACATCGTGCTCGCCGTCGTGCTGGCCTTCTTCTTCGTCAAGGACGGCCCGCGCTTCCTCCCCTGGGTCACCCGCGTGACCGGCGCCCGCGCGGGCCGGCACGTCGCCGGCGTGCTGCAGCGCGCGTGGCGGACCCTCGGCGGCTTCATCCGCACGCAGGCGCTGGTGGCCTTCGTGGACGCCTTCTTCATCGGCCTCGGCCTGGTGCTCCTCGGCGTGCCGCTGGCGCTGCCGCTGGCCGTGCTGACCTTCTTCGGCGGTTTCGTCCCGATCGTCGGCGCGCTCGTCGCCGGGGCACTGTCGGTGCTGGTCGCGCTGGTGACCAAGGGCTTCACCACGGCGCTGATCGTGCTGGCGATCATCATCGCCGTGCAGCAGATCGAGGGGAACGTCCTGCAGCCGATCCTGCAGAGCCGCAGCCTCAACCTGCACGGCGCGGTCGTGCTGCTGGCCGTGACCGCGGGCGGGGCGATCTGGGGCATCGCCGGGGCCTTCCTCGCGGTGCCGGTCGCGGCCGTCGCGGCCGAGGTCCTGCGCTACGTCGGCGAGGAGATCGACCGGCGGGCCGGGGCACGGGGGACACCGCCGAGCGACGCCCCCGAGGGGCCGGACGGCGACGGGTCCGAGGCCGGGGAGCCCGCCGAAACCCCGGCGGACCCGACCGCGCGGATTCCCGCCGACGACGGCGGCCCCGGGCCGGTGCGCAGGCCCGCCCCGGAGGTCTGAGCCGGCCGGCGGCAGCGCTGTCGGCCACCCGGACGGGTGCTGCGGTCCGTCCGGAGGGCGTGCCGGCCGGGTGCCCGCGACGAGCGGTGGCGAGGGCTCGACCAGCGGTGTTTCCCGAAGGGCCGCGCGGGGCCATCCCCCAGGAGTCCGGCCGCACGCTCCCCGTACCGAGAGGCGCTGATCCTCATGACCTGCCCGGCACAGATCCCGCACCAGACCCGGCTCCCGGACGCCGACGTCACCGCGACCGAGCCGTTCGAGCCGACCAGCGACCCGGCCGCCGTGCTCGCCGAGGTGACCGGCGACGGCGACCGCGCCGAGGCCGACCTCACCGGCCTGGCCGACTCCGTCGAGTACGTCCACCGCAGCTGGCCCGCGAACCCCGCTCAGCTCAGCGTCATCCGCCGCGAGCTCCTCGGCTGGCTCGCGCCGCTGGGGCTGAGCACCGAGCAGCAGGACGACGTCGTGCTGGCGGTCGACGAGGCCGTCGCCAACGCCGTCCGGCACGCCTACCCGGAGGGCCGGCCCGGCGATGTCGAGCTCACCCTCTGGACCGAGGGCGAGGCGCTCTGCATCGAGATCACCGACCACGGCAGCTGGCGCCCCGCACAGGGCGAGGGCGGCACGGTCACCAGCGACGAGCGGGGCGGCCGGGGGATGCTGCTCATGCAGCACATGGTCGAGACCGTGCTCGTCCACTTCGACGGCCGCGGCAGCCGGGTCCTCCTGCGCCACAACTTCGGGCGGCCCGCCGAGGAGGGCGTGGGTGAGCACGGCGTGGGTGAGCACGGCGTCGGTGGGGCGGAGCCGATCGTGAGCGGGCCACGCCACGCCGGCTGACCGGCCTGGCTCGCCCTCAGCCCTCCGCGGCCGGGCCGAACAGGGCCCCGACCGCCCGCGTGACGTGCCCGACCACGACCTCGGGGTCGGCCCCGGCCACCGCCTCGCTGCGGATCACCTTGCGCAGCAGGGCGATTCCGAGCAGCCAGGCAAGGGCGAGCTCGGCGCGGAGGTCGGCGTCGGCCGGGTCGTCGGTGGCGACGAGCCGGGCGAGCGTGCCGCCGTACGCCACCCGCAGCGTCTCCCGGACCGTGGCGGCGGCGTCGGTGTTGCCGGCCGAGCGGAGGGTGGCGAGGAAGAGGGTGACGTCGTCGGCGGCCCCGTCGTCCGTGGCCAGGATCGCGGCCAGCGTGCGGGGAAGGACCTGGTCCGGTGGGCCGGCCTGCAGCAGCTCGAGCGCCTCCCCGGTCACGGCCTCCGCGAACAGGCCCTCCTTCGACCCGAAGTGCCGGAAGAGCAGGGCCTGGTTGACACCGGCGCGTTCGGCGACGGCACGCACCGTGGTGCCCTCGTAGCCCATGCCGGCGAACAGTTCCCGGCCGGCGGCCAGCAGCGCCCGGCGGGTGGCGGCGGAGTCCCGGGAACGGGCGGGCCGGGACGCGCCCGCCGGCCGGGCCGGGGCGCCCTGCGGGCCGCTGTCGCTGGTCATGCCCTATCGGACCACGCCGCGTGTGCGGAGGCGGCGTCCGGGGTAGGCGTGGACGTGGGCGTCATCGGCGCCCGGGAACGAGAGAAGCGGAGGATCATGGCGCAGCGCGAGAGCGACGAGCGGGGCATCGACACGTCGCCGGACCTGGCGGAGGCCCTCCAGCTCGGCAACGAGGAGACGCTGACGGGTCCGTCGGGCGCGGACCCGCTCGACGCCGGCTACGTGCCGGCCGACCGGCCCTACGGCGTCGACGACCCGACGGTGACGCCGGCGGGTCAGCGCGAGGGCGAGACGCTCGACGAGCGCCTGGCGCGCGAGGAGGCCGACGAGGACGAGGTCCGCGACACCACCCGCACCGGCCGGCTGGTCGCGCGCGACCCGGGCGCGGACGGCGAGGCCGTCGACGAGGACCCCGCGACCGGGGTCGAGGACGTCGGCGTGGACGGGGCGGCGGCGTCGGCCGAGGAGGCCGCGGTGCACGACCTGGACGAGGGGCTGGAGCCGGTGCTCGACGAGTCGCCGGTGGAGGATCCCGAGGTCGCGCGGTCGTTGGCCGAGGACCAGCGGCCGGGCGAGGCGGAGGACGACGCGATCCGCGACTACGCGGAGGAGACCGAGCCGCAGGAGCGGCCGAGCGCCGCCGCGCGGATCGATGCGGACCCGGACACGGGCGGCGTGCCCGGGGTCGACGGCGCGCGGGACGCGGGGGTCAGCCCTCGCAGCTCTGGGTGATCTGCTCGATCACCCGGTCGAGGTCCAGGACGGCCGACTCCTCACCGAGCGGGACCAGCTCCGCCGACGAGTCGACGAAGTGCCGCAGCAGGTCGCGGTCGACCTCGAGCACGGCGCGGCCGTCGGTGGAGCGGATCTCGATCTCGACGATGTCGTAGCCCTGGACGAGCTGGGGGCTCATCCGGATGTCGCCGTAGCCGGCCGGCCCGGACAGGGCGTCGACGACCAGGTCGCGCGCCACGAGCCACTCGACCCAGCGGTCCTGCCTGGTCCGGACGGCGAGGGTGACCGCGAACGGGTCGGTCGCGGTGTAGGTCCACCGCGTGACGACGGGCGCGGGCTGCCCGTGCAGCACGGTGAACATGTCCTGCTGGACCGAGTCGCTGGTCATCATGGCGTGGCTCCCTGGCGCTGGCCGTCCGGCGGTGTGGACGGCTCTCACGGGTGGAATCGGCGGCGCTCGTCGGAACGCAGCAGGTTCGCGACCCTTTCACCCGTTCTGGTGATCGGGTTCGCGACGGACGGCGGTGTCGTCGGACCGGACCCGTCAGCCGCGGGTGGCGGCGGACACGACCCAGATCCCCGTCGGCCCGGCCCGGACCGGCTGGACGAGCGTGACGTGCGCGGTGCCGCCCGACGGGTCGGTGAGATCGACCGAGCCCGGGGCGGTGGACGTCGGCTCGGGGTCGGTCCAGCCGTAGGTGGTGGTCGCGTAGCTGACCGCCACCTCCTCGGGGTCGAGCGTCCACGGCTGGGCGCCGCCGTCGACCCGGGTCTGCAGCTCCTGGGCCGCGGGCAGGTCGGTGACCGGCCAGAGCAGCGTCGTCCCGGTCGGCGCGGCCCGGGGGACGGTCGTCGACGGGTCGGGGGTCGCCGGGGCGGTCGTCTGCGGGGCCGGTGACGCGCCCGCCTGCTGGGCGGGCGGTGCACCACCTCCGCAGCCGGCGAGGAGCGCGGCCAGCGCCGCCCCCGCCAGGAGTCCGCCGGTCGTGCGCGCCCTCGCCCCGTCCACGTCCGGCACGCTAGCCCCGCCCGCAAGGCGGGCGGGGCCGACGCACCGCCACGTTCGAGGGGCGCGGCGGCCTCGCGGACCTGCCCGACCGGACGTGGCGCACCGGGCGATCTCGAATAGGGTTCCCGCAGAGCAGAGCCGCCGAATCCTGTGTGAGGTGCAATGTCCGACAGCAGCACGGCCTTCTACGCGGCGCGGGACTTCCTGCTCGCGCACCGCACGGACTACGACACCGCCGTGCGTGAGTTCCGCTGGCCCGAGCTCACGGAGTTCAACTGGGCGATCGACCACTTCGACGCCGTCGCGGCCGATCCGGAGCGCGGCGCCCGCAAGGCGCTGTGGATCATCGAGGCCGACGGCAGCGACGCGTCGTGGACCTTCGCCGAGCTCTCCGAGCGGTCCAACCGGGTGGCGAACTGGCTGCGTGAGCGGGGGGTCGCCCGCGGCGACCGCATCATCCTCATGCTGGCCAACCAGCTGGAGCTGTGGGAGACGCTGCTGGCGGCGATGAAGCTGGGTGCCGTCGTCATCCCGGCGACCACGCTGCTCACGGCCGAGGACCTGCGCGACCGGGTCGACCGGGGCAACGCGAAGCACGTGATCGTGGGCAAGGACGACGCGGCGAAGTTCGACGACGTCCCCGGCGACTACACCCGGATCTCCGTCCGGGGCGCGCCGAAGGGCTGGGAGGACTACGCCGAGGCCTACGAGAAGTCCGCCGTCTTCGCGCCGGACGGGCCGACGCAGGCCACGGACACCCTGCTGCTCTACTTCACCTCGGGCACCACGGCCAAGCCGAAGCTCGTCGAGCACACGCACCAGAGCTACCCGGTCGGCCACCTGTCGACGATGTACTGGATCGGGCTCGAGCCCGGCGACGTCCACCTCAACATCTCCTCGCCCGGCTGGGCCAAGCACGCGTGGTCGAATGTGTTCGCGCCCTGGCTGGCCGAGGCGACCGTGCTCGTCATGAACTACACGAAGTTCGACGCGTCGAACCTGCTGGGCGTGCTCGACAAGTTCGGCGTCACGAGCTTCTGCGCGCCGCCGACGGTGTGGCGGATGCTGATCCAGGCCGACCTGTCCGGGCTCGGCACGCCGCCGACCAAGGTCGTCGGCGCCGGCGAGCCGCTCAACCCCGAGGTGATCGAGCAGGTCGAGAAGGCCTGGGGGCTGAAGATCCGCGACGGGTTCGGGCAGACCGAGTCGAGCGTCCAGATCGCGAACCCTCCCGGCTCGCCGATCAAGCCGGGCTCCATGGGCCGGCCGATGCCGGGCTTCCCGATCGCGCTGATCGACCCCGCGACGGGGGAGAAGGCCGACGAGGGCGAGATCTGCATCGACCTCTCGCAGCGGCCGATCGGGCTCATGGTGGGCTACAAGGACGACCCGGAGCGCAACGCCGAGGCGATGGCCGGCGGGTACTACCACACCGGCGACGTCGGCTCCCGGGACGCGGACGGCTACATCACCTACGTCGGCCGGGCCGACGACGTCTTCAAGGCCTCCGACTACCGGATCAGCCCGTTCGAGCTGGAGAGCGTGCTGATCGAGCACCCGGCCGTGGCCGAGGCCGCGATCGTGCCCTCGCCGGACCCGGTGCGCCTGGCCGTGCCGAAGGCCTACGTGGTGCTGGCCGCGGGCTACGAGCCGAACGAGGAGACCGCGAAGGACATCCTGCAGTTCGCGCGGGACAACCTCGCCCCGTACAAGCGGATCCGGCGGCTGGAGTTCCACGAGCTGCCCAAGACGATCTCCGGCAAGATCCGCCGCGTGGAGCTGCGGGGGCGCGAGGGCGAGCTGCACGCCGACCCGTCCGCGACGCCGTCGGGCGAGTTCACCCTCTAGTACGGGGCGGCCGGGCGGGTCCCCGCCCGGCCGTCGGGTACTGATTCGGTCGGGCCGTGCCGAGGGGCACGGCGCGCGCGACGGCGGTCCCCGCCGTCGGGTCGCCGCCCTCACCGGCGGCGGCGCAGGACCGGATCGTGGAGGGTGCAATGGCTGCAGGCGACGGGACGTACACGCCCGGGAGCGGACCGATGGCAGGTGTGCTGGCGGACATGCCCGACGTCGTCGGCCGCCTGCTCGCCGAGCACGTACCGGACCGCCGCGGCCGGTGCTCCGCCTGCCGCAACGCCGGGTCGGGCGTCGTGTGGCCGTGCACGCTGCACCAGATCGCGACCCGCGCCGCCGACCTGCACGCCCGCGGGGCGCGGTGACAGGTCGCGGCCGGCTCAGGCGGGGGCGAGGACGACGTCGCCGACCTCGGTCCGCAGGTCCAGCACGCGGTCGGCCGCCGGCTCGTCCGGGACCCGGAGCGACATCTCGCCGAGGTCGGTGTGCGCCGTCACCCGGTACGTCGCCCGGGGCACGACGACGGTGATGTCGCCGCGCTGGCTCTCCGCCCGGACGCTGGCCGGGGTGACGAGGCCGAGCGTGACGTCGCCGTTGCGGGTCTGCGCCAGCACGTCGCCGTCGCGCAGCGTCCGCCCGGTGATCGTGCCGTTGCCGGTGCGCGCCCGGGCGGGGCCGGTCACACCGTCGAGGGTGATCCCGCCGGCCTCGGTCGCGACGTCGACGGGCCCGACCTGGGTGAGCGTGAGGCCGCCGGCCTGGGTCCCCCCGGTGACCGGCAGCCCGGCGGGGACGTGCACGGTGTACTCGGCCGCGCAGTCGTCGCCGCAGCTGCCGAGGACGAGGACCCCGCCCTCCAGGTGGTGGCTCGGTCCGGTGGGCGTCGCGCCGCGGTAGGTGACGGTCCGTTCGAGCGAGGCGCCGCCGTCGCCGACCACGGTGATCCCGCCGGCCTGGTTGTCGATCCGGATCTCGGTGACCGAGGGGTCGAGCGCCGCCCCGTCCCGGGCCGTCTGCCCGGTACCGACGCCGCACCCGGCCACCGTCGCCGCCGCGGCCAGCACGCCCGCGGCCGCCCGCACACCCCACCGGCCCATGAGTCCCCCTCCCGGCACCGCCCCCTTCGGACGGTAGGGCTGCCGGCAGGACCGTGACCAGGGACGTTCGGCTCAGTCCTCGCTGCGGAAGTGGCCCGGCCAGTCCTCGTACGGGATGCGGGTGATGTCGAGGACCTTGCCGATCGTCGACCACTCGTTGCGGCCCAGCCGGGCGAGCGGACGCAGCCGCTCGATCGACGGCAGGCTGTGGCCGCGGGCGTCGGTCTCGAAGACGTCCGAGTCGATCGCCGCGTGCAGGACCCGGCCGATCACGACGGTCGAGTCGCCGAGCTCGAGGGCCTGCTCGAGCCGGCACTCCAGCGCGACCGGGGACTCCTTGACCCGCGGCGGGGCGACGGTCGCGCTCGGCTCCGCGGTGAGCCCGACCTCGGCGAACTCGGACAGGTGGGCGGGGAAGTCCGTGCCGGTCGCGTTGATCCGCTCGAACATGGCCTCGTTGGCGAGGCAGACCACGAACTCGCCGGTCTCGGTGGCGTTGCGCAGCGAGTCCTTCTTCCCGACGGACGTGAACTGCACCATGGGCGGGTCGACGCAGGAGACCGTGAAGAACGAGTGCGGGGCGAGGTTGTCGACGCCCGCGGCCGACCGGGTCGAGACCCAGGCGATGGGCCGGGGGACGACGACGCTGGTCAGGACCTTGTAGAAGCGGCCGTGCCCGAGCTCGCCGGGGTCGATGTCCGTGCGCATGCACCGATCATCCCCCGGGCTACGGTGACCGGCATGCGGCGCGGTCCCCTCCACCGGTTCCCCGGCTCCGAGCGGGCCTGCGGCCTGGCGCTCGGGGTGGCGGCGGACCTCCTCCTCGCCGACCCGCGCCGCGGGCACCCGGTGGCGGGCTTCGGCCGGCTCGCCGCGGGCCTCGAACGCCGGCTGTACGCCGACTCGCGCCGCGCCGGCGCCGCCTACACCGCGGCGCTGGTCGCGGGTGCGGTGGCGGCCGGAATGGCGGGGGAGCGGCTCGTCGGGTCCCGGGTCCTGCCGACCGCGGTGGCGACCTGGGCCGTGCTCGGCGGCACCTCGCTCGTGCGGGAGGGGGCTGCGCTCGGGAGGTCGCTGGAGCAGGGCGACCTCGAGGCCGCGCGGGCCCGGATCCCGCACCTCTGCGCCCGCGACCCCGCCCTGCTCGACGCGGCCGGGATGGCGCGGGCCGGCGTGGAGTCGTTGGCCGAGAACACGTCCGACGCCGTGGTGGCGCCCCTGTTCTGGGGCGCGGTGGCCGGCGTACCGGGCCTGCTGGGGTACCGCGCGGTCAACACCCTGGACGCGATGGTGGGGTACCGCTCGCCGCGCTACACCCGCTTCGGCTGGGCGTCGGCGCGCCTCGACGACCTCGCGAACCTCGCACCGGCCCGGCTGGCCGCGGTGCTCACGGCGGCTGCGGCACCGCTGGTCGGCGGCCGCCCCGGCGCGGCGGTGACGGCCTGGCGCCGCGACGCCCGCGAGCACCCCAGCCCCAACGCGGGCCCGGTGGAGGCCGCCGCCGCGGGCGCGCTCGGCGTGCGGCTGGGCGGGCGGACGGAGTACCCCTACGGCGCCGAGGACCGTCCGTCCCTGGGCCGGGGCCCCGCCCCGGTCCCCGCCGACCTCGTCCGCGCCGCCCGCCTCTCCCGCGCCGTCGGCCTGCTGGCGGCGGGGGTGGCGGTGGCGGTGGCGCTGCTGCGACGGTGAGCCGTCCGTGACCGTCAGGAGCTGAGGATCCCGCCGGGACCCGCCAGGAACCCCGGGCGCCTTCTCGCCGGCGCCAGGCCGCTCAGCGGGAGGCCGGGGTGTCGCGGTCGCCGGTGCCGGGCCGGTCGGAGCGGCGGGTCGGGTCGGCCGGGTCGTCGGCATCGACGGCGTCGGCGGCGTCGGCGGCGTCGGCGGCGTCGGCGGCGGGGTCGAGGTCGCGACCGGCGAGCGCGTCGCGCAGGCTCGCCTTCCGCTCCCTCCTCCCGCGCCGCTGCAGCACCTCGAGGCGGATGAAGTAGCCGAGCGCGATGATCGCGATCGCGCCGAAGGTCAGCCACTGCAGGGCGTAGGAGCCGTTGGTGAACGGCGCCGCGGTGGTGGCGGGCGTGACCGGGATCGGCGTCAGGACCCCCGGCTGGCCCGCGGCGAGCTGCACGTACCCCTCGACCATGTCGGGCGTGCCGGTCGCCTTCGCCAGCTGCCGGGAGTCCGCGGCGTAGATCTGCAGGTGGCCGCCCTCGGTCAGCGGCGCGCGACCGGTGGTGTCGGTCTCGTCGACGCGCAGCCGTCCGGTGAGGGTCACCGGGCCCGCCGGCGCGGCGGGATAGTCGGGGACGGCCTGGCCGTCGCTCGTGGTGATCGAGCCGCGGTCGACGGCCACGGTGCGGCCGTCGTCGAGCCGGACGGGGGTGAGCACCTCGGAGGCGGGCTTGCCGTCGACGACCCGCAGCCGGACGAGCGCCTCGGCCTGGGGGAGGTACGTGCCGGAGAGCGTGACCTGCCGCCACTCCTCGCCCGGGGCGATCTCGGAACCCGGGACGAGCTGGGCGAACGGGACCGGCGGGGTGGTGTTGGCGACGTCGATCGCGTGCTGCTGCGCCTGGCGCTGCTCCTCACGCCCGAACTGCCACGGGGCCAGCAGCGTGTAGCACGCCACGGCGAACCCGATGACGACCACCACGAAGGCGATCCAGCCCGGCCGCAGCAGGAAGCGCATGCCCCTACGGTAGGCGCCCCGCGGTCGTGGGGTGCCGCCGCCTCGGCGCCCGCTCCGCCGCGGGCACCACCGGTACCCGGGTGGGCGACCTCGGGATCCGGGGCACCCCGCCGGGCCTCTGCCGGTCGTTCTGCCGGAGACTGCTCGCCGTGGAACCGAGCGGTGCCCTGCTGGTGGCGGGTACGACGTCCGACGCCGGCAAGAGCGCCCTGGTCGCGGGCCTCTGCCGCTGGTTGCATCGGCGCGGGGTGTCCGTCGCCCCGTTCAAGGCCCAGAACATGAGCAACAACTCCGTCGTCACCGTCGACGGCGGGGAGATCGGCCGGGCCCAGGCGATGCAGGCGCACGCGTGCGGCCTCGAGCCGAGCGTCGCGTTCAACCCCGTGCTGCTCAAGCCGGGCAGCGACCGGACCTCGCAGGTGGTGGTCCGCGGCCGGGCCGACGGGCACGTCTCCGCCCTGTCCTACCGGACCCGGACCGCCGCGCTGCTCGAGGTGGTCACGCAGACCCTGGCCGATCTGCGCCGCCGGTTCGACGTCGTGGTCTGCGAGGGCGCCGGCTCGCCGGCCGAGATCAACCTGCGCGCCACCGACCTCGCCAACATGGGTCTCGCGCAGGCCGCGGACCTGCCGGTGGTCGTGGTGGGGGACATCGACCGGGGTGGCGTGCTCGCCCACCTGTTCGGCACCGTCGCCGTCCTCGACCCCGCCGACCAGGCCCGGATCGCCGGGTTCGTGATCAACAAGTTCCGCGGCGATCCCGCCCTGCTCGCGCCGGGCCTCGACCAGCTGCGGGAGCTGACCGGACGGCCGACCTTCGGGGTGGTGCCCTGGTCGGACCGGCTGTGGCTCGACGCCGAGGACTCCCTGTCCGCGGTCGCCGACGGGGTGCTCGGCCGCCCGGCCCCGCCGCTGGGCGAGCAGTGGCTGCGGGTCGCGGTGGTCCGGTTGCCGAGGATCTCCAACGCGCCCGACGCCGAGGCCCTGGCCTGCGAGCCCGGCGTCGCGGTGCGGTACGTGACCGAGCCGTCGCGCCTGCTCGACGCCGACGTCGTCGTCCTGCCCGGGTCCAAGGCGACCGTCTCGGACCTGGCCTGGCTGCGGGCGTCGGGTCTGGCCGACGCGATCGCCGCGCACGCCGCCGAGGGCAAGCCGGTCCTCGGGATCTGCGGCGGCTACCAGATGCTCGGCACGCGGATCACCGATCCGGGCGTGGAGGTGCCGGGCGGCGCCAACGTCGCCGGCCTCGGGCTGCTGGACCTGGAGATCGCGTTCGACGCCGAGAAGCACCTCGGCACCCCCACCGGCACGGCGCTCGGCGAGCCCGTGCGCGGCTACGAGATCCACCACGGCCGGGTCGTGCGCTCCGGCGACCCCGATCTGCTCGACGGCGAGGGTTCCGACGCGGGCGGTGTGCTCGGCACGCACTGGCACGGCCTGCTGGAGAACGACTCCTTCCGCCGCGTGCTGCTGGCCCGGCTCGCCGAACAGTCAGGTCGGTCCGGGTTCCGCCCGGCGCCCGACACGTCCTTCGCCGCCGAGCGCACCGCCCAGCTCGACCTGCTCGCGGACCTCGTCGAGCAGCACCTGGACACGGCCGCACTTGAGCATGTGATCAATCACGGTGCTCCCGGCGATCTCCCGGTGCTGGCGACCGGTCTGGCAGAGTCGCGCCGGTGAGCAGCGGTACCGCCTTCCCCTTCTCCGCGGTCGTCGGGCACGACGACCTGCGGCTGGCCCTGGTCCTCAACGCCGTGCACCCCGGTGTCGGCGGGGTGCTGGTGCGCGGTGAGAAGGGGACCGCCAAGTCGACGGCGGTGCGGGCGCTCGCGGCCCTGCTGCCGGCGGTCGAGGTCGTCGAGGGCTGCCGCTTCGGCTGCGACCCCGCCGCGCCCGATCCGTCCTGCCCCGACGCGCCCCACGCCGGCGGCTCCACGACGCGACCCGCCCGGCTCGTCGAGCTGCCGGTGGGCACCACCGAGGACCGGCTGGTCGGCTCGCTCGACCTGGAGAAGGCGCTGTCCGAGGGCACCCGCGCCTACCAGCCCGGCCTGCTGGCCGAGGCGCACCGCGGCGTCCTCTACGTCGACGAGGTCAACCTGCTGCACGACCACCTCGTCGACCTGCTGCTCGACGCGGCGGCGATGGGCCGCGCGCACGTCGAGCGCGACGGCGTCTCGGTCTCGCACGCGGCGCGGTTCCTGCTGGTCGGGACCATGAACCCGGAGGAGGGGGAGCTGCGGCCGCAGCTGCTGGACCGGTTCGGGCTGACCGTCGAGGTCAAGGCCGCGCGCCAGGTCGACACCCGCGTCGAGGTCGTCCGGCGGCGGATGGCGTTCGAGGCCGACCCGGCCGGGTTCGCGGCGACCTGGGCCGCGGCCGACGCCGAGGTCGCGGCGCGGATCGTCGCCGCCCGGGACCGGGTCGAGGCCGTGCGGCTGAGCGACCGGGAGCTGCGGCGGATCGCCTTCGTGTGCGCCCGGTTCGACGTCGACGGCATGCGCGCCGACCTCGTCATCGCCCGGACCGCGGTGGCCCACGCCGCCTGGCGTGGCGCCCACGCCGTCGGGGAGGACGACGTACGGGTCGCGGCGCGGCTCGCCCTGCCGCACCGGCGCCGCCGGGACCCCTTCGACGAGCCGGGGATCGACGAGAAGGACCTCGAGGAGGCCCTGCGCGACGCCGAGGAGGACCTCGGTCCGGAGGACCCGCCCGACCCGGACGACGACCCGGGCGGCGGGGAGCCCGACGGGCCGGGCGACCCGACCGACGACCCGGACGACCCACCCGCCGCGGACGAGGGCTCCGACGCCGAGGCCGGTCCGGACGCGGGCCGGCCCGCACCGACCCCGCCCCGCGGTGCCGCCGACCCCGGTGATGGTCCCGAGCCGGCCGACCCCGCCCCGCGCTCCGACCCCGGATCGCGCTCCGACCCCGCCTCGCGCCCCGACCCCGCCTCGCGCCCCGACGCCGGCTCGCGCCCCGACGCCGCCGGGGCGGTCGAGACCCCGCAGGGCCGCCCGGAGGTCATGGGCGCGGGCAGCGCGATGCCCGTCGGCGCCCCCGCCCGGCTGAGCCGGGTCGCCGCGCGCCGGTTCACCGTGCCCGGCGTCGGCGACGGTGCACCCGGCCGCCGCTCGCGTGCCCGCACCGACACCGGTCGTGTCGTCCGGTCCTCCGACGCCACCCCGCGCCGGGCCGCCGACCTGCACCTCCCCGCGACGATCGCGGCCGCCGCGCCGTTCCAGCGGGAACGCGGGCGACGTGGCCCGGGCCTGCTGCTGCAGCGCGCCGACCTGCGCGCGGCGCTGCGCGAGGGCCGCGAGGGGAACCTCGTGCTGTTCGTCGTCGACGCCTCGGGCTCGATGGCCGCCCGCAAGCGGATGGCCACGGTCTCCGGCGCGGTCCTGGCCCTGCTGCGCGACGCCTACCAGCGCCGGGACAAGGTCGGCCTGGTGACCTTCCGCTCCGCCGGCGCCGAGCTGGTCCTCCCGCCGACGACGAGCGTGCCGACCGCCCAGGTCCGGATGGCCGCCATGCGCACCGGCGGCCGTACCCCGCTGGCCGACGGCCTGCTGCTCGCCCGCCGCACCCTCGCCGCCGAGCGGGTGCGGGACCCGCGGCGCCGGCCGCTCGTCGTCCTGCTGACGGACGGGCGGGCCACGGTCGCCACCCGGCCGTTCGGCGATCCCGTCGCCGACGCGCGGCGCGCGGCCGGCCTGCTCGCCGCCGACGGCGTGCACACCGTGGTGGTCGACTGCGAGTCCGGCTTCGTGAAGCTGGGCCTCGCCGGGCAGGTCGCCGCGGCCGCCGGCGCCCCCGTGATCACGGTGGACGAGCTGACCGTCGCGGACCTGACCGCCGCGGCCGGCGCCTGACCCACCCGACCGAGCAGAGCACCGAACCAGTGCACCGACCAGAGCACTGACCAGGGAGGACGACGATGCCCCAGGGCCAGGTCACCAGCGTTCCGCAGGACGGGCTCACCACCCGCCAGCGCCGCAACCGCCCGCTGCTCGTGGTGCACACCGGCGAGATGAAGGGCAAGTCGACGGCCGCCTTCGGGCTGGCCCTGCGCGGCTGGAACCAGGGCTGGTCGATCGGCGTGTTCCAGTTCGTGAAGTCCGCGAAGTGGAAGGTCGGCGAGGAGGAGGCCTTCCGCGCGCTCGGCCGGCTGCACGAGCAGACCGGCGAGGGCGGGCCCGTCGAGTGGCACAAGATGGGCTCGGGCTGGAGCTGGAGCCGCAAGGCCGGCAGCGAGGAGGACCACGCCGCCGCCGCGCTCGAGGGCTGGCGGGAGATCCGCCGCCGCCTCGAGAACCAGGTGCACGAGGTCTACGTGCTCGACGAGTTCACCTACCCGCTGAAGTGGGGCTGGGTGGACGTGCAGGAGGTCGTCGAGGTGCTCGCCGCGCGCGAGGGCCGCCAGCACGTGATCGTCACCGGCCGGGACGCGGCGCCCGAGCTGATCGAGGCGGCCGACCTCGTCATGCAGACGACCAAGATCAAGCACCCGATGGACGCCGGGCAGAAGGGGCAGCGGGGGATCGAGTGGTAGCCCGCGCGCTCGTCGTCGCGGCGCCGGCGTCGGGATCGGGCAAGACGACCGTCGCCACCGGGCTGATGGCCGCGCTGAGCAGGCGCGGGAGTGCCGTGGCGCCGTTCAAGGTCGGGCCGGACTACATCGACCCCGGCTACCACACCCTCGCCGCCGGGCGTCCCGGCCGGAACCTCGACCCGGTCCTCGTCGGCGAGCAGCGGATCGGGCCGCTGGTCCGGCACGGGGCCGCGGGCTGCGAGATCGCGGTGATCGAGGGCGTCATGGGGCTGTTCGACGGCCGGGTGGCCGACGGCTACGGCTCCACGGCCCAGGTCGCCGCCATGGTCGGCGCGCCCGTGGTGCTCGTCGTGGACTGCCGGGGGCAGTCGCGGTCGGTCGCCGCGCTGCTGCACGGGTTCCGCAGCTTCGACGCCAGCACGCGCCTCGCCGGCGTGATCCTGAACCGGGTCGGCTCGGCGCGGCACGAGGAGGTGCTCCGCGCGGCGTGCGACGAGATCGGGCTGCCGGTGCTCGGTGTCCTGCCGCGGCGGGCGGAGCTGGCCGTGCCGTCGCGCCACCTCGGGCTGGTGACGGCCGTCGAGCACGGTGCCGCGGCGACGGCGGCGGTCGACGCGATGGCGGTCCTGGTGGCCGAACACGTCGACCTCGAGGCGGTGGTCCGGGTGGCGGAGCCGCTGCCCGGGGGCGCGGTCTGGGATCCGGTCGCCGAGCTGGGCGGATACCGGACGGCGGCGGGAACACGGACCGCGGTGCTGGGCGGCGCGGCGTTCTCCTTCGGCTACGCCGAGCACGTCGAGCTCCTGGAGGCGGCGGGGTCCGAGGTCGTGCTGGTCGACCCGCTGCGCGAGGAGACCCTGCCCGCGGCCGTCGGCGGGCTCGTGCTGCCCGGCGGGTTCCCGGAGGAGCACGTGCGCGACCTCGGTGCCAACACCGGCCTGCTCGCGGCGATCCGCGCGCTCGCGGAGGCGGGGGCGCCGATCCGGGCGGAGTGCGGCGGGCTGCTCTACCTGTGCCGCGAGCTCGACGGCGTCCCGCTGGTCGGCGCCCTCGACGCCACCGCCGCGATGACCGGCCGGCTGACCCTCGGCTACCGCGACGCGGTGGCGCTGAGCGACTCGACCGGCTTCGCGGCGGGCGAGCGGGTCGGCGGGCACGAGTTCCACCACTGCGCGGTCACCCCCCGGGCCGGCGCGGCTGCCGCCTGGGGCTGGCGGGGCGGCGCGGCGGAGGGGTTCGTCGCGGGCGGGGTGCACGCGTCGTTCCTGCACACCCATCCGGCCGGCACGCCCGGCTCGGTGGCGCGCTTCCTGGCCGCCCAGGTCCCCGCGGCTCGGGTCGGGTCGTGAGCGACGGCGGCCCCGCCGATGGCCGTTGCGTGGTCGGGATCGGGGCGCGGCGCGGGGTGTCGGCCGAGGCGGTGCGGGCGGCGCTGGCGGTCGTCCGGGACGTGATCGGGGAGGTCGACGTGGTCTACGCCTCCGTCGAGGCCAAGGCGGGGGAACGGGGCATCCTCGACGCGATCGCGCCGGCCGGGCTGGAGGTGCGGCCGGCGGCGGCGCTCGCGGCCGTCGCGGTGCCGGGCAGCGCGCGGGTCGGCGAGGCGGTCGGCACACCGTCCGTGGCGGAGGCCGCGGCGCTGCTCGTGGCGGGGGAACAGGGTCGGCCGCCGCGGCTCGTGGTGCCCAAGACGATCGTGGGGGATGTGACGGTCGCCGCCGCCCGCGTCGAGCACGAGGCCCTGACCAGCGCGAACTCCCCCTCGGGATAGGCGTCTCCCGCTCGGGACCGTTCAGCTCGCATCGTCGGCTCGTTATGCTTCCGCGGCCGGCGACAGGGAACCCGGGGTGACACCGGGTGTGCCCGCCACCCGCTCCCCGGGCCCGCCGGCCACGACCAGCCCGCCGGGCGATCCGCGGAAGGACCTGCACGTGACCCAGCACGACCAGTACCTCGTCGGCCTCGAGCTCGCCGGGCGCAAGGTGGTCGTCGTCGGGGGAGGCCAGGTCGCGCAGCGCCGGGTCTCCCGGCTGATCGCGTCGGGGGCGCTCGTCGAGGTGGTCTCGCCCGAGGTGACCCCGGCCGTCGAGGCCATGGCCTCGGCGCGGGAGATCACCTGGACCGCCCGCCGCTACGCCGACGGCGATCTCGACGGCGCCTGGTACGCCCTCGCCTGCACCGACGACCCCGAGGTCAACGCGGCCGTCGGCGCCG
The DNA here is from genome assembly GCF_021283305.1 of Pseudonocardia kujensis. GTDB lineage: Bacteria > Actinomycetota > Actinomycetes > Mycobacteriales > Pseudonocardiaceae > Pseudonocardia > Pseudonocardia kujensis. Next base: position 131,736 of record NZ_JAJSOK010000007.1, read on the forward strand.
AGGCGGAGCGCCGCCGGGTGTTCTGCGTGCGGGCCGACGACGGTCGCCTCGGCACCGCCGTCACCCCCGCCACGGGCGAGTACGACGGCCTGACCGTCGGCGTCCTGGCCAAGGGCGCCCACCGCCGTTCGGCCGCCGTCCGCACGGCCCTGGTCGAGGCCCTGCAGGCGGGCGTGGTGGCCGACTCCGCCGATCCCGTGCTCCCGGGCGTCGCGCTCGTCGGCGGCGGCCCCGGCGATCCCGAGCTGATCACCGTCCGCGGGCGCCGGCTGCTCTCCCGGGCGGACGTCGTGGTCGCCGACCGGCTCGGCCCGCGGGACCTGATCGAGGAGCTGGGCCCCGACGTCGAGGTCATCGACGCCTCCAAGATCCCCTACGGCCGCGCGATGGCCCAGCAGCGGATCAACGAGCTGCTGATCGAGCACGCGCAGGCCGGGAAGTTCGTGGTGCGGCTCAAGGGCGGCGACCCGTTCGTCTACGGGCGCGGGTTCGAGGAGGTCCAGGCCTGCACGGCGGCCGGGGTCCCGGTCACCGTCGTCCCGGGCATCACCAGTGCTTTCGCCGCACCGGCCGTCGCGGGGATCCCGGTCAGCCATCGCGGGGTCTCGCACGAGATCGTCGTCGTGTCGGGGCACGTCGCGCCGGACGACCCGCGCAGCCTCGTCGACTGGCCGGCACTCGGCCGGATGCGCGGCACGATCGTGCTGATGATGGCCGTCGAGCGGATCGCGCAGTTCGCCGCGGCGCTGATCGAGTACGGCCGGCCCGCCGAGACCCCGGTCGGCGTGATCCAGGACGGCACCACCCGCATCCAGCGCACCCTGCGCGCCACCCTCGGGACGGTCGCGGTGCAGATCAAGGAGCAGGAGATCAGCCCGCCGGCGATCATCGTGATCGGGCCGGTCGCAGGGCTCTCGGCGGACGGGTGAGCACCGGGCCGGTGCTGCACCTGGTCCGGCACGGCGAGAGCACGTGGAACGCCGCCGGGCTGCTGCAGGGCCGCACCGCGCACGTCGCGCTGACGGCGCGGGGCCGGGCCCAGGCCCTCGACGCGGCCCGGGCGCTGCGGGTCGCCGCGGACGCGGTGGTCCTCAGCAGCCCGCAACGCCGGGCCGCGGAGACGGCCGCCGTTGTCGGCCGGGTCCTCGGCCTGGCGGTCCGTGAGTGCGCCGGCCTGCGTGAACAGTCCCACGGTGAGTGGGAGGGCCGTCCGGCTGCGCAGTGCGCGGCCGCGTTGGCCGGCGCGGAGCCGGACTGGGCGCCCCCGGGCGGCGAGACGGGCCGCGAGCTGCACGCCCGCGCGGAGCGGGTGCTCGCCGCCCTGCCCGAGGCCGGGTCGGTCGTGCTGGTCACCCACGGCGAGACGCTGCGGGCGCTGGTCGCGGCGGCGTGCGGACTGGGGGCCGAGGACGCGCCGAGAGAGGTCCCGCCCAACGGCGCGGTCGTGGACCTGTGGCCGGTCGGCCCGGGGAGATGGGAGCGGGCACCGGAGTTCGCTCCGCACCGCTGAGAGACCTCGAGAGATCGTGGAGCGGACGACGGGACTCGAACCCGCGACCCTCACCTTGGCAAGGTGATGCGCTACCAACTGCGCTACGTCCGCATCGGCACCCGGATCCCGGGGCCTGCCGGGCGGCCGTCCGCCCGACACCGGGAACAGTACCCCACCCGTCGACCGCCCTCCGACCAGGGGGTGATCACCCAGGGCGACCGGGCTGTGCGATAGGGGGCCTCACCGGTCGACGGGGTGTGACGCCCGGCCGCTTGCTTCTGCGGCCGCGGCGTGGTGTCGTCGTGGCCGACGGCAGTGGAGGAAACCGGTGCGAGTCCGGTGCGGTCCCGCCACTGTGACCGGGGAGCGCGTCCCCGCCCGATGGCCACTGCCCGCGGGGCGGGAAGGCCGGGAGGCGCGCGGCGATCCGGGAGCCAGGACACTCGCCGCCGTCGCTGTGGTTCCGACGATGAGGGCGCGGACCCTCGAGGAGGCCTGGATGACCGGCGACGGTCGCGCCACCGCTGCGCGTACCCCCACGGTGACCGTTCTCGGTGCCGGCGGGGGTGACCCGGACACGGCCGAGGGCGCCGACCTGCTCGCCGCCGCCGACGCCGTCCTCACCACGCCCGACGTCGAGTCGACGGTCCTGTTCTACGCCGAGGCCTGGCGCGTCGAACGCCTGCCGGACCTGGCCGGCGCGGCCGCCGCCGTCGCCGACGCGATCGACCTGGGGGCGCGGCACGTGGTGCTCGCCGTGCCCGGGGACCCCGCGGCGAACCCCGGGTGCCGGGCCCTGCTCGACGGCCTGCGGGTGGCGGGGATCGAGGCGGTCGCGCGGCAGGGCGTCTCGCTCGTCCCGCCGAGGCTGAGCCCGATGCCCTGGTGAACAGGATGAACGGGGCGAACGAAGCGAATGGAGCGGACGGGTTCTACGAGGTCGTCCACGGCCGGCGGGACGTCCGGACCGGGTTCCTGCCCGACGAGCCGGTCGACGACGCCGCGCTGCGCCGCGTGCTCGAGGCCGCGCACGCCGCGCCGAGCGTCGGGTTCTCCCAGCCCTGGGACTTCGTCGTGGTGCGGGACCGGGCCACCCGTGAGCGCGTGGCCGCGCTGGTCGCCGCCCAGCGGGCCGCGTTCGCCTCGTCCCTTCCCCGCGCCCGGGCGGCGGCCTTCGGCGCGCTCAAGGTGGAGGCGGTGCTCGACACGCCGGTCAACGTCGTCGTCACCTCGGATCCCACCCGCGGCGGCCGGCACGTCCTCGGCCGGTACGGACGCCCCGAGATGGCCGCGCACTCCACGGCCTCGGCGGTGCAGAACCTGTGGCTGGCGGCGCGCGCCGAGGGCCTCGGCGTCGGCTGGGTCAGCTTCTTCGACGACGCGGGGCTGCGCGCACTCGCCGACCTGCTCGGGCTGCCCGCGCACGTCGGGGTGGTGGCGTACCTGTGCGTCGGGCACGTGCGGGAGTTCGCACCGGAGCCGGAGCTGGCGAGCGCGGGCTGGGCCCGTCGCCGCCCGCTGCGGTGGGCGGTGCACCAGGAGCGGTACGGAGACCGGGCGCTGCCCGGGGAGGTGGCCATGACCCTGCTCGACGAGACCGTGGCCGCGATCCGGCCCGCCGACGCCGCCGCCGAGGCGGAGGCCCGGGACCGGCTCGACCGGATGACCAAGCCGCGCGGCTCGCTCGGCCGGGTCGAGGACCTCGCGGTGCAGCTGGCCGGGATCGCCGGACTGTGCCCGCCGGCGGTGCCCGAGCCCGCGGCCGTCGCGGTGTTCGCCGGCGACCACGGCGTCCACGCCCGAGGCGTGACCCCGTGGCCCCAGGAGGTCACGGCCCAGATGGTCGGGAACTTCCTGGCCGGCGGGGCGGTGGTCAACGCGTTCGCCCGCCAGCTCGGCGCCGAGGTCCAGGTGGTCGACCTCGGCGTCGCGGCGCCGCTCGACCCCGTGCCCGGGTTGCTGCCGCGCCGGGTCCGCGCGGGCACCGCGGACATGACGGCGGGTCCGGCGCTGACCCGCGACGAGGCCCGCCGGGCGGTCGAGGCCGGCATCGAGGTGGCGCGGGACCTGGTCGCCGCCGGCAACCGCTGCCTGGTCACGGGCGACATGGGCATCGCGAACACCACCGCCGCGGCCGCCTTGATCTGCGCCGTCACCGGGGCGGACCCGGCCGAGGCGACCGGGCGGGGCACCGGGATCGACGACGCGACGCTCGTCCGCAAGACGGAGGTCGTGCGGCAGGCACTGGCCCGGCACACGCCCGACCCGGCCGACGGGATCGGGCTGCTCGCCGCCTTCGGCGGGCTCGAGCACGCCGGGATCGCCGGGTTCGTCCTCGGGGCCGCCGCGCTGCGCGTGCCGGTGCTGCTCGACGGCGTCAACGCCGGTGCCGCGGCGCTGGTCGCCTCGGTCCTGGCGCCCGACGCCGTGGCCGCGTGCGTGGCCGGGCACCGCTCCGCCGAGCCGGGGCACCGGATCGCGATGGCGCACCTCGGCCTGGACCCGCTGCTCGACCTCGGGATGCGGCTCGGGGAGGGGACGGGCGCGCTGCTCTCCCTGCCGGTGGTGCAGGGGGCGGCGCGGGCGCTCGCCGACGTCGCCACCTTCGACGCCGCGGGGGTGGCGGACAAGGACGCCTGAGACGGCGTTCGAGAGGGATCGCTGATCCGGTGCCGTGCCGGGTCGGCGGCCGGCGGTGTCTCGGACCGCGTGACCGGAGGAGTCGGTGCGGGGATGACGGCAGGGCGACCGCTGCCCACGCAGGACGACGTGCTCGGGTACTTCCACACGCTGTCGAACTGGGGGCGCTGGGGCGACGACGACGAGCTCGGCACGCTGAACCACCTCACCGACGACGTCCGGCTGGCCGCGGCGCGGGCCGTGCGCCACGGCAGGAGCGTGTCCTGCGCGTGGGAGGTCGCCGTACCCGCGGACATGGAGCGGTCGACGACGACGTGCCCGTGCGCCGCCGACATGCCGGGTGCCGAGCACATGCCCGCGGCGTTCCACGTCGACCGGCGCTGGGGCTTCTCGACCGAGCGGCTCGGCCTGACGTTCCACGGCAACACCGTCACCCACGTCGACTCGCCGTGCCACCTCTTCTGGGACGGCAGGATGTACAACGGACGGTCGCACTCGTCGGTCGACCCCGCGACGGGATCGGCGTGGGCGGCCGTCACGGCGGCGGCGAACGGGATCGTCACCCGTGGTGTCCTGCTGGACGTGGCGCGGGTCCGCGACGTGCCCTGGCTCGAACCGGGACAGGGTGTCTTCCCCGACGACCTCGAGGAGGCCGAGCGTCGGCAGGGCGTGCGGGTGCGACCCGGCGACGCGGTCCTCCTGCGGACCGGCTACGGCCGCGTTCGGCACGAGGCCGGTGCGGCCGGCGGTGTCGCGCAGGCCGGCTGGCACGCGTCCTGCCTGCCGTGGCTGCAGGAACGGGAGGTCGCGCTGATCGGCGCGGACACCCCGCAGGACGTCCAGCCGTCGGGGTACGACGCCGTGTTGATGCCCGTGCACGCCGTGGGCCTCGTCGCGATGGGGCTGTGGCTGCTCGACAACTGCGACCTGGAGGCGTGCGCGACCACGGCGGCCGAGCTCGCCCAGTGGGACTTCCACCTCGCCGTCGCGCCGGTCCGCTTCGCCGGTACCTCCGGCAGCCCGGTCAACCCGATCGCCACGTTCTGACCGCGGGAGGCGCGCGGCGTCAGTGCGCGGGCGAGGGCAGCCGCCAGCTCTCGAGCGGGTCGGCGAAGGACAGGGCCGGATCGTCCGCGGCGAGGGTGCGCGCCGGGCCGGGCCCGGTCGCCCGCGTCTCGAACCGGACCGTGACGCGTCCGTGCCCCGCGCCCTGCACCCAGCCGTGCCCGTGCTCGGCGTGGGCCACGTCGTCGCCCGCGCGCCACGGGCTCGCCGGGTCGCGCGGCCCGTGCCGGCCGCCCGGGCGCGGCCCGAACTCGGTGCCGGGCTCCGGGTGGGCCTCGTCGGCCGTCTCGACGGTGAGGACCGTGTCCGGCTCGACGGTCGCCGGCTCCGCGAGCGGCGCGGTGGTCCAGCCCGACTCCGAGGGGACGGCCTCGAACAGGGCGGGCGGCGGGCTCTCGGACAGCCCCGACAGCGACACCCCGACCAGCCGCACCCCGCCCTCGGGGACCGCGGTGCGGGCCAGGCGCTGCGCGACCGCGGTGAGCGTGGCGAGGTCGGTGGAGGCGAAGGCGGTGGTCTCGGAGCGGGTGTGGGTCTCGAAGTCCGCGTTGCGCGCCTTGACCGTGACGGTGCGCGCCGCCCGGCCGTCGACGACGAGCCGCCGGTGGGCCGCCGCCGTCATCCGCCCGACCTCGCGCAGGACGTCGTCCATCGCGGTGAGGTCGTGCTCGAACGTGGTCTCGGCGGAGATCTGCTTGGCGGCGCCACGCGGCGCGACCGGCCGCTCGTCGATCCCGCGGGCGAGCCGGTGGAGCTCGGCACCGACGGCCGAGCCCAGGACCCCGGCGACCTCGCGGGCGTCCATCGCGGCGAGCGCGCCGATCGTCTCGATCCCGACCTTGCGCAGCGCCGCCTCGGCCACCGGGCCCACACCCCACAGCGACCGCACCGGCAGCGGGTCGAGGACCTCCCGCTCGACGTCGGGCGCGACGACCTTCAGCCCGTCCGGCTTCGCCAGCTCCGAGGCGATCTTCGCCACCTGCTTGCCCGACCCCGCCCCGACCGACGCGGGCAGCCCGGTCCGCGCCCGCACCTCGGCCCGCAGCGCGACGCAGAACTCCTCGACCTCGGCGGCACCCGCCCCTGCGAGCGCGGGCGGTTCGAGGAACGCCTCGTCGACCGACACCGGCTCGAGCACGGGCGCCGCCTCGCGCAGGACGGCCATGACCTCCTCGGAGATCATCTTGTACAGCGGGAACCGCGGCGGCAGGACGGTCGCGTGCGGGCACCGCCGGCGCGCCTGGCCCATCGGCATCGCCGACCGCGCGCCGAACACCCGTGCCTGGTAGCTGGCCCCCGCGACGACGCCGCGCCCGCCCGTGCCGCCGACCAGGACCGGCCGGTCCGCCAGCGTCGGCCGGGTCAGCTGCTCGACCGACGCGAAGAACGCATCCATGTCGAGATGCAGCACCCACCGACTCACCCCGCCATTGTGACCGTCGGGGCCGACAGACTCGGGCGGCGCGTCGGTCGGGCCGGCGTGGGCAGGCAGGTGCCCGCTCAGGTCCGGGGCCCGCGGGCCTCGCCCGGCGGGAGCCCGCGCTCCCGGGTGAACGCGGCGACGAAGGAGAAGGGGTCGGCGTACCCGACCCGGCGGGCGACCGCGGCCACCGTCGCCGAGGGTTCGGCGAGGTACTCCTCGGCCAGCGCCATCCGGCGTCGCCGCAGGTAGGCCAGGGGAGCGCTGCCCACCCGCTCGCGGAACCGGCGGGCGAACGCGGTCGGCACGGTCCCTGCCTCGGCGGCGAGGTCCGCGACCGTCCACGGGTGGGCCGGGTCGGCGTCGATCGCCGCGAGCGCCCGCCCGACGACGGGATCGGCGCACCCCGGCGGCGCCGGCGTGGCCGGCGGTCCGCCGACCGCGCGGATCCCGTGGGGCGGCGCCGTCATGCACCCAGGGTAGGGGGCGGGCCCCCGTGGCGGTGCCCGCCCGTCGTGATCGACGTCGCGGCCCGTCCCGTAGCCGATCACGGCGGGTTCGCGTACCGGGCGGGGAGGGCCTAGGAGTCCGAGGAGTCCGAGGAGTCCGAGGAGACCGAGGTCAGGGCGGTGATCAGCCGGTCGACACCGACCTCGCCGCGGTACGGCTCGCCGTTGACGAACAAGGTGGGCGTGCCGCGGACCCCGCTGCGCACGCCGGAGTTGAAGTCGGCCTCCACGCGGTCCTCGACCAGCCGGGTCGCGGGCCAGACCACGCGGTCGGGGTCCACGCCCGCCCGGACGGCGTGGTCGCGCAGGTCGGCCTGGGTGAGGCGGGGCGGGCCGGGTGTGTAGAGGCTGTCGTGCATCGGCCAGAACCGGCCCTCGAGCGCCGCCATCTCCGCGGCCGTCGCCGCGGCCAGCGCGTGCGGGTGCAGCTCGTGCAGGGGGAAGTGCCGGAAGGCGAAGCGCAGGTCGTCGCCGAGCCGCTCCCGCACCTCCTCGATCACCGGCGCGGCGGCGCGGCAGTAGGGGCACTCGAAGTCGCCGTACTCCACCAGCGCCAACGGGGCGTCGGCCCGTCCGGCGACGTGGTCGTACGGCCCGAGCGGCGGGTCCAGCTGTCCGATTTCGCCCGCCTCCTCGCGCCGAGGTTCCGCCGCCGGGCAGGATGATCCGGTGGCGGTGACGACCCTATCCGAGCGCGGGGACCTCTCCCGCGCGGCGCGGCAGTTCCTCCGCACCGAGTCCGGCTCGGCGGTGATGCTGATCTCCGCGGCCGTGATCGCCCTGCTCTGGGCGAACGTGCCGCTGGGCTACGAGACGTTCTGGCACACCCAGCTGGCCGTGAACCTCGGTGAGTGGTCGTTGAGCCTGGACCTGCGGCACTGGGTGAACGACGGCCTGATGGTGCTGTTCTTCTTCAGCGTCGGGCTGGAGATCGCGCGCGAGATGACCCTCGGCGAGCTCCGCGGCTTCCGGGCGGTCGCGGCGCCGGCGGCCGCGGCGATCGGCGGGCTGATGATCCCCGCGCTCGTCTTCCTCGCCTTCAACGCCGGCACGACCGCCCAGAACGCGTGGGGCATCACGATCTCCACCGACACCGCGGTGCTGCTCGGCGTGCTCGCGCTCGTCGGGCCGCGCTGCCCCGACCAGCTGCGGGTGTTCCTGCTGGCGCTGGCGATCGTCGACGACATCGGCGCCGTCATCGCGATCGCGATCTTCTACACCGCCCAGGTGAACGTCCTGGCGCTCTTCGTCGCGATCCTGCTCTTCGTCGCGCTGCTCGCCCTGCGGTTCGCCCGCTTCTGGCGGACGCCGTTCTACGCGGTCATCGGCGTGGTCATGTGGGTCGCCGTGCTGGCGTCGGGGGTGCACCCGAGCGTCGTCGGGGTGGCGCTGGGCCTGGTCGTCAGCGCCTATGCGCCGCGACGTCAGGACATGAAGCGCGCGCTGCTCGTCGGGAAGACGTTCATCCTGGACCCGACGCCCGAGCGTGCCCTCGCCGCGCAGGCCGCGGTCACCGAGGCGGTCTCGCCGAACGAGCGGCTGCAGCTCAAGATCCAGCCCTGGTCGAGCTACGTGATCGTGCCGTTGTTCGTGCTGGCCAACGCCGGCGTGGTCCTCGACCACGAGACCCTCGCCGCGGCGTTCGGCTCGCCGCTGACCTGGGGCATCATCGTCGGGCTGGTGCTGGGCAAGCCGATCGGCGTCACGCTCGGGACGTGGCTGGCGCTGCGCACCGGCATCGGCCGGGTGCCGGACACGCTGCGCTGGGGGCAGCTCTTCGGCGGGGCCGGGCTGTCCGGGATCGGGTTCACGGTCGCGCTGTTCGTGACCGAGCTGGCGCTCGACGACGAGCTCCTCATCAGCGAGGCCAAGATCGGTATCCTCACCGGGTCGGTGCTGGCGGCCCTCGCCGGCTGGCTGGTGTTCCGGCTGGCGGGGGAACGGGGCGGGCAGTGCTCGCCGTCCGGGATGCCGACGCTGCCGCCGCGGCCCTGGCGACCCGTCGACTGACTCAGCGGAGCAGGGCGTCGCCGTCGTGGACCCGGACCTCGGGGGCCACGCCGCCGAGCCCGGCCAGCGCGGCCGGATGGTCGGGCCCCGCCTCGAGGTCGACGACCCACGCCGCGCCCGGCCCGTCCGTCCAGGCCTCGACCCCGCCCGTCGGGCTGAGGGTGATGGCGTCCATGGGGCTCGCGAGGCCCTTGCCGGTCGCCTTGAGCAGGGCCTCCTTGCGCGTCCAGATGGTCAGGAAGGCCCGGGTGTCGGCCGGCGGGCGCGTGCGTTCGGCGGGGGAGAGGGTGTGCTCGGCGAGGCGGTCCAGGTCGGAGAGGGCACGCAGCTCCTCGACGTCGAGGCCGACGGGGCCGTCGTCGCTCAGTGCGACGCCCACGAACCGGCCGGAGTGCGTCAGCGAGAAGGCGGGGGCGGTGCCGGTGGCCAGGCGCGGCTTGCCGTGGGGCTTACCGCATTCACAGGTCCGGTCCAGCGCGATCGCGGCCGGGTCGGTGTCGAGACGCGCGCCGAGCAGCAGCCGGGTGAGGGCGTGCGCGGCCAGGTAGCGGGCCTGGTCGGCGGGCCGGCGGAAGGCTCCGAGCCGGGTGCGCTCGTGCGCGTCGAGCAGCGCGACGAGCCGGGGCGCCGACGAGGGGTCGACGGGCCGGGCCCACCAGACGTCCACCACGTCCCGAGCCTAGACGGCCGAAGTGCGGGGACCGCGCCAGAGCGGTCGGTGCACCGCAGGGCGTCGAGGCCTGCCGGGTGGGGCTGGAGCGCGACTCGCGGTGCTGGAACTGCCGACTCGCGGTGCTGGAACTGCCGACTCGCGGTGCGGGAACTGCCGACTCGCGGTGTCGGAAGTGCCGACTCGCGGTGTCGGAAGTGCCGACTCGCGGGATCGGGGGCGTCGGGAGGGAGCGGGGCCGCTCGACCGGTTCCGCTCCCCTCCGGCGATCCCCCCACGTGGGGGTTGCGGCGGGGCCGGCGCCAGGAGTGGCCGGCCCCGCCGCGTTCTCAGCCGCTGCGACGTGCGGCGAAGTCGGTGCGGAAGTGCACCGGGGCGGTGCTCGCCCGGCCGATCCGGCCGAGGGCGCGCGGCGCCTCCGCGCCGGTGGCCTGCGGGGTCTTCCCGCGGGCGGCGGCGCGGCGGGCCGCCCGGTTGGTGGGCTGGGTCGGGGTCTGGCTGGTGTCACGAACTCGCACGAGGACCTCCTGGAGGAGATGAGGGGCCGCCCCGAGGGGCGGTGTGCGCGTCCTCCCGTGGATCACGGCTCGCGACGCTCGACGCACGAGCGGCGGGCGGATCCGCGGTTCGCGGGCCGCAACACCCGCGCGATCCGAGGAGGGAGGACGTCCGGCCACTGCGGGGCGGCCCGGACGGACAGGAACCGGTCGGCGCGGACGTGCGCCGGGAACGGGCGGCGTGTCTCAGGAGGGAGAACCGCCGCGCCGTCTCACAGGGTGATGAGGTCCATGGCCGAAACCCTAGGGACGCCTCGCGTACGCCGCGACCGAATTACGGTGACCGGTGTGGACGGCTCCCCGGACGTGATCGTGATCGGCGGCGGGATCGCCGGCGCCTCGGTGGCCTACGAGGTCGCGGCGCACCGCGCGGTGCTGCTGCTGGAGGCCGAGTCGTCGCTGGCGGTGCACTCGACCGGCCGCTCCGCCGCGACCTACATCCCCGGCCACGGCACCGCCGTCTTCCGCGCGCTCATCCGGGCGAGCGCGCCGCGCTTCGCGGCGCTGGCCGAGGAGCTGGAGGCGCCGCCCTTCCTGCGGCCGTTGCCCGTCGTCTGGGCGGCGTTCGACGAGGACGGCGAGCGCGAGCTGCAGCTCCTGCTGGCCGAGTGGGCCGCCGAGCCCGACGGACCGCACCCGTTGACCGGTGCCGAGACCGCCGCGGCGTGTCCCGGTCTGCGGGAGGTGCGCTCGGGCGCGATGACCGAGGCCGCGGCCGACGCCGACGCGATCGGCCTGCACGGCGCCTACGTCCGCGGGCTGCGCCGCCGCGGCGGCCGGGTCGTGCAGGGTGCCCGGGTCACCGCCGTCACGCGGACCGGCGCCGGGTGGCGGGTCGAGACCGCCGAGGGCTGCTGGACCGCGCCCGACGTCGTCGACGCGGCCGGGTCGTGGGCCGACGCCGTCGCCGCGCTCGCCGGTGTGCCGCGGGCCGGCCTCACCCCGTACCGCCGCACGATCGCGATCTCTCCGTGCACCTTGCCGGCGGGCATGCCGATGCTGATCGACGCCGCCGAGCGCTTCTACTGCAAGCCGGAGGGCGACACGCTGCTGCTCTCGCCGGGCGACGAGACGCCCGCCGAGCCCGGCGACGTCCGCCCGGACGAGCTGGACGTCGCCCTCGCCCTCGAGCGGGTCGAGGAAGCGCTGCACCTCGGGCTGCGGTCGGTGCGGACCGCATGGGCCGGCCTGCGGACCTTCGCCCCGGACCGCGATCCGGTCGTCGGGGCCCGCCCGGAGTTCCCCGGCTTCCACTTCTTCGCCGGTCAGGGCGGGTCGGGGATCGAGTCGGCGCCCGCGCTGGCGGCCCTGGGCGCCGCCGTGGTGACCGGGACGCCGGTGCCCGCGGACGTGCCGGTCGGGCCGGAGCAGGTGTCTCCGTCACGCTTGTAAGCGCGCGCTGACTTCTTCCGGCACGATGGGGGCATGGCGCCGACCACCACCTCCGGCCTCGACCTCTTCGACGGCCCGTTCTGGAGCGATCCCTACCCGGCCTACGCCGAGCTGCGCGCGGACGAGCCGGTGCGCAGGCTGGACCTGCCCGACGGCCCGATGTGGATCATCGCCCGGTACGAGGACGCGCGGGCCGCGTTCGTCGACGCCCGCTTCTCGAAGGACTGGCGCCACACCCTGCCGGCCGACCAGCGCGCCGCCGTGCCGGCCGCGCCCATGCCGATGATGCTGCTGATGGACCCGCCGGACCACACCCGGCTCCGCAAGCTCGTCAGCCGCTCCTTCACCGCCCGGCGGATGGCCGAGCTGCGCCCGCGCGTCCAGGAGATCGCCGACGACCTGCTGGCCGCCCTGCCCACGGACGGCACCGTGGACCTCATGGCGCACTACGCCTTCCTGCTGCCGGTCCGCGTGATCTGCGAGCTGCTCGGGGTCCCGGCCGAGGACCGCGACGACTTCGGCCGCTGGTCGTCGACGATGATCGACGAGTCGCCGCAGGACGAGAAGACGGCCGCCTCCCGGAAGCTCTCCGACTACCTGGCCGCGCTGATCGACCGCAAGCGCACCGAGCCGGACGACGCCCTGCTCAGCGCCCTGACCCAGGTGTCCGACTCCGAGGGCGACGCGCTGTCCCAGGAGGAGCTCGTCGCCATGGCGATGCTGCTGCTCATCGCCGGCCACGAGACCACGGTCAACCTGATCGGCAACGGGGTCCTCGGCCTGCTCACCCACCCCGACCAGCGCGCGATCCTCGCCGCCGAGCCGGAGCTGTGGCCGAACGCCGTCGAGGAGTTCCTGCGCTGGGACTCGCCGGTCACCAACGCGCCGGTCCGCTTCGCCGCCGAGGACGTCGAGGTCGCGGGGACGACGATCCCCGAGGGCGCCGTCGTCGTGCTCGGCATCGCCGCCGCCAACCGGGACGACGCGCGCTTCGCCGACGCGGCCCGGCTCGACGTGACCCGCGACGACCGCGGCCACCTCGCCTTCGGCTACGGGCTGCACCACTGCCTGGGCGCGCCCCTGGCCCGGATCGAGGGTGAGGTCGCGCTGCGCAGCCTGTTCACCGCCCGGCCGGAGATGGAGCTCGACGACCGCGACCTGACCTACCGGCGGAGCACCCTGGTCCGCGGCGTGACGGCGTTGCCGGTCCGGCTCGGCGCCCCCGGCTGAGAGCGGCCCGGCGCGGGTACAACTGGGGGGACAAGGTCGCCGAGCCGGAGGTCGCGCGATGCCCCAGCCCCAGGACCCGTTCGGCGGCGGCCTCGGGCCGTTGGAGGACCTGCTGCGCGGGCTCGTCAACGGCCTCGGGTTCCCCGACGACGAGCGCGAGGACCGAGAGGACGGGCCGCGCGGGCAGGAGCGGGGCCAGGAGCGTCCCCGGCGCGCCTCGACCCGGCGGCTGGACCGGCACGGCCGCGACCTGACCGCCGCGGCCCGCGCCGGCCGGCTGGACCCGGTGATCGGCCGGGACGTCGAGATCGACCAGGTCGTCGAGGTGTTGGCGCGCCGCACCAAGAACAACCCGGTGCTGGTGGGCGAGCCGGGCACGGGCAAGACGGCGATCGTCGAGGGGCTGGCGCAGCGGGTCGCGGCCGGCCGGGTGCCCGTGGCATTGCGGGATGTCCGGGTCGTCGCGCTCGACCTGGCCGGGATGGTCGCCGGGACGAAGTACCGCGGCGAGTTCGAGGAGCGGCTCACCGCCGTGGTCGACGAGATCGTGGCGGCCGGGCGGTCGCTGGTCGTGTTCGTCGACGAGCTGCACCTGGTGGTCGGGGCCGGGTCCGCGCAGGACCAGGCGATGGACGCGGCCAGCATCCTCAAGCCCGCGCTCGCCCGCGGCGACCTGCAGCTCGTCGGCGCGACCACGCCCGAGGACCACCGCCGTCACATCGAGCGCGACGCCGCCCTGGAGCGCCGGTTCGAGGTCGTCCGGGTCCCGGAGCCGACGCCGGAGGCCACCGCGGAGATCCTGCGCGGGCTGCGGCCGCGGTACGAGGAGCACCACCGGGTCCGGATCACCGATGCGGCGATCGACGCCGCCGTCGCGCTCTCCGTGCGCTACCTGCGGGACAAGCACCTGCCGGACAAGGCCGTCGACCTGATCGACCGCGCCGCCGCGCGCTCCGGGCTGCGCGGCACCGGGAGGCAGCCGGACCGGCGGGTGGAGGAGCTCGTCCGGGCCCGCGAGGTCGCCGCCGACGCCGGCGACACCGAACGCGTCGCGATGCTGGACCGCGAGCTCGAGCGGCTGGTGCTGGAGAACGGGCCGCGGGACGGTGCCGAGATCACCGCGCGGGAGGTCGCCGAGGTCGTCGCCGACCGTACCGGCATCCCGGTCGCCGACCTCACCACCTCCGAGCGGAAGCGCCTGCTGGAGCTGGAGGAGCATCTGCACCGCCGGGTGGTGGGGCAGCACCGGGCCGTCGAGGCGGTCGCCGACGCGGTCCGCAGCGCGCGGGCCGGGCTCGCGAGCCCGGACCGGCCGTCGGGGTCGTTCCTGTTCCTCGGCCCGACGGGCGTCGGCAAGACCGAGCTGGCCCGCGCCCTGGCCGCCGCGCTGTTCGGCTCCGACGAGCGTCTGGTCCGGCTGGACATGAGCGAGTACGCCGAGCGGGCGGCCGCGACCAGGCTGATCGGGGCGCCGCCGGGGTACGTCGGGCACGAGGAGGCCGGCCAGCTCACCGAGCCGGTGCGCCGCGACCCGTACACGGTGGTGCTGCTCGACGAGATCGAGAAGGCGCACGCGGACGTGGTCGCCACCCTGCTGCAGGTGCTCGACGCCGGCCGGCTCACGGACTCCCGCGGCCGCACCGTCGACTTCCGGCACGCGATCGTCGTCATGACCAGCAACCTCGGGGCGGACGAGATCCTCGCGGCCGCCGCGGCGGGGCGGCCGGTGGAGTCGATCCGCGAGCAGCTGATGTTCGCCGTACGCCGGCACCTGCGGCCGGAGTTCCTCAACCGGGTCGACGACGTCGTCCTGTTCGAGGCGCTCGACCGGGCCGAGATCCGGGAGATCGCCGGGATGATGCTGGCCGGCACGCGGGCACGGCTCGGCGCGCAGGGCGTCGAGCTCGTGGTGGAGCCGTCGGCCCTCGACCGGCTCGCCGAGCTGGGCCACCAGCCCGAGTACGGGGCACGGCCGTTGCGCCGGGTGGTGGCGCGGGAGGTCGAGCGGCGGCTGGCGCGGCTGCTGCTGGCCGAGGAGCTGCGGTCCGGCGGGAGGGCCCGGCTGCGGGTCGTGGAGGGCGAGCTCGCCCTGCTACCCGACTGACGTGGAGAGGATTTCTGACTACGGTCAGAGGCGTGGGCGGAGACAGCGGTGAGGTCGCGGCGATCCGACGGTTCCACCGCGCGGTCGTGCGCCGGGTCGGCGCGCTCGAGGAGGGCTATCTCGGGCGCGACCGACCGCTCGGGCAGGCCCGGCTGCTCTGGGAGATCGGTCCCGGGGCCGAGCTGCGGGAGCTGCGCGCCCGGCTCGGGCTCGACTCGGGCTACCTGTCGCGGATGCTGCGGTCGTTGGAGGCGGCAGGGCTCGTCGCCGTCGACGCCGGGGAGGCCGACGCGCGGGTCCGGCGGGTCCGGCTCACCGCGGCCGGCCGGGAGGAGCGGGCCGAGCTGGACCGCCGGTCGGACGCGCTGGCCGCCTCCCTCCTCGAGCCCCTCGATCCCGTGCAGCGCAAACGGCTGACCGCCGCGACCGCCGAGGTCGAGCGGCTGCTCCTGGCCTCGACGGTCCGTGTCGCCGTCACGCCGCCGACGCGGCCGGAGGCCGAGGAGTGCCTGCGGGCCTACGCCGCCGAGCTGGCCGAGCGGTTCGAGGAGGGCTTCGACCCCTCGGTCGGCCCCGCCGCGGGTGCCGCGGAGTTCACCCCACCGGCCGGGGAGTTCCTGGTCGCGATGCTCGACGGCGAGCCCGTCGGGTGCGTCGGCGTGCGGTTCCACCCGGAGGTCGCCGAGATCAAGCGGATGTGGGTCGCGCCCGCCACCCGGGGCCTGGGGCTCGCCCGCCGGCTGCTGGCCGAGATCGAGGAGCGGGCCCGCGTGCACGGGCGCCGGTCGGCCCGGCTCGACACGAACGGGGCGCTCGTCGAGGCGATCGCGCTGTACCGGTCGGCGGGCTATCGCGAGGTGCCGGCGTTCAACGACGACAACCCCTACGCCCAGCACTGGTTCGCCAAGGAGCTCGAGCCGCACGGGTAGGGACGCGGCCGAGACCGTTCCGCGCAGGGGGATGACCCCGGACCGCGGCGGTGTTGGTACGGGCATGACGATCCTCGCCGCCGCGCCGCGGACCCTGGACGACCTGTTCGCCGACTCGCTGCGCGACGCCGAGCGCATGGCCCCCGGCCTGCTCCTGCTCGCGTTCGACGGCTCGGACGAGGTCGAGGCCGACGCCCGCCGCCTCCTCGGCGCCGACCCCGGCTGCGCGTTCGTGCGGTTCGCCGTGCACCGCGAGGACGGCGAGGTCGTGGTGGAGGTGCGGGCGCCGGAGTCCCGCCCGGACATCCTCGAGGCGCTCGTGGTGCGGGCCATGTCCGCGGGACGCTGAGCCGGAGATCCGCCAGACTGGGCACATGACCGGCACCCTCGGCGAGGTGTCCACCCGCACCGTCGGAGGGCGCACGCTCCGCGTCGCGATCCGTCGCGGCGACGGCTCTCGCACCCCGTTGCTGCTGCTCAACGGCATCGGCGCCCGCCTGGAGATGCTCGAGCCGTTCGTCGAGGCGCTGCCGCCGGAGCTCGAGGTCGTCCGCTTCGACGTCCCCGGTGTGGGCGGGTCCCCGCGGCCCCGGGTCCCGTACCACATGGCGACGTTCGCGTTGACCGTCGGGAAGCTGGTGCGCGCGCTGGGCTACGGGAAGGTCGACGTCCTCGGCTACTCCTGGGGCGGCGGGCTCGCCCAGCAGGTCGCGCTCAGCCGGCGGGACCAGGTACGGCGGCTGGTGCTGGTGGCGACCGGGACCGGCTCGCTGATGGTGCCGGCCCGACCCGCGGTGCTGAGCAAGATGCTCACCCCGCGGCGCTACCGCGACCCCGGCTACGCCGCGCAGGTGGCCGGCGAGATCTACGGCGGCACGATGCGCACGCACCCGGAGCGTGCCGCCCGCATCCTGCAGGCCTCGGGTGACGGCGCCGGCGGGGACTACGAGCGCGGCTACCTCTACCAGCTCCTCGCCGGCGCCGGCTGGACCACGCTGCCCGTGCTGCGGCTGATCGCCGCGCGCACCCTGGTCGTCTCCGGCGACGACGACCCGATCATCCCGTTGGTGAACGCGCGGCTGCTGCACCGCGGCATCCCGGCCTCCCAGCTGCACGTCCACCACGGCGGGCACCTGGCCCTGCTCACCGAGCCCCGCGAGCTCGCCCCCGTGATCGACCGGTTCCTGGCCGCCCCCTGATCACGCGGGGTCCCGCGGCCGCCCGATCGCCGGGGTGACCGCCACGTAGGCCACCGCGGCGGCGCACCCGGCCACGACCAGCGCCGCACCGGCGCCCGGCTCGCCGAGCGCGAGGGCACGCAGGGCCACGCCCGCCGCGAGCGCGAGACCGACCAGCACGCCGCCGGCCAGCACCGCACCCGCCGCCCCGGGCCGGCGGCGGACCACCGCGACCGCCACGACCAGCACCGCGGCGACGACCGCGCCGCCGAGCGCGAAGTCCGGGCCCACCACCGGGACCCGCCAGCCGAACAACGCGGCGACGTAGGCGGCCCAGGTGAGGGTCGCCCGGACCGCGGCGCCCCGCACGGGACCGGGCTGCGCGACGACCGACAGCGCGAGCACCCCGGCCGCGACCGCGACCAGGAGCACGGCGACCGCGGTCGCGGTCCAGGTCAGCGTCGCGAACCCGAGGTAGGCGGCGGCCACGCCCATCCCGGTGCACACCGCCCCCGCCCAGCCCAGCGGGCCCGGTCGGTGGGGCCGGCGCGCGGTGTCGCTCACGCTGCCCGTGTCGCCGGGGCCGGGCCGACCGTTACCACGGGCGACCGCTCGACGGTGGCGGCTCCGGGCGCGGGAGGCATGATCGGGGCATGACGTACGAGACCCTCGACTACACGGTGCGCGACGGCATCCTCACCCTCACGCTGAACCGGCCGGACGAGCTCAACTCCTTCACCGTCACCATGGCGGAGGAGCTGATCGCCGCCTACGACCGGGCGAGCGCCGACGACGAGGTGGGCGCGATCGTCGTGACGGGAGCCGGTCGGGCGTTCTGCGCGGGCATGGACCTCTCGTCGGAGGGCAACGTGTTCGGCCTCGACGAGGCGCAGCGGCCGACGCTGCGCGACCTGCAGGAGCGTTTCGAGGACCCGGAGATCGTGCAGGGCGTCCGCGACACCGGCGGGCGGGTCTCGCTCGCCGTCTACCGCTGCACCAAGCCCGTGATCGCGGCGATCAACGGCGCCGCGGTGGGCATCGGCGCGACGATGACCCTGCCGATGGACGTCCGGGTGGCCTCCGACGACGCGCGGATCGGCTTCGTGTTCGGCCGGCTCGGGATCGTGCCGGAGGCGGCCTCCACCTGGTTCCTGCCCCGGATCGTCGGGATCAGCCGAGCACTCGAGTGGGTCTACTCGGCCGACATCCTCAGCGCGCAGGAGGCCCTCGACGGGGGCCTGCTCCGCTCCGTCGTCCCCGCCGACCAGCTGCTGGACACTGCGTACGCGCTGGCCCGGAAGTTCGTCGACGGGCACTCGCCGGTCGCCACCGCGCTGATGCGGCAGATGATGTACCGCAACAGCGCGGCGCCGCATCCGGTCGAGGCGCACCGCGTCGACTCGCTCGCGATGTTCTACACGTCGATCGCCGACGGGAAGGAGGGCGTGCGCGCCTTCCTGGAGAAGCGGCCGGCGGAGTTCACCGGCCGGGCCAGCGCGCTGCCGCCCTTCGCCCCGTGGCAGGCCGACGAGTAGGCCCCGGCCGGGCCCCGGGGGCTCGGCCGGGACCCGTTCAGTACGCGATGAAGAGGATCTCGTCGCGCGAGTACTCGTGGCCCGGGTGCTTCTCCTTGAGGTGCGCCTGGGTCTTGGCCACCAGGTCGTCCTCGTCCGTGCCCTCGATGTGCTCGCCGCACGGGCAGTTCAGGCGCGTCTTCATGCCGTTCTCCTCTCGCAAGGTATGCACCGACCCTAATGCGGGCGCGCGCGGCGCGTGATCAGCCCCGCCCGATGAACGGCATGGTCGTGGCCGTGATGGTGAGGAACTGGACGTTCGCGTCGAGCGGGAGGTTCGCCATGTAGCGGACGGCGTCGGCGACGTGGCGGGCGTCGAAGGTGGGCTCCGGCCGCACCGACCCGTCCGCCTGGCGGGCGCCGGTGGCGATGCCGGCGGTCATGTCGGTGGCCGCGTTGCCGATGTCGATCTGCCCGCACGCGATGCCGAACGGGCGGCCGTCGAGCGAGATCGACCGGGTCAGGCCGGTGATCGCGTGCTTCGTGGCGGTGTAGGCGGCGCTGCCGGGGCGCGGCACGTGCGCCGAGATGGAGCCGTTGTTGACGATCCGGCCGCCCTGCGGGTCCTGCTCGCGCATCACCGCGAACGCCGCCCGGGCGCAGAGGAACGAGCCGGTGAGGTTGGTGTCGACGGCCGCGCGCCAGTCCGCGACCTCGATCTCGTCGGGGGTGCCGGTCGGGCCGAAGGTGCCGGCGTTGTTGACCAGCAGGTCCACCCGGCCCCACGCCCCGACGGCCGCCCGGAACAGGGCCGCCACCGACTCCTCGTCGGCGACGTCGGTGGGCACGGTGAGCGCGTCGGCGAAGCCCTCGGCCGTGCCGGCGAGCGGCTCGGGTCGGCGCCCCGCCAGGGCGACCGCCCAGCCGTCCTCCAGCAGGGCACGGCCGATGACCCGCCCCAGTCCCGAACCCGCTCCGGTCACCACCGCGGTGCGCTGCATGCGGAGGTTTCTACCGGAACCGGCGGGGGAGATCCGGCCGCCGGTCAGTTCGAGGTGGCCCAGCGCTGCTCGATCCGGCCGTACCGCCACACCGCCAGCGCCCCCAGCCAGGTGACCACGAAGAGGACGACGACGAGGTAGCCCACCACCTCGAGGTCGACCGACGCCAGCGCGGCCAGCGGCCCCGTGGTGACGTCGAGCTTCGCGGCCAGCAGCTGCACCAGCTCGATCAGCCCGATCACGAGCGCCACGACCACCGACAGGGCGGTGACGGTGAGGTTGTAGAAGACCTTGCGCACCGGGGTGACGAAGGCCCACTGGTAGGCGGCGGACATGAACACGCCGTCGGCGGTATCGAACAGGCTCATCCCGGCGGCGAACAGCACCGGGATGACCAGGATCGCGTACCAGGGTAGCTGCGCCGCGGCGGCGCCGCCGGCGAGGACGAGCAGGGTGACCTCGGTGGCGGTGTCGAACCCGATGCCGAACACGAACCCGACCACGTACATGTGCCAGGGCCGGCTCACCGCCCGCAGCGTCCGGCCCAGGATCCGGGCCATCAGGCCGCGGGAGGCGAGGTGGCGCTCGAGCGCCTCGTCGTCGAGCGGCTCGGTGCGCATCCGCGCGAACACCCGCCCGATGCCGATCATCGCCTGCAGGTTGAGCAGGCCGATCAGGACGAGGAACCCGCCGCCGACCAGGGTGCCGACCAGGGCGAGCGTCTCCTTGACCGACGACGAGTCGTCGCCCAGCTCGCCGACCAGCGTGCGCACGCCGAAGGCGAGCAGGAGGGCCATGACGAACACGACGGAGGAGTGGCCCAGGGAGAACCAGAAGCCGACCCCGCGCGCCCGCCTGCCCTCGGTGACCAGCTTGCGCGTGGTGTTGTCGATCGCGGCGATGTGGTCGGCGTCGAAGGCGTGTCGCATGCCGAGCAGGTAGGCCGTGAGCCCGACGCCGAGCCCGAACGTCCCGCCCGAGGCCAGCGCGAGGTGCTGGGGCGCGATGACCGCGGCCAGCAGCGTCCATCCGCCGAGCGTGAGCAGCAGGATGACCGCGGCCATCCCCGCGAGGTGTCGGCGGTCCGTACGGTCGAAGCGGGTGCGCGCCGACGGAGGGGCCTGGGGAGCGGTCACGACCGTGATGCTCGCATGCACAGTTCTTCAGATGAAAGACCTTGTGCGCCTTCGTTGCGGCCGACCTCGCGTGATGGATCCACAACGCACGAATTGTCCGCCTGGATGAGCGTTACGGGTCCACGGTGCGGTCCGGGCGGGCCAGGTGGAGGGCGGCCGCGGCGACGAGGGCGACGAAGCCGGCCAGGTAGACGTCGGGCTGCAGGGAGATCGCGCCCGTCGCGGGGATCGGGCCGACCGCGGGCCCGGGCAGCTTCGTGATCGCGGCGGCGGTCAGCAGCAGCAACGCCGCGAGGCCGACCCGGGCGTGCCGGACGGTGAGCAGGACGAGCAGCGGGACGCACCAGACGTAGTGGTGCGACCAGGCGAACGGGGCGACCGCGGCGGAGGCGAGCCCGACGACGGTGAGCGCGAGCAGGTCGTCCCCGCGCCGGTGCGCCCGGACCGAGACGACCAGCGCGGCGGCGGTCAGCAGCCCGGCGAGGACGAGGTAGACCGGCACGTTCTCGCCGAGGGTCCGGGCGACCAGGCCGTCGACGGAGTGGTTGCTCGTCGCCGCCACGTCCGAGATCCGGTTCGCGGCCGCGAAGGTCCCGCGCAGCCAGTACTGCACCGACTCGGCGGGCGCGACGGCGAACCCGAGGCCGGTCGCCGTCACGAACGTCCCGACGGCCACGCCCGCCTCGCGCCGGCGCCCGACGAGCAGCAGGTGGACCACGAAGAGGAGCGGCGTGAGCTTCAGGGCCGCGGCCAGTCCCAGCCCCGCCCCGCGCCACCGGGAAGGCCGGCCGGTGAGGTCGAGCAGCACCAGCGCGAGCAGCACGACGTTGATCTGGCCCAGGTAGAAGGTCGTCCGCACCGGGTCGAGCCACAGCGCGGCCGCGACCAGGAGGGCGACCGTCCCGGCCGGCAGCACCGCGCCGGCGAGTGCCCCGGTCCGCCGCACCACCAGCACGAGCAGCAGCACGCCGAGCGCGGTCCAGAGGATCTTGAGCAGCGGCAGGGGCAGCAGTGCCAGCGGGACGAAGAGCACCGCGGCCACGGGCGGGTACACGAACGGCAGGTCGAGGAGGACCCCGCCGGCGTACAACGGCTGGTGGTGCAGCAGGTGCTCGCCGCCGGCCCGGTACACCTGCAGGTCGATCATCAGCGCGTGCGCGCCGGGCCAGACCGCGAGCACCGCGACCTGCAGGGCGATCAGCACTCCTGCGCCGATCCAGCAGGCGCGGGCACGGACCCGGGCGCGGGTGAGCGTCACCGGGTGACCGTAGGACGGGAGCCCGTCGCGCCCACGAGGCGGTCCGGTGCGGTCGTGTGTGACGGAGGCCACATCGTCTGCCATGCTGGCGCCATGCGTTCCGCGTTCGCCCACACCGCCGAGATCGAGCTCGCCGAGGACGGCGACCGGGCCGCCCCGGGCGCGGCGATCACCGCCGCGCTCTGCGGGAGCTGGGAGCACGAGCCGCCCTGTCCGATCGCCGCGCACCACACGGCGTCGTCGCGCGCGGGCAGCCGGGTACGGCTCCGGGTGATCTTCGCCTGCGACGTGGATCTGGAGGACGAGGTCCGCAGCCGGATCGACGCCGCGCTCTCCCGCGGCCTGCTCACCGGGCCCGACGGACGGGTGTCGCACTGGTCGCTGCGCGACGCCCTGCCCGGCAGCGTCCAGGAGTGCGAGCGCGCCGCGGCCGAACGCCTGCTCGCCGACGCCTGAAGCACCGCCCGGGACACAGCCTGAAGCACCGCCCCGCGGCGGGGCGGCCGTAGGATCCGGCCGTGTCCGTCGATCCTCCACCCGAGAGCGACTTCCTGTCCCTCGCCGGTATCGCCCTCGACGAGACCCAGCGCCGGCTCCCGGAGACCGACCGCTCGGCGATGGCCATGGTCCTGCTGCTCACCCGGGTCGCGAGCGGTCTGGTCTACGACCTGGAGTCCACGGTGCACCGCCCGGCCGGCTGGAGCTGGTCGGCCTGGCGGCTGCTCTTCACGATCTGGGTGGCCGGGCCGCAGGAGTCACGGCGGGCCGCCGAGCTGTCCGGGATGAGCCGGGCCGCCGTCTCCGCGCTGACCAACACGCTGAGCGCCGCCGGCCTGCTCGACCGCACGCCGGGCTCGGCCGACGGCCGGTCCGTGGTCCTGGCGTTGACGGACGAGGGCACCGCGGCGATCGAGAAGACCTTCCTGCGGCACAACGCTCGCGAGGCCGAATGGGCCCGGCTGCTCGACCCCGAGGACCTCGCCGCCCTCAACCGGCTGCTCGCCAAGCTGGCGGGGGCCGCGCAGGCGGCGGACTGGGTCAACCGCCGCTGATCCCGGATCGACCGGCGCCGCCCCCTGGCCGTCCGGCGTGGGAGCGGTTACCGTTCCGCACGGTCAAGGCTTTGATTGTTTCCCGGTGCCGGGAACGAGGGGATTTCCGATGACGCAGACCCCGGGAGCGGCCGCCTCGGCTGTCCACCCGCCGACGAGCCAGCTCCGCCGCGTGATCGGCGCGAGCCTCGCCGGCACGACCATCGAGTGGTACGACTTCTTCGTCTACGCCTCGGCTGCCGGCCTGGTGTTCGGCAAGCAGTTCTTCCCGGGCCTCGACGGCACCGCGGCCCTGCTGGCCTCCTTCGCGACGATCGGCGTGAGCTTCATCGCCCGCCCGATCGGCGGTGTGGTGTCCGGGCACCTCGGCGACCGCTTCGGGCGCAAGCCGGTGCTGGTCGGCACGCTGCTGCTGATGGGCCTGGCGACGGTCGGCGTCGGCCTGTTGCCCTCGTACGCGTCGATCGGCGTCGCGGCGCCGATCCTGCTGGTCGTCCTGCGGATGCTGCAGGGACTGTCGGCCGGCGGGGAGTGGGGCGGCGCGGCGATGATGTCGGTCGAGCACGCGCCACCCGGCCGGCGCGGCTACTACGGCGCCTACCCGCAGATCGGTGTGCCGATCGGGCTGCTGCTGGCCAACCTGGTCTTCTTCGCGGTGTCGGCCACGACCACGCCCGAGCAGTTCCAGGCCTGGGGCTGGCGGATCCCCTTCCTGCTGTCGATCGTGCTGATCGTCGTCGGGTTCTGGGTGCGGTCCCGGGTCGCGGAGAGCCCGGTGTTCGAGGACCTGCGGGAGCGCCGCGAGCGCCGCTCCGCCCCGCTGGCCGAGGTGTTGCGGAAGGACCGGCGCGAGCTGCTCGTGGCGATCGGGCTGTTCGTCGCGAACAACATGATCGGCTACATCCTGATCGCCTTCATCACGTCGTACGGCACCCGCACGCTCGGCCTCTCCAGCACGACGATGCTGGTGGTCGGGATGGTCGGGGCGGTGGCGTGGGGCGTGTTCACGCTCATGGCAGGCCGCTGGTCGGACACGTGGGGGCGGCGGCGCACCTACCTGATCGGGATCGTCGCGCTGGCCGCGTGGTGCTTCCCGTTCTTCCTGCTCTTCGACACCCGCTCGATCGGCCTGCTGATCGTCGCCGTCGTGGTGCTGGCGTTCGGTCTCGGGCTCACCTACGGGCAGCAGGCCGCGACCTACGCGGAGATGTTCCCGGCGCCGGTCCGCTACTCCGGCGTCTCGTTCGCCTACGCCTTCGGTGCGATCCTGGGGGGCGGCTTCGCACCGCTGCTGGCGACCTGGCTCATCGCCGTCACGGGGACCTCGCTGTCGGCCTCCGCCTACATGTTCGCGATGTGCCTGGTCACCCTCTCCGCGGTGCTGGCGCTGCGCGAGGGCACGCCCGCGGAGCGCGAGGCCTTCGTGACCGCGAGCTGAGCAGGAGGACACCATGGCCGCCAAGCCGTTCGCCTCGTCGGCGGACCTCGCCGCGAAGGAGCAGAGGCTCGAGGTCCTCGCCGAGGGCGTCTACGCGCTCACGGCCGAGGGCGACCCGAACATCGGGGCGGTCGAGGGGGAGGACTTCCTGGTCTGTTTCGAGGCCCTCGCCACGCCGGTGGCCGCGCGGAAGTGGCTGGCGAAGCTGCGCGAGCACACCGACAAGCCGGTGCGCTATCTGGTGCTCTCGCACTACCACGCGGTCCGTGTCCTGGGCGCGAGCGCGTTCGACGCCGAGATCGTGGTGGCCCACGAGAACACCCGGGCGCTGATCGCCGAGCGGGGCAAGCAGGACTGGGAGTCGGAGTTCGCGCGGATGCCGCGGCTGGCCGAGGCCGCCGACTCGGTGCCCGGGCTGACCTGGCCGACGCTGACCTTCGCCGAGCGGCTCACCCTCGACCTGGGTGGTGGGCGCGGGGACCTGGTGTTGCAGTACCACGGGCGGGGGCACACCGAGGGCGATCTGACCGCGTGGCTGCCGCGGCAGCGGATCCTGTTCGCCGGCGATCTCGTCGAGGCCGAGGCGGCGCTCTACACCGGTGACGCCTTCCATCGGGACTGGGCGACGACCACCCTGGACCGGGTGCAGGCGCTCGGTGCGGAGCTGCTGGTCGGGGGCCGGGGCGCGGTCACGCGGGGCCGGGCGGCCGTCGACGCGGCGATCGCGCAGACCCGCGGGTTCCTGCAGGTGATGCTCCGCGAGGTCGGTGGGGTGCAGCAGCGGGGTGGGACGCTGAAGGAGGCGTTCGAGGCCACGCACGCCGCGTTGGTGGGCGACTACGGGCACTGGCCGATCTTCGAGCACTGCCTGCCGTTCGACGTCTCGCGGCTGTGGGACGAGCTGTCCGGCGTCGAGCGCCCGGTCGTCTGGACCGCCGAGCGCGACCAGGAGGTCTGGGCCCAGCTGCAGGGGTGACGGTCAGGGGAGCGGCAGCCGGGGCCCGTGCGCGTCCGCAGCACCGTCCGGTGCGGGGAGCCCGAAGCTCGCCTCCGCCCCGACTCCCCTCGCCGCGGCAGCCTCCCGCACCGCGGCGATCACCAGGTGCAGCGCGGGGCGCCGGGTGGCCTTGGTGCGGTAGGCGATCGAGACCGTGCGCATGACGGGCTCGGTGAGGGCCACGACGTCGATCGCGTGGTCGGTGCCGGGCGGGCGCTGCACCAACCCGAGGTCCGAGACGAGCGTGACCCCCAGGCCCGCGGCGACCAACGCGAGTGCGGTGAACTGCTCCTCGACCTCGTGGGTCGTGGCCGGGTCGAAGCCGGCGCGGCGGCAGGCGACGCGCACCGCCCGGCCGAAGTGCGACCGTGGTCCGGCGAGGATCCAGGGCTGGTCGGCCAGCTCGCCGAGGGTGACCGTCGCGCCCGGCACGGTGCCGGCCGGAACCGCCGCGTACAGCCGCTCGACGGCCACGACCTCCCGGGTCAGCGCGGGGTCCCAGGACATGGGGTGCCCGGAGTAGTCGATCACGAACGAGAAGTCGAGGGCGCCGTCGCGGACAGCGCCCGCGGTCTCCTCGGGCGCGAGCTCGCGGGTCCGCACCTGGATGCCGGGGTGCTCGGCGGCGAGGGAGGCCAGCGCGTCGGGCAGCAGGCCGGAGGCGACCGACGCCCAGACCCCGGCGGTCAGCCGCACGGACCGGGCCTGCTGGGCCTCCTCGACGGCGAGCTCGGCGCGCTCCACCGAGGCCAGGATCTCCTCGGCGTGCTCGGCGAGCACCATGCCCAGCTCGGTGAGCTGCACCCGGCGGCCGAGCCGCTCGAACAGCGTGCCGCCGACGTCGCGTTCCAGCTGGGCGAGCTGTTGCGACACGGCCGACGCGGTGTAGTGCAGGGCCGCCGCCGCGGCCGTGACCGTGCCCCGCCGGTGCAGCTCCCGGAGCATCCGCAGGCGTGAGAGGGAGAGCTCCACGGGCCCACCGTAGGCGGGCGGATCCGCTCGTGCAGGAACCGTGAACGCGACCCTCCACGATTCCTTGATGGACGCCGGCCGCGCCGCTGCCGCACAGTGGGGGCACCGGCGGAGATCGCCGGCCACCCCGGCACGACCCGCACGCCGCCGCCCCGACGGGCCCGGCGCGGTCCGTCGTGCCCCGAGCCGTCAGACCGGGAGGTCCGCCGACGTGACCACGATGCAGGAGCCGATGGGGCCGCTGGGAACGCCGATCGAGGTGCCGGCCGCGCCGGTGCCCGCAGTCCTTCCCGCGGCCGCCGCTCCCGCCCGGCGGGACCGCGAGCCCTACCTGCGCGTGACGTGGACCGACCCCGTCACCGGCGCTCGCGGCCACCTCGTCGTGCACACGCTCCGCTCGGGGATCGCCACCGGCGGGACCCGGATGCGGGCCGGCTGCACCCTGTCCGAGGTCGAGGACCTGGCCCGCGGCATGGCCGCGAAGACCGCGGCCTTCGACCTGCCGGTCGGCGGGGCCAAGGGCGGCATCGACTTCGACCCGAAGGACCCCCGCGCGGTCGGGGTGCTGGAGCGCTTCTGCGAGGCCATGCGCCCGTGGATCGACGCCCACTGGGTCACCGCCGAGGACCTCGGCGTGCCCCAGCACCTGATCGACGAGGTGTTCGCGCGCATCGGGCTCGGCCAGTCGTACCACGCGGCCATCTCGCGCTCCGCGGACCCGGCGGCCACCCTCGCGCGGGTCCGCCAGGGCCTCGACGCGCGCGTGCCCGGCGGGCTGCTCGGCGACGTCATCGGCGGCTACGGCGTGGCACACGCCTGCCTCGGCGCCGCCTCCGCCTTCGGCTGGGCCGTCGCGGGCACCACCGTCGCCATCCAGGGCATCGGCACCATGGGCGGCGGCGCGGCCTGGTACCTGCACGAGGCCGGCATGCGCGTGGTCGCGATGGCCGACGCCGCCGGCACCCTCTACGACCCGGCGGGGCTCGACGTCCCGGCCCTGCTCGAGCTGCGGGACGGCTTCGGCGAGATCGACCGCACCCGGCTGCCCGCCGGCGTCGCGCAACTGCCCCGGTCCGCGGTCGTCGGGCTGCCGGCCGACGTCTTCGTGCCGGCCGCGATCTCCTACGCGATCACCCCGGACAACAGCTACGACGTGGCCGCCAGGGTCGTCGTCGAGGCGGCGAACGCCGCCACCACACCGGAGGCCGAGGCCATGCTCGCCGCCCGCGGCGTCCCGGTGGTGCCGGACTTCGTGGCCAACGCCGGCGCGGCCGCGTGGGCCTGGTGGCTGCTGCTCGGCCGGGTCGGCATGTCCCGCGACGACGCCGTGACCGCCGAGGAGTCCTTCACCATGCTGCGCACGCAGATGGCGGACAAGGTCCGGCTGCTGCTGGACCGCTGGGTGGCCGACGGCGTGCCGCCGCGGCTGACCGGGCTCGGCCTGGCCGTGAGCGACCTCGACGACACCGCGGCACGCTCCGCGCTGGTCATCCCCTGACGTTTCCGTAACCCGGCGGCCCCCCGACAGCGTGGTCGGGGGGCCGCCGGCGCGTTCAGCGGGTGACCCGGCTGCCCGGGACCTCGTCGGCGTCGAGGTGGTGCAGCAGGTTGGTGACGAACCGGTCCCCGGTGCGCTGCAGCGTGACGTTCATCAGCCCGACGACCGCGGGCGCGGCGAGCCGGGAGAGCGGCAGCTCCACGTGCAGGGTCAGCCGGATCGCCAGGTGCGTGCCGCCCTCGGCGTCCCGCAGCCGGTACCAGCCCTCGGCCCCGGTGAACTCGTGCGCCGCCGGCGGCGGCTCGTGCGTGAAGTCGATGCGGGACTCCTCGGGCCCGTCGGTGAACCGCATCCGCTCGGTGAAGGTCGGCTGGATCCCGACTCCGAGCACGGCCAGGCGCATCATGCTCCACCGCCAGCGATCGCCGTCGGTCTCGATGCTGGTCAGCAACGGGGTGAGCCGGGGGAGCAGCTCGGGATCGGTGAGCGCGGCCCAGACGGCGGCGCGCCCGGCCTCGACGACGGCCTCCGACTCGGTGGTCGTGGTGAAGCGGTTCACGGCGACGATGTTCCCGTTCCGGCGGCCGGCTGCACATCACCCCGGTCGGACGGGACGGCCCGGGCCTCGTCGGGTCCGGCGGCGCGCAGGGTGCGCAGGATCCGGGCGAGGTCGGCGCGGTCGCGCTCGTCCAGCCCGGCGAACAGACTCTCGGTCTGGGCCTGCCGCGCCGCCCGCACCTCGTGGGCGAGCGCGAGGCCCTTCTCGGTCAGTGCGACGAGCGTGGCCCGCCGGTCCGCCGGGTCCGGGGTACGCTCGGCGAGACCGCGTTCCTGCAGGTCGTCGACCACCTCCGTGGCCGAGCGCGGGGCGATCCGCAGGTGCTCGGCGAGCGTCGACAGGCGTACCCGGCCGTGCCGGGCGAGCATGGCGACCGCCCGGAACTGCGAGGGCGTGACGTCCCAGGGCGCCAGTGCCTCCTTGTTGCGGCCACGGAGCATGCGCGCGACGGCCCAGAAGGCCTCGGCCAGCGTCTCCTCCCCCTCGCTCACGGGGAATACCGTACCAGCGGGTCGTGTTGTTCCCTCATGTTGAGGTAACCTCAGCAAACGTCGAGAGGGGACACGCACTTGGATCCGCAGACACAGCACGCCCAGGGCCGCCCGGACCGTCCGGAGCGCCCGGGCCGACGCGCCCCGTCGGCCGCCGAGAAGCAGCAGGCCCGCGAGGTCTCGCTGCGCCGGATCGGCCGGCTCTTCACCCCGTACCGCCGGCCGCTCGCCCTGGTCGTGGCGATCATCGTCGCCTCGTCCGTGGTGGGCATGGCCTCGCCCTTCCTGCTCCGCGAGGTGCTCGACGTCGCGCTGCCGAACCGCGACGTGCCGCTGCTGGCCTGGCTGGTGGCCGGCATGGTCGGCGTCGCCGCGCTGACCGCCGCCTTCGGCGTGGTCCAGACCTGGATCTCGACCCGGGTCGGCCAGCAGGTCATGCACCGGCTGCGCACGGACGTCTTCGCGCACCTGCAGCGCCAGTCGCTCGGCTTCTTCACCCGCACCCGCACCGGCGAGGTGCAGTCCCGCATCACCAACGACATCGGCGGCATGCAGTCCGTGGTCACCTCCACGGCCACGTCGATCGCCTCGAACCTCACCACGACCGTGGCCACCCTGGTCGCGATGCTCGCCCTGTCCTGGCAGCTCACGCTGATCTCGCTGCTCGTGCTGCCGCCCGCGGTCCTGCTGTCCCGCCGCGTCGCCCGGATGCGCCGCAGCATCACCGCGCGCCAGCAGCGCGAGCTCGCCGACCTCAACGTGACGATCGAGGAGGGCCTCTCGATCTCCGGCATCCAGCTGAGCAAGACGCTCGGCGCCGGCCCCGCCCTCGTCGACCGCTTCACGGCCTCCTCGGAACGGCTGGTCGACCTCGAGCTGCGCAGCCAGCTGGCCGGCCGGTGGCGGATGGCCACCATGAGCATCATCTTCGCCGCCATTCCCGCGGTGATCTACCTGTCCGCCGGCCTGCCGATCACCGCCGGCGCAGCGGGGGGAGCACTGACCGTTGGCACCCTGATCGCCTTCACGAGCCTGCAGGGCAGCCTGTTCCGGCCGCTCACGGGCCTGCTCGACGTCGGCGTCTCGCTGGTCAGCTCGCTGGCCCTGTTCGCCCGGATCTTCGAGTACCTGGACCTGCCGGTCGAGGTCGACGACCCGGCCGAACCCGTCGCCGTCGACCCCGCGCGGGTGCGCGGGCACGTCCGCTTCGAGGACGTGACCTTCGCCTACCCGGGCAGCGACACCGCGGCCGTCGCGGGCGTGAACCTGGAGGTGCCCGCCGGCACCACCCTCGCGCTCGTGGGGGAGACCGGCTCCGGCAAGTCGACGCTCGCGTCCCTGGTGCCGCGGCTGCGCGACCCCGACGCCGGCCGGATCACGATCGACGGCGTCGACGTCCGGGACCTGCGGCTGGCCGACCTCGCCCGGATCGTCGGCGTGGTGAGCCAGGAGACCTACCTGCTGCACGCGACGGTGCGGGAGAACCTGCGGCACGCCAGGCCCGACGCGACGGACGGCGAGATCGAGGCCGCGGCCCGCGCCGCGCATGTCCACGACCTGATCGCGAGCCTGCCGGAGGGCTACGACACCGTGGTCGGCTCCCGCGGGTACCGGTTCTCCGGCGGTGAGAAGCAGCGGATCGCGATCGCCCGCACCCTGCTGCGCGACCCGAAGGTGCTGGTCCTCGACGAGGCCACCAGTGCGCTGGACACCGAGACCGAGCGCGCGGTGCAGCGCGCCTTCACCGAGCTGGCGAAGGGCCGCACCACGATCACCATCGCGCACCGGCTCTCCACCGTGCGCGACGCCGACGAGATCGCGGTGCTCGACCACGGCCGCGTCGTCGAGCGGGGGACGCACGAGACGCTGGTCGCCGACGACGGCCGCTACGCCGCCCTCGCGGCGTGACCGGCGACACGGCGGATCCCGCGGCCGCTCAGACGAAGCCGGCCACCTCGTGCGGTCGGTACGGCTCCTCGAGGAAGGCGACCTCCTCCGCCGACAACGTGACGTCGACGGCGGAGAGCGCGTCCTCGAGGTGCTGGCGCTTCGTGGCCCCGACGATCGGTGCGGTCACCGTGGGCTTGCTCAGCAGCCACGCCAGCCCGATCTGCGCCGGCAGTAGTCCTCGACGTTCCGCGAGGTCCAGAACCCGGTCCACGATCTCGCGGTCCTCGTCCCGGTAGAGGCTCCTGCCGAACTCGTCCGTCTCCGTGCGGGCCGTCGTCGCGTCCCAGGGCCGGGTCAGCCGCCCGCGGGCCAGCGGGCTCCACGGGATCACCCCGACGCCCTGGTCGGCGCACAGC
Source organism: Pseudonocardia kujensis (assembly GCF_021283305.1). Lineage (GTDB taxonomy): Bacteria > Actinomycetota > Actinomycetes > Mycobacteriales > Pseudonocardiaceae > Pseudonocardia > Pseudonocardia kujensis. Next base: position 163,154 of record NZ_JAJSOK010000007.1, read on the forward strand.
GGCAGCATCTCCCGCTCCTCCTCGCGGTAGAGGAGGTTGTAGTGGTTCTGCATGGTCGCGAACGGCGTCCAGCCGTGCCGCTCGGCGATGTGCTGGGCCTTCGCGAACTGCCAGGCCCACATCGACGAAGCGCCCAGGTGCAGCACCTTGCCGGCCTTCACGACGTCGTGCAGCGCCTCCATCGTGACCTCGATCGGCGTGTGCGGGTCCCACCGGTGGATCTGGTAGAGGTCCACGTGGTCCACGCCGAGCCGGCGCAGGCTGGCGTCGAGCTCGCTCAGGATCGCCTTGCGCGACAGGCCCTGCCCGTTCGGCCCCGGCCGCATCCGGCCGTTGACCTTCGTGGCCAGCACGATCTCGTCCCGGTGCCCGTACTCGGCGAGGACCTTCCCGAGGATCTCCTCGCTGCCGCCCGCGGAGTAGACGTTGGCGGTGTCGACGAAGTTCACGCCCGCCTCGAGTGCGCGCAGGATGATCGGGCGCGCGTCGTCCTCGTCCAGCGTCCAGTCGTGCCGCCCGCGCCCGGGCTCGCCGAAGCTCATCGCCCCCAGGCAGATGCGGGACACGTCCAGGCCGGTCGACCCCAGCTTCACGTACTGCATGCGCTCCTCCTCCCGGCGGTCTCCCTCAGGCCTTCCCGATCCCGGCCTTTGACAGTCGTCCCGGCGCCGCCTATCTTGGTTGAGAGTTCAGTTGAACGTTGAACAAAGCAGGACGAACGGAGTCGAAGATGCCGGTGCACCCCTACGAGACCCACCTCGCCCGGGTCGAGCGGGCCGGCGAGCACGCCGCGTGGACGCCGGCCGACGGGCCGCTGCCCGCCCTCTACCTCAGCCACGGCGCGCCGCCGCTGTTCGAGGACCCGGCGTGGATGGAGGAGCTGTTCGCCTGGGCGCGCTCGATGCCGCGGCCGAAGGCCGTGCTCATCGTGTCGGCGCACTGGGAGGAGGCGCCGCTCGCGATCTCCAGCAGCGCCGCGCACGTCACGCCGGTGTACGACTTCGGCGGCTTCGACCCGATGTACTTCCGGATGCGCTACGACACCCCCGAGGCGAGCGCCCTCGCGCGTCGCGTGCTCGGCGCGCTGAGCAGCGAGAACGTGCACGAGACCGGCCGCGGGCTCGACCACGGGGCCTGGGTGCCCCTCAAGGTCATGTACCCGGAGGCGGACATCCCGGTGCTGCAGCTGAGCCTGCCCACCGCGGACCCGACGCCGCTGCTCGGTCTCGGCGCGAAGCTGCGGGCGCTGCGCGAGGAGGGCGTGCTGGTGGTCGGCTCCGGCTTCACCACGCACGGGCTGCCCTTCCTCACCCGCGAGGCGGTCACCGGTGGCGCCGCGCCCGGCTGGTCGCGGCAGTTCGACGCCTGGGCCGCGGAGGCCCTGCGCCGCGGCGACGTCGACGAGCTGGCCGCCTACCGCGCCAAGGCGCCCGGCATGCCCTACGCGCACCCGACCGTCGAACACTTCACCCCGCTCTTCGTGACCCTCGGTGCCTCCGCCGACCCCGAGGCGCCGCGGGAGGCGACGATCGACGGGTTCTGGTGGGGCCTGTCCAAGCGATCCTTCGCCGCCGCCTGAGCCCGTTCCCGCGAGTCGGCACCGCAGACCACCGAGGGTGCGATCCCGGAGATCCCGAGATGTGCATCTCGGTGAGAGGAAACAGCCGACTCGCGGGATCAGGCGAGGTGCTGCCGGAAGAAGGCGTCGATGCGCTGCCACGCGTCGGCGGCGCTCACCGGCTCGGGCCCGAGCCCGGCGACCCGCAGCAGCGGGCGCAGCGGGCGGGGCCCGTTCCGGTGCTCGTTGAGGAACGAGTGGTTGGCGGCGGGGTACTCGGCCACGTCGTGCGGCACCCCGGCCCGGGTCAGCGCCGCCTCCAGCTTCCCGGCGGCGCCCTTGAGGGAGACGTCCTTCGCCCCGTAGCTGGCCACGATCGGGCACGCCCCGGCCACCGCGGCGTCGAGGTCCTTGGGCAGCTGGCCGTAGTTGACCGACGACGCGTCGAACCCGCGTGAGGCCGTGAGCAGGGCGAACCCGCCGCCCATGCAGAAGCCGATCACGCCGATCCTGCCGGTGCAGTCGTCCCGCGCGGCCAGCTCGGCCCGGGCGGCCTCGATGTCGGCGAACGCCCGGCCCTGGCCTGCGAGCAAGGCGCGGAAGGTCGAGACCAGGCACTTCCGGGCGCCGCCCGCGCTGAACAGGTCCGGCGCCAGGGTCAGGTAGCCCCGGGCGGCGAGCCGGTCGGCGTGCCCGCGCATCTCGTCGTCGAGCCCGAAGGCCTCGTGCACCACGACCACGCCCGGCCACGGGCCGTCGCCCTCCGGGGTGGCCAGGTACCCGCGGAGGGTGGGGGAGCCGCCGGTCGCGGCGGCCCGGGCGGTGAGGTCGACGTCGGTCACGGGGCGCACCGTAGCGCGCCCGCCCGTCCGATCAGGACAGGCGCTCCACGTGCACCGTCACCGCCCCGGCGTTGTTGCCGTAGCAACCCTGCGCGTCGTTCGGGTAGGCGTACAGGTAGCCCTCGGCCGGGACCTCCGCCGTCGCTCCCGTCCCGATCGCGAACACCGTGTCGTCGCCGTCCGGGGTGGGCGCGTCCGCGACCGAGCCCATCAGGCACATCCACGGCAGGGCGTCGTGCCGGCGGGTGAAGGCGAGCTCCGCCCGGTCGTCGCCGACCACCCGGCGCAGGCCCCGCTCCAGCGCGGAGAACAGCCCGCCGAACGGGCCCGACCGGCCGGGGCCGCCCGCCGGCCCGCACGCGCGGCCCGCACTGGACCAGCGGCCCTCCGCGGTGAACCGGTACTCGCCCTTCTCCAGCCAGAGGCCGGTCGCGGTCCACGCCCGGTCGGCCGGGACGGTGAGCGTGGCCGAGTGCCCGGCGGCGAGCGTCGTCGTGGTGCGGTAGCCCTGCGCGACCTGGCGCTGCAGCGCGACGTCGGAGACGGCGGGCTCGGGCCGGGCCGCGTCGACCCGGGGGACGGTCCGCGGGCGCGGCTGGAAGGCGATCTCCAGCGCCGCACCGACCAGCCCGCCCGCGAGGGTGTGCGAGGGCGCGGTCGCCGACGGCGCGAACCCGGCCACCGCGTCCAGGTCGAAGGTCAGGTGCGTGGCCTCGGCCGCCATCCAGGCCAGCGCCGTGTCGCTGAGTCCCTTCTCCCGGTACCCGCCGCCGACGTCGCCGTGGTCGCCGGGGAACCAGACCTGCCTCATGTCCTGCCCCGGCGCGGGCGGGTCCCAGAGCGTGGGGCGGAAGGGGCCGCGCAGCTCGTCGAGCGACACGGCGTGCCGGGCGGCGGGGATCCGCGGGTCGAGCGTGACGTCGAGGAACTGGTAGTGCTCCCGTGAGTGCAGCAGGTCGGGGATCCCCACGTAGGCCGGGATGCCGAGCGCGCCCACGGTGTCCCACACCCCGACGAACTCGATCGGCGACGTCGGCTCGTCGGCGTCGTAGGCGAGGACGGGGCCGGTGCTCCGGTCGGGATCGTCCGGGTGCTCGCGCAGGTCGCGGTAGCGGCGGTACGCGCGCCGCGCGGCGTCCTCGCGGGCGGCCGGGTCGAGCCCCGTGCCGTCGACGATGCCCACGCGGCCGACCATCCCGCCGAGGCTGCGCGCGGTGTAGGCGCCGCGGCTGAACCCGAACAACGAGATCCGGTCGCCGGGGCGGTAGGTGTCGACCAGGAAGCGGTACCCGTCCAGGATCGAGCGGTCCAGTCCGGCCCCGGTCAGCCCGGCACGCAGGGTGCCGAGCGGGTTCACCGTCGACGTGCCGACGCCGGGCACGTACCTCGCCGGCGGCGAGCCCGGGTCGGCGCGGTGGGCCCGGTGCAGCCGGGCCACGTTGCTGTCCGCCGCGGCGTTCTGCCAGGTGCCGTCGCAGCACACCACGAGCCGACGCATCCGACCTCCCGATCCCGTCCGATCCCCGTCCCGACCGCCACTGCCGAGAGTGCGCCCACGCGCGCCACCCGGCCAGTGCGACAACTACGTAGTCGACGACGTAGTCCGATCTGCGCCGTCGTCGAAATTCGCTCGGCACGCTGCGCCGGACGGACTACCGTTGCGCGGCGCGACGATCGCCCGCCGGAACCGTCGGACCCCGCGGCTATCGTCGGCTTCCCACCACACGTCCGCCCGCGGCGGGCCACTCACGACAGGGGTGTGTCGACGCATGTTGCTGCGCCTGCTGCGGCGGTACCTGCAACCCTTCCGCAGACCGCTCGCCCTCGTCGTCGTCCTGCAGCTGATCGGGACGATGGCGGCGCTCTACCTGCCCAGCCTCAACGCGGACATCATCGACCGCGGCATCGCGCGCGGCGACACCGGCTTCATCCTCGGCACCGGCGGCTGGATGCTCGTGGTCTCGCTGGTCCAGGTCGTCTGCTCGATCGCCGCGGTCTGGTTCGGCTCCCACACGGCGATGGGCTTCGGGCGGGACGTGCGGGCGGCCGTCTTCCACCGCGTCGGCGAGTTCTCCGTGCGCGAGGTGAACCGCTTCGGGGCGCCGTCGCTGATCACCCGCAGCACGAACGACGTGCAGCAGGTCCAGATGCTGGTGCTGATGAGCTGCACCATGCTCGTGTCCGCGCCGATCATGTGCATCGGCGGGGTGGTCATGGCCCTGCAGGAGGACGCCGGGCTGTCCTGGCTGGTCGCGGTGTCGGTGCCGGTGCTGGCGCTGAGCATCGGCGCGGGCGTCGTGCGGATGGTGCCGAAGTTCCGGCTGCTGCAGGAGCGGATCGACGCCGTCAACCGCGTGCTCCGCGAGCAGATCACCGGCATCCGCGTGGTGCGCGCCTTCGTGCGCGAGCCGTACGAGCGGGCCCGGTTCGGCGTGGTCAACCGGGACGTCACGGGGGTGGCCACGGCGGCGGGGCGGCTGCAGGCGCTGATCTTCCCGATCGTGATGCTGGTCCTCAACGTCTCCAGCGTGGCCGTGCTGTGGTTCGGCGCCGTCCGGGTCGACGCGGGGGAGATGCAGATCGGCGCCCTCACGGCGTTCCTGGCCTACCTGCTGCAGATCCTCATGGCCGTCATGATGGCCACGTTCATGGCGATCATGGTGCCGCGCGCCGCGGTGTGCGCGGAGCGGATCGCCGAGGTGCTCGACACGGAGTCGTCGGTGTCGCCGCCGCACGCGCCCGTCGTGCCGGCCGCGGTCGAGGGCGTCCTGGAGTTCCGCGGCGCCACGTTCCGGTACCCCGGGGCCGCCGCGCCGGTGCTCCGCGGGATCACCCTCACGGCGCGGCCGGGGGAGACCACGGCGATCATCGGCAGCACCGGCGCGGGCAAGACCACGCTGCTCTCGCTCGTGCCGCGGCTGTTCGACGTCACCGACGGCGCGGTGCTGGTCGACGGGGTCGACGTCCGCGACCTCGACCCCGAGGAGCTGTGGCGGCGGATCGGGCTGGTCCCGCAGAAGCCGTACCTGTTCTCCGGCACGGTCGCGAGCAACCTGCGCTACGGCGACCCCGCCGCCACGGACGCGCAGCTCTGGGAGGCGCTGCGGATCGCGCAGGCGGAGGACTTCGTGCGCGCGATGCCGGAGGGCCTGGACTCGCCGATCTCCCAGGGCGGCACGAACGTCTCCGGCGGGCAGCGGCAGCGGCTCGCGATCGCCCGGGCGCTGGTCAAGCAGCCCGCGATCTACCTGTTCGACGACTCGTTCTCCGCCCTCGACGTCGCCACGGACGCGCGGCTGCGGGCCGCGCTGGCGCCGGTCACCGCCGCCGCGACCGTGGTGGTCGTGGCGCAGCGGGTGTCCACGGTGGCCGGCGCGGACCGGATCGTCGTGCTCGACGACGGCGTGGTCGTCGGCGTCGGCCGGCACGAGGAGCTGCTGGCGGACTGCCCGACCTACGCCGAGATCGTCGAGTCCCAGCATGCCGTCGAGGAGGTTGCGTGACCACGACCGCCCCCGGCGGCCGCCCCCGGCAGGACGCCGACCCCGTCTCCGCCGCGCGCGGCATGGCCGCCCAGCGCCGCGGTGGCGGGCCGCCGTGGGGCGGTATCGGCCAGCCGACCGAGAAGGCCGCGACCTTCGGGCCGTCGGCGAAGCGGCTGATCGGCAGGCTCGCGCCGGAGCGGCTCGGCGTGCTGGTCGTCGTCCTGCTCGGCGTGATCAGCGTGGCGCTCAACGTCGTCGGCCCCCGGATCCTCGGGCACGCCACGGACGTGATCTTCGCCGGAGTGATCGGCTCGCAGCTTCCCGCCGGGCTCACCGCGGCCGAGGCCGCCGCGCAGGCGCGGGAAGCGGGCGACGACACCGTCGCCACCCTGATCGAGAGCCAGGGCGTGGTGCCGGGGCAGGGGATCGACTTCGGCGCGCTCGGCCTCGTGCTGCTCGGCGTGATCGCGATCTACCTGGCGGCGTCGGTGTTCTCCTACGCGCAGGGCTACCTGCTCAACGGGATCGTCCAGCGCACCGTGTTCCGGCTCCGCCGCGAGGTCGAGGAGAAGATCCACCGGCTGCCGCTGCGGTACTTCGACGGCCGCCAGCGCGGCGAGGTGCTCAGCCGCGTCACCAACGACATCGACAACGTCCAGCAGTCGCTGCAGCAGACGCTGAGCCAGCTGCTGACCTCGCTTCTCACGATCGTCGGCGTGCTGGCGATGATGCTCGTGATCTCGCCGCTGCTCGCCCTCGTCGCGCTGGTCACGGTGCCGGTGTCGATCTCGCTGACCCGGGCGATCGGGCGGCGCTCCCAGAAGCAGTTCGTGGCCCAGTGGCGCAACACGGGCATCCTCAACGGGCACATCGAGGAGGCCTTCACCGGGCACGAGCTGGTGCGGGTGTTCGGCCGCCGGGCCGAGGTCGAGGAGCAGTTCCGGGAGAAGAACGCGAACCTCTTCGGCGCGAGCTTCCGGGCCCAGTTCATCTCCGGGATCATCATGCCGTCGATGATGTTCGTCGGGAACCTGAACTACGTGCTCGTGGCCGTGATCGGCGGGCTGCGGGTGGCCTCGGGCTCCCTCACGCTCGGCGACGTCCAGGCGTTCGTCCAGTACTCGCGGCAGTTCACCCAGCCGCTGACCCAGGCCGCTTCCATGGCGAACCTGCTGCAGTCCGGGGTGGCGTCGGCCGAGCGGGTGTTCGAGCTGCTCGACGCCGAGGAGCAGACCCCGGACCCGGCAGTGCCGGAGGTGCGCACCGAGCGCCGCGGGCGCGTCGCGTTCGAGCACGTCTCGTTCCGGTACGAGCCCGAGCGCCCGCTGATCACGGACCTCTCGCTGGTCGCCGAGCCGGGCCAGACCGTGGCGATCGTCGGGCCGACCGGCGCGGGCAAGACCACGTTGGTCAACCTCGTGCTGCGCTTCTACGAGCTCGACGGCGGCCGGATCACCCTCGACGGCGTGGACATCGCCCGGATGTCCCGCTCCGACCTGCGTTCCGGGGTCGGCATGGTCCTGCAGGACACGTGGCTCTTCCACGGCACGATCCGGGACAACATCGCCTACGGCCGGCCCGACGCCACGGAGGAGGAGATCCTCGCGGCCGCCCGCGCCACGTACGTCGACCGGTTCGTCCGCAGCCTGCCCGCGGGCTACGACACGGTGATCGACGAGGAGGGCACCGGCGTCAGCGCGGGGGAGAAGCAGCTGATCACGATCGCGCGCGCCTTCCTCGCCGATCCCTCGCTGCTGATCCTCGACGAGGCCACCAGCTCGGTCGACACCCGCACCGAGCTGCTGGTACAGCGGGCCATGGCGGCGTTGCGGGCCGAGCGGACCAGCTTCGTGATCGCCCACCGGCTCTCCACGATCCGCGACGCGGACCTGATCCTGGTCATGGAGGACGGCTCGATCGTCGAGCAGGGCACGCACGAGGAGCTGCTCGCGACCGGCGGCGCCTACCAGCGGCTCTACCAGGCCCAGTTCGCCGGAGCGCCGGCACAGGAGTGAGCCGAGCGGGAGCTGGGGACGGCCCGACGATGCTCCGGCAGCCCTGCGGTCCCGCCCGGCGCCGTCTGCGCCGGACCGCTCAGCGCTGGACGCGGAGGCCGCCGATGCCGAGGTCCGCGCGCCGGGCCGGCGGCTCGGAGGGCTTCGAGGGCTCGGCGGGGGCGGCCGCAGCGGGGTCCGCCGCCTGCGGCAGGGGCGGCGGGTCGTCGAGCAGGTCGACGGTGGGCGCGAAGAACAGCCCGCCGGTCACCGCCCGCGACACCTCGAGGATCCGGTCGGAGCTCCCGGGCGGGTCGCCGACCACCATCCGCGTGAGCATCAGCTCGGTCACGGCGGGGTCCTTGGCGTAGCCGGCGAAGAAGGTGCCGTACTCGCCGCCGGCGATCGAGCCGAAGGGCATGTTGTCGCGCAGGATCTCGCGCTCCGTGCCGTCCGGGTCCTCGATCGTCGTGAGGGCGACGTGGGAGTCGGCGGGCTTGGTGGCGTCGTCGAGCTCGACGTCGTCGAGCATCCGGCGGCCGATGGCGAGCTCCCGGTCCTCGACGGTCATCGCGTTCCAGGCGTCGAGGTCGTGCAGGTACTTCTGCACCATCAGGTAGGAACCGCCGGCGAAGTCGGGGTCGTCGTCGCCGACCAGTACCGCAGCGGCCGCACCCGGTCCCGTCGGGTTCTCGGTGCCGTCGACGAAGCCCAGGAGGTCGCGGCGGTCGAAGTACCGGAAGCCCTGCACCTCGTCGACCACCCGCGTGGCCGGGCCGAACGCCGCGGCGATCCGCCGCGCCAGCTCGAAGCACGGGTAGGTGTCGCGGGCCCGGATGTGCAGGAACAGGTCGCCGGGCGTCGCCGGGGCGTGGTGCCGCTCGCCGGTGACCTCGCGGAAGGGGTGCAGGTGCGCGGGACGGGGCCCGGCGAAGAGCCGGTCCCACGCGTCGGACCCGATGCCGAGCACGCAGGTCAGGCCCTCCTCGGGCGTCCGGAACCCGACGGACCGGACCATCCCGCCGACGTCGGGCAGCAGGTCGTGCACCATGGCCTCGCCGCCCGGCTCGACCACGAGCGTGAGGAACACGGCGCTCTCGGTCAGCGGGGCGAGGACCGCCTGGGGTTCGGGCACGGGCACCTCCGGTCGGTGGGCTGGCGCCATGATCGCGGGTGCTCGGCGTGCGGTCGAGAGCCGGCCGGCTCAGCGGGTGCGCCCGGGCGTCGACCGGAGCAGGGTGGACGGTCTCACACCGGTGCGGCCTGGCCGGGCCGCGTCGCCAAGTTCTATATTCTGCAGAATCCTGAGAGGCGCGACGAGGGGTCGAGCATGAGCACGTTGAGCACCGAGGAGCGGGCGGTCGTCGAGACGGTCCGGGACTGGGTCGACCGCGAGGTCAAGCCGGTCGTCCGGGACCTCGAGCACGCGAACGAGTACCCCGAGAAGCTCATCGAGCAGATGAAGGAGCTCGGGATCTACGGGCTCGCCATCCCGGAGCCGTGGGGCGAGGCGCCGGTCTCCATGCCGTGCTACGCGCTGGTGACCGCCGAGCTGGCCCGGGGCTGGATGTCGCTCGCGGGCGCGATGGGCGGGCACACGGTCGTCGCGAAGCTGCTGCTGACGTTCGGCACCCAGGAGCAGAAGGACAGGTACCTGCCGCGGATGGCGACCGGGGAGCTGCGCGCCACCATGGCGCTCACCGAGCCGGGCGGCGGGTCGGACCTGCAGAACATGGCCACCCACGCCCGGCCGGACGGCGACGGGTACGTGATCAACGGGTCGAAGACCTGGATCTCCAACGCGCGGCGCTCCGGGCTGATCGCGCTGCTGTGCAAGACCGACCCGAAGGCCGAGCCCAAGCACCGCGGCATCTCGGTGCTGCTGGTCGAGCACGGGCCGGGGCTGACGGTGTCGAAGGACCTCAAGAAGCTGGGCTACAAGGGCGTCGAGGCCTGCGAGCTGATCTTCGACGACATGCGGGTGCCGGCCGACGCGGTGCTCGGGGGAGTCCCCGGCAAGGGGTTCGGGCAGATGATGAAGGGCCTGGAGACCGGCCGTATCCAGGTCGCGTCGCGGGCGCTGGGGGTGGGGCAGGCGGCGTTCGACGACGCGCTGCGCTACGCCCAGGAGCGCGAGTCGTTCGGCAAGCCGATCTGGCAGCACCAGTCCATCGGCAACTACCTGGCCGAGATGGGCACCAAGCTCACCGCCGCGCGTCAGCTGATCCTCTACGCGTCGGAGAAGTTCGAGTCCGGCGAGCGCTGCGACATGGAGGCGGGGATGGCGAAGCTGTTCACCTCCGAGATCGCCATGGAGGTGGCGCTCGACGCCGTGCGCATCCACGGTGGCTACGGCTATTCGACGGAGTTCGACGTCGAACGCTACTTCCGCGACGCCCCGCTCATGATCGTCGGTGAGGGCACCAACGAGATCCAGCGCAACGTCATCGCCGCCCAGCTGGTCAAACGCGGCGGCCTCGACTGATCCGCACTATGGAACCATAACGCGAGATTTCGACGACTCTGAACGCACTATGGAACCATAACGCGACTTGAGGACGGCTCTGAGCGCATTATGGTTCCATAACGCGAGTTTCCACCGCTCTGAGCGCGTGAGGGTTCCCTGGTGCGTCACTGCATGTGCGGGTAGGTGTGGTCCGTGGGCGGGACGAGGGTCTCCTTGATCGCCCGCGGGCTGGTCCAGCGCTGGACGTTGAGCAGCGAGCCCGCCTTGTCGTTCGTGCCCGAACCGCGGCTGCCGCCGAAGGGCTGCCGGGAGACGATCGAGCCGGTGGGCCGGTCGTTGACGTAGAAGTTGCCGGCGGCGTGCCGCAGCAGCCGGTGGGCGTCGTCGATCGCCGAACGCTCGGTGGCGAAGACCGCACCGGTGAGGGCGTAGGCGCTGGTGCGGTCCACGAGCTCCAGGGTCGGCAGCCAGTCGGCGTCGTCGTAGACGTGCAGGGCGAGGACGGGGCCGAAGTACTCGGTGCTGAACGCCTCGTCGCCGGGGTCGGTGCCGACGAGCACGGTGGGGTCGACGAACCAGCCCTCGGCGTCGTCGCTGCCCCCGCCGACCAGGACGTCGAGCGAGGCGGTGTTCTTCGCCCGGTCCAGCGCGGTGCGCACCCGGCCG
>NZ_JAJSOK010000080.1 GCF_021283305.1 Pseudonocardia kujensis
CGTCGACGCCGGCTGCGGCGGCACGCGTGTCGCCGGCTGGGAGGACGGCCGGGCGGTGGTGGCCGGCGTGCTCTCGGCCGGCGTCCCGCCGGGCGCGGCCGCCGCGGCGTTCCTGCCCGGTGCACGGGCGGCCCGTCCGGGCCCGGTCCCGGGCCTGGTCGTCGACGCCGGGGAGTCGGGCACCCGGGTGCTGTGCGACGGGCGGCTGGTCCGGCAGGTGCCGGTCGGCGGCGTGCACCTCGACGCCGCCGTCCGCGCGCTGCTGCCCGCGCCCCCGCGCCGGGAGGCCGACGTCACGGTGCTCCGCGAGGCGCTCTCGCTGCTGCCCGCCGCGGACATCGGGACCGGGGCCGGCCGCGTCCGGATCACCGCCGAACAGGTGCGGGCGGCGCTGGCCCCACTCCTCGCCCGGGTCGTGGCGGCCGTGCCGCCGGGACCGGTGCTGCTGGTCGGTGGGGTGGCACGGACCCCGCTGCTCGCCGCGCTGCTCGACGAGGCGGGCCGCGGGCCGCTCGTCGTGGCGCCGCGGCCGGAGCAGGCGGTCGTGCTCGCGACGCCCGAGCCGGCCCGCCACCGCGCCCCGCAGCAGCGGCCCCCGCTCCTCCCGCCGCCTCCTCCACCCCGCCGCCGGCGGCTGCTCCTCGTCGGCGCGAGCGCCTTCGCGGCCGCGGGCCTGCTCGGCCTCGGCCTCCTCCTGCCCGATCCGCTGCCCGCGGACCGGCTGGTCCAGTACGGGTACGAGGTCGCCGTGCCGGAGGGGTGGACGCACGTCGGCGGCGCGCCCGAGCACCGCCGCACCCTGCTCGCGCCGGCGGACCAACCGGACGGGACCGGGCTCGTGGCCGTCGAACGCACCCCGCTCGGCTACGACGCCGGCACCGAGGCCGCGCGGGCCCGGGCCGAGCTGCGCGACCGCTACGACCGGGCCCGCGCGGCCGGGCAGCGGCTCGCCGGCTTCCGCGAGGAGGGCGATGCGCTGCGCTACCAGGAGCGCGACGGCGCGGCGACGGTCGAGTGGCACGTCCGGCTCCAGGGCACCGACCAGCTCAGCGTCGGCTGCCGGTACCCGCCCGGCGGATCGGCGGTGGTCGAGGAGGCGTGCACGGTCGTCGTCGCGTCGCTGCGGGTCCGGGCCTGACGCCACACCGCCGCCCACCAGCCCACCCGCGCCGCACGACTCCTTCACCATCGCGAACGGATCCCGGGAACCGCCCCGCGCCCGGGCCCGGGTTGCCAGGCTCGCCCCACCAGATCGCCACACCAGATCGCCACACCACAGCGGGGAGGACCTCATGACGAGCGGGACCGGGGCCGGCGGGTTCGGCACCACACCGGAGGAGATGGCCCGGGCCGGTGCCCGGGTCGTGGCGGCGGACGAGCAGGTGCAGGGCGAGCTGAGCGCGCTGCGCTCCCGGCTCGCGCCGCTCGCCGGCACCTGGCGGGGCGAGGCCGCGGCGACCTTCGAGTCGCTCATGGCCCGCTGGGACGCCGACGCCCGTGCCCTCTCCGCCGCGCTGCGCGCCATCGGCGAGGCGATCACCGGGTCGGGCCGCACCTACCGGCAGGCCGAGGAGGACGGCTCCGCCTCGCTGTCGGCCATCCGCGCGGCGCTGGGCTGACGCGATGGGCGAGATCAGGGTCACCTTCGCCGAGCTCGCCGCGGCGCGGACCGCCGTCGCGGGCACCGCGGCGCGCATCACCGGCCGGCTCGACGACCTGCGCCGCGAGCTCGCCCCGCTGGCCGCGACCTGGGAGGGCGAGGCCGCGACGGACTACGCCGCCCGCCGGCGGCAGTGGGACGCGGCCGCCGCCGACCTCACCGCCGTGCTCGCCCGGATCGGCGAGGCGCTCGGCCGGGCCGAGGAGGGCTACCGGCAGGTCGAGCAGGCGAACGCGCGCCGCTGGGCGTGAGCGGCGGCGGCGCGGACCGCACCCCGCCCCCGCGTGGGGAGCCGCGATCGGGGGCGCGTACCCTCGTTCGAGCAGGGCGTTCGTGGTCGGTGAGGGGGCGTTTTGACCTCCGTTCCGAGCGGCGGGTACCCTGACTGTTCGTTGTGCGACGGGTGGAGACCCGCGCCGCCGCCGGCCCCGGTCGGTGGTCGGACGGCGTCCGCACCGACGCACCAGAAGAGAGACTGACTTCGAGGCAGCTCCCGAGCCCGAGAACGACGAGGTAGACCCGTGCCCACGTACAGCCCCAAGCCCGGTGAGATCACCCGTGCCTGGCACGTGATCGACGCCACCGACGTGGTGCTCGGTCGACTGGCCACCCACGCTGCCACGCTGCTGCGCGGCAAGCACAAGCCGACCTACGCGCCGCACATGGACACCGGCGACTTCGTCGTCATCGTCAACGCGGAGAAGATCGCGGTCTCGGGCAAGAAGCGGGACGACAAGTTCGTCTACCGCCACTCGGGCTTCCCGGGCGGTCTCAAGCAGCGCTCGGTCGGCGAGATGATCGAGGCGCACCCCGACCGACTGGTCGAGAAGGCCGTCAAGGGCATGCTGCCCAAGAACCGGCTCGGCCGGGCGATGGCCAAGAAGCTGAAGGTCTACGCCGGCCCGTCGCACCCGCACACGGCCCAGAAGCCGCAGCCGTTCGAGATCACCCAGGTCGCGCAGTGACCTACCCCGAGAGCAACGAAGAGGGACAGAGCGTGAGCACCCCCGAGTCGCCCGAGCAGGAGGTCTACACCTCCGAGGCCTCCGAGGCCGGCGACAACCTGGACTACACCATCGGCGAGGCCGCGTCGTACGACGAGGGCGAGACCGAGGCCGTCTCCGACGAGTTCGCTGTCGAGGCCCCGATCGTCTCCGACCGCCCGGTGCAGACCGTCGGCCGCCGCAAGGAGGCCGTGGTCCGGGTGCGGCTCGTCCCCGGCTCGGGTCAGTTCACCCTGAACGGGAAGACCCTCGAGGTCTACTTCCCGAACAAGCTGCACCAGCAGCTGATCAAGGAGCCGCTGGTCACGGTCGAGAAGACCGAGCGGTTCGACATCTTCGCCAACCTCACCGGCGGCGGCACCTCCGGCCAGGCCGGTGCGCTGCGCCTGGCCATCGCCCGCGCGCTGGTCGAGGTCGACTCCGAGGACCGCCCGCCGCTGAAGAAGGCCGGCTTCCTCACCCGGGACGCCCGCGCCACCGAGCGCAAGAAGTACGGCCTCAAGAAGGCCCGCAAGGCGCCCCAGTACTCGAAGCGTTGATCCGGTAGCCGGATGCGTCGACTCTTCGGAACCGACGGCGTCCGGGGCCTGGCGAACGGCGAGCTCCTCACCCCGGAGCTCGCCGTTTCCGTCTCCGCCTCGGCCGCCCGCGTCCTGGCGGCCCACCGCGCCGCCGGGGACGAGCACCGGCCCGTCGCGCTCGTGGGGCGCGACCCCCGGGCAAGCGGCGAGATGCTCGAGGCCGCCGTGCTCGCCGGCCTCACCTCCGCGGGAGCGGACGCGGTCCGCCTGGGCGTGCTGCCCACGCCCGCGGTCGCGCACCTCGTGGACTCGCTGGGCGCCGACCTGGGCGTCATGATCTCGGCCTCGCACAACGCGATGCCGGACAACGGGATCAAGCTGTTCGCCGCGGGCGGGCACAAGCTGCCCGACGCGCTCGAGCTCGAGATCGAGCAGGGGCTCACAGCCGGGTGGACCCGGCCGACCGGCGCGGACATCGGTCGCGTCCGGGACCTGCCGGAGGCGCTCGACCAGTACGTCGCCCACCTGCTCGTCGCGACCCCGCGCCCGCTCACCGGCGTGAAGGTCGTCGTCGACTGCGCGCACGGGGCGGCCTCCGAGGCCGCGCCGACGGCCTACACCAAGGCCGGCGCCGAGGTCGTCGCGCTGCACGCCTCGCCGGACGGGCTGAACATCAACGCGGGTGTGGGTTCCACGCACATGGAGGCGCTGCAGGCCGCCGTGGTCGAGCGCGGCGCCGACCTGGGCATCGCGCACGACGGCGACGCCGATCGCTGCCTGGCCGTCGACGCCGAGGGTCGGATCGTCGACGGCGACCAGATCATGGCGGTCCTCGCGCTCGCCATGAAGGAGTCCGGCGAGCTGGTCGAGGACACCCTCGTCGCCACGGTGATGAGCAACCTCGCGCTGCACCTGGCGATGAAGGCGGCCGGCGTCACGCTGCGCACCACCGCGGTCGGCGACCGGTACGTGCTCGAGGACCTGCGCGCCCACGGGTTCACCCTCGGCGGCGAGCAGTCCGGCCACGTCGTGCTCCCCGGGCACGCCACCACGGGCGACGGGCTCCTCACCGCGATGCGCCTGATGAGCCGCATGACCGAGACCGGCCGGACCCTGGCGGAGCTCGCATCGGTGGTGCAGCCGCTGCCGCAGGTGCTGCAGAACGTGAAGGTGGCCGACAAGGAGGCCGTCGCGGCGTCGCCCGCGGTGGCCGAGGCGGTGGCGAAGGCCGAGGCCGAGCTCGGTGAGACCGGCCGCGTCCTGCTGCGGCCCTCGGGCACCGAGCAGCTGGTCCGGGTGATGGTCGAGGCCGGCACCCAGGAGCTCGCGGAGTCGACCGCCGCGCGGATCGCCTCCGTGGTGGCCGCGGCCGTCTGAGCCCGCACGGATCAGGGCCGTTCCCGGGGCTCCCGCTCGTCGTCGAGCAGCGGGAGCCGTACGCCCCGGGCCTCGCCCGTCCGCCGACCGCCGATGCCCGGCAGGACCGGGCCGGCGGCGGTGTCGGCCGGGGGTGGGCCGCCGGAGCCGTCGGTCGGGGCGGGCCCACGGGTCAGCTCGGCGACCGCGTCGGCCTGCCGGGCCAGCTCCCGCCCGACCAGGGCGAGCCGCTCGGCGAACTCGTCACCGCGGGCGTCCCACCAGCTCGCGCGCACGGTCCGGGCCACCCGCGCGGCGTCGGCGGCCGCGGCGCTCAGCCGCTCGACCACGGCGTCGAGCTCCCGGCGGCTCATCCGAGGGCCCGCGCGGCGTCGGTCTCCGCCCGCCGGGCCGCGCCCGCCACCCGCCGGAACGTCTCGGCCGCCGCGACCACCTGATCCGCGGCACCGCCTACGACCCGTCCGATCTCGCGGCAGTCGTCGCCGGACTCGTGCAGTAACCACGCGAGCTCCCCGAGATCGAGGCCCAGGGCGCCGGCGTGCGCGGCGGCCGCGTCGAGGCCGTCGGGGTCGAGGTCGAGGTCCGTGCGCACCCGGACAGGATGCGGGTGCCCGCACCGGGAGCGGGGCGGCCCTGCGGATCCGTTCGCGATCGCGAACGGATCAGGCGTCGGGGGTCTCCAGCACCGTGCCGGGGACCTTGCCGTCGACCAGGTCGTCGACCCGGTCCTCGCCGCACAGCTCCTTGAGCAGGAACGCCGTGACCAGCGCGCGCGTGATGCGCCGCGTCTTGGCGTCGGGCCCGCCGGAGAGCACCAGGTCGGACCAGTGCAGGCCCTCGAGGAAGTCCGTGTGCCCGGCCTTCGGCAGCCGCCGCACCCAGGTGGGGCCCGCGCAGGCCGCGGCGATCTGCTCCGCGTGCCCCGCGACCGGCGCGACGGTGTCCCTGCCCGCGACGACGTGCAACGACGGGACCGACACCGCCTTGGCCGCCTCGACGGGCGACGGGCGGGTCTGCGACGCCGCGATCGCGACGACCGCGGCCACCTTGGGGTGCCCGGCGGCGGCGAGCAGCGCGGCGCCCGCGCCGATGCCGTGCCCGGCCAGGGCGGTGCGCCGCGCGTCGACGCTGATCCGGCCCTCGCCCAGCCGGACGCCGACGCAGACGTCGAGCGTGGTGCGCAGGTCGGCGGAGAACCGGGCCACGCTCGGCAGCGGGCTGCCCTGCGAGCCCGGGGCCGCCGCGACGATGCCCCACGAGGCGAGGTGGCGCAGCAGCTCGGCGTAGCGCGACACCGGCTGCATCCAGTCGTGTCCGAAGGCGACGGCCGGCAGGCCGAGCCCCTCGGCCGGCGCGAACACCACACCCGGGGTGCCGACGAGCCCGAGGTCGCCGCGCAGCACCTCGTTGGGGCCGGGCCGGGACAGCTGCTCCAGCGCGTCCTTGGCGTTCCGCAGGGCGGGAGGACGGGTGAACGTGCTGGTCCGGCTCACAGCGGAACCGTACCGTCGCCCGATCACCCCCGCCCAGCGGCGTACCCGAACGATCGCCCCTTCCGGGCAGCCCGCCCGCCGTGGGGTGGTCAGCGCGAGGCGAGGGTGTGGTGGCACCACTCCTGTCCCGCGGTGCGCGCGTCAATAGCGTTCTGAACAGGCCGGAAGGGGTCCGGCAACCATCCGAGAGGGACAGACGATGAACGCCAGGATCGCACGTACCATCGGCACGCTGGCCGCCGCCGGGGGCCTGCTCCTGGGCCTGAGCGCCTGCAGCATGTCGGTCTCGAGCGACGACGTGAAGTCCGAGATCACCCGCGTGGTGCAGGAGCAGCTGCAGACCTCGCCGAACTCGGTCGACTGCCCGTCGGGCCTCGACGCGTCCGTGGGGGCCACGCTGACCTGCCACGTCGTGGTCCCCGAGCGCAGCTTCGACGTCGTGGCCAAGGTGACCGCCGTCGAGGGCAGCGACGTCAAGTTCGACATCAACGAGGTGTAGCCGGGGCACTAGCGTGCGGTCCATGCAGGGTGTGTGGACCGCGCAGCAGATCCGCGAGGCCGAGGAGGTGCTCCTGGCCCGGCTGCCCGACGGCGTGCTGATGCGCCGGGCCGCCCACGGGCTCGCCCTCGGCGTCCGCCGGTTCCTCGGGGAGCGGCACGGGCGGTCGACCGGGCGGCGGGTGACGTTGCTGGTGGGGGCCGGCAACAACGGCGGCGACGCGCTGTGGGCCGGGGCCGAGCTGCGGCGCGGGGGGCTGGCCGTCACCGCGGTCCTGCTCGCCCCGGACCGCGCCCATGCCGAGGGGCTCGCGGCACTGCGCCGGGCCCGGGGCCGGGTGCTGCGGGCCGAGGACCCGGGCGCGCGGGAGGCGGTGACCGGCGCCGACGTCGTCGTCGACGGGATCGTGGGGATCTCCGGCAAGGGGGCGCTGCGCGAACCGGCCGGCGCGCTCGTGGAGGCCGCGGCGGCGGCCGGGGTGGCGATGGTGGCCGTCGACCTGCCCAGCGGCGTCGACGCGGACACCGGCACGACCGACGGGGCGGCGGTCCGGGCGGCGCTGACCGTGACGTTCGGGGCGCTCAAGCCGCTGCACGTGCTGGCGCGGCCGCAGTGTGGGGAGGTCGTGCTCGTCGAGATCGGGCTGGGGCCGCACCTGCCCGAGCCGCACGCGTGGGTGCTCGACGCCGACGACGTGGGGCGGCGCTGGCCGATCCCGGGACCGACGGACGACAAGTACACGCAGGGCGTGGTCGGCGTCGCCGCCGGCTCGGCCACCTACCCGGGCGCCGCGGTGCTGGCGACCGGGTCCGCGGTGCTCGCGACCAGCGGCATGGTCCGGTTCGCCGGCACCGCCGCCGACGTCGTCCGCGCGCACTGGCCCGAGGTCGTCGGCACCGACGACCTCGAGCAGGCCGGGCGCACGCAGGCCTGGTCGGTGGGCCCCGGCATCGGCACCGACGACGCCGGGTACGCCCTGCTCGCCGGCGTCCTCGGGCGGGACGTCCCGACCTGCGTCGACGCCGACGGCATCACCCTGCTGGCCGAGCACGAGGACCTCCGCGGGACCGTACGGGGCCGGGCGGTCGTGCTCACGCCGCACGCCGGCGAGTTCGCCCGGATCGCGGGCGACGTCGGCGCCGACCGGATCGGCGCCGCGCGGCGGGCCGCCGCCGAGCTCGACGTCACGGTGCTGCTCAAGGGCAACGCGACCGTGGTCGCCGACCCGGACGGGCGCGCGCTGGTCCACCCCTCCGCCAACGCGTGGGCCGCCACGGCCGGCTCCGGCGACGTCCTCACCGGACTGGTCGGCGCGCTGCTCGCCGCGGGGCTGGAGCCCTGGTGGGCCGCGGGCTGCGCGGCCCACGTGCACTCGCGCGCCGCGACGCTCGCCGCCGAGCGGGTGGGCGGGGAGCCGGCCGTCCCCGCTCCCGCGTCCACGATCCAGGCCGCGATCCCCGCCGCCGTCCAGGAGGTGCGGAAGGCGGCGCTGGGGGTCTGAGGGCTGCGCCGGCGTCGCTCGCGGTCGCACACCCGTTCGGCCGCCGCACACCCTGTCGAGGGGAGGTGCGGCTCACCCCGCGGGTGTGTCAGGGAGCTCGGACGGGTGTGCGAGGGGCCGAGGGGTGTGCGAGGGGCCGAGGGGTGTGCGGGCGGGAACCCCTTGTCCCGCACCACGACCGTGATCGATACAGCTCCTGCCGGGGGCGGATGTCAGAATGCGGGCGTGTCCTCGCTCCCCGGAACGGCCCCGCCCACCGGATCGGCCCAGCCACCCGGATCGGCCCCGCCACCCGGATCGGCCCAGCGACCCGGATCGGCCCCGCCGGCCGGAACACCGCACGGCACGGCCCGTCCGCGTGCCGAGGCGGCGGTCGACCTGGGCGCGATCCGGCACAACGTCGCGCTGCTGTCCGGGCTGGCCCGAGAGTCGGGCGCGGGGACGATGGCGGTCGTCAAGGCCGACGGGTACGGGCACGGTGCGGTCGAGGTCGGGCGTGCGGCGCTGGCGGCCGGCGCCACCTGGCTCGGGGTGTGCACGATCGAGGAGGCCCTGGAGCTGCGCGCGGCCGGCATCACCGCCCCCGTGCTCTCCTGGCTGCACCTGCCGGACGAGGACTTCGCCCCCGCCGTCGCGGCGGGCGTCGACCTCTCCGTCTCCTCGGTGCGGCACCTCGCCGCCGTGCTCGACGCCGCCCGCCGCACCGGCCGCCCGGCCCGGCTGCACCTCAAGATCGACACCGGTCTCTCCCGCAACGGCTGCCAGCCCGCCGACTGGCCCGAGCTGCTCGACGCGGTGGAGAAGGCCGGGGAGGAGGCCGAGGTCGTCGCCGTGTGGTCGCACCTCGCGCACGCCGACCAGCCGCACCACCCGGTGATCGACACCCAGCTCGCGCGGCTGAACGCGGCCTGGGAGCTGGCCCGCGGGCGCGGGTTCGCGCCGCTGCGCCACCTCGCCAACTCCGCCGCCACGCTCACCCGCCCCGACCTGCACCTCGACCTCGTCCGGCCCGGGATCGCGGTCTACGGGCTCGACCCGCTGGACCGGCCGGTCGAGGAGTCGCCGCTGCGCCCGGCGATGGAGTTCCGCGCGCGCGTCGCGCTGGTCAAGCGGGTCCCGGCCGGCGAGGGCGTCTCGTACGGGCACGAGTGGACGGTCCCGCACGAGACCACGCTCGCGCTGGTGCCGGTGGGCTATGCGGACGGCGTCCCGCGCCGGCTGAACTCCCGCGGCCGGATGCGGGTGCACCTCGCGGGCAAGGTCCGACCGGTCGTCGGGCGGGTCTGCATGGACCAGGTCGTGGTCGACTGCGGCGAGGACGAGGTCCACGAGGGCGACACCGCGGTGCTCTTCGGCACGGGCGCCGGCGGCGGCCCCACCGCCCAGGAGTGGGCCACCGAGCTGGGCACGATCCACTACGAGATCGCCACGGGCGTGCACGGCGCCCGGGTCCGCCGCACGCACCTGGGCGCGGGGGAGTGAGCGTGGCCGGCCGGAGGCTGTGGCAGGCGCTCGGGGTCGCGGGCGGCGTCGTCGGGGCGGCCGGCGCCGCCGTCGGCGTCGGGGTGGCGAGCCACAAGCGGCACGAGATCGCCAAGGAGCGCCGCCGCCTCGCCGGTGAGCTGGACTCCGCGGGCCGGCAGCCGGGGGCCGAACCGGCGCCGACGTCGTCGTCGGTCATGACCGAGGACGGCATCCGGCTGGCCTGCGAGGAGCTGCCGTCCCGCACCGGCCAGCCACTGCTCACCGTGGTGCTGGTGCACGGGTTCGCCCTCGACCGCCGCACCTGGCACTTCCAGCGGGAGGCGTTCCCGCTGATGGCGGACCCGTCGGTCCGCACGGTGCTCTACGACCAGCGCAGCCACGGGCGCTCCGAGCGCGCGCCGCAGGAGAGCTGCACCATCGACCAGCTCGGCCACGACCTGGACTCGGTCGTCCGGGCGCTGGCACCGGAGGGACCGCTGGTGCTCGTCGGGCACTCGATGGGCGGCATGACGCTGATGGCGCTCGCCGACCAGCAGCCCGAGCTGTTCGAGTCGCGGGTACTGGGCGTGGGGTTCGTGGCGACGTCGGCGGGCGAGATGGGCAGCGCGGGCCTGCCGGGCACCCTGCTCTCCCGGCACAACCCGGTCACCCGCGGGCTCGGCGCCCTGGCCCGGGTGCAGCCGCGGTTCGTGGAGGGCGCGCGCAAGGCGCTGGGCGACGTCGTCTGGGGCTTCACGCGCCGCTTCGCCTTCGGCGACCGCCGGGTCGACCCGGCGCTGGTCGACCTGGTCGACACCATGATCAGCGCCAATGCGCTCGACGCGCTCACCGACTTCGCCGACACCCTCGGCACGCACGACCGGCTGGCGGCACTGCCCGCCCTCGCCGGCTGCGAGGTGCTGATCGTCGCCGGCACGAAGGACCAGGTGATCCCGTACGCGCACAGCGAGCGGATCGCCGCCGAGCTGCCGAAGGCCGAGCTGCTCGAGCTGGAGGGCGTCGGGCACCTGCCGCTGCTGGAGCGGCACGAGGAGGTCCAGGAAGCCCTGGAGGGACTGGTCCGGCGGGCGGCCTCGCGGGCCCCGCGCCGGCGCAGGAGGCGAGCATGACGTGGGACGAGCCGGTCGAGCTCCCGGAGCCGGCCGACACCGAGGCCTACGGCGAGGAGCTGGGCCGCGAGCTGGGCGCCGGCGACCTCGTCGTGCTGTCCGGGCCGCTGGGTGCGGGCAAGACGGCGCTGGTCCGGGGCCTGGCCCGCGGGCTGCGGGTGGCCGGGCCGATCACGTCGCCGACCTTCGTCATCGCGCGGGAGCACCGGCCGCTGCCCGGCGGGCCGGGCGTCCCGCTGGTGCACGTCGACGCCTACCGGCTCGGTGCGGTCGCCTCGGTCGCCGCGGAGCTCGACGACCTCGACCTCGACACCGACCTCACCGAGGCCGTCGTCGCGGTGGAGTGGGGTGAGGGCGTGGCCGAGCGCCTCGCGGAGAATCACGTGCTGGTGCACCTCGAGCGCCGGGAGGACGACGTCCGGGTCGCGCGGGCCGAGCGGGTCGCGCCGTGATCGCACCATGATCGAGGCCGTCCTCTTCGACTGGGGCGGCACGCTCACGCCCTGGCGCACGATGGACTTCCATGCGGGCTGGCGCGCCTACAGCGAGGTCCTGCACGCCGACGAGCCGGAGCGGGCCCGCGCGGTCGCGGCCGCCCTCGCCGAGGCGGACACCGCCCGCTGGGCCGGCGTCCAGAACGACGCGCGCGCCTTCCACCTCGCCCACGTGCTGGCCGACGCCGCGGTCGACGAGACCTCCGAGCTGCACGGCGCCGCGCTCGAGGCGTACCGGGCGTTCTGGGTGCAGGCCACCCACACCGATCCCGAAGCGGCCCCGATGCTCGAGGAGCTGCGCGGGCGCGGGCTGCGGCTCGGCGTGCTGTCCTCGACGATGTGGCCCGGCGAGTGGCACGAGGAGTGGCTGCGCCGGGACCGGGTGCTGCACCTGTTCGACGGCGTGACCTGGAGCAGCGACCTGCAGTACACCAAGCCGCACCCCGAGGCGTTCCGCGCGGCGATGGCCGCCGTCGGGGTCGAGGACCCGGCCCGGTGCGTCTACGTCGGCGACCGCCCGTACGACGACATCAGCGGCGCCAAGGCCGTCGGCATGCGCGCGGTGCTGGTGCCGCACAGCGACATCCCGGTGGCGCAGCGGGTCCCGGTCGACGTCGAGCCCGACGGAGTGATCCAGCGCCTGGCCGAGCTGCCCGCCCTGCTCCGGGACTGGTAGGCGGCCCGGCGGACCGGCGTCCGGCGGGCGCTCGTAGGCTCGGTGGCGTGCTCGTGCTGGCCCTGGACACCGCCACGCCCGCCGTCACCGCCGGTGTCGTGCGGCTGACCGAAGGCCCCGGCGCCCGCGTCGCCGAGCTCGGCGTGCGCGTCACGCACGACGCCCGCAAGCACGGCGAGCTCCTCATGCCGGGCGTGCAGGGCGCCTGTGCCGACGCCGGGATCCGGTTGCGGGAGGTGGAGGCGATCGTCGTCGGCACCGGGCCCGGGCCTTTCACCGGCCTGCGGGTCGGCATGGTCACCGCCGCCTCGCTCGGCGACGCGCTGGGCGTCCCGGTGCACGGGGTCTGCTCGCTCGACGCGATCGCCCAGGCCGTCGTGCTGCCCGGCAAGCTCACCGGGAACCTGCTGGTGGCGACGGACGCGCGGCGCCGCGAGGTGTACTGGGCCGCGTACGAGGCGGAGGGAGCCCGGCTGACCGGGCCGACCGTGGAGGGCCCCGACGCGGTGGCCGAGCGGCTCGACGGTCTGCACCTGGTCGCCGCCGCCGGCACGATGGCCGAGCGCTTCGGCCTGCCCCTGCGCGAACCCGCGAGCCCCACGCCCGCGGGCCTGGTCGCCGCGGCCGCCCCCGCCCTGGACTCCGGCCGCACCCCGGGCCCGCTCGAGCCGCTCTATCTGCGCCGACCCGACGCCGTCCCGCCCGGGGAGCGGAAGAAGGTGCACACGTGAGCGACACGGGCACGGTGACGATCGGGCCGCTCTACCGGGCCGACGCGCCGCGGTGCGCCGAGCTGGAGAAGGCCCTCTTCCCGGGCGACGACCCGTGGAGTGCCCAGGCCTTCCGCGACGAGGTCTCGCGCGGCCTGCCCTACTTCGCCGCCCGGCTCGACGGCGAGCTCGTCGGGTACGCCGGGCTCGGCGTCACCGCCGGCCCGCCGCAGGCCGAGGCCGAGGTGCACACGATCGGCGTCGACCCGGCCCACCAGGGCCGCGGCATCGGGCGCCGGCTGCTCGACGCCCTGCTGGGCGTCGCCGACGCGCTGCACGCGACGGTCTTCCTCGAGGTCCGGACGGACAACGAGCCCGCCATCGGGCTCTACGAGAAGACCGGCTTCGCCGTCGTCGGGCTGCGGAAGCGGTACTACCGGCCCAGCGGGGCCGACGCCTACACGATGAAGAGGGACCCCCGGTGACGATCGTTCTCGGTATCGAGACCTCCTGCGACGAGACCGGCGTGGGCATCGTCCGGATGTCGGGGTCGGGGGTCGCCGAGCTGCTCGCGAACGAGATCGCGTCGAGCGTGGAGGAGCACGCCCGCTTCGGCGGCGTGGTTCCGGAGGTGGCGTCGCGGGCGCACCTGCAGGCGATGGTCCCGGCGGTGCACCGGGCGTTGGAGACGGCCGGCCTGAAGGGTTCCGACGTCGACGCCGTGGCCGTCACCGCGGGTCCCGGGCTCGCCGGGGCGCTGCTCGTGGGGGTCGCGGCGGCCAAGGCCTACGCCGCCGCGTGGGACGTCCCGCTGTACGGCGTGAACCACCTGGCCGCGCACGTCGCCGTCGACACCGTGCAGCACGGGCCGCTGCCCCCGGCGCTCGCGCTGCTCGTCTCCGGCGGCCACTCCAGCCTGCTCGCGGTGCCGGACCTCGCCGGACCCGTGACCCCCCTCGGCGCCACGATCGACGACGCCGCGGGTGAGGCGTTCGACAAGGTCGCCCGCCTGCTCGGGCTGCCCTTCCCCGGCGGTCCGTGGATCGACAAGGCCGCGCGCGAGGGCGACCCGGCCGCGATCCACTTCCCCCGCGGGCTGACCGGCCCGCGTGACGCGAAGTACGACTTCTCGTTCTCCGGGCTCAAGACGGCCGTCGCGCGGCACGTCGAGGCGCTGGAGCGGTCGGGGACCCCGGTCCCGGTCGCGGACGTCGCCGCGTCGTTCCAGGAGGCGGTGACCGACGTCCTCACGATGAAGACCGTGAAGGCCGCGCAGGAGTACGGCATGGACACCGTGCTGCTCGGGGGCGGGGTCGCCGCCAACTCGCGGCTGCGCGCGCTGGCCGAGGAGCGTTGCACCGCCGCGGGCCTGCGGCTGCGGGTGCCCCGCCCGGTGCTCTGCACGGACAACGGTGCGATGGTCGCCGCGCTCGGCGCGCACCTCGCCCACACCGGCGCCACGCCGTCCGACCTCGCTCTCCCCGCCGACTCGAGCCTGCAGGTCACCGAGGTCCTCGTCCCCTGACCACCCGCGGGTCGGCACTCCCGGTCGACCGAACGTGCGATCCCGGGATGGACCGGGATGTGCGACACGGCGCCCCGGAAGTGCCGACTCGCGGGGTCAGGCACCGAAGGTGCGGGCCAACCCCTCCCGGCCCGCCTCGGTGACCGTGACGGCCCGGTCCTTCGGCGCGCGCCGCACCCAGCCCAGCTCGACCAACCGGGCCAGGATCCCCGCGCCGGCTGCGCCGGACAGGTGGTGTTCCTGCTCGGTCCAGTCGACGCAGTAGCGGACCGCCCTGCGACCGGGGGCGAGGCGGACGCCGAAGTCGTCGAGCCACGCGTCGCCCTCGGCCGTGAAGCGGTAGTCGACGTCGTGCCCGAACCCGACGGGCGGGTCCGCGGGGTCCCGCCGGCCGTCGCCGCCACCGAGCAGGCCGGCGTCGACGAGGTGGCGCATGATCGCGACGCCGAGCTCACCGGCGAGGTGGTCGTAGCAGGTCCGGGCACGGCGCAGGGCCCGCGCGCGGGTGCCCTCGCGCAGCGAGGTGACCGGCCGGGGCGGGGCAAGGGCGACCATCGCCTCCAGCAGCCGCCCGACGTGGGGGCCGGCGAGCCGGTAGAAGCGGTGCCGGCCGTGCGTCTGCACGGTCACCAGCCCGCCCTCGCGCAGCTTGCCGAGGTGGGTGCTGGCGGTCGAGGCGCTGACGCCGGCCTCGGCCGCGAGCCGGCTCGCCGGCAGGGCCCGGCCGTCGTCGAGGGCGAGCAGGATGCGGCAGCGGCGCTCGTCGCCGAGCAGCGCACCGACCGCGGCGATGTCGGCGTCCCCGGGCATGCCTCGAGGCTAGGGCCGCGACCGTTCGACCGCCGTCGAAGCGGTCCGGGCCCAAGGTCGTGTTGACGAAGCCGCGGTCGATGGGCTTCCTGATCCAGATCGTCGGCAGACGGGCAGCGTGCCGGGGGTCGGCCTGTTCGGCGCGCTCGCGGCGGGGAACCTCGCGGCCGGCCTGCACGCGGCGCTGAGGATCTCGGCGAGGATCGCGGCGGCCGTCGGGCTGCTCGGCCTGCGCCTGGGCCGCGGCTGAGCCGCTCGCGCGCCGCTACCCGCAGACCACGTGGCCGAGCAGGTGCCGGACGCCGGCGCGAAGGTCGTCGAGGGCGAGCTCGGAGCCGCCGAGGTGGCGCAGCAGGGCCTGCTGGAACAGCCCGTCGAAGGTCGCGTAGGCCAGGGCCGAGCTGCAGGTGGGCTCGCGTCCCGCGAGCTCGGCGTAGCGGGTGACGATCCGCCAGATCATCCGCTCCAGGCTCTCGTCGATCTCGGCGACGTCGGGCCGGAAGGACTCCTCGAACAGCGACTGGGAGCGCAGGTCGTACCAGAGCCGGTGCATGAGCGCGTCGTCGCGGCAGGTGGTCGCGAGGCCCTCGGCGAGGTCCGCGGCCAGGCCCTCCGCGGTCTCGGAGTCGGTGACGATCGCGTCGTACCGCTGCACGCACACGGCCTTGTAGCGGCGCACGCAGTACATGATCAGCTCGACCTTGTCGCGGAAGTAGTAGTGCAGCGTGCCGTGGCTGAACTCGGTGTTCTGCGCGATCTCCCGCAGGCTGGTGCGCGCGTAGCCGCGCTCGGACAGCGTCTGCAGCGCGCCCTCGGCCAGCAGCCGGCGGCGCTCCTCGAACTTGTCGACCTGGCGACGGGACACCCGGTCGGCAGCGGTGGTCACGGTGGGCAGGGTAACCGACCGGACGACCGTCCAGGGGAGCCCGGACGGTCGTCCGCAGCGGCTCCGGCGTCAGCTGCTCACGTGGGAGAGGAGGCGCAGCTCGTCGTCGGTGAGCTGCAGGGTGAGCATCGGCAGCAGGTTCTGCAGCTGCTCCACCGTGCGGGCCGACGCGATCGGCGCGGCGACCGTGTCCTGCGCGGCCAGCCAGGCGAGCGCGACGGCCGGGACGGGGACCTCGTGGCCGGCGGCGATCTCGTCGAGCACCGCCAGCACCGCGCGCCCGCGCGGGTCCTCCAGGTACGCCGACGCGCCCTCGGCCCGCACGCTGTCGACCTTCTCGCCGCGGTACTTGCCGGTGAGGAAGCCCTTGGCCAGGGCGTAGTACGGCAGGCAGGCGATCCCCTCCGAGCGCAGCACGTCCTGCAGCGACGACTCGAACTCCGCCCGCTCCATCAGGTTGTAGTGCGGCTGCAGGGCGGTGTAGCGGACGAGCCCGTCCCGGTCCGAGATCTCCAGCGCGGAGCGCAGTCGCGCCGCCGCGAAGTTGGACGCCCCGACCTGGCGGACCTTGCCCTCTTTCACCAGCGCGTCGAAGGCGTCGAGCGTCTCCTCCTGCGCGGTCCCCGGGTCGTCCTTGTGCGCGTAGTACAGGTCGATGTGGTCGGTGCGCAGCCGGCGCAGCGAGTCCTCGCACGCGGCCTTGATGTTCTCCCCGCCCAGGCCCGCGCGCTGCGGCAGCGAGCCCACCTTCGTCGCGATCACCATCGCGTCCCGGTTCCCGCGCGCGGCCGTCCAGTTCCCGATGATCGTCTCGGATTCGCCACCGCTGTTGCCGGGCACCCGGAACATGTACGAGTCCGCGGTGTCGACGAAGGTGCCGCCCGCCTCGGCGAAGGCGTCGAGCACCGCGAACGAGGTGTCCGCGTCGGCGGTCCAGCCGAAGACGTTGGCGCCCAGACAGAGGGGCGAGACCTCGAGTTCTCCCACAGTCGGCATGGATCCGGAGCCTACGACCGCGAACGGGTGGCGGGCCCGTTGAACGGTTGGCACTCTCATGGGTAGAGTGCCAATCGCACAGTTCAGGTCGGGTTGCCCCGGCACCCGCGACGGCGGGGCCCCTGGTCGGCTGTCGGTGGACAGTACTACGGACAGTTCGTGAGTCACCCCAGGAAAGGGGAGGTCATCGTGGCGAACATCAAGCCGCTCGAGGACAAGATCGTCGTCCAGGCCAGCGAGGCCGAGACCACCACGGCCTCCGGCATCGTCATTCCGGACACGGCCAAGGAGAAGCCGCAGGAGGGCAAGGTCCTCGCGGTCGGCCCGGGCCGGATCGACGACAACGGCAACCGTGTGCCGCTCGACGTGGCCGTCGGCGACGTCGTCATCTACTCGAAGTACGGCGGCACCGAGGTCAAGTACAACGGCGAGGAGTACCTGATCCTCTCCGCGCGCGACGTGCTCGCCGTCGTCAACTGACGACAGCCGCGTGAATCCCGCCCCGGCGGCCTGTAGTCCGTCTCCCGGGCGCGGCCCCGGGGCGGTTCCGTCTCACACCATGAACGAGAGGCTCTGATGCCGAAGCAGATCAGCTTCGACGAGGACACGCGGCGCGCGCTCGAGCGGGGTGTCAACCAGCTCGCCGACGCCGTGAAGGTGACGCTCGGCCCGCGCGGCCGCCACGTCGTCATCGACAAGAAGTTCGGTGGTCCGACCGTCACCAACGACGGCGTGACCATCGCCCGCGAGATCGACCTCGAGGACCCGTACGAGAACCTCGGGGCGCAGCTCGCGAAGACCGTCGCCACCAAGACGAACGACGTCGCGGGCGACGGCACCACCACCGCCACCGTGCTCGCCCAGGCGCTGGTCCGCGAGGGCCTGCGCAACGTGGCCGCCGGCGCCAACCCGACCGCCCTCGGCCGCGGCATCGCCGCCGCCGCGGACAAGGTGTCGGAGTGGCTGCTCTCCAAGGCCATCCCGGTCAACGGCGCCGAGCACATCGCCCAGGTCGGCACCATCGCCTCCCGCGAGGAGGAGATCGGCCGGCTGATCGCCGACGCCATCGCCTCGGTGGGCAACGACGGCGTGATCACGGTCGAGGAGGGCTCCACGCTCGCCACCGAGCTGGAGATCACCGAGGGCCTGCAGTTCGACAAGGGCTACCTGTCGCCGTACTTCGTCACCGACGCGGAGAGCATGGAGGCCGTCCTCGAGGACACCTACATCCTCCTGCACCGCGACAAGATCAGCTCGATCCAGGACCTGCTCCCGCTGCTGGAGAAGGTGCTGGGCGAGGGCAAGCCCCTGCTGATCATCGCCGAGGACGTCGAGGGCGAGGCCCTGTCGACCCTGGTCGTCAACTCGATCCGCAAGACCGTCAAGGTCGCCGCGGTCAAGTCGCCGTTCTTCGGCGACCGCCGCAAGGCCTTCATGGACGACCTGGCCACCGCCACCGGCGGCACGGTCATCAACCCGGAGGTCGGGCTCAAGCTGTCCGAGGCCGGGCTGGACCTGCTGGGCAAGGCCCGCCGGGTCGTCGTCACCAAGGACGCCACGACGATCGTCGAGGGCGCCGGCAAGGCCGCGGACATCGAGGCCCGGATCGCCCAGATCAAGGGCGAGATCGAGACCACCGACTCCGACTGGGACCGCGAGAAGCTGCAGGAGCGGCTGGCCAAGCTGTCCGGCGGCGTCGCGGTCATCAAGGCCGGTGCGGCCACCGAGACCGCCCTCAAGGAGCGCAAGCACCGCATCGAGGACGCGGTCGCCGCGACCCGAGCCGCGGTCGAGGAGGGCATCGTCCCCGGTGGCGGGTCGGCGCTGGTCCAGGCCGCCGCCGCGCTGGGCGAGCTCACGCTCACCGGCGACGAGGCCACCGGTGTCGCGATCGTCCGTCGCGCGCTGACCGCCCCGCTGCACTGGATCGCCGCCAACGGCGGCGTCGAGGGCGCGGTCGTCACCGCCAAGGTCGCCGAGCAGGAGTGGGGCAAGGGGTTCAACGCCGCCACGCTGTCCTACTCGGACCTCCTGGCCGACGGCGTCATCGACCCGGTCAAGGTCACGCGCAACGCCGTGGTCAACGCCGCGTCGATCGCGCGCATGGTGCTCACCACCGAGAGCGCCGTGGTCGACAAGCCGGAGGAGGCCCCGCCGGCCCCGGCCGCCGCCGGGCACGGGCACGGGCACTGACAGGACACCGATCCGGTAGTACCGCACATGAAGGGCGGGTGGCCTCGCGGCCACCCGCCCTTCGGCGTTCTCCGGCGCTCCGACGGGCCGTGCGGTCACCTCATGCGGGCTGCACACCCTTCGCCGCCTCGATCCTGAGCCGCCGGTCACGGCCGCGGATGATCGCCTCCCGCTCGTGCTCGGACAGCCCGCCCCACACGCCGTAGGGCTCCTGGACCTGCAGCGCGTGCCGCCGGCACATCTCCATCACCGGGCAGGTCGCGCAGATCTCCTTGGCCCGCCGCTCGCGGTTCGCCCGTGCCGGGCCGCGCTCGCCCTCGGGATGGAAGAAGAACGAGCTGTCCATCCCGCGGCACGCACCCTGCATCTGCCAGTCCCAGACGTCGGAGACCGGCCCCGGAAGCCGCCTGATGTCCGCCACCGTCATCACCCACCCGTTCGAAGCGAAGGTCGTTGCTCGACGACGAGGTGCCCAGCATAGAAACGCGCCAAACCTTGTTCAAGAGGTTCGTTCGAGAAATCGTGTCCCGGTTGCCCCGCCGAGGGCGAGACCTGACCATGGGCGAGTGACCACGCAGCCGGTGCCGGAGCGCGTACCCGAGCGCGCCCGGCCCGCGTGCGAGGTCGACGTGGACCAGCACCGCGCACCGGAGGGCCGCATGCCGGATACCCCGTCCGGGGCCGTCGACACTCCCCGGTTGACCGTGGCGGCCGTCGCACGGCGGCTCGGCGTCGCCCCGGCAACCCTGCGGACATGGGACCGGCGCTACGGCCTCGGCCCCTCGGCGCACACCCCGGGCGCCCACCGGCGCTACGGAGCCGCGGACATCGCCCGCCTCGAGCTGATGCAGCGTGCGCTCCTGCAGGGCGCGACGCCGGCCGAGGCGGCGCGGCACGCCCTCGCCGCCCGCCCGCCGGAGCCGGGCGCCGGACGCCCCGTCGGAGTGCCCCGCCGCGGTGCCGGCGAGCCGGGGGCGGGGGAGGGCGGCCCGGTGCTGCTCGCCGGCCACCCGTCGGACGACGAGCTCGACCTCGGCGCGCGCGTGCGCGTCGGCGGGCGGGTGCTGCGGCTGCCCGGCGCGGGCCCGCGGGCCCGCGGGATCGGGCGGGCGGCCCTGTCGATGGACGCGCCCGCGGTGCGCCGGCTGCTCGACGAGGCCATCGACGCCGACGGGCCGGCCCGGGCCTGGAACGACGTCGTCCGGCCGGTGCTGTGCGCCGTCGCCGCGCGCTGGGAGTCGACCGGCGCGGGGGTGGAGATCGAGCACCTGGTCAGCGAGGCCGTGACCGCGGTGTACGGGGCCCGGTCGCTGGCGGCGCCCCCGAGTGCGGCGGACGCGCGCCCGGTCCTGCTGGCGAGTGCGCCCGGCGAGTGGCATCACCTCCCGCTCGCCGTCCTCGCGGCCGTGCTGGCCGAGCGGGGCGTGGCGTACCGGCCGCTGGGGCCGAACCTGCCGCTCGACGCGCTGGCGGCCGCGGTGCGCCGCACCGCGCCCGCCGCCGTGGTGCTCTGGGCGCAGGGCCCGGGGACGGCCGATCCCGGTCTCTTCGCCGCGCTGCCCCGTACCCGGCCCCGGTTCCGCTCGTTTGCCGCAGGGCCGGGCTGGACGGACCTCGCCCTCGCGCCCCGGATCGGCCGCCTCGACTCGTTGACGTCCGCGACGGACGCCTTGACCGACCTCGCTGCGATCACCCACAAGAACTAGTACATGTGGGTGTAATCACGGCGACGAGCACCGGAACGGACCCGCCCACTTGGACGACGACCGCCTGAGTGAGGTGGCCTTCGGCGCCCACCCCGGCGTGTCGGTCGGACGGGTCGGACGAGCGGGGCCTGCGGTGCGCTGGGCGGCCGCGGTGGCCCTCGGCGGGCAGGGCCACTACGCCGCTGCGGCGGCCCTCCTGGAGACCCTCCGGCGCGAGCCGCGGGTGCCCGTCGAGATCCGTGCGCACGCCCTCGTCGCCCGCGCCTCGCACCTTCGGCAGCGCGGCGGTCACGCCCTCGCCGAGCGGCTCGACGGGCAGGCGCTGGCGCTCACGGCCGGGGTCCCTGGAGGCTCGTCAGAAGTCGGGTGCGCCACGGCCCCGGAACCCGCCGCGGCAGCTACGGCGAGCACCCGCGGCGTCCCGCCGCGCACGGCGACGGCCGCGTCCGCACGGGCCTCGCCGAGGGGCGTGTCCGGACCGGCCGGGCACGTCGACCGGGCCGGCCGTGAGGCGACCGCTGCTGATCACGGGGCCGCCGCGTCGGGGTTCGGGAGGGCCTGTGCGGATCTCCTCTCCGCGCGGGTCGACGCGCTCGCCGGGCTGGCGGCCGACGCGCTCGGACAGGGCGGGCTCGACCGAGCTGCACGGCTGCTGACCAGGGCGGATGCCGTCCTGGCGGCTGCGCCGGAGGGTGGCGTCGCCGGCTCCGTACCCTGGCGGCCCGCCGTCCGGACCGCGTGGGTGCACGCGGAGCTGGCGCTCGCCCGGGCCGATCTCGACACGGCGTCCGCGGCGGCCGCCCGTGCGGTCCGAGGGGCTGCGGCGGCGGGCTCGGTACGGCACCTGCTGAAGTCCCGCCTCCTCGCCGCGGTGGTCGCCTCTGTGCGGGCCGCCGCGGGGGACGGTGGGGGGACCACGGGGGCTGTCGAGGGACCCGAGGGCGTCGTCGCACCCGCTCCGGAGGCGGCGCTGGCGGTGCTCGACACGGTCGCGGCGGAGGCCTCCGCGGCGGGGCTGCTCCCGCTCGCGTGGGCGGCCCTGCTGGCGGCCGCGGACGCCGCCGCGACGGTGGTCCGGCGGGTCGCCGCGGCCTCGGCGACCGTCGCCCCGGGATCCCCGCCCCCAGGGGCCCCGGAGGGAGCGCCGGCGGGTTCCCGGAACCCCCGGACGGGGCCCGCGGAGGTCCTCCCGGAGGCGTCCCGGGCGGCCGATCCGCCCGGCGCCGCCGCGCGACCGTCGGGCCCGCCTTCCGAGGGGTCGTTCCGACACGATCGGAGGTCCGATCGGTTGCTCCGATCGACGATCGGTGCGCCGAACGGCGCGACGGGCCGACGACACGCCGCAGCGGCCACGCTGAGCGTCATCCGTGCCCGATCCGAGGGGAGGGGCCGGCGCCTGATGGGGGAGGCGCCTCCGGGTGAGAGGAGGCTCGCGGTAGTGTAATTACTCCATTCGGTCCTTAGTCACCCACATGACGAGTGCCGTTCGGCGCAGAGGTCCCGAATGGAGGGCACAAAGTCGCCCTGATCGTGTCAAGGTGATCCGGTCACCCGCCGATGCGGAGGGTGACACATCACCCGGCTGCAGGAAGCTGCAGGAAGGAATCGTCGTGACGACGGTACTCATCTGCGACGATCGTCGCAGCGTCCGCGAAGGTCTCACCCGCGTGATGTCCGCGGTGCCGGGGGTGCACCGGATCGATTGCGTCGCCCATGGGGACGAGTTGCTGGCCCGGTTCTCCCGGCAGCCGGTCGACGTCGTCCTGGTCGGCACCCAGCGCGCGGTGCCCACCGGGGTGGAGGCCACCAGGCGTCTGGTGGCGGCCCACCCGCAGGCGAACGTCATCGTCTTCGGCGCCCCCGACGACGCGGGCAGCATCGCCGCCGCCATCGCCGGCGGTGCGCGGGGCTACCTCCGCTGGGACGCCTCCCGGCCCGAGCTGGTGGCCGCCCTCGCCCACACCCTCGCCTCCACCGCGGTCCCCACGCCGCGGGCGCCCGCCGACCCCGGCGTGCAGCTCACCGAGCGCGAGCTGCAGGTGCTGCGCGGGATGAGCCAGGGCAAGAGCAACGGTCAGATCGGCCGCGAGCTCTACCTGTCCGAGGACACCGTGAAGACCCACGCCCGCCGGCTGTTCCGCAAGCTCGGCGTCCGGGACCGCGCGCAGGCCGTGGCCCACGGCTTCCGTCGCGGCCTCGTGTCCTGACGCGGTAGCGCGAGCACCACCCGCGGGGCCGCAGGGTCCCGCAGCACAGCACGAGCACCCGGACGGGGTCCGGGTGGGAGCGATCGGGCGGACGACGCGGCCGAGGGCCGTGGCTGTCGCAGCGCAGCCACGCACCGGCCGGGTCCGTCCCGCCGTGCGCTCCGCCACCGCACGACCGCCGTGCGCGCCCCTCCCCGGCGCCACGGGCCGTCGTGCCCGCCGCGCGGCCCGCCCCCGCCGCGCGGCCGATCGATTCCCGGCGCGCCACCGCGCCGCGGGGGCCGCGTGCGCCCTTCCGTGCAGCTCCGTGCAGCCCGGTACGGACCCGACCGGCTCCGAACGGCTCGGGGCAGAACGGCTCAGCGGGGCTCGGTACGACTCCGTTTCTCCGGACGACTCCGTGCGTCCCCCCTCGATCTGCGTGCCCTCCCGGCGCTGCTCCCGCCAGCCGCCCGGGCCGCCCGTCGCCGCGCGTGACCGACTCGACCGGGTTCCGCCCGGTGACGCCCCGCACTCGGCCCACGCCCACGGAGGACCGCTCGTCGACGCGGTCCGACACGTCGGCGTCGGCGCCGGTACGGACCGCAACCAGCGCACCTCTCGTCCGTCCTCACTCGTGAGAGCGGTTCCCGGACGCTCCGGGGGCTTCGCTACGGTGGTCGGCACTGAGATCCCGATTCGGCACTCTCCGTAGTCGGCCTCACCGAACGGATGATGACGAACATGCTGCGTAACGCCTGGACGACTCTGCGCGATGAGTGAACCGACAGACGTTCTCGACGAGCTGGTGGCATCTGCGATGGCAGGTGACCGCGGAGCGGTCGAACGTGTACTGGCCACCATCCGGCCGTTGGTCGTGCGGTACTGCCGCGCGCGCCTCGGCGGGACGGACCGGTCGTCCGTCTCGGCGGACGACGTCGCGCAGGAGGTGTGTCTGGCCGTGCTGACGGCCTTGCCCGGCTACCGCGTCCAGGGACGCCCGTTCCTGGCCTTCGTCTACGGGATCGCGTCGCACAAGGTGATCGACGCGCACCGTGCGGCAGGACGCAACCGGTCCGAACCGGTGGCGGACGTGCCGGACTCCGCCGAGTCCGGGGACGGCCCCGAGCAGCGCGCCCTGCGCGTCGAGCTGTCCGAACAGATGTCGCGTCTGCTCGACCAGCTCCCCGAGAAGCAACGCGAGATCATCGTCCTGCGTGTGGTCGTGGGACTCAGCGCGGAGGAGACGGCGGACGCCGTCGGCTCCACCCCCGGGGCCGTGCGCGTGGCCCAGCACCGGGCGCTCGCCCGGTTGCGGAAGAACATGCCCGAGGAGGAGGTGGTCTGAGTGTCCGACCGTGACGACCGGGACGGCATCCGTGGCGGCCACCCCTTCGGCCGCCCCCGCAACGGGGCGAACGGCGGCGGCACCAACGGTCACCGCACCGCCGGCCCGCACGGCGTGCCGAACCGGCCCATCCCGTTCCCGGCGGCGCGTGCCGAGGACGCCGAGTACGCCGACGAGCCGTTGGACCTCGTCGCCGTCCAGGCGGACGACGAGCTGATCAGCGCCCTCGCCGCCGGGATGACGGTCTCGGCCCCCGGGCACGGCGGGTACGACGCGGACGACAAGGTCGTCGCGATGCTCGCCGCGTGGAAGGCCGAGGTCGACGCCGAGCCGCTCCCCGAGCTGGTCGACCTCGACACCGCGGTGGCGGCACTCGAGTCCGGCTCGGTGAAGCGGCCCTCCTCGCGGCGCCGGCACCTGATCCCGCTCGCGGGCGCGGCCGCGCTGCTGGTCTTCAGCATCGCGGGCGTCTCGATCGGGGCGCAGGACGCCGACCCGGGCAGCCCGCTGTTCGGGGTCACGCAGGTCCTCTACAAGGACGCGGCGAACTCCAAGCTCGCGGCCGTCGAGGTCAAGCAGCGCATCGAGCAGGTCAACGCGAAGCTCGAGCGTGGCGACACCACCGGCGCGCAGCAGGACCTGCAGGCGCTCGCACCGCTGCTGGACCAGGTCCGCCCGGAGGAGGGGAAGACCTACCTCGCCGCCGAGCAGACCTTCCTGTCGCAGAAGGTGCGGGAGACGCCGGCCGGCCAGCCGACCGACCCGCGCGCCCCGCTGCTCAACGGCACCCCGCGGCCGCAGCCGTCGACCGAGGGCGACAAGGACCAGGACCAGCCGGGTGGCGGCGGTCCGGCGTCCGACTCGTCGAGCACCACGCCGTCGTCGAGTCCGGATCGGCCGACCTCGCCGGCGGACGACCACGACCCGCGCACCCGGGACCCGCGGACGGTCGACCCGCGGATCGCGAACGTGCCGCCGTCGCCGAGCAGCTCGGTGCCGCCGAGCTCGCCACCGTCGTCGGCCACCCCCGAGGGCAGCGCGGACACCCCGTCGCCGGCGACCCCGTCGCCGAGCACCGCCCCGGGCGGCACGACGACCACGTCGATGGGCTCGACCACCACGGCCGAGCCCAGCACGGAGCCGGCGACCACCACGCGCTGAGGCTCCGGCGCACCACGCACGAAGGCCCCCCGACCGGTCCGGTCGGGGGGCCTTCGGCGATTCCGGGGTCGGAGGCCTCGGGTCAGTCGTCGCTGAGTGCGGCGTCGGCGTAGCCGCGGCAGTACTCCCACGTGACGTAGTGCGCGGGGTCCGGGTCGAACGCGGGCTCGTGCGGGCGCATCTGTCCCTCGTCGAGCAGCTGCTGCAGGCTCGAGCGCAGCAGGTTCCACTCGTGGAAGTGCTGCTCGCCGCAGTCGGCGCAGTCGACCAGGATCCCGCGGATGCCGCGGTGCTCGAGCAGCGCCTGGTAGACGGCGAGGTCCGCGAGGTCGGCCACGACCTCCTCGCGCTCCTCCTCGGTCAGCTCCTCGTGGTCCTCCGCCCCGGCCTCGTCGAGCGAGAGGGCAGGGTCGTAGGGATCGCCCGCGAAGGGGTCGGGGGGCAGGCCGTCGAACGCCACGTCCACACGGTACCGCGTCCGGCCCGGGGGGCGGGAAGCTGTCCACCGGTCCACCCACAGGCCTGTGGACAACTCACTCGGCCTGGGGACGGACACCGGCGCGCCACGGATGCCGGGTGTGTCGGGCGACTCCCCACGGCGGACCGGAGGCGCTCGGAGGCCCGGATACCATGGTGTCCTGCGACGGTGGTCCACCCGAGCCGCGAGCGGGCCGCCTGGGACGTCCGGTGAAGGGTGCACGACCAGCCATGACGAGCGAGATCAACGGACTGCCGCCGAAGTTCGCGATGCTCGGCCTCACCTTCGACGACGTACTGCTGCTCCCCGCGGAGTCCGACGTCGTGCCGAGTGCGGTCGACACGAGCACCCAGCTCTCGCGCCGGGTGCGGATCAGGGTTCCCCTGGTGTCGTCGCCGATGGACACCGTGACCGAGGCGCGGATGGCGATCGCCATGGCCCGCGCCGGCGGCCTCGGCGTGCTGCACCGCAACCTCTCCGCCGAGGAGCAGGCCACGCAGGTCGAGGTGGTGAAGCGCTCCGAGGCCGGCATGGTGACCGACCCGGTGACCTGCTCGCCCGACGCGACGCTGGCCGAGGTCGACGCGCTGTGCGGCAAGTACCGCATCTCCGGCCTCCCGGTGACCGACGCCGAGGGCAAGCTGGTCGGGATCATCACCAACCGGGACATGCGCTTCGAGGTCGACCACCAGCGCCCGGTGCACGAGGTGATGACGAGGGCCCCGCTGATCACCGCGCGGGTCGGCGTCACCGCGGAGGCGGCCCTCGGCCTGCTGCGCCGGCACAAGCTCGAGAAGCTCCCGATCATCGACGGCGACGGCGTGCTCCGCGGCCTGATCACGATCAAGGACTTCAACAAGACCGAGAAGTACCCGCTGGCCACCAAGGACCCGGACGGGCGGCTGGTCGTCGGCGCCGCGGTGGGCGTCGGCGAGGACGCGTACGCCCGGGCGATGGGCCTGGTCGACGCCGGGGTGGACGTGCTGATGGTCGACACCGCGCACGGGCACTCCCGGCGGGTGCTGGAGACCGTCGCGAAGCTGCGCGCCGAGGTCGGCGAGTCGGTCGACGTCGTCGGCGGCAACGTGGCGACCTACGCCGGGGCCCAGGCCCTGGTCGAGGCCGGGGCGGACGCGGTGAAGGTCGGCGTCGGGCCGGGCTCCATCTGCACCACCCGCGTGGTCGCCGGCGTCGGCGCCCCGCAGATCACCGCGGTGTACGAGGCCGCGCGCGCCTGCGCGCCCGCCGGTGTCCCGGTGATCGCCGACGGCGGCATCCAGTACTCCGGCGACATCTCGAAGGCCATCGCGGCCGGCGCCTCCACGGTGATGCTCGGCAGCCTGCTGGCCGGCACCGCGGAGTCGCCCGGCGAGCTGATCTTCGTCGGCGGCAAGCAGTTCAAGACCTACCGCGGGATGGGCTCGCTCGGCGCCATGCAGTCGCGCGGCAGCGCCAAGTCCTACTCCAAGGACCGCTACGCCCAGGACGACGTGCTCAGCGAGGACAAGCTCGTCCCCGAGGGCATCGAGGGGCGGATCCCGTTCCGCGGCCCCCTGCAGTCCGTGGTGCACCAGCTCGTCGGCGGCCTGCGGTCCGGAATGGGCTACGCGGGCGCGCAGACCATCCCGGAGCTCCAGCAGGCCCAGCTGGTCCGGATCACGGCCGCCGGGCTCAAGGAGAGCCACCCGCACGACATCACCATGACCGTGGAGGCCCCGAACTACGCCGCTCGCTGACCCGTCGGCTCGCTCCTCTACGCTGGTCACCCGTGCGGGACCTCGTGGAGATCGGGATGGGCCGGGAGGCCCGTCGTGCCTACGACCTGAACCAGGTCGAGATCGTGCCGTCGCGGCGGACGCGGAGCTCGCAGGAGGTCTCGACCGCCTGGCAGCTCGACGCGTACCGGTTCGAGATCCCGCTCGTCACGCACCCGACGGACGCGGTGGTCTCGCCGGCCACCGCGGTCGCGATCGGCAAGCTCGGCGGGATGTCGGTGCTCAACGCCGAGGGTCTCTGGGCCCGGCACGCCGACGCCCAGGGCGCGATCGCCCGGGTCGTGGAGGCGGCCGACTCGGACGACCCGAGCGCCGCGGTCCGGATGCTGCAGGAGCTGCACGCGGCCCCGATCCAGGAGGACCTGCTCGCCGAGGCCCTGCGGACGGTCCGGGACGCGGGCGTCACGGTCGCGGCGCGGGTCAGCCCGCAGCGGGCCCGCGAGCTCACCCCGGCGCTGCTCGCCGGCGGCGTCGAGATCCTGGTCGTGCAGGGCACGATCATCTCCGCCGAGCACGTGAGCAAGGGTGAGCCGCTCAATCTCAAGGACTTCATCAACTCGCTCGACGTGCCGGTGGTCGCCGGCGGCGTGGGCGACTACCGCACCGCGATGCACCTCATGCGCACCGGCGCGGCCGGCGTGATCGTCGGGTACGGGGAGTCGAGCGCCACCACCACGGACGAGGTGCTGGGCATCGGCGTCCCGATGGCGACCGCGCTGGTCGACGCGGCCGCGGCGCGCCGCGACTACCTCGACGAGACCGGCGGCCGGTACGTGCACGTGATCGCCGACGGCGGCATCAACGGCTCCGGTGACGTCGCCAAGGCCATCGCCTGCGGGGCGGACGCGGTGATGCTCGGCGAGCAGCTCGCCGACTCGGCCGACGCCCCGGCGGACGGGCTCTACTGGACCTCCGCCGCCGCGCACCCGTCGCTGCCGCGCTCGGACGTCACGGGCTTCGCCCCGTCGGACCGGACGCTGGAGCAGGTGCTGTTCGGGCCGTCGTCCACGCCGTACGGCACCGTCGACATCTTCGGCGCGCTGCGCCGGGCGATGGCGAAGACGGGCTACTCGGATCTCAAGGAGTTCCAGCGGGTGGGGCTGACCGTCCGGGCCTGATCCGGCGGGGTCGGCCGTCGGCCAGCCGCGCCTCGAGGTAGTCGCGCAGCGCCACGGCGTTGTTGTGCTCGCGGTCCCGGGTGCTGTAGAGCAGGGTCAGGGTGCCGGACCGCGCGGCGTCGACGAGCGGCCGCCAGGCCTCGGGGTGCTCGTCGAGCTCGGCGAAGTAGCGGCGGCGGAACTCCGCCCAGCGCTCCGGGTCGTGGCCGAACCACTTCCGGAGCTCGGAGCTGGGGGCGACGTCCTTCGCCCACCCGTCCATCTGCAGGTCGTCGCGGCGGACGCCCCGCGGCCACAGCCGTTCCACCAGGTAGGACCGGCCCTCGTGGCGCTCGTGGTCGTGGACGCGCGACAGCACGATGGTTCCCATGGCCTCCTCCACGGCCGGCGGTGGCGCGCCCACGGGTGGACAGCGCGCCGGGCAGCACGGTGGACAGGATGGGGGCGGGACGGGCCCGCGGTCGAGCCCGTCGTCCGGTCCGGTGGCGCGGCGACCGGGCGGAAGCGCCCACCCGAAACTCCGATCGGGCTCGCCGAACCGGACAGGACCTGTCAGGGTTCGGCCCTACCGTCCCGGTATGACCACCTCCTGGCAGGAGTTCGAGAAGGTCGCGCCGCGGATCGCGGAGATCTTCCGCCGCCGGCACGCCGCGACCGGCAACCTGTGCTTCCTGGGCACGCTGCGACCGGACGGCTTCCCACGGATCTGCCCGATGGAGCCGCGGTTCTTCGAGGACCGGCTCTGGCTCGTCGGCATGCCGGACACCGCGAAGTTCCGCGACCTCGAGCGGGACCCGCGTTTCACGCTGCACACCGCGACGGTCGACACCCAGGTGTCGGACGGCGACGCCAAGGTCTGGGGCACGGTCGAGGACGTGCAGGACGAGGACCTGCACGCCCGGTTCGCCGACCACCTGTTCGCCGAGACCGGCCTCGACCTGCGCGGGCGGCGCTTCGACCGGTTCCTCGGCGCCCGGCTCGTCGGGGCGTCGGCGGTCGAGGTGAGCGGCGGGCACCTCGACGTCACGGTCTGGCGCGCGGGCGGCCAGGAGAAGGTGGTCCGCAAGCACTGACCCGCACCGGCCGACGTCGGGCACGGTCGGCGCGAACGGGTGCGCCGGGTCGGAACCGGGCGCGCCTCGCCCCCCGGGGCGAGGCGCGCTCAGATCGTGGCGGTGTGCACGATGAGCAGCGGGAACAGCGGCGGCTGCTGCACCGCCCAGAAGATCCACTCGGTCTTGCGGGCCGGCGATCGCCAGCGCGGAGGACAGCGCGCCGATCCCCACGCCGAACACCCCGAGCAGGACCAGCCACACGATCACGTGCAGCGGGCGAACGGGATCGCGACGAGCGTGATGATCGAACGGCTGGCGGGTCAGGCCGGCACGTAGGCGGGTCGCGCGATGACGAGGTCGTGCACGAACCGCAGCTTGTCCAGCACGGTCGGGGCGAGCACGAAGGGGTAGAGGTCGGCGTGGCCCATCGCGCGGTTGACGGCGTTGAGCGCGTAGGTCAGCGGGAGCCAGGCCGCGATGACCGCGTCGAAGTCCTTCTCGGACTCGTGCGGCTCGGAGGTGAGGTCCTCGCGGGCGTCGAGCGGGCCCTGCACGCTGATCCCGAACGCCGCCGCGGTCTGCGAGGTGTCGCGGATGTGCAGGTAGTGCGCGAAGGTCTCGGCCCAGTCCTCCCACGGGTGCGCGGTGGCGTAGGCGCTGACGTACCGGTCCTCCCAGCCCGCGGGCGGGGCGGAGGAGTAGTGCCGTTCCAGGGCGTCGGCGTAGGACTCGCGCTCGTCGCCGAACAACGCACGGAACTCCTCGTTGCGCCCCGGCCGGTCGACCAGCACCTCCCAGTACCAGTGCCCGGTCTCGTGCCGCAGGTGCCCGAGCAGGGTGCGGTAGGGCTCGGCGAGCTGCACGCGCATCCGTTCCCGGTAGCCCGCGTCGCCCTCGGCGAGGTCGAGGGTGACGACGCCGCTCGCGTGCCCGGTCGTCACCGGCTCGTGGGCACTGGAGAGCAGGTCGAAGGCGAGCCCGCCGACCGGGTCCTCGTCCCTGCCGACGACGGGCAACGCCAGGTCGTCGAGCTGGTAGAGCAGCCGCCGCTTGGCCTGCTCGGTGAGGGCGAAGGCGGCCAGCCCGTCGGTGTCGTCGTCGGCGGGGCGGGTCCGGGTGAGGGCGCAGCAGTCGCACAACGCGCCGGGTGCGTCGGCGAACCAGTTGCACGTGGCGGTCCGCCGGTTCGCGCACCGGTGCCGGCCCTCCGCCCGCACGATCGTCCGCTCCGCACGGGAGAAGCCGATCTCCGTGCCGCAGGTGAGGCAGACCGAGTTCTCGAAGAACACCAGGGCGGAGCAGTGGGGGCAGGCGAACGCGCGCACGGGGCTCGTTACCCGGTCCCGTCCGGCGCCACACGCTCGAGATCCACCGCCACGGCCATCGTGCTGCGCGCCGAGTCCGCGAAGAGCACGCCCTTGAGCGGGGGCACGTCGCCGTAGTCGCGGCCGTGCGCGAGCACGACGTAGGAGTCGTCGACCACCCGGTCGTTGGTCGGGTCGAGGTCGAGCCACCCGTCGCCGGTCCAGACGGAGAACCAGGCGTGCGAGGCGTCGACCCCGCGCAGCTTCGGCTTCCCGGGCGGCGGCCGGGTCTCCAGGTAGCCGCTGACGTACCGGGCGGGCAGCCCGCGGGTGCGCAACGCGGCCACCGCGAGGTGCGCGAAGTCCTGGCAGACGCCTTCGCCGCCGGTGAGCAGGTCGGTCACGGTGGAGCGGACCGTGGTCGCGCCGGTGACGTAGGCGAAGTCCGCGTGGATGCGCCGGCAGAGGTCGGCGGCGGCCTCGCCGAGCGGGCGCCCGGGCGGGAAGGAGGGCGCGGCGTAGTCGGCGACCTCCGGCTGGGCCGGCAGCCGCGGCGACGGCAGGGCGAAAGGCCGGGCGTCGACGTCCTTCCGGTCCCGGACCTCCTCCCAGGCGCGCAGCGCCGGTGGCACCACGGCCCGGGCGACCGTCACGGTGCTCTCCGCCAGCACGGTGAGCGCGCGGTGCGGGGTGCGGACGCAGAAGTACATGGAGCGGTTGCCGAGGGCGTCGACGTGCTCGCGCAGCTCGTCCGGCGCCGGGTGGACCACCATGCGGGCGTCGGTGCAGCGCTGGTCGGGCTGGGTGCGGGGGAGCAGGTGCGCCCGACCGAAGCTGGTGGTGACCTCGCCGGAGTACTCGTACGCGGTGCGGTGCGTGACGCGGTAGGTGGTCACGGCGCGGCCAGGACGTCGTAGGGATGCGGGCGGCGCTGCGGCGTGAAGTGCGCGGCCGCGATGTCTTCCGCGAGCCGGTCGAGATCCGCGCCGAGCCCGGCCAGCAGCGCGCGCAGGGCGGGGCGGGTGCCGTCTGCGGTGTCCCGCGCTGCGAGCGCGGCGGTGTCGGCGGCCGCGAGCCGGGCGCAGGCGGCGTCGAACGAGCCCGGGACGCCGCCGGGCAGGTGGGCGAGGTCGTCGGCGAGCCGGTCGAGCTGGTGGGCCACCGCGCGCGGGTTGTCCCGGTCGGCGAGCAGCAGGTCGAGCAGCGGGGCGATGCCGGGCCGGCCCGCGCTGCGCCGGCGGTGCGTGAGCACGCTCTCCGCCACGATCGTCACCGACTCGACCACCAGCCGGTCGGCCGGCCCGCGCGGGGCGTCGCCGAGCGTCGCGGCCAGCAGCGCGACGACGTGCTGGGCGCGCTCCACCCGCCGGCCCGCGTCGAGCAGCCGCCAGCCGGCGTCGCGGACCAGGCTCTCCGCCGTGGTGCCGGCCAGCGCGAGCAGGCCCTCGAGGACCCGGTTCAGCCCCTCGGACACCTCGCCCGCGTCGAGTTCGGTGTCGGGTTCGGTGTCGGGTCCGGTGTCGGACCAGGCGCGGGCCGCCAGGCGCCGCAGCACGATGTCGAGCCGTCCGAGCACGAGCCAGCTGTCGGTGGGGAGCTGCTCGCGCACGGCCTGCGCGGCCCGGATGAGCCGGTGCACCGCGAAGCCGAGGGTGCCGGGGCGGGTGCGGTCGTGGAGCAGGGACCGGAGCTCCGGGCCGGGGTCGTCGTCGGGCGGCAGGGCGGCGAAGCCGGGCGTCGTGCGGGTGATCTCGGAGGTGGCGACGAGCAGGGCCCGCAGCGCGCCGGCGCCCGCCGGCTCGGGGGAGGTGCGGAAGTCCGCCCAGCGGTCCGTGACCGCGCGCAGCAGCCGGGCGGTGTCCTCGGCCCGCTCCGCGTAACGGCCGAGCCAGAACAGCTCTTCCGCCACCCGCGGGGAGACGCCGGCCGGTGCCGTCGACCCGCCGCCGGCCTCGTCCGGGGTCCCGGCGGTCGCCCGTTCGGGGCGCTCGCCGACCACCCAGACGTCCTTGGCCGGCGTGGGGCCGCCCGCGAGTGCCGGTGCGGCCGCGCCCAGCCCGCCGTCGAGCACCTCCCACCCCGCCCCGGAGGCGACGGCGAAGGTCCGCAGCGTCACCGGCCGCGACTCGGCGCCGGCGTCGGTGACGACGGGCGCGGTGGAGAGCACGACCTCCTGCTGCGCGGCCCACGCGTGCGGCTCCGCCCCGATGCGCGCGAGGAGCGCCGCCCGCCCGGCGGCGTCGAGGTCGGCGCCGCGCACCGGGGCGTGCCCCCGCGCGACGGGCGCGAGGACCAGCTCGCCGAGCCGGGCGCGGACGTGCGAGAGCGAGGCCGGGTCGCCGCACCACCAGGTCGGCACGCTCGGCAGCAGCAGGTCCTCACCGAGCAGCTCCCGGCACACCGCGGGCAGGAAGGGCAGCAGCCCGGGGTTCTCGGCGACCCCGGCACCCAGCCCGTTGAGCACGGTGACGGTGCCGAGCCGGGCGGCCTCGAGCAGGCCGGGCACGCCCAGCCGGGAGTCCGGGCGCAGGTCGAGGG
Source organism: Pseudonocardia kujensis (assembly GCF_021283305.1). GTDB lineage: Bacteria > Actinomycetota > Actinomycetes > Mycobacteriales > Pseudonocardiaceae > Pseudonocardia > Pseudonocardia kujensis. Next base: position 33,609 of record NZ_JAJSOK010000080.1, read on the forward strand.
GATCGCACCGGTCCGCGTCGAGCCGGCGGAGCACGACGTCGACCGGGTCGAGCCGGCCCAGGGAGTGCTGCCACAGCCGGCCGTCGCGCACGGTCAGCTCGGAGCCGAGGACCAGCGGCAACCCGAGCAACGACGACAGCATCGCCTGCTCGTAGGCCGTCTCCGAGTCCGGGCCGGGATGCAGCAGCACGATCCGCCGGTCGTCCCGGCCGGCCTGGAGGCCCGCCCGGACGGCCTCGAAGAAGGGGCCGAGCCGGCGGATCCGCGACCGGCGGTGCAGCGCGGACAGCACCCGCGCGACCACCCGGCGGTTCGCCATCGCGTACCCC
>NZ_JAJSOK010000081.1 GCF_021283305.1 Pseudonocardia kujensis
GTATGTGCTGGTGGTCGACGAGTTCCCGATGACCGTGACCGGCAAGGTCCGCAAGGTCGAGATGCGGGAGAAGTCCGTCGACATCCTCGACCTCCACGAGGCGGCGTCCGTCCGCAACGCCTGAGCGCCGCGACCTCCGGCCGACGCCGAGTCCCTGCTCGGCGCGCTCACGCCCGTGGAAGGCGTCCGTGGAAGGCGTCCGCCACCCGGTGCTGGTGCCCGACGAGCGCGGCCCGCACCGTCGCCGCGCTCGCGGGCTGACCGGTCCTCGGACGGACCGAGGAGGGCCGCGATGCGGGAGCTGACGGCGGAGCCGGTGACCGGGCCGGTGGCCCACCACGGCGAGGGACCCGTCCGGCACCCGTCCTACGCCGGTGTCCGGTGGGGGGACATGCTCGCCGGCGACATCCTCGAGCTCGCGGGCGGCGAGGTCCGGCGCACGCACGTCGCGGCCGTGGCGGCCGCGTTCCGGCCGCGGCGCGGTGGCGGCACGGTCCTCGCCGGCGAGCGTTCCCTGCTCCTGCTCGACGACGACCTGCGCTGCGAGCGCGACCTCGGCCCGGTCGCTTCACGCCCGACGGCCGGCTCGACGCCCGCGTCCGGCTGCCCGTCCCCCGGGTCACCGCGTGCACCTTCGGCGGCCCGGACCTCGCCACGCTGTACGTGACCACCTCGCCGAGGGGGTGGCGCCGGGCGCGGAGCCGTTGGCCGGCGCCCTGTTCGCCGTGGTGCCGGGCGTGCGCGGGCTGCGGTACTGGAGTTCGCGGGCTGAACGGCCCGTCCGTCGCCGCGGAGGCGCGGAGGCGCGGAGGCGCGGAGGCGCGGAGGCGCGGAGGCGCGGAGGCGCGGAGGCGCGGAGGCGCGGAGGCGCGGAGGCGCGGAGGCGCGGAGGTCAGCCGACCCGACCGGTGAACAGGTAGTAGCCGATCGCGGCGAAGAGCCGGTCGGTCCGGTGGAGCCCGGCGATCGTCGCGACCCAGCGGGCGGTCGCCTCCTCGTCGATGACCCCGGCCGCCCCGGCGGCCCGGCCGACCCCGGTGAAGTACCGCGCCGCGAGGTCCGGGTCGAACACGACCATGCGGCTGGTGATCCCGACGTCGCGCACGCCCAGGTCCAGCACGTGCCCGCGCAGGTCGCGGGCCAGCAGCCCGTGCACCACGGCGGTGTCGCACTCGTGGGCGAGGACGGCGCGGGCGAGGGCGCGGTCCGGGACGTTGACCGTGTTGGTGTCGAAGTCCGGCGTGATGACCGCGAGGGCCCCGCCCGGGCGGGTCACCCGGACCATCTCGCGCAGGGCCGCCCACGGGTCGTCGAGGTAGATCAGGACCCGCTCGATGCGGGTGACGTCGAAGGACGCGTCGGCGAAGGGCAGGTGCTGTGCGTCGGCGCGGAGCAGCGCGGCCGGCACCCCCGCTGCGGCCGCGCGGCGCCGGCCCTCGGCCACGAAGTCGGCGCTGAGGTCGACGCCGGTCACCGCGCCGCCGGGCTGCACGCGCCGGGCCAGCCGCAGGGTCTCGAGCCCGAACCCGCAGCCGACGTCGAGCACCCGGCTGCCGGGGCCGGTCCCGGTGCGCTCGATCCCGAGCGCCTTGAGCTCGCGCAGGAGCGGGAGCCGGTCGAAGGCCTCGAGCGCCGCCACGTAGGTCGCGGGGAGGGCGGTGTGGTCGAGGTCGGTGAAGTCGTGGAGCGCGATGTCCGGGTCGGTCTCCGTGTCGGGGGTGTCGGTGCTGCTCACGGGCCCTCCTCCGCGCTGTGATCGGCACCGGCCGGTTCGCCCGGCCGGACCGTGGCGTTACCCCGATCGCCGATCGCCGATCGCCGGTCGGCGGTCGGCGTCGGCACCGCCGCCGGGTACGAGGTCCTGCGGCGGTGGTGCTCAGCGCTTGAGCCTGCGGCTGCCGCCGTGCCAGTCCTCCACCAGCCCGACCTGGTCGGGCCGCACCCCGAACGACGGCAGCTGCGGGCGCTCGCGCAGGCTGCGCTTGAGCTCGGCGAACCCGGGGAAGGCGGCGAGCGCCACGACGTGGTCCCACAGGGCGACCGCGTCGTCCTCCGCGGGCAGCCTGCTGATCACCGGGCCGAACAGGGCGGTCCCGTCCGGCGGGGCGAAGTGCAGGATCGGGGTGCCGACGTCCTTGCCGGTCAGCGTGAGTGCCTCGTCCGTCTCCGCGCGGACCACGGCGTCGAGCTCCTCGTCGTCGAGCGCGGTGACCAGGCGGGCCGGCAGCCCGACCGCGCCGAGCGCCTCGGCCGCGACCGCGCGCGTGCGCGAGCCGCCCTCGTCCGGTTGCTCCGCGCGCTCGTAGAGGAGCTGTCCGAGGGCCTCGTACAGCGGGCCGACCACGTCGGCGCCGTGCTCGGCGCGCGCCCGGGCGGCGAGCCGGAGCAGCCGCAGACCCGCCGTGTGTCCGGCCTCGTAGCCGTCCGGGAAGTGGGCGTCGTAGTCGATGTGCGCGTTGAGCAGGCGCAGGGAGACGAACCGCCACTCGACCTCGTAGGCGCGGCGGCGCTGCACCGTGCGCACCCACTTGCTGGTCATCCACGCGAACGGGCACGCCGGGTCGAAGTAGAACCGCAGATCGGACACGCGTCCACCGTAGGCGCGGCGACGCCCGATCGCGGGCGTGAGCCGGTGTGGCCCGGGTACGCCCCCGGCATGGCGTTCCAGGTGACCGAGGTCCAGAAGGCGCTCAAGGGCGCGGACTACCCCATGAACGGCGACCAGCTCGCCGAGCTGGCGCAGCAGAACGGCGCCGACGAGGAGTTGGTGCAGAACCTTCGCGGGCTCCGCCAGGTCGACGGCCCCAACACGGTGATGGCCGAGCTGAAGGGCGAGCTCGGCGGCTCGACGCCGGGCGGCACCGGGCAGGCCGAGCGGCCGACCAAGGACATCGACGGCCCGGCGTTCCAGGTCAACGAGGTGCAGCGGTACCTCAAGGGCGTCGACTACCCGGCCGACGGATCGCAGCTCGCGAGGACGGCCGAGCAGAACGGCGCACCCGACGACCTGGTCGACATCCTGAAGGGCCTGCGCCAGGTCGACGGGCCGAACACCGTGATGAAGGAGATCAAGGACCACCTCGGTGGTCCCGCCTGACGACGCGTCAGGCGCCCGGCCCGGCCGTTTAGCCGGCCGGGCGCGGGATACGCGGCGGGCCGTGGCGGACGTCGTGCAGGTCCTGGACTCCCTCGACCCGGGCGGGGCCGAACGGCACGTCGTCGACCTGGCCCGGGCGCTGGTCCGGCGCGGCCACCACGTCGAGGTCGCCGCCTCGGCGGCCGGGCCACTGGCCCGCGAGCTGGAGCGGGCGGGCGTGCCGCTGCACGTCGTGGCCCCGGTGCGGGTGACGCGCAGGGCCTGCCCCGAGTTCGCCGAGGGCCTCGCGGACCTGCTCGACCGGCTCCGGCCCGACGTCGTGCACGCGCACCGGCACGCCGCCACCCTGGCCGCCGCGCAGGCGGTCGGCCCGGGCACCGCCCTCGTCGTCACCGAGCACACCGAGGCGCTCTGGCGCACCCCCGCCGACCGGGCGCACGCCCGGGCCGCACTGCGCCGGGCCGAGATCGTGGTGAGCGGCTCCGGGCCGATCGAGGCGGCGCTGCGCGCGCAGGGCATGCTGCCCCCGGGTGCCGGTCGTGTGGTGGGTCCCGCCGTCACCGCCGGCCCCACCAGCGGCGCCGCGCCGCCCGCCTGGCGTGGCCGCCCGGTGATCGGCCGGGTGTGCCGGCTGCAGCCGGACAAGGGTGTCGACGTCTTCCTCCGCGCCGCGTCGCTGCTGGCCCCGCGGCTGCCCACCGCCGTGTTCCCCGTGCTGGGCGACGGTCCGGCGGCCGCCGAGCTGCGGGCGCTGGGCCACTGGCTCGGGCTCGACGGGCGGGTGCACTGGCTGGGCTACCGACCCGACGCACGGGCGATCCTGCCGTGCCTCGACGTGCTGGCGGTGACCTCGGGCTCGGACGCCGGCCAACTGGTGGTGCTGGAGGCGTTCGCGGCCGGGGTCCCGGTGGTCGGCGCCGCGGTCGGCGGGATCCCCGAGCAGGTGCGCTCGGGCCGCAACGGCCTGTTGGTCCCGCCCGGCGACGCGGCCGCGCTCGCCCGTGCGCTGTACGCCGTCGTCACCCGCCCGGTACTGGCCCGTCGGCTGCGCGAGGGCGCCCGGCGGGGCGCGGCCGCGCACTCCTTCGACGCCATGGTCGACGCGCTCGAGGGTGCCTACGCCGATGCGCTCGCCCCGCTCCGGCCCGCCAGCGCCGGGGCCTGATGCCGCTGGACGCTCCTCCGGATCGTCAGCCGAGGCGGCCGACCACCGGGGCCAGCAACTCCGGGTGGGTCAGCGGCACCATGTGCCCGCCCGCGGGCAGCGTGAACGCCCGGCCCGCCGGGGCGGTGCGTGCGAGGTGCTCGGCCCAGCCCGCGGGGGCGATCCGGTCGTGCCGCCCGCGGACCACGAGGACGGGGCAGCGGATCGCCGCCAGGGCGGGTTCGATGCGGTGGCGGCGGATGACGTCCAGCGTCCGGGCCATCCCGACCGGCCCGGTCCGCAGGTAGTCCCGGACGAGCAGCGGCGCCTGCGCGGGCCACTCGTGTGTGGCCGTGCGCAGCCAGCGTTCCAGGAGCCGCGGCCAGGTGCAGCCGGAGGGATCGGTCGTCGGCCCGACGAGCACCAGGGCCGCCGGTGGGCGTGGCGCCCGGACCGCCACCTCCGCCACCACCTGGCAGCTCGCCGAGTGCCCCAGCACGACCCGGCCGGCGACGTCCGCCGCCTCCAGGACCCGGCCGGCCTGCGCCGGCGGATCGAGCGCGGCGCCCCGGCGGACGCGCCGGCCGAACCCGGGCAGGGTGACGACCTCGGCCCCGGCCCCCAGCACGCGCAGGGTCGGGCCCCAGCTCGCCCCGGACAGGCCGAGCCCCGGCACGAGGACGAACGGGTCCATCGGTCAGCCGCGCCGCCAGTCGTCGGACGGGAGGTGGGAGCCCGCCATCGGGCCCATCTGCAGCATCCCGCCGTCGACCGCCCACGAGGCACCCGTGACGTACGACGCGGCCGGCGAGGCGAGGAACGTGATCACGTCGGCGACCTCCCGGGCGTGCCCGGGCCGGCCGAGCGGCACTCCGGGACGCGCGGTCGTGGTGGGGTCCTCGTCCTCCTGCCCGGTCATCGGCGTCGCGATCTCCCCGGGTGCCACGGCGTTGACCGTGATCCCGTGCTCGGCGAGCTCGATCGCGGCGGTCTTCGTCAGCAGGCCCAGGCCGCCCTTCGCCGCGCAGTACGGCGCCGCTCCGACCCGGGGCGCGTGCTCGTGCACGCTGGTGATGTTCACGATCCGCCCGCCCCGCCCTGCCGCCACCATCCGCCGGGCGGCGCGCTGCAGGCAGAGGAAGGCGCCGTCGAGGTCGGTGGCGAGCACCGCGCGCCACTGGTCGAAGCCCAGCTCGAGCAGCGGGGTGGAGGTGCCGGTGCCCGAGCCGTTGACCAGCACGTCGACCCCGCCGAGGGCATCGGCGAGCTCGTCGACGACGGCCGCGGCCCCCGGCAGCGCGGTCAGGTCGAGCCGGCGCACCTCCGCCCGCCGGCCCGGCCCGCGCACCTCCTCCGCGGTGCCCTCGGCGCCGTTCTCGTCCTCGTGCCAGGTGATGCCCACGTCGCAGCCGGCGCCCGCCAGCGCGACGGCGGTGGCGCGGCCGATGCCGGAGTCCGAACCGGTGACGATCGCGGTGCGGGGGAAGTCGGGGGGAGTCTGCATGCCCTCCGCATGCCCGCCCAGCGCCGGCTCACGCCCCGCGGTGCGACCCGGTCGGCTCACCCCGGCGGGCGCCCGCGATCACCCGCGCGGCCCAACTTCCCGCCGCCGCGCGTCCGCGGCCACCGGATCGGGTACCTGATGCCGTCGACGGAGGGAGCACACGGTGACGGTGGCGACGACGGGCGGCGGCCACGTCCAGCGTTCGGGCGGGGGCGGCTCCAGCGGGCTGGCCGACGTCGTCGAGCTGATCCTGGACAAGGGGCTCGTGATCGACGTGTTCGTCCGCGTGTCGATCGTGGGCATCGAGCTCCTCACGATCGACGCCCGCGTGGTCGTGGCCAGCGTGGACACGTTCCTCCGCTTCGCGGAGGCCACCAACCGGCTCGACCTCTACAGCAGCGAGAAGCGCGGCACCGACCTCCCGGAGATCCTGCAGAAGACCACCGAGAAGGCGATGCGCTGACCCCTGCCGCGGGACCGGCGCCGGGCCCGCGGCAGGTGCGTCAGCCGCCGTTCCGGCCGTTGCCGGCGCCGTTCCCCGAGGCCTCGACGGTGGCCTCCGGCAGGAGCACCTGCTGGCCCTCGTCGAGGCCCGAGCGGACCTCGGTGAAGCGGTCGCCGGCCAGGCCGGGGGTGAACTCGCGGGTGGCCGGCCGGCCGTCCGGGCCCGGCACCGAGACGACGCTCCTGCCGTTCTCCTGCCGGACCGCGGCCGCAGGCACCCGCAGGACGTCGTCGACGACCTCGGTGAGGACGTCGGCCTGCGCGGTCTGGCCGTCCTTCAGCTGCGGGTCGACCCGGGTGAGGACGATCGTCGCGTAGTAGCTGACCACCCCGGAGATCTGGTCGGCGGTCGGCGCCACGGCGACCACGGTGCCCGGCGAGGTCAGGCCCGGCACCGCGTCCACGGTCACGTCGACCCGCTGGTTCGGCCGGACCTTCGCCGCGTCGCTCTCCTCGAACGGGACGACGAGTTGGAAGGTCTGCAGGTCGTTCAGCGTGAGGAAGGCGCCGCTCGAGTCGGCCGCGGCGGCGTCGCCGCCCGAGCCCGCAGGGGCCGGGATGCGGGCGTCCGTGCCCGGGGCCAGCGGGGTGGCGCCACCGGCCGCGGCGACGAAGTCCCCCACCCCGCCGTTGATCGCGGACACGGTGCCGGCGACCGGTGCGCGCAGCACGGTGTTGTCGACGGCCTGCTGCGCGTCGGCGACGGTGTTCTCGGCGTCGCGGACCACGGCCTCCTGCACGTCGATGTCGGCCGGGGCGTCGTTGCCCGCGCTGTCGAGCTGGCTCTGGGCGTCGGAGACGGTGCTCTGGGCGTTGGCGATGCTCACCCGGCCCTGAGCCCGGTCGGTGTCGCGCTGGTGCTCGGCGGCGTCGAGGGCGGTCTGGGAGGCCACCACGTTGGCCTTGGCGGTCTGCACGGCCTGTTGGTCGGTGCGGAGGGCTGCACAGGAAGGGTCGTCGGTGGCTTCGGGTGTGGGTGATGCACCGGCCGACGGTTGCGTGGCCTGCTCACTGCTCGTCGACTCGGTCTTGGTCAGCCCGAGCAGGGGCGTCTGCGACTCCGACGCAGCGCTCGCGCTTGCCGCAGCACACGCCTTCTGGTCCTTCTGCAGCTGCCGTTTCGCCAGCTCCAGCTGCTTCCTGTCGAAGTCGAGCTGCACCTTCGCCCGGTCGACGGCGGAGGCGTCGGCCGCGTCGGTGGCGGCGACCTGCCCGCGGGTGGCGTCGAGGACCCTGCGGGCCGAGTCCAGCGCGGCCTGCGCCGCCTCGACCGAGTTCCCGCCGGTCAGCTTGCCGAGCGAGGCCTGCTGCTGGTCCAGCTTGGCCTGGGCGGAGGCGAGCTGGGAGCGGGCGGCGGCGTCGTCGAGCCGGGCGAGGGGCTGTCCGGCCCGGACCGCATCGCCCACCTTCACGAACAGCTCGGCGATCTGCCCACGGTCGGCGAACCCCAGGTTCTGCTGGGTGATCGACACGAGGCTGCCCGAGGCGGAGACGCCGCTGGACACCGGGCCCCGGTCGACGACGGCGGTCGGCGCCGTCGGGGTGTCCCCGGTGCACGCCGTGGCCAGGGCGAGCAGGCCGGCCAGCCCGGCGGCGCGTAGCACGCGGGCGCGGGTCCTCTTCGCTGCGGTCCGTGCGGTCACGGTGGGAATCACTCCCCGGGTCGTCGGGATCATTGGTGCCGGAGGGCATCGATGGGCCGCATCCGCGCCGCGCGGTTGGCGGGGTAGCCGCCCGCGACCAGGCCGATGAGCAGGCTCACGGTGAAGGCGAGCACCACCGAGCCCACCGACACGGACGGGACGGGGAAGTCGGCGACGAGCCGGGGCAGCACCACGCCCGCCGCCACGGACAGGCCGATGCCGAGCAGGATGCCCAGGAGCCCGCCGACCCCGGTGAGGATCATCGACTCGATCAGGAACTGCTGGAGGATCGCGCGCCGGCGCGCGCCGATGGCCTTGCGGATGCCGATCTCGCGGGTCCGCTCGGTGACCGTGACCAGCATGATGTTCGCGACGCCGATGCTGCCGACGATCAGCGAGATCCCGGCGACGGCGGCCACGAAGATCGTGACGAAGGACAGCACCTGCGAGGACTGGTCGAGCAGGCGCTGCAGCGCGGTCACGGTGAAGTCCCGCTCGTCGGGGTTCCGGATCGCGTGCCGCTGGTCGAGGATCGCCGAGGCCTGCTGCACGGCCTGCGACACCGCGTCCGTCGACACGGCACGCACCGTGATCGAGTCGACGACGTCGCCCCCGCCGAGCAGGTAGCTGCGCGCGGCCCCGAGCGGCATGACCGCGACGTCGTCCTGCTGGCCGTTGCCCTTCAGCACCCCGATCACGCGAAAGGTCGTGCGCCCCACCCGGACGTCCTTGCCCAGCGCCTCCCCGGCCCGGCCGCCGAAGAGCGTGGCGACGGGGTTCGGCCCGAGCACCACGACCTTGGCCTTGTTGCGGGCCTGCTGGTCGTCGAAGAAGGAGCCGACGACGAGCTCGCGGTTGGCGACGTCGAGGTAGTCGGCCTGGGTGCCCAGGATCGACGACCGGTACTGCCCGTCACCGACGACCTGCAGCACCGCGCTGCCGTTGACGGACGGGGTGACCGAGCCGAGGGCCGGGGCGCGGGCCCTGTCGGAGAGGGCGTCGACGTCGGCGTCGGTGAGGTCCCGCGCGGCACGGTTGCCGCTGATGGCGCCCTGCGTCTTGGTGATCTGGATCTGGTTGGCCAGGGGGCCGAAGGCGTCGGCGACGAACCGCTGGAGCCCGTTGCCGAACGCCACCAGGATGATCACGGCGGCGACGCCGATGATGATCCCGAGCATGGTCAGCACCGACCGCAGCTTGTTGGTGCGCAGCCCGCGCGCCGCGATCCGGGCGGCCTCGAGGAGGTTCACCGCCGCTCGTCCCCCACGATGTGGCCGTCGCGCAGGGTGATCACGCGCTTGGCGAACCCGGCGACCTCCGGCTCGTGGGTGATCAGCACGATCGTGCGGCCCGCCTCGTTGAGCTCCACGAAGAGGTTCATGACATCGACCGTCGAGGCGGTGTCGAGGTTCCCCGTCGGCTCGTCGGCCAGGATCATCGTCGGGTCCGTGACCAGCGCGCGCGCCACGGCGACGCGTTGCTGCTGGCCGCCGGAGAGCTCGTTGGGCCGGTGGTTCCCGCGCTCGGCGAGCCCGACCCTGGCCAGCGCGCGGCGGGCGCGGCCGCGGCGGTCCTTGGTGCCGGCGTAGACCATCGGCAGCTCGACGTTGCGGATCGCCGAGGTCCGCGGCAGCAGGTTGAACGACTGGAAGACGAAGCCGATCTTGCGGTTGCGGATGTCGGCGAGCCGGTTGTCCGACAGCCGGCCCACGTCCGTCCCGTCGAGGCGGTACGTGCCCGACGACGGGACGTCGAGGCAGCCGAGGATGTTCATCATCGTCGACTTGCCGGACCCCGAAGGCCCCATGATCGCGACGAGGTCGCCGTCGTCGATCCGCAGGCTCACGTCGTCGAGCGCCCGCAGCGCGATGTCCCCGGTCCGGTAGACCTTCGACACGTGCTCCAGCTCGATCATCTTCCCCCCGCCGTGGTCCCCCCGAACCACCCGTTCGGCCTAACGACCGGACGCGCGTTCGGTGATCACCCGGTCGGGCGGAAGCTGGGCGATCTTCCGGAAACGCCCGCTCGTCGGTAGCGTCCGGGTCGGCTCCCCCGAGTGATCCAGGACACCGTGAAGGGGGAGCCATGCCCGAGGAGAGTTCCGTCGCCGTGCTCGTCGTGGGCGCCGGCCCGGTCGGCCTGACGGCCGCGCTCGAGCTGCGCCGTCGCGGCGTCGCCTGCCGGGTGATCGACAAGCTCGTGGAGCCGCCGCAGTACGCGAAGGCCGTCGGCATCCAGCCCCGCACGCTGGAGCTGTGGGAGGCGGCCGGGGTGCTGCGGGCCGCCCTCGACGCCGGGACCCCGCTGCGCGGGCAGGTCGTGCTCCGCGACGGCGAGCAGGTGGCGCGGATGGACCTCGAGGTGCCCCCGGACGTGCCCTTCGCCTTCCTGGCACTGCCGCAGTACGAGACCGAACGCCTCCTGGCCGAGGCCCTCGCGGGGTACGGGACCCGGGCCGACCGCGGCGTCGAGCTGCTCTCCTTCACCCAGGACGAGGAGGGCGTGACCGCCGAGCTGTCCGGCGGCGAGCGCGTGCGGGCGAAGTACCTCGTCGGGGCGGACGGGGCGCACAGCGTCGTCCGGAAGGGGCTGGGGCTCGCCTTCGAGGGCGGGGCGTTCGCCGAGGAGTACATGCTCGGCGACGTCGAGGTCGACTGGTCCCTCCCGCGCGGCTACGCCCTGCGCGCCACCCGCGGCGACGACCTGCTCGTCGCGATCCCGCTGCCCGGCGACCGCCGCTACCGGATGTCCATGCTGGTCCCGCCCGACCTGGCCACCCCGGCGAGCGGCGAGGTGGCGCACGGTTTCGAGGCCGGCCGGCGCCCGGAGCTGCACCACATCCAGGCGGTGCTCGACCGCCTCGCCCCCGAGCCGTGCACCGCGTCGACGCTGCGCTGGTCCTCGGTCTTCCGGATCAGCCACCGGATCGTCGACTCCTACGGGCGGGGCCGGGTGTTCGTCGCCGGCGACGCCGCGCACATCCACCCGCCGACCGGCGCGCAGGGCATGAACACCGGGATCCAGGACGCCGTCGGGCTGGCCTGGCGGCTGGCCCTGGCCGTCGACGGGATCGCCGCGCCCGGCCTGCTCGCGACCTACGACGCCGAGCGGCGGCCGGTGGGCGAGGAGGTCGTCGGCCGGACGGTCCGGGCCGCGACGACCGGTGGCGTCCAGATCGACCGCGACGACCCGTGGACGTCGGTCCGGCGCGAGGCGCAGCTGCTGGTCGGCTACCGGGGCAGCCCGGCGGTGTCCCCGGCCGACCCCGGCCTCCCGGTCGACGCCCCGCAGCCCGGCGACCGCGTGCCCGACGCCCGCGGGCTGGTCCGCGACGTCGTGCGGTTCCCGGTGCGGCTGCTGCCCGAGCTCGCGGGCCCGGGCCACACCCTCCTGCTCCACGCCGGCACCGCCGAGGGCACCGCCGCCTTCGACAAGGTCGCCGCCACCGCCGCCGAGCTCGCGCACGGCCGCATCCGCGCGCTCGCGGTGCTCGCCCCCGACGTCGAGCCCCCGCCCCTGCGGATGCCCGTGCTGCGCGACGGCGCCGGCGAGGTCCGGGCCCACCTGCGCGCCGCGGACGGCGAGGCGTTCCTCGTCCGGCCGGACGGGTACCTCGGCCACCGTGGCCCGGCGGCCGGTGTCGCCGGCGTGGGCGGGTACCTGGGGCGGGTGTTCGGCTGAGCGGGGCGTGCGGGACGAGCGTCGGTGTGCGCGGCGCTTCGCGACGCGCGGGGTGCATCGGTGCAGGCGGTGCGAGCATCGGCGCCGATCGCCCCGTCCGTTCGGTCGTGGCAGGGCGCCCGTCCGCCGCGTTGAATGGTGGCGAGGCGTCGTCCGAGGAGAGCGAGGCACCGTGGGCAGGACGTACGAGCTGGTCATCACCGAGAAGCGGCCGGTCGTGGACGGCACGGTGCTCTCCTCGGCCCAGCTGCGCGCGGAGATCCGCGAGCAGCTCGAGGCGCAGCAGGACGGTCGCGACGACGATCTCGCCCGCGAACGGGTCGAGCTCCGCGAGAGCCTCGAGCGGCTGGACTCCGGGCTGCAGGCCCTGCGGGAGCGGCTGAAGGAGAAGGCCGTCCGTGCCGCGAAGATCGCGGGCGGGGTGGTCGGGGTCGGTGCTGCCCTCACCGGCGCCGCGATCGTGTGGTGGAAGCGGTCGGCGCCGGAATGACTGCCGGGGCGAGCGCGGGCGGGTCGTGCCTCACGCCGCCTCGCCCGGGCGCTGCCCCCGATGACGGAGGGGGACGAGGAGACCGCTTCGGGGCGGCCTAGTCATCGGTGCGGCCCCGCGCAGGCCTTCGCCGAGCAGGTCGCTCGGCACGCCCCGCAGGGCACCCCTCGCTAGGCTCCGCCCGGTGGAGAACGACGACGAGCGGATCGCGCTCTTCCTCGACTACGAGAACCTCGCGATCGGCGCGCGCGACGGGCTGGGCGTGGCGCCCTTCGACCTGGGACCGGTGGCGGACGCGCTGGCCGAGCGCGGGCGGGTCGTGGCCCGCCGGGCCTACGCGGACTGGTCGGCGTTCGACGAGGACCGCAGGCTGCTCGCGCGCCAGCAGGTGGAGCTGATCGAGATCCCGCAGCGGCTCGGGGTGTCCCGCAAGAACGCCGCGGACATCAAGCTCGCCGTCGACGCGATCGAGCTGGCCTACGAGCGCGGCTTCATCACCACGTTCGCCATCGGCACCGGCGACTCGGACTTCACCCCGCTCGTCCACAAGCTCCGCGAGATGGACAAGCGCGTGATCGGGATCGGGGTGGAGTCGTCGACGTCGCGGCTGCTCCCCCCGGCCTGCGACGAGTTCCTGTTCTACGACCGGCTGCCCGGCGTCGAGCCCCGGCCGGCGCCGCGCCGGTCGAGGAGCCGGGCCGTCGTCGTCGAGCCCGACCCGGTGCCGGCACCCGAACCGGAGCCGGAGGAGGCCGCACCGGCGGAGGACGACGAGCGCGACGACGTCGGCAAGCTCGTGGCGAGCACCCTCGCCGGCCTGCAGCGGCACACCGACGGCCCGGTCCTCGCCTCCCGGCTGAAGCGGGCGATCCTCCGCAAGGACCCGACGTTCGACGAGGCCGACTGGGGCTACCGCGGCTTCGGCGAGCTGCTCCGCCACCTCCAGGAGGAGGGGGTGGTCGAGCTCGGCGAGGGCTCGGCCCAGGGCGACCCCACGGTGACCTTCCCGGAGCCCGGTCCGGACGACGACGCGTTCGGCCTGCTCGTCGAGGTCGTCCGCGAGCTGGGGCGCCCGCAGCTCTCCGGGCTGAAGAACCAGCTCCGCAAGCGGCGGCCGGACTTCAGCGAGAAGCGCTACGGCTTCAACGGCTTCCTGACCTTCGTCCGCGCCGCCCGCGCGCGCGGCCTCGTCGAGATGGAGCGCGACGACGACCTGGGGGACTACGTTCTCTCCGCCCCCCGCTGAGTCAGGGGGTGGCGGCCTTCGAGCCGTCGGGCGCCACGGCGAACCACGTGCCGCCCTCGCCCTGGCCCGCGGTGGTGGTGAGGCTGCCGTCGTCGCCGGCGTAGCGGTAGAGCGGCCAGCCGGCGAGGGTGACCTGCCTGCTGCCGTCCTCGCGCGTGACCGTGCCGACCTTGCTCGAGTCGACGCCCATCAGCTCGGGCTGCTGGCCGTCCGGGAGCAGGACCGGCGGCCACTCCGCGGCACAGTCCTCGGTGCAGGTCGTCTTCGGCGGGGTGGCGGAGTCGCCGTCGTAGCGGTGCATCACGTGTCCCGCCGCGTCGGTGACGACCGTGCCGAGCGGCCCGCTCTGCACGGCCCACAGCTCGACACCGCCGTCGCCGTGGTGCATGCCCGCCATGTCGCCGCCCGTGCCCTGCATGCCCTGCATCGAGGACATGGACGACATGTCGTGGCCCTGCATCTGCATCTGCTGGTTCTGCGCCTGGGGAGCGGCCTGCTCGTCCTGCGCCCCGGAACCGCAGGCGCTCAGGGCGAGGGTCCCGGCGGCGGCCAGGCCGACCAGGATCAGGTGCGTGCGGCCCATCGGGGTCTCCTCTCGGTTCGGCGGAGACGGTAGGCCCGGCACGACGGGAGGACGCGCGACCTGAAGGGGAGGTTGCGTCCGCACCGCCGATTCGCGCCCACGGCGAGGCGAGTGGCCGCGGGTTGGTCCGCAGGGAGCAGCACGCACGGCCGGACGTGCGACGCCCCGTTCTCAGGTTCGTCGACGAGCGGGCGAGCGGCCGTGCGACGATCCGCCCGTGGACGACGACGGGCTCGCGGACGCGCTGCACCGCGCGGCCGATGCCGCGGCGGCGTTCCGTGCCTCGCTCCCCGAGCGGCCGGTGGTTGCGCCTGCCGGACCGGAGGAGCTCGACGCGGCCTTCGGCGGGCCGCTCCCGCGCGCCGGTGCCGATCCCGGCGCGGTGGTCGACGCCCTGGTCGCGGCCGCCGAACCGGGCCTGACGGCCAGCGCCGGGCCGCGCTACTTCGGCTTCGTCATCGGCGGGGCACTGCCCGCCGCGACGGCGGCCGAGGTGCTCACCGCGGGCTGGGACCAGTGCGCCTTCACCACCGCCCTGTCACCAGCGGCCGCCGCGGCGGAGCGGGCGGCCGGCCGCTGGCTGCTGGAGCTGCTCGGCCTGCCGCTCACCGCGTCGGTCGGCTTCGTCACGGGCGGGCAGGCCGCCAACACCGTCGGCCTGGCCGCGGCCCGGCACCACGTCCTCGCCGCCGCGGGGTGGGACGTCGAGGCCGACGGGCTGGCCGGGGCCCCGCGTCTCCGGCTCGTCGCGGGCGTGGAGCGGCATGCGACGATCGACCGCGCCGCCCGGCTGCTCGGCCTCGGCCGCAGCGCGCTCGTGCCGGTGGCCGCCCGTCCGGACGGGGCGATCGACGTCGCCGACCTCGACCGGGTCCTCGCCGGGGTGGCGGGCGAGCCGGTCGTCGTCTGCCTGCAGGCCGGCAACGTCAACACCGGCGCCTGCGACGACCTGCGCGCCGCCGCCGGGCTCGCCCGCGGGCACGGCGCGTGGGTGCACGTCGACGGTGCGTTCGGGCTGTGGGCCGCGGCCGATCCCGGCCTCGCCCACCTCGTCGACGGCCGGGAGCTCGCCGACTCGTGGGCCGTCGACGGGCACAAGTGGCTCAACGTCCCCTACGACTCCGGCTTCGCGATCTGCGCCCACCCCGCGGCGCACGCGGCGGCCCTGAGCTACACCGCGAGCTACCTGACCGGCTCGGGCGCGGCCGTGCCGGAGCTCGGCGACCTGACACCCGAGTCCTCCCGCCGCGCCCGCGGCTTCGCGGTCTGGGCCGCGCTGCGCGAGCTGGGCGCCGACGGCCTCGCCGGGCTCGTCACGCGCTGCTGCCGGCTGGCGCGGCGGTTCGCCGACCGGCTCGCCGAGGGCGGCGCGGAGATCGGGGCGGAGATCGGGGCGGAGATCGGGGTGGAGATCCCGGCGCCGGTCGTCCTCAACCAGGTCCTGGCCGGGTTCGGCGACGACGACCGCACGGACCGGGTGATCGAGGGCGTGCAGCGCGAGGGCACGTGCTGGATGGGCGGCACCACCTGGCGCGGGCGCCGCTACATGCGGATCGCGGTCAGCAACGCGACCACCACCGAGGCCGACGTCGACGCGTCGGCCGCGGCGGTGCTGCGGGTCGCGCGGGGTGTCTAGGCGTTCCGGATCGTCAGCCCGCCGTCGACGACGATCGTCGCCCCGGTGATGAACGACGAGGCGGGCAGGAGCAGCGAGACCGTGGCGTGCGCGACCTCCTCCGGGTCGCCGTAGCGGCGCAGCGCGGTGCGGCGGCGGGCGAAGATCTCCTTGTCGGAGTCCGGGATCCGGGCGGTCATGTTCGTGCGGATCGGGCCGGGGCACACACAGTTCACCGTCACGCCGGTCTTGCCGTACTCCACCGCGAGCGAGCGGGTCAGGCCGATCACGCCGTGCTTCGAGCTGGTGTACGGGGCGATCTGGGCGGTCGCGCCCAGGCCCTCGGTGGAGGCGATGTTGACGATCCGGCCGTCGCCGTTGCGGACCAGGTCGGGCAGCGCGGCGCGGGCGAACAGGGTCTGCGCGGTGAGGTTGACGGCGAGGGTGGTGGCCCAGGCCTCGGCGAACCCGTCGTCGGCGAACGGCAGGTGGATGCTGACGCCGGCGTTGTTGACCAGGCCGTCGAGCGGGCCGAGCGCGTCGCGGACCTCGGCCACGGCGGCGGCCGGCGCGGCGGGGTCGGACACGTCGGCGACGACCGGGTGCACGGTGGCCCCGACGCCGCGGATCTCGTCGGCCACGGCCTTGAGTCCGTCGGCGTCGCGGTCGACGATCCCGACCTTCGCGCCCTCGTCGGCGAGCAGGTGGGCGGTCGCCCGCCCCATCCCGCTCGCGGCGCCGGTGACGAGGACGACCCGGTCGGCGACCGACCGGCTGAGCTTCGTGAGACGCGGCATGGATCAGGACTACCAGGAAACCGGGCGGAACTGAACGCTCGCTCAGGAGTACGGGCGTCACCAGGCGGGTATGCATAACTCATGCATGAGCGCCTCGGCAACCTGCTCGGCGCCGCCGCCCTCGCGCTGTCCGACCTGATGCTGGCCCGGGTGCGGGAGGCGGCCGGGGTGAGCGTGAGCGCCGCCGCGGCGCTGGTCGTGCTCGCCCACGCGCCCGGACTGAGCGTGACGGAGCTCGGCCGGCGGGTGGGGCTCTCCCAGCCGGCCAGCGCGCGGATGGTGATGTCGCTGGAGGCCGCGGACCTCGCCCGGCGCGGCCCAGGCGAGGGGCGGACGATCCCGGTCGCGCTCACGCCGGCCGGCGAACGGACGGTCCGGGAGGTCCTCGCCGCCCGGGCGGACGGCACGGAACAGGTCCTGGCGGGCCTCGGCGAGGACGACCGCCGCGCCCTGACCCGCCTCCTCGAAGGCCTCCTCGCGCAGCTGTACGGCGAGGTCGGCAGCTCCGACCTCCTCTGCCGGCTCTGCGACCGGGCCCGGTGCACGGACGGCGCGACCTGCCCCGTCGGGCAGGCCGAGCGGGACCGGGGGCGGTGACCGGTGGGCGCCGCACTCGCCCTGGTCTCGGCACTGAGCTACGGGCTGTCCGACGTCGTCGGCGGGATCGTCGCCCGACGGATGCGTGCGGTGCACGTGGCCTTCCTGGGCCAGCTCGGCGGGCTGCTCGCCGTGGCCGTCGCCGCGCCGCTGCTGACGCCGGCTTCGCCTGCGGCGCCCGACCTCCTGTGGGGCGCGCTGTCCGGGCTCGGGACCGGGCTCGGGATGGCCTTCCTGTTCCGCGGCATGGGCCGGGGCGCGATGTCGGTCGTGGTCCCGGTGAGCGCGGTCGGCGGGGTCGCCCTCCCCGTCCTGGTCGGCGTCACGCTGCTCGGTGAGCGGCCGGCCTGGCCGACCTGGGTCGGGGTGGGGCTGGCCCTGCCCGCCCTCTGGCTGGTCTCGCGCTCGTCGACCCCCTCACCGGACGGCGGGCCGACCCCCGGGTCGGTGGCGGACGGGCTGGTCGCCGGGGTCGGGATCGCGATCCAGTACCTCGCGCTCGCGCGGGCCGCCCCCGCCGCCGGGCTGTGGCCCGTGCTGGCGGGCCGGGTCGCCGCGCTCCTCGCCGTCGGGGTGCTGGCCTGCACGCTGATGCGCGGCCTGCCCTCCGAGACCGCGGGCGCCCGGCGCCGGGCCGGGCTCCGGGCGGCCGCCGCCGGAGGGTCCGGCGTGCTCGCCGCCGCGGCCTTGGCGGCCTATCTGGTCGCGGCGCAGAGCGGGTTCGTGACGGTGGCGGTGGTGCTGTCCTCGCTCTACCCGCTCGTCCCGGTGGTGATCGGGGTCGCCGCCCTCGGCGAGCGCCTCTCCCGCGGGCAGGTGCTCGGCCTGGCCGCGGCGACCGCCGCGGCCCTGCTGATCGCGCTCTCCTGACCGTGCTCCCCCGACCGTGCTCTCCCGGCCGGCCGGTCAGGGCAGGAAGAGGCGCACGACCTGCCGCTCGACGGCGGCGCCGGTGGACATGTCGGCGACGAAGCTGGAGACGACGCTGCCGGTGGCGCCGGCGTAGCGGCCGCTGCCCGCGACCCGCCACGTGACCGAGCCCAGCATGACCGGGTCGCCCTCGGCGGACGGCTCGAGGGAGCCGCTGCCGATGGTCGTGAGGTCCAGGCTGCCGTCGCCGAGGTTGAGGGTCCCGGTCTCGTCGAACGTGGTCGGCCCGGTGACCTGCACGCGGCTCTCGTAGCTCGCGAGGTCAGGGGCGTCGCCGGGGTCGCCGTCGAGCACCGTCACCCGGCCGCTGCCCGACTTCACCGCGAAGGCGGGCGGCTCGCCCTCCGGGGGCGAGGCCTGAGGTTCGAACGTCAGCAGCAGGGTCAGGCGGCGCACGGCGACCTCCTCGCATCGGTGTGCGAGGAGGCTCGACCCGATCTCGGGAAGCGTTAGGCGGGCGGCACGGACTGGGTCAGGTTGACCGCGTTGCCGTCGGGGTCCTGGATGTGCGCCACCCGCTGGCCCCACGGCATGTCGTTGGGCGGCCCGAGCACCGTGCCGCCGAGCGCCTCGACCCGCCCGAGGCGGGCGCGCACGTCGTCGACGTCGATGCCGAGCAGGACGGGACCCGGGGCCGCGGGTGCCTTCTCGTCGTTGACCAGGCCGAACTCGGCGGCCCCGGCCCGCAGGCCGACGAAGAACGGGGCGCCCTCGGCCGGGTACCGCTGCGTCTCCTCGGCGTCGAGCAGGCCGCGGTAGAAGGCGAGCATCCCGGGGAGGTCGCTGGTCAGGAGGATCGGTTGGATCGTCGTCACATCAGGAGGGACCGCTCCGGCGCGCGGAAGTCATCGCTCACGCCTGCACCCACAGGCTGACGGCCAGCCCGAGGCCGGCGAGCGCGATGCCGATCCGCAGCGGCGTGGCCGGCACCCGCCGGACGATCGCCGGCCCGACCCGCGCACCCAGGAGCAGCCCCGCCGCCAGCACGCCGACGGCCGCCCAGTCGACGGGCGCGACGATCGCGAACACCACCGCCGCGACCAGGTTCGCCGCGCCGGTCGCCAGGTTCTTGGCGGCGTTGGAGCGGGCGAGGCTCTGCGACCACGCCACCGACAGCAGGGCCAGCATCATCACGCCCGCGGCGGCCCCGAAGTAGCCGCCGTAGAGCGCGACCCCGAAGGCCGCGACGAGGGTGAGCGGACCGAGCGGGGTGGCGCCGCGGCCCGGCCCGGCCGACTCGACGCGGCGCTGGGCCCACCGCCTCAGCCGCGGCGCCGCGACGAGCAGCACCGAGGCCAGCGCGATCAGCCACGGCACGATCACCTCGAACGTGTCCGACGGCGTGACCAGCAGCAACGCCCCACCGGCCGCCCCGCCGACGGCGGTGAGCAGGCAGAGTCGCAGCAGCGTGCGGCCCTGCCCCGCGAGCTCGGGGCGGGACCCGGCGACCGAACCCACGGTCGTCCCGAGCATCGCGACGGTGTTGGTGACGTTGGCGATCACCGGCGGCAGCCCGACGGCGAGCAGCGCGGGGTAGGAGACGAGCGAGGCCAGCCCGGCGACGGACCCGATGAGGCCGCCGCCGATCCCGGCGAGGAACAGGAAACCGAGCTGCCAGGCGCTCACGGGACGGGGGTGACCAGGGCGCCGTCGGCGAGGAATCGGTCGAGGTTCTCCAGGACCACCCGCTCCATCGCCGTGCGCCCCGGTGGTGGCAGGGTCGGCGCCTCGTACTTCCTGGCCAGGGCCTCGGCCGGCGAGGGCTTCATCCGGCCCGTCGAGAGCACGCGCGTCATCGGTCCCCTTCCGTGGGCCTCCATCCTGCGGCAGGCACCCTGGAGCGCTCCACGGAATGTGAGCCGTCACAGGTCGGCGAACGCCGCCAGGATCTGCGCCTCGGCGGTGCGCAGGTAGCTCGCGACCTCGCCGGCCGCCCGCTCCCGCTCCCCGGCCTCGACGAGCCGGGTGATGGTGTCGTTGCCGTCGAGGTAGGGCTCGTGGAACTCGCGCACCGAGGTCATCCGGTGGAAGACCAGCCGCATCTCCGCGAGCAGCAGGCCCATCTGCTGGTCCAGCCGGACGCTGCCGGCCAGGCCGACGAGGGCGCGGTGGAAGTGCTGGTTGGCCCCGGCGACCGCGGGCCAGTCGTCGTGCGCGGCGGCCGCGCGGCCCTCCTGCACGGCAGCCCGCAGCCGTCCGACGGCCTCCGGGTCGCCGGCGCGCTCGCCCTCCCGGACCGCGGCCGGCTCGATGAGCAGGCGGGCGCGGTAGACGTCGCGGACCGCCTCGGCGTCGGGGACCGCGACGAACACCCCGCGGTTCGGCTCGCGGACCAGCACCCGCTCGGCCACCAGCTGTGACAGGGCCTCACGCACCGTGTTCCGGGAGACCCCGAGCGCATGGGAGAGCGCCTGCTCGGGTAGACGGCCACCGGGACGCAGACGGCCCTCGACCACCTCGTTGCGCACGGCGTCGGCCACCCGTTCGGCCGTCGAGGTGCGCGCGACGAGGGCCCGCGCCTCGGTGAGCGAGGCGAGAGCGGCGCCGGCGGGATCCGCGATCGTCACCGGGCAGAGCCTACGTGACCATCGTGTTTCCGAGTTGCGACTTCCTCTTGCTGGATTGTTGAGCAATCCATACGCTCACCACCTGAGCGACCGGGTGTGGTCCCGGTCATGTCCGGCGGGAGGGCACGTGAGCGCGAACGGCGGCAAGTCGCACGGCAGGACCGACGGCAGGACGCACGACGGGGAACCCGGCGGGGACCCGGCCGCGAGGGACACGGGCCCGGACGGACCGGGCGGCGGCACCAGCCGGCCCGAGGGACAGGGCCGGGCCCCGGCGTCGGGGCCGGCCACCGCCGTCGCGAAGGGCGGCCGCGGCGCCCTGCTCGGCGCGATGTTCCTGATGGCGACCAGCGCCATCGGCCCGGGCTTCATCACCCAGACCACGACCTTCACGGTCCGGCTCGGTGCCGCCTTCGCCTTCGCGATCCTGGTCTCGATCCTCATCGACGTCGCCGTGCAGCTGAACGTCTGGCGGGTCGTCGGCGTCTCCGGCCGCCGGGCCCAGGACCTGGGCAACCGGGTGGCGCCGGGCGCCGGCTGGGTGCTCGCGGCGCTGGTGCTGATCGGCGGATTCGTCTTCAACATCGGCAACGTCGGCGGCACCGGCCTCGGCCTGAACGCCATGCTGGGGGTGGACGCCAAGATCGGCGGAGCGGTCTCGGCGGTGATCGCGATCGCGATCTTCCTCAGCAAGCGGGCCGGCGTCGCCCTGGACCGGATCGTGGTGCTGCTGGGCGTCCTCATGATCGGCATGACGGCGTACGTCGCGATCGTCTCGCACCCTCCGCTCGGGCAGGCGCTGCGCAGCTTCGTGCTGCCGGACACCGTCGACTTCCTGTCGATCACGACGCTGATCGGCGGCACCGTCGGCGGGTACATCACCTACGCCGGCGCGCACCGCATGCTGGACTCCGGGGTCACCGGACCCGAGAACGTCGGGCCGATCACCCGCAGCTCCGTGCTCGGTGTCGTCGTCACCGGCGTCATGCGGATCGTGCTGTTCCTGGCGGTGCTCGGCGTGGTCGCGGGCGGGGTCGCGCTGGCGAAGGACAACCCGTCGGCGAGCGCCTTCGAGGCCGCGGCCGGCCAGGTCGGGCTGCGGCTGTTCGGCGTGATCCTCTGGGCGGCGGCCATCACCTCGGTGATCGGTGCGGCCTACACCTCGGTCTCCTTCTTCACCACCGCCCGGACGTCGGCGCGCACCCGGAACCTGCTGACGATCGCCTTCATCGCGCTGAGTGCGGTGGCGTACCTGCTGATCGGCACCGCGCCCGTCACGCTGCTGGTGTTCGCGGGCGCCTTCAACGGGCTGATCCTGCCGATCGGCTTCACCGTGGTGCTGTGGGTGGCCTGGCGGCGCCGTGACCTGCTCGGCGGCTACCGGTACCCGCGCTGGCTGCTGGCCGTCGGCGTCCTCGCCTGGCTGATCGCGCTGTACCTCGGCTGGTCCTCGCTGGCCGCGGTGGGCAGCCTGTTCTCATGAGCTTCGACCTGAACTCCGACCTCGGCGAGTCCTTCGGCCGCTGGGAGCTCGGCGACGACGAGGCCATGCTCGGCCTGGTGACCAGCGCGAACGTCGCCTGCGGATTCCACGCCGGGGACCCGTCGACGTTGCGCCGGACCGTCGCGGGCGCGGCGGCGAACGGGGTGGTCGTGGGCGCGCAGGTCGCCTACCGCGACCTCGCGGGCTTCGGCCGCCGGTTCATCGACGTGCCGCCCGCGGACCTCACCGCCGACGTCCTGTTCCAGATCGGCGGTCTCGAGGCGATGTGCCGGGTCGCGGGGACGGCCGTCCGGTACGTCAAGCCGCACGGCGCGCTCTACAACGCCACGGTGCACCACCGGGAGCAGGCGAAGGCCGTGGTGGCCGCGGTCGCCGAGTACGACGCCGCGCTGCCGATCCTGGGGCTGCCCGGCTCCGAGCTGCTGCGCGCGGCGGAGGAGGCGGGCCTGCGCGGGGTGCCCGAGTTCTTCGTCGACCGCGGCTACACGCCGGAGGGCGCACTGGTCTCCCGTCGGGAGGAGGGCGCCGTCCTGCACGATGCCGAGGAGGTCACCGCGCGCCTGCTGCGGATGCTCGACGAGGGTGTGGTCCGGGCCGTCGACGGCTCGGACGTGCGGGTCTCCGCCGAGTCGGCCTGCGTGCACGGCGACTCCCCGGGGGCGGTCGGCATGGCCACCGCGGTGCGCGCGGGGCTGGAGAAGGCCGGCGTGGAGCTGAAGGGGTTCGTGTGAGGGTGCTGCCCTACGGCGACGCCGCGCTCCTGCTCGAGCCCGAGGGGGAGATCGCGGAGGTCGTCGCGCTCGCCGACGCCTGCCGGGGGGCGGAGCTGCCCGGGGTGCTCGACGTCGTCCCGGCGGCCCGGACCGTGCTGCTCGTCGCCGAGCCCGGCTCCGACCTCGGCCGGCTGCGTGCGGCCGTCGACGAGCTGGAGGTCCGGCCGGCCGAGGCGGGCGCGCCGGCCGGGACCGTGGAGATCCCGGTGGTCTACGACGGCCCGGACCTCGACGACGTCGCCCGGCTCACCGGCCTCGACCGCGCGGAGGTCGTCGCCGCACACACCGGCACGCCGTGGCGGGTCGCCTTCGGCGGGTTCGCCCCCGGCTTCGCCTACCTCTCCGGTGGTGACCCCCGGCTGCGGGTGTCGCGCCGCGAGGAGGCGCGCACCAAGGTCCCGCCCGGGTCCGTGGGGCTGGCCGGGGAGTTCAGCGGGGTCTACCCGCGGTCGTCGCCGGGCGGCTGGCAGCTGATCGGCCGCACGGACGCGCCGCTGTGGGACCTCGACCGCGACCCGCCCGCGCTGCTGCAGCCGGGCGCCGAGGTGCGGTTCGTGGAGGTCTCGTGATCGAGGTGCTCGATCCCGGCCCGCAGGCCCTGGTCCAGGACCTAGGCCGACCCGGCCTGGCCGCGATCGGCGTCGGGCGGTCCGGGGCGGCCGACCGCGCGTCCTTGTGCCTCGGCAACCGCCTCCTGGCCAACGACGAGGGTGCCGCGGGCATCGAGATCCTCCTCGGTGGGTTCGCCGCCCGGGCCCGCACGGACCTGCTGGTCGCCCTCACCGGTGCCCCCGCCCCGGCGAGCGTCGACGGCCGCCCGGTCGGCCACCAGGCCCACGTCCGGCTCCGGCGGGGGCAGGAGCTGCGGCTCGGCCCGCCGCCGGCCGGCCTTCGCACCTACCTGTGCGTGCGCGGCGGCATCGCGGTGCCCCCGGTGCTCGGCTCGCGCAGCACGGACGTCCTCTCGGGCATCGGCCCCGAGCCCCTGGAGAAGGGCGCCGAGCTGCCGGTCGGCCCGGAACCGGAGGCGTACCCGGTGATCGACTACGCGCCGGTCGCACCGCCCGCCGGGGGGCTCGTGACGCTGCGCGCGATCTCCGGCCCGCACGCCGAGCACGCCGTCGATCCCGGGGCCCTGACCACCGCCCGCTGGGTCGCCTCCGGCCGCACCGACCGCGTCGGCATGCGGCTCGAGGGCGCCGCGCTGGAGGTCGCGGAGGGCGCCGGCTCGCTGCCCAGCGAGGGGCTCACCCGCGGCGCGATCCAGCTCCCGCCCGGCGGCGAACCCGTCGTCTTCCTCGCCGACCACCCCGTGACCGGCGGCTACCCCGTCATCGCGGTGCTGTGCGACGCCGACGTCGACCGCGCCGCGCAGATCCGCCCCGGCCAACCCGTCCGCATCACCCCGAGCAGGGAGACCGCATGGAGGACCTGACCCCCGCCGAGGCCCGCGCCCGTTTCCGCGCCGGGCTCGTGACCCCGACCGCCGGATGGTGTGCCGGCTGGACGCAGGCCAACCTGATCGCGCTGCCCCGCGCCCTGGCCTGGGACTTCCTGCTGTTCGCCCAGCGCAACCCGCAGCCCTGCCCGGTCCTCGACGTCCTGGAGCCCGGGGAGTTCGGCGGCCCGATCCTCGACGGCGACGTCCGCACCGACATCCCGCTCTACCGCGTCTACCGCGACGGCGTGCAGGTCGCCGAGACGCCCGACGCGCGCGAGTTCTGGCGGGACGACCTCGTCGCGTTCCTGGTGGGTTGCAGCTTCACGTTCGAGCGGGCACTGCTGGCCGCGGGCGTCCCCGTGCGGCACGTCGAGGAGGGCCGCAACGTCCCGATGTACCGGACGAACCGGCGGTGCCGCGGCGCCGGGGCGTTCGGCGGCCCGATGGTCGTCTCCCTGCGCCCGGTCCCGGAGCACCTGGTGGACACCGCGATCGCCGTGACCGCCCGTTACCCGTCCGTGCACGGGGCACCGGTGCACGTCGGCGACCCCGGCGTGCTGGGCATCGCCGACCTCGCCACGCCGGACTACGGCGACGCCGTGACCGTCCGGGAGGGCGAGGTGTCGGTGTTCTGGGGATGCGGGGTCACGCCGCAGGCGGCCGTCGTCGAGTCCCGGCCCTCGCTCGCGATCGCGCACGCCCCGGGCCACATGCTGATCACCGACGCCCGCGATGCCGACTACCTGGTCGGCCCCGAGCCCTTGGTCGGTGTCCCCGCGCAGCAGATCTGGTCGAGGTAGCCGGTCAGCGTCCGGCGGATCTCCTCCGGCGACGTGAGGCACGGCCGCGCGCAGCCCTGGAAGATCAGGCCCTGGAGCAGGGCGTCGAGGCAGCAGGCGGTGGTCTCGACGTCCAGGTCCGCCCGCAGCTCGCCACTGCCCGCGAGGATGCCGACCGCCCGGTGGGCGAGGCGGCGGATCCCGGCACCGGTCTCCTCGCTGATCGCCGCCAGCGCCGGCGACGAGCGGGCGTGCGCCGCGAGGGCGAGGTAGATCTCGGGGTCGGCGCGCTGCCGCTCGTCGACGGGCAGCAGTTCGAGCAGCATCCGCTCCACGCCCGTGCGGTCCGCAGCCTGCGCCAGCAGGGGCACCACCCGGGCCGCGCCGCTGGTCACCGTCTCGACCATCGCCGTCTGGAGCAGGGCGTCCTGCGTGGGGAAGTAGTACCGCAGGGCCGTGGGGGACAGGCCCGCCTCCGCGGCGACCGTGCGCACCGACACCCCGGCGATCCCGTCGCGGCGCAGCACCCGCCAGAGCGCCTCGACGATCTCGGCCCGCCGGGCGTCGTGGTCGGCGAGGCGGGGCACGGGCTTTGTCTACCACGGCGTGGGCAGGTAGGTTCTGGTACAGCCGTACTAGCAACGTGCCGTGCCGGTGGGGGAACCGCCGGGGGGTCGGCACGGACGTCGCACGGTGCGGCAGGCGCGGTCCCGGTCGCTGACCGGGGCCGCGCTTCCCCTGAATGCCGTCTCAGGAGTGTCTCGGCGTCGTAGCGGTGCTTGCAACGGACGTTCACGTGCCCCCGCTAGGGTCGGCCGCGTGCCCACGCTCCGAGCACGCATCGCGTCCTGGTTCGTCCGCCGTCAGCTGACCCGCATGAACCGGAAGGGACTCGACCTGGGGTCGTTGCTGCCCGACTCCGCGCTCATGCCGCTGCGCCGCGAGGGGCTCGATCCGATCGCGGCCCTGGCCGAGTCGCGGGAGGCCGCGCCGGTCAGCCGGTTGGACCTGCCGCTGAAGATCGACGTCTGGCTGGTCACCGGGCGGGACGAGGTCCGCTCCGTCCTCGGCTCGGTCGACACCTACTCGAGCGACTTCAACCACCTCGCCGTGCAGGTCGGGATGGCCGAGAGCGAGAACCCCGGCGGCCTCGGCTTCTCCGACCCGCCGGTGCACACGCGGCTGCGCAAGCTCCTCACGCCCGAGTTCACGATGCGCCGGCTCGCCCGCCTCACTCCGCGCATCGAGGAGATCGTGGGGGAGTGCCTCGACCGGATGGACGCCGCCCCGGGCCCGGTCGACCTGGTCGAGGAGTTCGCGCTGCCCATCCCGTCGCTCGTGATCTGCGAGCTGCTCGGGGTGCCGTACGCCGAGCGCGAGGCCTTCCAGGAGGTCGCGACCGCGCGCTTCGACCTGCTCGGTGGGGCCAGCGCCTCGCTCGGCGCGATCTCGGACTCGCTGGTCTTCCTGCGCGAGCAGGTCAAGAAGCAGCGCGACAGCCCGACCGACGGGCTGCTCGGGATGATCATCCGGGAGCACGGCGACCGGGTGGACGACGAGGAGCTCGCCGGGCTCGCCGACGGCGTCCTCACCGGCGGCTTCGAGACCACGGCGTCGATGCTCGCGCTCGGCAGCATCGCGCTGCTGGAGGACCCGGAGGCCGCCCGGATCGTCCGCGAGGGGGACGCGGGGCCGGTGGTCGAGGAGCTGTTGCGCTACCTGACCGTCGTGCAGGTGGCGTTCCCACGGTTCGCCACCCGGGACGTCGAGATCGGCGGGGTCACGGTCAAGGCCGGGGACGGGGTGATCTGCTCGCTGCTCTCGGCCGACCGGGACGGCGAGCTGCTAAAGAGCTTCGACCCGCACCGCGCCCCGGCCTCGCACTACGCCTTCGGTCACGGCATCCACCGCTGCATCGGCGCCGAGCTGGCCCGGATGGAGCTGCGCGCCGCCTACCCGGCCCTGTTCCGCCGCTTCCCCGACCTGCGCCTCGCGGTGCCGGTCGACCAGCTGGAGTTCCGGGACGCCTCGATTGTCTACGGGGTGGAGAGGCTGCCCGTGCTGGTGCGCTGAGCCCACCGTCGAGCGCCGGTGTCGTCGGGCGGTCGTCCGGCAGCGCCGGTGCTCACCTCACGCCGCGGAGGGGAGGTCCGCCCGGGCGAGGAAGCCGGCGACCACGGTGCGGCAGGCGTCGGCGAGGTCGTCGGCGCGGGTGGCCAGCTCGGCCCGCACCGCGTCGAGGTCCACCTCGGCGGCGACGGCCACGGCGACCTCGGGCGGCCACGACCCGGACCAGGCCGCGAACACGTCGGGTGTGATCTCGGGATGGAACTGCAGGCCGAGGTGCGGCCCGGAGGCGAAGGCCTGCAGGGCGACGGCGTTGCGCGCCAGCTCCTCCGCCCCGGGGGGCAGGGTGAAGGCGTCGTGGTGGAACTCCATCCACCGGCCGGCCGGGAGCACGTCCGGACGCAGGGCTTCGAGGTCGACGAACCCGCGCTCGGGCTCGGGCGCCCGTCCGACGGTCCCGCCCAACGCCCGGGCGAGCGCCTGCCCGCCGAAGCAGATGCCCAGCACGGGCGTGCCGACCTCGACGGCCCTGCGCAGGAACGCCAGCTCGGGCGCGAGCCACGGCAGGGTGTCGTCGTAGGCCGCGTGCGCCGAGCCCATGACCACGACGAGGTCGCGCTCGGCCGGGTCCGGGACCTGCCCGCCGTCCAGGAAGGTCGCGATCTCGGCCTCGACGCCCTGCTCGGCGAGGGCCGGCAGGACGGTCCCCGGGATCCGGCGCTGCCGGACCGGGTCGGTCTCGTGGACGACGACGAGTGCGCGGGGGGCGAGTGCGCGGGGCATGCCCCCGTGGCTACCGGCCCGCCGCTCTCCCGTCCACCCCACGACCCGGGCAGGCGGCGTGGGACGCCGCACACCCGATGCCGACAGGGCTCGCCTACCCCGCCCCCACCAACCGGAGCGCGAACTCCGTCTGCTGCCACACGACCTCGTTCTCGCTGAGCTCGCCCTCCTCGCGGTACCAGGTGGCGAGGCCCATGCCGAGGTCGAGGATCGCGTAGGAGGCCAGGCGGGCGGAGGGCACGTGGAACCGACCGGCCGCGACCCCCTCCTCGACCAGCCGCCGGAAGGCGCGCTCGTACTCGGCCCGCTTGCCGAGGACGGTCCCGCGGTGCGGCTCGACCAGGCTGCGCATCTCGCTGGCGCCGACGAAGGCCTCCATCCGGTGCCGGGCGTGGAAGCGGACGTGCGCGTCGACGGCCCGGCGCAGCCGCTCGACCGGGTCGTCCGTGCCGGTCACCGCCCTGCGGTGCAGCTCCAGCAGCCCGTCCATGGTGGTGGTCATCAGCTCGACGAGCAGGTCCTGCTTCGAGGCGACGTGCTTGTACAGGCTCGGCCCGCGGATGCCCACGGCCGCGCCGATCTCGGCCATCGTGGTGCCCTCGTAGCCGCGGGCGGCGAACAGCCCGAGCGCGGCCACGCGGATCGCGGTCCCGGTACCCATGCCCACCCCTCCCGGCTAATGCGTGATAGCCGTGACCGTGACACTACGCCCTGACGTATGGTCCGATGGCTAGCAGCCGTTAGCCGATGAACCGAGGAGGCACCGTGGCCGTGCAGGGACTCGACCTGCCGAAGCTCCAGGCGTACGTCGAGGAGCACGTCCCGGGCACCGGCCCGCTGACCGCGGAGCTGCTGCACGGCGGCCGCTCCAACCTCACCTACCGGCTCACCGACGGCACCTCGACCTGGGTGCTGCGCCGGCCCCCGCTGGGCGGGCTCACGCCGTCGGCGCACGACATGAAGCGCGAGTACACCGTGGTCGCGGCGCTGTACGGGCACGGCGTGCCGGTCGCGCGGCCGATCGTGCAGTGCGAGGACGACTCGGTCATCGGGGCGCCGTTCGCGGTCGTCGAGTTCGTGGACGGGCGGGTGATCCGGACCCGGGACGAGCTCGACGCCCTCACCGACGCCGAGGTGCACGACTGCGCCTTCGCGCTGGTCGACGCCCTGGCCGCGCTGCACGCCGTCGACCCCGCCTCGGTGGGGCTGGCGAAGTTCGGGAAGCCGCAGGGCTACCTCGGCCGGCAGGTCCGGCGCTGGTACGACCAGTGGACGCGGGTGCGGACCCGGCCGCTGCCCGACGTCGAGACCCTGCACGAGCGGCTCGCCGCGATCACCCCGGAGGAGTCCGGCGCGTCGATCGTGCACGGCGACTTCCGCATCGACAACGCGATCCTCGGGCCCGCGGACGTCACCGAGGTGCGCGCGCTCGTGGACTGGGAGATGTCCACGCTCGGCGACCCGCTCTCGGACCTCGGCCTGCACATCGCCTACTCCGACCCGGCCTTCGACCCGGTGCTGGCGGGCGGCGCGGCGGCGACCTCGACCCGCCTCCCCGCGGCCGACGACCTGGCGGCCCGCTACGCCAAGACCTCCGGCCGCGACGTCGCCGACTGGCCCTTCTACCTGGCCCTCGGCTACTTCAAGGCCGCCGTGATCGCCGAGGGCATCCACGCCCGGTTCGTCGCGGGCAAGACCCTCGGCGAGGGCTTCGAGACCGTCGGCGGCGCGGTCGAGCCCCTGGCCGCCGCCGGGGTCCGGGCGCTGGGGAGCTAGGCGCTCGCCGGCCGGCTCCGGTAGAGCAGCAGGGTGTCGCGGCCGAAGGACCATGCCAGCGCGCCGAGGGCCACGGCCACGAGCACGACGGCGGCCGCCACCGGCAGGATCCCCGCCGCGGCCACGACGAGCACGATCCCCTGCGCCGCGGCCACGGCCTTGGCGGAGAAGCGGGCCGGGAGGTTTCCGGTCAGCCACGGCAGCACCCACCCGGCGGCGACGAACGCGTACCGCAGTCCGCCGATGACCAGCACCCACGGCCCGGTCACGGCGGCGACCTGCACGCTCAGCACGAGCAGGAGGTAGGCGTCGGTCTCCATGTCGAACCGCGCGCCCAGCGCGCTCGCGGTGCCGGTGCGCCGGGCCACCCGCCCGTCGACGAAGTCGAGCGCCAGCGCGACCGAGGCCAGGCCCACGAGCGGCACCAGTGCGGGCCGCCCCGCCACGAGCCCGTCGACGACGAGGGCCGTCACCCCGCCGATCAGCACCGCCCGGCCGAGCGTGACCAGGTCCGCGGGACCCAGGGCACCGGTCCCCGCGCGGCGGGCCGCCCCGGCGAGCAGGGTGTGCAGCCCGGCGCCGTAGGCGACCCCGGCCAGCCACCCGGCGGGGCCGAGACCGGCCGCCGTCGTGAGCGCGGCGAGCAGCACGAGCTGGAGGACGGCCGCGGCGGCCTGCTGCCGGTCGAGCGGCAGGGCCGTGCCCGGGGACCTCGTCAGGGGGCTCTGCAGGTACACACTCCCTACACGGACGGGTGGCGGCGACGGTTCAACGGAGGCGCGGATGGAGTGGGACGCGAGGCTGAGTACCCCGGGATCGCCGGTCTGCGCACCGGACTGGCTGGCGTTGCGGGAGCCGGCCGACGCCGAGGCCCGGGCCGCCGACCTCGTCGAGCCCCTGCGCGCCCTGGCCCCGCCGCTGGTGGTCCGCGACCTCGGGTGCGGCAGCGGGTCGATGGGGCGCTGGCTCGCCCCGCGGTTGCCCCGCCCGCAGCGCTGGTTCCTCCACGACCGCGACCCAGGGCTGCTGGCGATCGCGGCGGGGAGCGTCCCCGGCGAGCCGGTGCAGGCCGAGCTGGCCGAGCTCACCGACCTCGCGGGCACCACGCTGGTGACCTGCTCGGCCCTGCTCGACCTGCTCACCGCGGAGGAGGTGCGCCGGCTCGCCCGGCTCTGCGTCGGGGCCGGCGCCGCGGCCCTGTTCACCCTGTCCGTCACCGGCGGCGCCCGCCTGGCCCCGGCCGAGCCGCTCGACGCCCGGCTCGCCGCCGCGTTCGACGCCCACCAGCGCCGGCCCGTCGCCGGTCGCCGGCTGCTCGGACCCGATGCCGGCACGGTGGCGGCCGAGGCGTTCGGTGCCCTCGGCGCCACCGTGACGACCCGTCCGAGCCCCTGGCGGCTCGGACCCGCGCACCCGGAGCTCACCGAGGAGTGGCTGCGCGGCTGGATCGCCGCCGCCTGCGCGCAGGAGCCCGCGCTGGCCGCGGAGGCCGGACCCTACCTGCGACGACGGCTCGAGGCCCTCGCGGCGGGCGAGCTGCGGGCCGAGGTCGGGCACGTCGACCTGCTGGCCCTCACCTGAAGGTGTCGAGGAACCGGTCGCGGAAGGCGTCCATCCGCCAGACCGGCGCGTCCGGCGCGGGCCTCAGCCCCGGCTGCCACTGCCACCCGGCGACCTTGTCGAGCACGGCCTTGTCCTTGGTGACGACCGAGATCGGGACGTCGTGGTTCGGGCTGCCGCCGGTGATGATCGGCGCGGCCTGGTGGTCGCCGAGCACGATCAGCACGAGATCGTCGTTGCCGTAGGTCTTCACCCAGGACACCAGCGAGTCGAGCGAGTACTGGATCGTCCGCCGGTAGCTGTCGCGCACCCGGGCCGGGTCGCTCCACACCGTGTCCGGCGGGTCGGCCGCGCGCACCTCCTCGTCGTACACGCTGCCGTCGCCCAGGGAGTTCCAGTCCCGCATGGTCGGCACCGGGGTCCAGGGCACGTGGCTGGAGGTCAGCGTGACCTCGCTCATCAGCGGTCCGCGGCCGGGCACGCCGTACTCCAGCTGCTGGAACCTCGACAGCGCGAACTGGTCCGGCATCGGGGACCAGCTGTAGTTCAGCCCGTGGTAGCCGAGGGCGTGGACGTCGTAGTGCTGGTCGACGCCGTAGAAGCCGCCCTCGGGCCAGGGCTCGGTGGTCCCGGGCATGACGTCGGCGGTGCGCCAGTCCGCCCGCTGGAACGCCTTGGTCAGCGTCAGCCGGTTGCTGGAGGTGAGGCTGCGGTAGCGCTGCTGGTTGTCGATCCACAGCCCGGACAGGAAGGTCGCGTGGGCGAGCCAGCTGCCGCCGCCGGCGATCGGCGAGGTCAGCCAGCCGCTGCGGGAGCCGAACCCGGCGGCCGCGAGGTCCTGGTCACCCTGTGCGAGGGTGGCGCCGACGCCCGCCGCGTACTGCGGGTCCTCGACCGCGCTGCGGCCGTAGCTCTCCACGTAGGCGACCACGACGTCCTTGCCCTTCAGCGCGGTGAGCAGCTGGTCGGACGGGGTGTCGCCGAAGGCGTCGGCGGCGGACTGCCGGGCGAACTCCCGCTCGTCGGCGAGGCTGACCGGGACCTGCTTCGCGGTGGCCCAGGCCAGCGACGCGACGCTGCGGGAGGCGAACGGGACCGGGGGCGCGAGCTGCGCCGCGAGCACCGCGCACACCACCCACGCCGCGGTGAGGGACGCGAGCACCCCGGCACTCACCCGGCGGCGCTCGCCGAGGAGCCTCGCCAGTCGGCGCACCGCGAGCGCCATCAGCACCGGCACCGCGACGACGAGCAGCCCCGCCGCGACCAGCGCCGCGATCCCGCCGGCCCGGCCGCACGACTCGTCCAGGAAGTCGACGGCGTTGCCGAGCAGCACGCCGTCGAGCACGGGGTCGAAGGGCCGGACCAGCACCGCGCGGAAGCCCAGGTCGGTGATCCGCAGCAGGAGCAGGACGCCGAGCAGCGCCCCGAGGACCAGTGCGACGACCCGGCGGGTCCGGCCGCGCAGCACGAGCAGCAGCGCCGCCCCGGCGAGACCTTCGACCGGGAGTCGCAGGAAGGCGAGCGGCTCGAGCTGCACGACCTCCGCCGGCGTCGTGAGCGCGACCAGCACGAACACCGCGGCGAGCGCTGTGAGCAGCACCGAGCCGATCCGCCGGATCCGACGCGGGCGGTCGTCGGACGCGGGCGGCGGCGCGGTCTCGGGTGGGCTGGTCACGGTCATCGGTGGTACTCCTCGGCACGGCGCGCGGCACCCCGAGCGGGCACCGGCACCAGAGGACACGGCCCCCGGGCCGCGGCGGTTCACCCCGCGCCCGGAATCAGCCGAGGACCTCGACCTCGTCGTTCGTGCGGATCGTCGCACCGGGAGTGTCCGGCACGAGGTTCGTCCCGAACACGAGCTTCCCGCCGGTCCGCCGGTGCCGGGCCAGGGTGGCGAGCGGTTCGCGGCCCTTCTCGGCGGTGTCCGGGTCGATCGTCGTGAACACGCAGCGGCCGCAGGGCTTGACCACCCGGAACAGGGCCTCGCCGATCCGGAGCGCGGTCCAGCCGTCCTCGGCCCAGGGCTCCGACCCCGCGACGACGACGTTGGGCCGGAACCGGACCATCGGCACCGGGCCCTCGCCCGGGTCGGGCCCCGCGGCGACGAGCTCGTTCAGGGCCGCGAGCGAGGCGTCCGTGGTGAGCAGCAGCGGGAAGCCGTCGGCGAAGGAGACGGTGTCGCCGGCGGCGCCGAAGTCGGGATCGACGGGCCGGCGGGTGGGGTCGTCGAGGTGCACGAGCTGCAGCGGCCGGCCGAGGACCCCGGTGAGCCACGCGGCCGCCTCGTCGCCGGCACAGGTGGCCTTGACCCGGTCCCGCCACACGACGACGTCGGCGAGCGGGCCGCCCGCGGGCACCGGCACGGACAGGGGCGCGACGCCCGGGCCCCGCAGGACGAGCCCCTCCCCGTCGGGCTCGGGGTGGACCAGCACGAGCCGGGGCAGCGCGCGGGCGGTGACGAACGTGCCGTCGGGCT
>NZ_JAJSOK010000082.1 GCF_021283305.1 Pseudonocardia kujensis
GCGCCCTCCGCGCGGGCGCGGGAGCGGGCGGCGACGGGCGACGCCGCGCGGGCGGCCGCGGCCCTGGAGATCCTCGACGGCCTCGGTGCCCGCCCGGCGGCGGCGCGGGTGCGCGGTGTGCTGCGCGGGCTCGGGGTGCGGCAGGTGCCGCGGGGCGCGCAGGCGGCGACCCGGGCGCACCCGGCCGGGCTGACCCCGCGCCAGGCCGAGATCCTCGAGCTGGTCGCCGCGGGCCGCACCAACACCGAGATCGCCACGCAGCTCGTGCTCTCGATCCGGACCGTCGACCACCACGTCTCGGCCGTCCTCGCCAAGCTCGGGGTCGCGAGCCGCCGCGAGGCGGCCGCCTACGTGGCTGCCGCCCGCGAGGAGGACGTCGACGCGTCCTGATCCGCCCCGTGCCGACCAGCCGCATGCCGGGCCGTCGCGGCGGCGATCGCGTCGGCGTGCCGGCGGTCGAGCTCCGCGTGCCGGGACCGGGCCAGCCGCGCGGCCTCGACGAGCCGGGCCCCGGACTCCTGGAAGTGCGGCGCGACGTACCGCGCGAACAGCTCGTAGCTGCGCATCGTCGCCGCCGGCCGCGCCCACTCGTGATGCATGAGCAGGTAGGTGCCGAACCCGCCGGACTGCTGCTGCAGCCGCTCGATCTGGGCGATGGCGTCGTCCGGGGTGCCGACCACCCCGAGCCCGGTCCCGGTGACCCACGCGAGCCGCTCGTCGAAGGTCGCGCCGGCCGCCCGGAAGTGCGGCGCGGCCAGCACGTGCTGCGTGTAGTCGGCCCAGTCGTCGAGCCCGAACCGGACGTCCTCGACGGCCTGCTCGCGGGTCTCGGCCAGGTGCATCGGCCCCACCAGGCGCCACCGGTCGCGCCGCGCCGGCCGGCCGTACCGCGCGCCCTGCTCCTCCATGACGTCCCAGTGCAGGGCCAGCGCGTCGAAGCCGACCCGGCTCGTCGCGCCCAGGGAGAGCAGCCCGAGCCCGTGCCGGCCCGCCACCCGCGCCCCGGTGGGTGAGGCGACCGCGGCGGCCGCGACCTCGGGCCCGTCGCCGTAGGGGCCGAGCTGGCTCCGGGCGTCGACGAGGGTGTAGCGGCGCGTGCGGTGGCTGACGGTCTCGCCGCGCAGCAACCGGACGAGCACGGCGGCGTCCTCCCCGAAGGCCTCGCGCTGCTCCTCCGGCGCGATCCCGATCATGCTCGCATCGGTCGGCAGGGCGCCCGGTCCGACCCCGAGGAGGAACCGGCCGCGGGACAGGTGGTCGAGGAACAGCGCGCGGTCCGCCGTCCAGAGCGGGTTGTGGTACGGCAGCGAGACGACGCCGGTGCCGAGCCGCAGGTGCCGGGTCCGGTGCAGGGCGTGCGCGATGAACAGGAACGGGTCGGGGATCAGCTCGCTGCCGCAGGAGTGGTGCTCGCCGATCCACGCCTCCGCGAAACCGAGCCGGTCGACCAGCTCCAGGACGTCGAGGTCGGCGGCGTAGGCGGCGGTCGGGTGCTGCCCGGCGGGGCAGTGGTAGGGCGCGAGGAACAGGCCGAACGACGTGCGGGACACGGGATCTCCCTCCGGGGACGGGTGGTCAGCGGCCGGCGAGGGCCGGTTCGGCGGGGCCGGTGAGGTCGGCGGCCTGCCGGGCCAGCCGCGCGGCGGCCCGCCGGCTCGACACGCCGAGCTTCTGCAGCACCGCGGAGACGTGGTGGTCGACCGTCCGGACGGACACGACGAGCCGATCGGCGATCTCGGCGTTCGTCAGGCCCTGGCCCAGCAGGTCCAGCACCTCGCCCTGGCGGGCGGTCAGCCCGGCGGGATGCGCCCGGGTCTCGGGGCGCGGGCCGCGCGGCACCCGGTCGACGCCGAGGTCGCGCAGCCGGGCCCGGACGAGCCGGGCGGCCGGCCCGGCACCGAGCTCGTCGAGCACGGCGAGGGCCTCGAGCGTCGGGCCCGGTTCCCCGGACTCCGCGAGCTCCAGGGCGCGCTCGTACGGGTCGCCGAGGCGTCCCCAGGCCTCCGCGGCGCCGCGCCAGTCGCCCCGGAGCCCGAGCAGGTGCTCGGGCCGGCAACCGGGGAAGGTCTCGACCGCCATCCCGCACCGCCGGGCGTAGCGCAGCAGCTCGCCGCGCTGGCGCTCGACGCCCGGCCGGTCGAGCCGGTCCAGCAGCCGGGCGACGCGGTCGCGTCCGGCCGCGGGATCGCCCGCGAGCCACGCCCGCTCCAGCAGCGCCAGCCCGGTCGGCACCAGCACCGGCAGGATGTCCGTGCGCTCGGCCAGCGCCCGGGCGCGCTCCAGCAGCGCGTCCCCCTCGGGATCGCCGCGGCGCACCAGCAGCCGGCCGAGGTGCGGCAGCGTCTCCCGGTGCAGCACCCCCGCCTGCGGCGCGGCCTCCAGCAGCTCGCGGAAGCCCTCCTCGGCCTCGTCCCAGCGGCCCTGCTGGGCGCGCAGCTGGCAGAGATGCGCCTGCAGGGTGTAGCCGTGGGCGCGCAGCTCGATGCCCGACGTCCGGGCGGCGCCCAGCTCGGCGTAGCCGCGGACGTCGTCGTCGCGGCCGAGCCGCCGGGCGGCCTTGACCAGGGCGGTGTAGCCCAGCGCCACGAACTCGCGCTCCCCCTGCTCGGCGGCGTCGGCCACGCCCCGCTCGAGGATCCCCGTCCCCGCCGGGTCGCCGAGGAAGGCCGTCGCGAGGCCCCGGTAGATCGTCCGGGCGGAGGCGAGGGCGCCGGACGCGCCCATCGCGTCGAGCTCCGCGAGCCCCTCCGCCTCCCGGTCGGCCAGAACGAGCAGGAAGGCGCGGTAGGAGCGGGCGAGCTCGGTGACCTCCGGGTCGCCGGCCGTCGCGGCCGCCCGCACGGCTTCCTCGATCGTGGCGGTGGCCGCGGCCACGTCGGCCGCGAGGTAGCGGTGCCAGGCGAGACCGACGAGGGCGCGGGCCAGGAGCGCGGTGTCGCCGCGCTCCCGGCGCAGCGCGACCGCCTCGCCGGACAGCGCCACGGCCTCGTCGAACCGCAGGGCGTTGTAGAGCTCCCACGCGTGCTCCTCGGTGACCGCCGCCCGCTCGTCCGGGTCGAGGATGCCGGCGTACGGGCGAAGCTGTGCGTAGCGGGACAGGGCCTGCTCGTGGGCGCCGGCCCGGGCCGCGCGCCGTGCCGCTCCGGGCCCGTGCGCGGCGACGGCCTCCGCGTCGCCGCAGAGCACGGCGTGGTGCAGGACCCGCGCCTCGTCGAGCGGCTCCTGGCGGCGCAGCGCGGTGAGTACGGCGGAGCCCAGCGCGAGCCGGCGGGCCCCGGGGAGCACCTCGGCGACGGCCATGCGGGACAGGTCGTGGCGGAAGTCCGGCCCGGAGTCCGTCAGCTCCACGATCCCGCGGCGCTCGGCCGGCTCGGCGTCGGCCGCCCAGCCGGGATGCACGGCGTCGAGCAGGGTCCGGTCGACCCGTCCCGGGACCACCGCGAGCAGGTCGAGCAGCGCGCGGGTGCGCTCCGGAAGGGTCGCCACGCGCTCGAGGACGACGTCGCGGACCGAGGCGGGCACGCCCTCGTCCTCCGCCGCGAGCAGCTCGGTGACGAAGAAGGGGTTGCCCTTGGTGAGGGCGTGCAGCCGCAGGCCGAGGCCGGACTCCCCCGCCAGCGCGCCCACCGCCCGGGCCGAGAGCGGGGCCACCTCGACGCGGACCCCCGACGGCGGGCGGACCAGGGCGAGCAGCCGGCGCAGCGGCGAGCCGGGGAGGACCTCGTCGTCGCGGCAGGTGAGGACGACGAGCGCGGGCGTGGCCTCGAGGCGGCGGGCCAGGAAGGCCAGCGCGTCGACGGTCGCCTCGTCGGCCCAGTGCACGTCCTCGATCACGAGCAGGGTCGTGGGGATCGACAGCTCGGCCAGCAGGCGGTCGCGGACGGCGTCGGCCGAGCCCGCGGCGAGGGCTGCGGCCAGCTCGGTCCGGGCCTGCCGGGCGACGTCGTGGAACGGGCCGTGCTCGCGGGCGGTCAGGAGGTGGTCGCAGGAGCCGCGCAGGACGCGCACCGCCCCGTCGGCGGCCACCTGGGCCGTGAACGCGCGCACCAGGGTCGTCTTGCCGATGCCCGCCTCCCCGCTGACCAGGACGACCCGGCCCTCGCCGCGTTCCGCGTCGGCCAGCGCCGCCCGCAGCGTCACCAGGGCCGTGTCGCGCTCGAGCAGCTCCTGCGGTCCTCGCACCGTGCCCTCCCCCGTCTCGCCGCCGGGACCGAGTCTCGGGGGCGGAGGGGTCTGCGGGCATGGGTGAGGGCTTACCTAGGTGGTGCCCGCACCTGCCCATCTCTCCGGTCTGGGTGGCGCCGGCCCGGCAATGGGTGGTGAGCACCGATGAGCCGGGGCCCGCCGGCGCCCGATCC
The DNA here is from genome assembly GCF_021283305.1 of Pseudonocardia kujensis. Taxonomy (GTDB): domain Bacteria; phylum Actinomycetota; class Actinomycetes; order Mycobacteriales; family Pseudonocardiaceae; genus Pseudonocardia; species Pseudonocardia kujensis. The sequence continues at coordinate 4,359 of NZ_JAJSOK010000082.1, forward strand.
TCGTCCCGAGGCCACCACCGGGGAGGCCGCGGAGGGGCGCGACCATGACGACGACCACGACGAGGGCCGTTCCGGCGACACCGCCCGACGCGGGGCTCGCCCGGATCCAGCGGCGCACCCTGGCCGTGCTGGTCGCGGCACAGGTCGTCGGTGGGGCCGGGGTGACCACCGGCGTCGCGATCGCGGCGCTGTCGGCGGCCCGGCTCTCGGGCTCCGACCTGATCGGCGGGCTCGCCCTGACCTGCACCGTGCTGGGCGCGGCCCTGGCCGCGGTGCCGCTGGCCCGGGCGGCGACGCGCTTCGGGCGGCGCACCGCCCTCCTGGGCGGATGGGCGGCGGCCACCGCCGGCGCCGCGGGCGGGACGCTCGCGATGGTCCTCGGCAGCTGGCCGCTCCTGCTGCTGTCGTGCGTGCCGTTCGGCACCGGGACGGCCGCCGGCCTGGCCGCGCGGTTCGCCGGCACCGACCTCGCCGCCCCGGGCCGGCGGGCCCGCGCGCTCGCCGTGGTCCTCGCGGCGACGACCGTCGGCGCGGTCTGCGGGCCGCTCCTCGCCGCCCCGGCGCAGCGGGGGGCCGGCGCGGCCGGCCTGGTCCCCGGCGCCGGGCCCTACCTGCTCTGCACCGTGCTGTTCGGGGCGGCCGCGGCCATCGTCGCGGCCGGCCTGCGCCCGGATCCGCTGCGGCTCGCCCGCACGCACCACAGTGCCGCGGATCCCGGGCCCGGGGAGCCGGGGACGGGGACGCCGATCGCGCCCCTCGCCCTGGCCCTCGGCGTGGTCGTCGTCGCCCAGCTGGTGATGATCGCCGTGATGTCGATGGCACCGGTGCACATGACGCACGGCGGCGCCGGGCTGGGGACGGTGGGCCTGGCGATCGGCGCGCACGCCGCCGGGATGTACGCCCTCAGCCCGCTGTTCGGCTGGGCCTCCGACCGGCTCGGTCGGCTCCCGGTCCTCGCCGCGGGCGCGGGCCTGCTGGTCGCCGCCGGCCTCGTGGCGGGCACCGCCGACCCGCACGACCACCTCCGTCTGACCGCCGGGCTGGTCCTGCTCGGGCTCGGCTGGTCCGCGGCGCTGGTCGCCGGGTCGGCCCTGCTGGTCGACGCGGTCCCGCCGGCCGAGCGGCCACGGCTGCAGGGTCGCGCGGACATCGTGGTGAACCTGAGCGGCGCGCTGGGCGGCTCGGTCGCGGGCGTCACCGTGGCCGCGACCTCGTACGAGATGCTGGCGCTGGGCTGTGCCGGGCTGGCCGGCGGGGTCCTGGTCGCCGTGCTCCGCCGCGCCCTCCCCCGCGTCGGGAGCCGTGCACCGCACCCGCCGAGTCGATGATCTCCGTCCTCGACCGGCTCCTTGAACCGCCGTTCGGCTGTGCGGGTCCCCCGCACGCGACATCGGCGTCACATTCGAGGAGGCTGCTCATACCGGGACTCCCCGTCCTCCGCGCTCCGCACCGGTCCGACCGGGTCGGGCCCGGTCTGCGCGCCGGCCTCCGGTCGGGTCGGCTTCGGTCCGTGCCGGTCCGTGCCGGTCCGTGCCGGTCAGCGCCGGTCACCGCCGGTCAGCGCCGGTCAGCGCCGGTCAGCGCCGGTCAGCGCCGGGCGGCCGCCGCGGCCTCGAGGGCCCGGACCATCGGTCCGAGCCGGGCCCGGTCGGGCTGGACGTTCGGGACGCCGTGGGCCTCCAGCGGCGCGGCGGTGACCGGCCCGACGCAGGCCACGAGGGTCCGCCGCAGCGCCTCGACCACCCGTTCCCGCAGGTCGCGCTCGGCGGCGCGGCGGAGCAGGCCGCCCACCGCCGGCGCACTGGTGAAGGTCACGGCGTCGAGCCCGCCGGCCAGCAGCCGGTCGGTGAGGTGGTCCACCGGGCCGAGGTCGGCGGGCAGCTCCCACCGGTACACCGGCACCGTGACGACCTCGGCGCCGGCGGCGGTCAGGGCGTCGACGAGCTCGGTCAGCGGGTCCCCGTGCAGCTGCACCGCGATGCGCAGGCCGGCGACGCCCCGGTCCAGCAGGTGCTCCAGCACCTCGGCCGACGACTCGGTGGCCGGCGACCAGGCGTCGGTCAGGCCCGCGCCGCGGATCGCCCCGCGCGCCTTCGGCCCGCGCGCCAGGATCTCCCCGCGCCCCAGCGTCGCGACGAGCTCCTCCCGCAGGCCCCAGCGCTCGGCCCCGTCCAGCCAGCCGCGGAACCCGACGCCGGTCGTCGCCACCGTGACGTCCGGCGGCGCCGCGAGCAGGCCGCGGGTGCGGTCGACGACCCGGTCGTCGTCCTCGACCGCGACGATCCGCACCGCCGCGCCGTGCAGCACGCGGGCGCCGCGCCGCTCGAGGAGCCTGGCGAGCTCCTCGGCCTTGCGCGCGGCCGTCACCCCCACGGTGAGGCCGTGCAGGGGCGCGGTCTCCGCGGTGGCCGTGTCCGGTCCCGACGCTGCTGCCATGCCCGCATGGTGACCGGCCGGGGGCCGGAACGCCGAATCGGGCACGACATCGTCACGCGACGGTCACACCGGCGCGCGAGTGGACCCGAGGCCGGCCGGGTAGCTCCCCCGCATGACCCGTGACGACGACCCGCGCCCCGAACGGGTGCGCGCCCTGCACGACACGAAGACCGAGGAGCGGTCGCCGGCCGCGCCGCCCGGGTCGGGGCCCGACGACCAGGCACAGGGCGTCGAGCCCATGGCCGAGGTGCCCGGCGGACCGCAGGTGGACGTGCCGGCCGCCCAGGGCCACATGCCCGCCTCCACGGACGACGAGACCGCCGAGCGGGGTCGCGACTGACCCTCGGCCCACCGTCGCGGCGCCGGGATCCGGACCGGGTCCCGGCGCCGCGGCGCGCCGGGAGGCGTGAGATCCGGCCGGTACCGGGTACCGGCCTGCCATGACCACGCAGCAGACCCCGCTCGACGACCCGCCCGACCGCACGGGCGAGCCCGGCCTGCCGCTCGCCTCCGGCCGCGACACCCTGCGTGCCGCGGGGGCGATCCTGCCGATCATCGCGCAGGGGGTGATCGCCCGGCGCCGCCGCGTCGTCGCCCTCGCCGGCAAGGCCGATCTCGACGGCCGCGGCGTGCGGATCCTCCAGGACCTCTCCACCCGCTACGGGCGCGGCCCGGTCCGACTGCGGCTGCCCGGGCGCAGGGCCGCGCTGGTGCTCGACGGCGACGACGTCCGGCGGATCCTCGACGGGACCCCCGAGCCCTTCGCGCCGGACACGTGGGAGAAACGCAAGGCGCTCGGCCAGTTCCAGCCGCACGGCGTGCTCGTCTCGCACGGCGCGGTCCGCGCCGAACGCCGGCGGTTCAACGAGGCCGTGCTCGACAGCGGGCACCCGTTGCACCACAACGCCGCCGTGATGGCCCGCGCGGTCGCCCAGGAGGCCGCGGTCCTCGGCGCGGAGGTGGACCGGACCGGCGAGCTGGACTGGGACGCCTTCATCCGCGCCTGGTGGCGGGTGTTGCGCCGGGTGGTGCTCGGCGACGCCGCCCGCGACGACCACGCCCTCACCGACGAGCTGACCCGGCTGCGCGACGCGGCCAACTGGTCCTTCCTGCTGCCGCGGCGACGCGCCCGCCGCTCGCGGTTCCGCGCGCGGGTGCGCGAGCACCTGCGGCGCGCCGAGCCGGGCAGCCTCGCCGAGATGATCGCGCGCACCCCGGCGGAGCGGGAGGTCGACGCCGTCGACCAGGTGCCGCAGTGGCTCTTCGCCTACGACCCCGCGGGAGCGGTCGCGCTGCGGGCCCTGGCCGCGCTCGTCGCCCACCCCGCGGAACTGGCCCGGGCGCGGGAGGAGATCGGCGACCGCGACCTCGCCCTGCCCCAGGACCTGCCGCGGTTGCGCGCCGCCGTCCTGGAGTCGGTGCGGCTGTGGCCGACGACGCCGTTGCTGCTCCGCGAGACCACGCAGGTGGTGCCGTGGAACGGCGGTGAGCTCGACCGACGGACCGCACTGATCATCCCGACCTGGTACCTGCACCGCGACGGCCGCACGCGCGCCGACGCGAACCGCTTCGACCCGCAGCAGTGGCTCGACGGTGCCGCGCAGGAGGACCCGGCCCTGGTCCCGTTCAGCGCCGGTCCGGGCCGCTGCCCCGGCCGGGAACTGGTCCTGTTCACCACGTCGTTGTTCCTGGCGAACCTGCTGCGCGGCCGGGAGCTGGAGCTCGCCGCTCCGGTGATCGACCCGCAGGCGCCGCTCCCGGCCGGCGTGGACCCCTTCGCCGTGCGGCTGCGGGTGCGACCGACCGGGTGACACCCGGTGTGTACTGCACGGGGCCGGGGGTAGCCGAGAGCCATGACCAGCTCACTCCACCCAGACCATCGCGACGGGACCGCGCGTCGGGACCCTGCCGAGCTGTCCACCGCCGACCTCCTGCGGCAGCTGTCGGACCAGGTCCGCACCCTCGTCACCGACGAGGTCCAGCTGGCCAAGGCGGAGGTGACGCGCAAGGGCAAGGCGGTCGGCATCGGGGCCGGGCTGGCCGGCGCCGGCACGATGCTCGCGCTCGCCGGCGGCCTGGCGTTCGTCGCCGCCGCGATCGCCGCGCTGGCCCTGGTGCTGCCCGTGTGGGCGTCGGCGCTGATCGTCGGTGCGGTGCTGGTGGCGCTGGGCGGCGTGCTCGCCCTCGTGGCGAAGAAGGAGATCAGCCAGGCCTCCCCGCCGGTGCCGGAGCAGGCGATCGACAGCACGAAGGCGGACGTCGAGACGATCAGGCGCGAGGTGCACCGGTGACCGAGCCGACCCCGGAGGAGCTGCGGGAGCGGATCGCCGCCGAGCGCGCGGAGCTGGGGCGCACGGCCGCGGCGCTGGCCGACCGGGTCGACGTCGGCTCCCGCGCCCGGGCCGCCCGCGACCAGGCGACCGAGCAGGTCCGGACGGGCGTGGCGCAGGCGACCGAGCAGGTGAAGGTGGGCGTGGGGCAGGCGACCGAGCAGGTCAAGGCCGGCGTGGGGCAGGCCCAGCAGCTCGGCGGCGAGGTGCTGGACCGGACCGCGGGGGCGGCGAAACAGGCGGTCGGCAACCTCGACTCCGCGCTGGGGGGGCGCGACCGTACGCGGCTCGTCGCCGCAGGCTTCGGCGCGGCCCTGTTCACAGCGCTGCTGGTGGTGTTGCGCAGGCGACGGACGTGACGTCACCCGCACCGCCGGAACCGCGGGCGACGGTGGAGCCGCACCGGCGTCGGGGTGGACTCGGTTTCAGGCGCGCGCCGTCGTGGCGAGCGGCGGGTGGATTGCGACGAGTGGCTGCGGGTTTCGAGGCTCCGTGGAGACCTTCGTCGGTGAAGCGCCTGAAGGCCTCTGACCTGCGACGACGGCCCTGACTTCGAACTTGTGTTCGACTATGGTGTGGGTATGGACGCAGGGCCGGTCGGCACCGCCCGCGAACGCCTCCAGCAGGCGATCGCGCAGCTGACCCACGCCGCCGGACCCACCGCCGCGCCCGACGAGGTGATCGACGCGCCGCGGGTGGGCGAACAGGCCCGCCGCGCCCTGGACCGGGCCATGGTCGAGGCCACCGCGGACCTGCAGCGCCGCGGCGTGTTCGCCGAGCGCGGCTACCGCTCCCCCACCGGCGCTCTGGCCGACCTGCTGGGCTGGGAACGGTTCGAAGCCCGCCGCCGCGTGGTCGCCGCCGAATCCGTGTGCGCACAGATCGGGCTCGACGGCACCCCGCTCCCCGCCCGGCTCCCGACCACCGCGTTCGACGCGATCGCCGCGGCGGTGGATGCCGGGGCCGCGCCGCGAGACGCCGACGACCAACGCCGCGCCGCCGAGCGGCAGGCCGAAGCCCTCGCCGAAGTCTGCACCCAGGTCCTCTCCCGCGGCCGGCTGCCCGAGACCGGTGGCCGCCGCCCCCAGCTCACCGTCACCATCCGGCTCGAGGACCTGGAACGGCGCGCCACGCCCGCGTCGTTGGAGTTCGGCGGCCAACTCACCGCCCGAACCCTGCGCCAGTTGGCCTGCGACGCCGCCGTCATCCCGGTCGTGCTCGACGGCACCGGGGTCCCCCTCGACATCGGCCGGATCTCCCGCACGGTCCCCGACGGGCTGCGCCGCGCCGTGACCGTGCGCGACGGCGGCTGCGCCTTCCCCGGCTGCGACCGCCCACCCACCCGGTGCGAAATCCACCACGTGAAGCAGTGGCAGCACGGCGGCCCCACGCGGACACCTCCCGGCCACCCATGGCCGCAGTGGGTCACGTCCGACGATCATGAAGAAGCACGTCCCGCCGACGCAATCGTGATCGTCCCGCTCGGGCGTGCTCCCGCCGCCGACCACGATCACCGGCACAGCCGCCGGACGGGCCGGGCGCCGCCTCACACCCGCACAACGGCCTGCGGACCTGCACTTTCCACGCGTTCCGCCGGCATCGGACCGCCTCGGATCAGACGTGCCTGCTCCCCACTCGTCCCGCCGGGCGGCGTACCTTCCCAGGCGCAGGCGCCCGACGGGGGGGTGGGCCGTGGACGACCCGAGGGGCGGAGCTCCGGCCGTCGCGTGGCCGTTCCTCGGGCGGGCCCGGGAGTCCGCCGCGCTCGACACCCTGCTCGCCCGCGAGCGCCTGGTGACGGTGACGGGCCCGGGCGGGTGCGGGAAGACCCGGCTCGTCGTGGAGACCGCCCGTGCCTGGCCGGTGCAGGGCTTCGTGGAGCTCTCCGGCCTCGGCCCCGACAGCGATCTCGCGGCGGCGCTCCTCGCGGCCTGCGGGATCCGCGAGGAACCGGGGCGGGAACCATCGTCGCTGCTCGCCGAGCGGCTTGCCGACGCCCCGGGCGTGGTGGTGCTCGACACCTGCGAGCACGTGCGCACGCAGGTCGCCGACGTGGTCGCCGACCTGCTCGGACGCTGCGCGACGGTGCGTGTGGTCGCCACCAGCCGGGTCAGCCTCGGCCTCCCGGAGGAGGCGGTGCTGCCCCTCGCCGGCCTCGAGCCCGAGGGCGCGGGCGCCGATCTGTTCCTGCACAGGGCCCGCCGCGTGCAGCCGGAGCTCCCGGAGGATCCCGCCGACCGCGGCATCGCCGCCCGCATCTGCCGCTCGGCGGACGGCCTGCCCCTGGCCATCGAGCTCGCGGCCGCGCACGCCCGCACGTTGCCGTTGTCCGGGATCGGCGACGGGATGACCGACCGGATGCGGTTCCTCGTCGGCGGGACGGGCCGCACCCCGCGGCACGGCTCGCTCGCGGCGTCCCTCGCCTGGAGCGTGGGCCTCGTGGGTGAACCGGCAGGCCGCGCCCTGCGCGCGCTGTCGGTGCTCGACGGCCGCTTCCCGCTCGCCGTCGCCGTCGCCGTCACCGGCGACCGGGCCGCGCTGGAGACGCTGGTCGACCATTCGCTCGTCCGGTTCGAGCCCGCGGACGGTCGCTACGTCCTGCTCGACACCGTCCGCGAGTACGCCGCCGCGGCCCGCTCCGCCCGGGAGACGGCCGCCGCGCGCGAGCGGCTGGTGCGGTGGGCGGGCGCCTTCGCCCGGGCGACCCGCGAGGCGCTCGAACACGGTGAGCTCGGGGCGCTGCGCCGGGTCGAGGCCGCCGACGCGGCGGTGCGCTCGGCGCTCACGGCGGCGCTCGAGGCCGGGGGCGACCTGCTGCGGGTGGCCGCGGAGGTCGCGGAGGACCTCGCGTTCGGCTGGTCGCTCCGGGGGCGCTGCCGGGACGTGCTCGGCCTGGTGCGCCGGCTCGCGGCGGCGTCGGACCCGGTTCCGGCCGGGCTGAGCTGGGCCTACGCCTTCCTGGCCTTCTACGCCGGGGACATGGAGGCCGCGCTGCCCGTCGCGGCGGAGGCGGCCGCGTCCGACGACGGCCGGGTGCGGGCCCGCGCACTGATCCTCTCCGGCATGGTGCAGGCGTTCGTGGACCCGGCGGGGGCCGAGGCCGTCCTGCGGGAGGCGACCACGGAAGCGGCGGCGGTGGGCGACGACTGGGGTCAGGTGGAAGCCGCCCAGTGCGAGGCGTACACCCACCTGTTCCGGGGACGACCGGCGCCCGCGGTGGCGTGCGCGGACTCCGTCCTCCCCGTGCTGCGCCGCCTGAACCACGGGCAGCTGCGGGCCTGGGACGCCGCGATCCGGGCCGAGGCCGCCGAGGCGCACGGGCGTTTCGCCGAGGCCGTGGAGCAGGGACACCTCGGCCTGCGGCTGGCTGTCGCCGCCGGCGAACCCGTCAGCGCGATGAGTGCACTGCTGCCCCTGCTGCGGAGCCTCGTCGCGACCGGGCGGGACGACGAAGCCGGGCGCGTACTGGTCGAGGGGCTGCAGTTCCTCGACACCCATCCCGGCCTGGGCAGCCGGGACTCGGCCCTGCTGGCCACCGCCGTGGTCGCGGCCGGCACCGGCACCGCCGCCGGGTCCGCCCGGGCGGCCCTCGACGCCTCCGGCCAGCTGCCGCACGGCGCCGCGGAGGCCGCGCTGCTGCTCGCCGTGGCGCACCTGGCCGCGGACGACCCCGACGGTGCCCGGGCCGCCGTCGCGACCGCACGCGGATGGGCCGGCGTGGTCGACCACCGGGCGTTCCTCGCGCAGGCCGACCTCGTCGACGCGGCAGCGATCCGTGCCTCCGGCGGCGAGGCGGCGTCGGCGGCCCACGAGGCACTGGCGCTGCTGCACGAGCTCGGCCTGCGCCCTCGCGTCGCCGAGGGGCTCGACCTGGTCGCGGCGCTGGCCCGCGACGCCGGACGCGTCCCGGCCGCCGCCCGCCTGCACGCCGCCGCGGCCCGCCTCCGTGCCGACCTCGGCGCGACGCCCACCCCACTCGCCCGGCTCCTGGCGCCACCCGCCGGCTGGGACGACGACCCGGCGCTCGCGGGCGCCCGTGCCGAGGGCGGCCGTCTCGGGGCCGACGCCGCGGTGGCCTACGCCCTGCGGGCCAGGGGACGACGCGGCCGGCCCCGCAGCGGCTGGGCAAGCCTGACCCCGACCGAACGCGAGGTCGCCGCGCTGGTGGCCGCCGGCCTGTCGAACGGGCAGATCGGCACGCGCCTGCTCATCTCCCCGGGGACGGTGCGCACCCATCTGCGCAGCGTCTTCGCCAAGCTCGGGGTGGGAAACCGCGCCGCGCTCGCCGCCCGGGCGGTCGCCGCCGAGCAGTGAACACCTCTGCCGCGCGGCAGATGTTCCGGCGCTCCCGCCTCCCTACCGTCCCCCGCCATGGACACCAGCACCGACGGGCACGACGGCCCCGACGCCGGCGACGCGGTCGACCGCCGCACCCACCCGAACGTCCTCCGCCTGCGGGAGATCTTCGCGGCGCTCGCCGCCGGCGATCCCGGGCCCGCCTACGCGGCCACGCACGAGGACTTCCTCAACGTCAACGACATCGGCGCCGGGCCCTGGCGCGAGCAGCGCGGCCGGGACACCTTCTACGCGTTCTTCGCCGACTTCTGCGCACTGTTCGACGAGCGCCCGTTCGGCCAGGAGATCCTCGACGCCCTCGGGTGGGACGACCACGTCCTCGCCGTCGTGCGCGAGACCGGCGCCGCGCAGGGGCAGGTCTTCGACAACCGGGCGATCTACCTCATCGCTGTCGATCCGGACGGCCGGTGGACCTCGCTGCGCACCCTGGACATGGACCAGGACTCGTTGCGCCGCTTCTGGGCGGGCGTCACGCTCCCGGCCGGCGCCCCGGCGTGGGAGGGGGTCGCCGGGGCGCCCGTCCCGACCGTGCCGACCGTACCGACCGTGTGACGCGGAAGGGGCGCGATCCGGTTCGGATCGCGCCCCTTCCGGCAGGCTCCGCTCGGTGCCGACGCTGGCGCCGCGAGCTCCGCTCGGTGCCGATGCTCGCTCCGCAGGCTCCGCTCGGTGCCGATGCTCGCTCCGCAGGCTCCGCTCGGTGCCGATGCTCGCTCCGCGAGCTCCGCTCGGTGCCGATGCTCGCTCCGCGAGCTCCGCTCAGCGGTCCGCGTCGACCTGGCGCCGCTCGTGCTCGGTGCGGGCCTCGAGCTCGTCGTCGTCGACGGGGTGCGGCGTCTTGGCGTGCTCGCGGTGATCCGGGTGCGCCTGCTCCGCGGGAACCATGACGTCGCGCACCTCGGGCTCGTTCTCTCGGGGAGTGCTCATGCGACCGGGATTCCCACCGCGCCCGTCCCCACACCGGGAACTTCTGCGCCGGCCAGGTCGAGGGCGGCCGCCACGACCTCGGCGGGCGGCACGTCGAGGCACTCCAGGGCGAAGGGGCAGCGGAACTGCCGGCACGGGCTGCACGAGACCGGGCGGCCCAGGACGGCCGCGGGCACCGACCGCGGCCGGTACTGGTCGACGTCCTCGGTGCCGGCGAACAGCACGGTCACCGGGGTGCCCACGGCGTCGGCCAGGTGCATGCCGCCGCTGTTGTTGGTCACGGCCACGGCCGCCCCGGCGAGCAGCCCGGCCAGGCCCGGCACGTCGAGCGCCCCGGCCAACGGATGGACCCCGGGCAGCCCGTCGGCGACCGACCGCACCAGCTCCTCCTCCGCCGCCGGCCCGGAGACGACGACCGGGAGCCGGCGCCCCAGCCCGGCCGCGACCTCGCGGAACCCGAGGTAGCGCCGCGACGGGCAGGAGGCACCGGGCAGCAGCACGGCGTACGGGCCCGTCGGCAGCCCGAGCCCGGCGAGCGCGGCCCGGGCGTGGCGGCGGCCAGCTGTGGGGACCGCGGCGTGCAGGGTGCGGGCGGCCGCGGGAATGCCGAGCCGTCCGAGCAGGTGGAGGGCCCGGTCGACCTGGTGCAGGCCGTCGTCGGGGGCGGGCACCCAGTGTGTGAGCGCGGTCCCGCCGAACTCCTTCGACAAGCCGGCGCGGATCGGGATCCCGGCCCGCCGGCAGACCTCCGCGGCGGGCCAGGGCGACTGGGAGAACGAGGTGAGCAGCACGGCGGCGTCGTGGCGACGGCCCGCGAGCTCGGCGACCAGGTCGGCGTCCGGGTCGCGGTCACCGGCCGTCGGACCGTCGATCTGCTGCCACGACACCCGCGCGACCACCGTGTCGTCGATCTCGGGCAGGAGCGACGCCGCGGCGGCACCGCCGGGCGAGGCGAGCAGCTCGATCCGGGCGCGCGGGGCCGCGGTCCGCAGCGCGGCGAGGGCCGGCCCGGTGAGCAGCACGTCGCCCAGGTTGTCCGGCCGCACGACGAGGATCCGGCGCAGCGCCGGCCAGTTCACGGGGGCGCCCGCGAGGGCCGCCGGATGCTCGAACACGATCAGGTGTGTTCCCGCCCTGCCGTCCGTCAACCCCGCCGTCGATCAACCCTGCGCGCCGTTTCGCGACCTGCTGCCCGGGAACCGTCCCCCCGTGATCGTGATGGTGCAGGGCGGGGCCGATCCCGCCCGCGACGGCGTGGCCGACTACACCGCCCACCTGGTCGAGACGCTCCGGAGGACCGGTGAGGACGTCGAGCCCGTGAGCGTGGCCGGGTCCCCGGCGAGCGTCGCCCGCGCGGCGCGGCGGATCCGCGCGCTCGGACCGGAGGTCGTGCACGTGCAGTTCGCGCCCTCGGCGTTCGGCTTCTCCCCCTGGGCCGGCCTGCTGCCCGACCTGGTCCGGGCCCCCGTCGTGACGACGGTGCACGAGTACGGCTGGTGGGCCTCCCCGTCCTGGGTGCCCGACGGGGTCTGGCGCACGGTGGAGCGCCGCGGCGTCGACCGCGAGACCTGGCGGCTCGTGCCCCGCAGCGCCGCCGTGCTGACCACCAACGCCGGCCACGAACGGGCGCTGCGCCGGCGCATGCGGATCGATCCCCTGCTCGTGCCGCTGGCGCCGAACGTGCCGGACCTCGGGCCGGCGCCGCGTACCGACACCCGGCGGAGGCTCGGTGTTCCGAACGACGCCGACGTCGTGGCCTTCTTCGGGTTCGTGCACCCCGTCAAGGGCGTCCGCTACCTGGCCGAGGCGCTCGCGCGGCTGCGCGCCGAGGGCCGCGACCGGCTGCACCTGCTCGTCGTCGGCGGCTTCACCTCGCTGGCGCTGCCCGAGGACGAGGCGCAGGCCTTCCGGGCCGAGCTCCTCGGCCAGGTCGAGGCGGCGGGCGTCGCCGAGCACGTCACGGTGACCGGGCACCTGCCCGAGAAGGAGGTCTCCGCCGCGCTGCACGCCGCCGACCTCGCGGCGTTCCCGCTCACCGCCGGCGCCACCACGAAGAGCGGCGCGCTGCTGTCCGCCTTCGCCCACGGCCTGCCCACCGTCGTCACCCGGGCCGACCCGCCCGATCCCGAACTGGTCGACGGCGAGACCGTGGTGGTCGCCCCGAAGGTCCGCGACGGTGCCGCCCTCGCCGACGCCCTGCGGCGGCTGCTCGACGACCCGGCCCTGCGGCTGCGGGTGGCCGCGGGCGGGGAGGCGGTCGGGGCCGCCCGGAGCTGGGCGCGGATCGCCGACCGGCACCGCGACGTCTACGCCGGGGTCCGCGGGCGTGCCTGACGACGTCCTCGTCATCGACCTGCTCGGCGGGCTGGGCGACCTGGTCATGGCGCTGCCCGTGGTGCACGGGCTCGCGGAGCGCTTCCCGCACGCCGCCCTGCGCGTGCTCACCCACGATCCCGGTGCCTCCCTGCTCGACACCGATCCGGCGGTGACCGAGGTCCTGCGGGCGGAGAAGGGCCACGAGCGGGAGGCGGTCGAGGCCGCGCTGGACCGCTCCGACCTCGTCGTGAGCACCACCCGGCTCCACGGGATACCGGACCTCGTCGCCGGGCGCGGCGTGCCGGGCGTCACCGACCTGTGGCGGTCTCCCCCGCCCGACGAGCCCGTCTCCCGCCGGTACGTCCGGATCCTCGCCGGAGAGGGCCTCGTCGGGGCGGAGTACCGGCCGCCGCGCATCCACCTGACCGAGGCCGAGATCGAGAGGGCCGGGACGGACCTGCCGGACGGTGTGCCCGTTGTGCTCGTGCCGGGCGCCGGGATGGCGGTGAAGCTCTGGCCGCACTGGGCCGCGCTCGTGGACCGGCTGCGCGACGTCCCGGTGGTGGCCGTCGGCCCGGGCGCGCCGGTCCCGGAGCTGCCGCCCAGGGACCTGCGCGGGCTCGCGGCCCGGTTCGCCGCCGTCGCGCGGCGCGGCGGGGTCGTGGTGGGCGGCGACACGGGGCCGGCACGGGTCGCGGCGGCGGTCGGGGCCCGCACCGTGGGTCTGTTCGGCCCCACCCTCGCCGCGCGCTACGGGCTCGACGACCCGGCCACCAACCTGCAGGGCCTCCCGGAGTGCCCGCACCGCCGGCCGACGGCCATCACCGAACAGGTGTGCTGGTGGGAGGCCCGGTGCCCGCTCGGTCCGCCGGCCGGGGGCCCGGCCTGCATGGCGGACGTCCCCCCGGCCGACGTGGCTGCCGCGGTGCGGGCGGCGCTCCCGGTGCCCCGGTCGCCGGTGTTCAGGCCCTGAGCAGGCCGTCGGCCGTCACCGGCCGGTCCGGGATCGTGGTGTCCGACTCCAGGTGCACGGCGCCGGACGGCAGGATCCCGGCCCCGCCGAACTTCGCCATGACCCGCTGCTCGGCCACGACGTCCTCGCCCACGGCCTCCTCGGGCACGTCGCGCCAGAAGTCGAAGCCGCCGACCGCCACGAGCGCCTCGCGGTCGTAGAGCACGCACCCGGCGATCCAGGCGACCTTGTAGGCGAGCCACCGCTCCCCAGGCCGCAGGTGCCGGCGGGCGAGGTGGATCGGGGTGGCCGCGTTGTGCAGCCGCCAGCGCTCCCACTCCGGCGTGCCGGGGTGCACCGTCTCCGGGAGGGGCGCCCCGTCCCAGCGCGCGAACGGCTCCTGCTCGGCCGGCCGCTCGTCGTCGACGTGGGAGAGGCCCTGCATGGCGGCGCCCACCATCCCGCAGCCCAGCTCGGTGATCGCCTCGTGCAGCAGCGCGATCGTGCCCGGGGCGAGCCAGACGTCGTCGTCGAGGAAGAGCACGTACCGCGCGGTCGAGGCGGCCAGGAGCGCGGCCCGGTGTTCGATGACCCCCCGGCGCGGCAGGTGCCGGCGGGTGCGGACCCGGTGCCCCCCGAGCTCGAGCACCCGGATCATCGACCGGGCCGGCGCGGTGTCGTAGGACGCGGCCTCGTCGGACTGGTCCGAGACGACGACGCCGAACGGATGGTCCTGCGCAGCCAGGCCGGCCAAGGTGGTGGCCAGCTCCACGGGACGGTTGCGGGTGGGCACCAGCACCTCGACCGCCGCCGGGGCTGCCGGCCCGTCCTCCGGGCCTGCCTCGATCCGCCCCGGACCCTTCGCGCCGTTCACGCCGCCGGGTCCACGACGACCTTGGTCCACCCCGGCTGGTGCCGGTCGAAGGTCTCGTACGCCTCGATCGCCCCGGTCATGCCCTCCTGCTTCGTGACGGCGCGGCCGGCGTCGAGCGCGCCGGAGGCGATGAGGTCGATCACCGTCGGCATCAGCGCGCGGTGCGGGCAGTTGCCGGCCTTGACGGTGAGGTTGCGGCTCATGACCTCGCCGATCGGGTACGTCGCGGCGGTCTGCGGATAGACACCCACGATCCCGATCGACCCGGCCTTCGCCACGGCCCGCACCGCCCACCGCGCGGCCTGGGAGGGCGCGTCGCCGGCGTTCCACGCGGTCGGGCCGCCGCCGCTGACCTGCTCGAGCTCCGCGGTCCGCTGCGCGGCGTCGTCGGTGCCGGAGTCCGCCGGGGCGTAGGCGTCGACGCCCACGGCGTCGATCACGCGGTCGACCCCGATCCCGCCGGTGAGCTCCCGGATCACCTCGACCGGGTCCTCGGCGGTGAAGTCGACCGGCTCGACGTGCTGGCGGCGGGCCTTCTCCAGCCGGTCCGCCACGTCGTCGACCACGATCACCCGGGTCGCTCCGAGGTGGCCCGCGCTCGCCACGGCCTCCACGACGCCGACGCCCTCGTGTCCCAGCACGGTGCCCGGGCGCATCCCGGGCATCGTCCCGCGGACCATGTGCAGGTCGGTGCCGCAGACGGCGCTGACGGTCAGCCTGACCACGGCGTCGCCGGGATCGCGCGGCGTGGGGTCGGGCACGTCGGACAGGGCGATGTCGCCGGGCCCGTTCCACACGACGGCCTTCATGCTCGTCCACCTTCCGATCGGGATCGTTCCGGCGCGCGGCTACCCGGTCGGTGCAGGCGCATGCGCCGCGCGATCTCCGGCGGGTGCACGCCCTGCCCCGACCGGGTAGCCGCGCCGGCGTGACGACGCAGGTGGGCGCCGGCGGGCAGGGCCGGTGGAGCTCGTGACGTCTGGCCCGTGCGATCCGCGCTGGCCGACCTGCTCCACGCCGACCCGGGTGCCACGCGCGGGACGGGCGGACGCCGGGCGGGGGTGCGCCGACGCGGAGCTGTTCCTGGTCCGAGGGGTGTGAGCCGTGCCGGGGTGTCGACGGCGCGGTGCCGGGCATCCCTCCCCCATGGCCCCCTCCCCCACGGCCCACCCCGGCGCACCGGCCCGCCCGGTCGCCCTCGTCACCGGCGCCAGCCGCGGCCTGGGCTACCTGATCGCCCGCGAGCTCGCCGACCGCGGCCACGACCTGCTGCTCTGCGCCCGCGACGGCGACGGCCTGCAGCCCGCCCGCGCAGACCTCGAGGCCCGCGGCGCGCGCGTGGTCACGCTGGCGGCCGACGTCGGCCGTCCCGAGGCCACCCGCGAGCTCCTCGGCACCACCGAGCGCGAGTTCGGCCGGCTCGACGTCCTCGTGGCCAACGCCGGGATCATCCAGGTCGGGCCGCAGGCGGACCTGCGCGAGGAGGACTACGCCCAGGCCATGGACGTCATGTTCTGGGGTCTGGCCCGGCCCGCCCTGGAGGCCATGCCGCTGTTGGCCCGCAGCGGCGGCCGGATCCTGGCCGTCACCTCGATCGGTGGGAAGCTCCCGGCCCCGCACCTGCTGCCCTACGGCGCCGCCAAGCACGCCGCCGTCGGCTTCGCCGAGGGGTTGCGGCTGGAGGCCGGTCGGCAGGGCGTCTCGGTGACCGTCGGCGTGCCGGGGCTGATGCGGACCGGCTCCTCGCGCAACGCGCTCGTGACCGGCAACGCGCAGGCCGAGCGGTCCTGGTTTACCCTGGGCGCCTCGCTGCCGCTCGTGTCGATGGACGCCGAGCGGGCCGCCCGCCGGCTGGTCCGCGCGACCCTGCGGGGGACGCCGGAGATCATCCTGACGCCGCTGGCGAACATCGGCTCGCGGGTGCACGCCCTCGCGCCCTCGACGACGTTGCGGCTGCTCACCGCCGTCGAACGGCTGCTGCCGGGGCCCACCGGCGCCGCCGGGCCGCCGCGCCCGGCCCACACCGCCCCGTTGCCCCGGTGGTTGCGCCGGCTGACCGGCCTGGACGCGGCCGCCGCCGAACGCTGGCACGAGCACACCGACCCCGCGCCCGACCCGGCGGGCGGTGTCGGTCCTCGGCGGACGGGTACTCCGGGACGATGACCCGCACCCGTGCCCTCGTGACCAACGACGACGGCATCGACTCCCCCGGCCTGGCCGCCCTGGCCGAGGCCGCGAGCGAGGCCGGGCTCGACGTCGTGATCGCCGCACCCGAGCACCAGTTCTCCGGTGCGAGCGCCGCCATCACGGCCGTCCAGGAGGACGGCCGCACGGTGGTGCAGGAGGTGGCGGGCCCTTCCGGACTGCCGTCGTACGCCGTGCGGGCCGCGCCCGCCCACATCGTGGTCGCCGGCCTGCAGGGCTGGTTCGACCCCGCGCCCGACGTCGTCCTGTCCGGCATCAACCGGGGCGGGAACGTCGGGCGGGCGGTCCTGCACTCCGGCACCGTCGGCGCGGCCCTCACCGCCGGCCTGCACGACCGCCGCGGCCTGGCCGTTTCGCTCGACGTCGCCCTCGGCACCGAGGAGGACGAGCACTGGGACGCCGTCACCGCGTACCTGCCGCGCGTGCTGGAGCTGCTGCTCGACAGCCCGCTCGGCACCACGTTGTCGCTGAACGTGCCCGACCGGCCCGTCGAGGACCACCGCGAGCTGCGGCTCGCCCCGCTCGACCCGCGCGGCGTCGTGCAGACCCTGGTCGAGGACGCCGACGGCCAGGGCCTGCTGCTGCGTGAGGCCGAGACCGGCGAGCGCGCCGAGCCGGGCAGCGACCGCGCCCTGCTGGCCGCCGGTCACCCCACCCTGACCGCCCTGCGCGGGCTGTGCGAGGACCCCGATCTGCTCGTGCCCGAGCGCCTCGCCCGCTCCGCGCGCCGGACCGACGAGAGGACGCACGCATGAACACCACGCAGGCCCGCGAGATGCTGACCGCCGAGCTCGAGCGGCTCGACCACGAGGCCGGCGAGGAGGCCCGCGAGCAGGAGGAGCAGCGGGATTCCGACGAGCTCGCCGGCGGCATGGACTTCGGCGACCGCGGCTCGCGCGAGACCGAGGCGATGGAGGACGACCTGGCGCGGGGCACGCTGCGGATGCAGCGCGCCCAGGTCGTCGCCGCGCTGGAGCGGATCGACGCCGGCTCGTACGGCCGGTGCGCCGTGTGCGGCAAGCAGATCGACGACGAGCGGCTGGAGGCGCGGCCCGAGACGGACAAGTGCCGCGACCACGCCGACACCGCCACGCCCGCCGAGCCCGGTGACGTGCCGCGCGTCGACACCTGAGTACGGAGGTCGAGGGGCGGGTACGAGTCCGGTATGTCGGATTCGTGCCCGCCCTTCGTCGTGTTCGCCTCTTCCCCCATCGTCACGGTCACCATCGAGGACCGCGCCGGACAGCCCGAGCTGCGGCCGGGACGGTGCTGCTGTCGGGCCCGCAGTCCGAGACCGTCGTGCCGCCGCGGCTGTACCAGCGGCTGGCCGCCGACCTGCGGGCCAACGGCGTGCGGGTCGTCGCCGACCTGGCCGGCGAGCGGATGGAGGCGGTCGTCGAGGCCTGTGTCGACCTGCTGAAGGTCGGCGACGAGGAGTCGGCAGTTCCCGCAGCGCGAGTCGGCAGTTCCGGTAGCGCGAGTCGGCAGTTCCGGTAGCGCGAGTCGGCACTTCCGGGAGACCGGCCCCTCGTCCAGCGCTCGGCGGGGGAGGTTGGCGGGGCGAGCAGCGGGTAGTCGATCTCCGTGGCGGCCCCCGTCCTGCTCGCGCTGCGCGCGTTGAACCTCGGTGACCTGCTGACCGTCGTGCCCGCCCTGCGGGCGTTGCGCCGTCACCACCCCGACCACCGGATCGTGCTGGCCACCGCGGGCGGGCTGGAACCGCTGGCCGCGCTCACCGGCGCCGTCGACGAGGTGCTGCCCACCCCGTCGCCCGACGCGCTGGCCTTCGCCGGGGCCGTCGACGTCGCCGTGAACCTGCACGGCGCGGGCCCGCAGAGCCATCGCGCCCTCGATGCCCTCCGCCCCCGGCGTCGGATCGGGCTGGGCCGTCCCGAGCTGGGCTGGTCCGGCCCACCGGCCGAGGAGCTCGACAGGCTCCACGAGCGGGTCCGCTGGTCCGCGATGCTCGCCCACCACGGGATCGCGTCCGATCCCGACGACCTTCGCCTCCCCCCGCCGGCCACCCTCGCCCCGGGCCCGCCACACCCCGTCGTGGTGCATCCCGGGGCGGCGTTCGGCGCCAAGTGCTGGCCGGCCGAGCGGTTCGCCGCGCTGGCGCGTCGGCTCGCCCCGCTGGGGCCCGTCGTCGTGACGGGCGGGCCGCCGGAGCGGTCCCTCGCCGAGCGGGTCGCCGGTCAGGCCGGCGTGCCCGGCGACCGCGTCCTCGCCGGCCGGACCTCGATCGCCGAGCTGGCCGCCCTGGTCGCCGGTGCCGCACTGGTCGTCAGCGGGGACACCGGGATCGCGCACCTCGCCGCGGCGTTCGGCCGGCCGTCGGTCGTGCTGTTCGGGCCGGTCGGGCCGGAGCGCTGGGGCCCGCCCGCGGGTCCGCACCGCGCCCTCACGCACCCGGAGGTCCGGCGGGGCGACCCGTTCGCCGACGACCCGGATCCCGCCCTGCTCGCGATCGACGTCGACGAGGTCGAGGCCGTCTGCCTCGACGTCACCCGCCTCGGCGGCACCGGCCACGTCGGGTGTGTCACCGGCGCCGCGAGGGGTACGACAGCGTCATGAACGAGCCGACCCGCGACAGGACCCCCGACGACGACGTGACCCGGCCCGACATGATCGCCCACGACGAGATCGCGACCGACCCCGCCGCCGACCTCGAGGACCTGACCGACCGCGACACCGGCCTCGACGCCGAGGAGATCGACCCGAACACCGAGGCCGACCCGTACGACGTGCTGGAGCAGCGCCGCGAGGTACCGGTCGACGACGACGACGAGGCGCCGCGCGGCTGACCCCTCCCCCGAGCAGCAGATCGCCGTTCGGGACCTCTTCGCGCCGTGTCCGGCTGCAAGCGGTCCCGAACGGCGATCATGCCGTGAGCGGGGTGCGGCTCGGGGGATCCGTCGGCGGAGCAGGGGTGGGCGCGAAGGACCGCAGCTGCGGCACGTCGCGCCCCTCACCGTCTCTACGACGCCCGTTCGGTCACCCCGGCCCCGATCTGGGTCCACCGCCCCTCGACGCAGCGGACGGTCGCCGCACCGCCGGCCTCGACGAAGCGCCCGGCCGTCCGGACGGCGCTCTCCACCGCGGCGGGCAGGGACGACCCGGCCGCCAGGGCGGCCGCGAGCCGGCCCGCGAACGCGTCGCCGGCGCCGCACGGGTCGCCGCCCGTGACGTCGAGGGCCGGCACGGCGACCCGTTCGGACGCGGTCACGAGAACCGCGCCCTGGTCGCCGCGCGTGACGACGACGGCCCGGCTCTCCCGCCGGCGGCGCAGCTCCGCCGCACAGCCGACCGGGTCCCCGCCGGTCAGCCCGAGCGCGCCCGCGGCCTCCTTCGCGTTGGGCGTCATGATCACGCCGGGCACGGGATCGCTGCCCTTGGGGTGCGGGTCCCACACCACCGGCGTCCCGGCGGCCACCGCGTCGGCGAGCATCCGGCGTACCTGCGGGTCGGCGGTGACGCCGCGGCCGTAGTCCGACACCAGCACCGCGCCCACGTCGTCGAGAGCCCGGCGGAGCCCCGCGCGGACCGTCTCGCCGAACCCGTCGGCGGGGCGACCGGTGCCCGTGTCGGTGCGCAGCAGCGGGCCGTCGGCGGAGTGCCAGCGGCACTTCACCGGGGTCCCGCCGGTGGCGGGCCCGGGCACCAGGTCGAGCGTCGGGGCGAGCAGGTCCCGGACCCGGTCGCCGTCCTCGGCGAGGGCCGCGACCAGCGTCGTCCGCACCCCGGACCCGGCGAGCAGGGCCGCCGCCAGCCCGGCCCCGCCCGGCCGCGCCACCTCCCCGGTGACGTCGAGGACGGGGACGGGCGCGTCGGGACAGAGCCGGTCGACCGTTCCGTGCACGTCGAGATCGAGCAGCACGTCGCCGACGACCAGGACGGAACCCACCGCCCGACCGGAGCTCACCGGCCCGCCCCCTCGGCCGCCCTCGCCACGATGGCGCTGGTGGAGTGGTCGGCGAGGTAGCCGAGGATCCGGACCTCCCCGCCCATGCGCTCCACCACCGGTGTCTCCGGCAGCATCTCCGGCGTGTAGTCCCCGCCCTTGCAGTAGACGTCCGGCCGCACCAGGTCGAGCAGCTCCACCGGGCTGTCGGTGTCGAACGAGGTCACGAGGTCGACGGCCGCCAGCGCGCCGATCACCCCGGCCCGGTCCTCGAGCGGGTTGACCGGGCGGGTTGGGCCCTTGAGCCGGGTCACGCAGTCGTCGCTGTTCAGGGCCACGACCAGCACGTCCCCGAGCTCGGCGGCCTCCCGCAGGTAGGCCACGTGCCCGCGGTGCAGCACGTCGAAGCAGCCGTTGGTGAAGACGACCCGGTGCCCCGCCGCCCGGTGCTCGGCGAGCACGGTCAGCAGGTCCCGATGCGACAGCACGCTGCCCGGGTCCCCCGCCGCGAGCCGGCAGGTCAGCGCGGCGGCCGTGCACACCGCGGTCCCCGGCAATGTGACGACGACGTCGGCGGCGGTCTGCGCCAGCGACAGCGCCTCCTCCCGGGGCGTCCCCGACGCGACGGCCGCGGTCCAGGCCGCGGCGAACACGTCGCCGGCCCCGCAGGCGCCCGAGGGCGGTGCGTGCTCCCCCGCCGGCCGCCGCAGCGGCGTGCCGTCCGCCGGGAGCCGCACGGATCCGTCGACGTCCAGGGTGAGCAGCACCTCGGCCGCCCCGGTGGCCGCACGCAGCGCCGGCGCGTGCTCGAGTCCCCAGGCCAGCCGGTCGCGCTCGGGCAGGTCGACGCCGAGCACGGCGGCGGCCTCCTCGACGCTCGGGGTGACGGCGTCGGGCCGCAGGTCGGCCCAGGGCGCGAGGTCGTGGGCGTCGACGACCAGCAGGGGGATGCGCCCCCGCGCCCGCGCGATCCGGCGCCGCACGGCGGGCGAGAGCGCGCCGAGCCCGTAGTCGGCGACCAGCACCGCGTCGGGCGCGTCGTGCAGCGCCGCCGTCGTCTGGTCGGCGAGCGCACGAACGGTCGCGCTGCCGGGGAGGCCCGGTGGCACCACGTCGTAGCGGGCCACGGGCTGCCCGGGCGGGTCACCGGCGACGATGCGGCGCTTGGCCGCCGTCGCGCGGGCCGGATCGAGCACGCACCGATCCGTCCGGACGCCGGCCTCGGCGAGCGCCGAGCGCAGCGTGCGGCCGTCCGGGTCGTCGCCGACCGTGCAGACGATCTCGACGTCGGCGCCCAGCGCGGCCAGCGCCACCGCCGCGTTGCCCGCCCCGCCCGGCGCGATCTCCTCGGACGACGGCTCGACGACGGGGACGGGCCCGTCGCGCGCGACCCGGCGGGCGGTGCCGCGCACCCAGCCGTCGAGCACGACGTCGCCCAGCACGAGCACCCGGGGCCGCCGGTCGGTGATGCGCGCGGCCGCGGTCACGGAGGCGACCGGGGCGCACGCCACGGGGATCAGGGCCACGAGGGCTCCTCGGACTGGCACACGACCAGCTCGCGGACCTCGCACCCCTCGGGCCGGGTCAGCGCGAACAGGACGGTGGCCGCGACGTTGCGCGGGTCGTTGAGCTTGGCGTCGGGTCCGGGCCGGTACTGCTCGGTGCGGCCGTCGAAGAAGGCCGTGTCCATCCCGCCGGGCACGAGCGTCGTCAACCCGACCTCGCCGGCCAGCTCCGCCGCCAGCGCGCGGCTCATCCCGAGCACGCCGAACTTGGAGGCGCAGTAGGCCGAGGCGTCGGACAGCGCACGCAGGCCCAGCGTGGAGGCGACCGTGACGATCCGCCCGCGGCGCTCCTTCAGGCTCGGCAGCGCGGCCCTGATGACCGCCGCGGTGCCGAGGAGGTTGACCTTGACGACGCGTTCCCAGTCGTCGGCGGACACGTCGTCGATGCGGCCGCAGGCGTCCGTGCCCGCGCAGGTGACGACGCCGTCGACGCCGCCGGCCCGCTCGACCAGCCCGCGCACGGCCTCCTCGGCGGCGCGGGTGTCGGCGAGGTCGGCGACCGCGTGGGCGGCGTCGGCCGCCTCCTTCAGGCCGGGGGTGGGGTCCACCCGGTCGATCAGCAGCGGGGTGCCACCCGCGGTGGCGACGGCCTCCGCGACGGCCCGGCCCAGCCCGGAGGCGGCGCCGGTGACGAGCACCGTGCCGAGCGGGCGGGAGGTGGGGAGCCGGTCGCGGGGGTCGGCGGCGGGGGTGGGGGCCGTGGTGTCGGTCAGGGTCATGCGGGTCTCCTCACGGTCGTCGGGGCGATCGTCGGGTCGAGGGCGGGTGCCCGGCGGTGCGCCCGGTAGGGCCGGGACACCAGCTCGGCCGGGACGGTCGGCGCAGCCGGGAGCTGCGCCTCGAGGGCCCGGCAGAGCATGTGCACCGCGGCGAGGTGCGACTCCTGCACCGTCGCGGTGTCACCCGGCAGGCAGACGGCGTCGGTGGCGCGGCCGGCCAGGGGGTTCGGGCCGGGCCCGGTGAGGGCCCAGCACTCCATGTCGAGCTCGCGGGCGGCGTCGGCCGCGGCGAGCAGGTTGGGGCTGCGGCCGCTGGTGGACAGCAGCAGGAGCACGTCGCCGGGCCGGCCGTGCGCGCGGACCTGCCGGGCGAACACCTCCTCGTAGCCGTAGTCGTTGCCGATCGCGGTCATCGCGGACGTATCGGCGTGCAGGGCGATCGCGGACAGCGCCTGGCGCTCGCCGTCGAACCGGCCGACCAGCTCCGCGGTGAGGTGCTGGGCCTCAGCGGCGCTCCCGCCGTTGCCCGCGGCGAGCAGGCGGCCGCCGGTCGGCAGCAGCCCGGCGAGCGTGTTGCCCCAGCGCACCAGCGTCGGCGCCGCGGCACGCAACGCGGGCAACGCCGCCTCCAGCCGGTCGACGTGGCCGCCCAGCACCTGGTGCGCAGTCGCGTCGGCCATCACCGCACCCCCGTCCGCGCCTCGCGCGCGCCGGACACCGAGGACGGCACGCCGCCGTCCCGGCCGGCGATCGCCTCGCGGTAGGCCACCGCCGTGGAACCCGCGATCTTCGCCCAGGTGTAGCGGGACAGGACCCGGCGACGCCCGGCGGCGCCGAGGTCGGCCACCGCCTGCGGGTCCTCGAGCAGGGCCCGCAGCGCCGCCCCCAGCGCCTTCGGGTCGCGCGGCGGCACCAGGAGCCCGGTCTCGCCGTCGACGACGGTGTCCTTCATACCGCCGACCGCCGTCGCGACGACGGGCCGGCCGCAGGACATGGCCTCGAGCGGCACGATGCCGAACGGCTCGTACCAGGGCGCGCAGACCACGGCGTCGGCCGAGCGGATCAGCGCCGGCACGTCGGGGCGGCGGACGGCGCCGAGGAACCGCACCCGCCCGGCGACCCGCCTCCGGCGGGCCAGCTCGCGGAGCCGGTTCAGCTCCGGGTCGGCCATCAGGTCCATGCCGGCGGGCGGGCCGCCGGCCACGACGAGCTCGGTGTCCGGGACGTCGCGCAGCGCCTCGACGACCTCGTCGACGCCCTTGCGCCGCACCACCCGCCCGAGCGCGAGCAGCCGCTTGCGCCGGCCGCGGCGCGGGGCCGGGCCGTCCGGGGCGAACTCCTCGGGGTCCACCCCGCACGGCACCACCGAGATGCGCCGGCGGTTGGCGCCCAGGCGCAACAGCTCGAACAGTTCGTCCTCACAGGACGCCGTGAGCCGGTCGGCGGTGCGCACCAACGTCTTCTCGGCCGGAATGCGTCCGGAGGGGCTGGTGTCGTCCGCACCCTGCTCGCGCTTCTTGACGTGGCCGAGCGCGTGGAAGGTCTGCACCAGCGGCAGGCCGAGCAAGCCGGCCGCACCCCGGGCTGCGAGACCGGACATCCAGAAGTGCGCGTGGGCGACGTCCGGCGGGTCGGCGCGCCAGGCCCGCTCCAACTGCTGGGCCAGCAGCGGCACGAACGGCACCAGGTCGTCCTTCGGCACCGGCCGCGCGGGACCCGCGGTGACGTGCCGGACGCGGACGCCCGGCCCGAACGCGACGACCTCCGGGAGGTCCGGGTCGTCGCGGCGGGTGTACACCGTGACGTCGTGCCCCGCCCGGCCGAGCGCCAGGCTCAGCTCGCGGACGTGCACGTTCTGGCCGCCCGAGTCCGGCCCACCGGGCTCGGCCAACGGGCTGGCGTGTTCGGACACCATGGCGATCCGCATGGGTCAGCTCCTTCCGGTGAGAGCAGGGCTGGGGGAGACGGGCGCGGAGACGGGCGCGGAGACGGGCGCGGAGACGGGCGCGGTGTCGGTGACGCGGGCGAGCACGCCCTCCCAGTCGCGCAGGAAACGCTCCACGCCGAACCGGGCGAGCGCGGCC
The DNA here is from genome assembly GCF_021283305.1 of Pseudonocardia kujensis. GTDB lineage: Bacteria > Actinomycetota > Actinomycetes > Mycobacteriales > Pseudonocardiaceae > Pseudonocardia > Pseudonocardia kujensis. The sequence continues at coordinate 29,024 of NZ_JAJSOK010000082.1, forward strand.
TCGCGCGCCGCCCGGCCCGCGGCGGCGGCCGCGTCGGGGTCGGCGACCAGTTCGACGAGGCCGCGGCGCAGCCGCCGCAGGTCGGTGGAACACACCCCGGCGGCCGGGGGCACCCGTTCGGGGGCCTCGGTGGTGCCGACCACGACCACCGGCATCCCGAGCATCATCGCCTCGATCAGCGACAGCCCGAGCGAGGTCCAGCGGGCGGTGTGCAGGTAGACGCGGCGGCGGGCCAGCTCGGTGTGCATCCGGTGCTGGGGCAGGTCGCCGCCGCTGCGGACATTCGGTAGATCGAGGTCGTCCGCACCGATCCCGAAGACGTCGACGGGAACGTCGGCGGCCAATCGGGCGACGATGTCGGTGCCCGTGATCCGGTTTCGCCGCAACGGTTCGTTGATGCAGGCCGCTGCCGAGGCCAGCTCGCCGGTGTACCGGTGGCCCGGGTCCGGTACGCCGTGCTCCACCACCGCGGTGGGAGTGCTCCCGGCGTCCCACATCAATGCATTGAAGTGAGTGACGTGCACCAGCAGGAGATCGTCGCGATCGGCCATCGGGTGTCGTGAGGTGGCGGCGCCCGCACGCGGTGCGTTGTGCTCCAGGTAGATCGCCGGAACGTCGCGCCCGGGCACCCGGCCCGACCACTCGGCGGCCAGCTCGAGCTCCTCCGGCCGCTGCAGCACGACGAGGTCCACGTCGGACTCCGCGAGCTCCGCGGGCGAGCACTCCACAGCGGACGCCGGCCAGTCCCAGGCGGCGGGCCGCCCGCCGCCCCAGGGCCCGCGCTCGGGCAGGGTCGGCAGCAGGTAGCGGTGCGGGCCCTGGACGAACGCGGTCGTCCAGGAGCCGTGCACGTGCCAGATCAGGATGTTCACGCGGGGATCTCCTCCGTGAGGGGGCCGGTGAGGGGAACGGACGGGCGGGTGAGCCGCCGGACGGCCGCGACGACGTCGTCGGGACGGACGGAGGTCAGGCAGGGGTGCCCGGCGACGGGGCACTCGCGCGCCCGCGTGCCGCGGCAGGGGGCGTCCTGGTCGCCGAGCAGGACCTGCGGGACCCGGTAGGGCCGCCAGCGCACGGCGGGGACGACCGGTGCGAACAGCGAGACGACGGGGGTGCCGACGGCGGCGGCGAGATGGGCGGCCGCGGTGTTGCCGACGACGATCGCCGAGGCCCCCGCGATCACCGCCGCCAGCTCGGCCATCGACGTGCGTCCGCCCAGATCGACGGCGTGGTCGCCGGCGACCTGGGCGGTGAGCTCGCACTCCCCCGGGCCACCGGTCACGGCCACGCGCCACCCCTCGCCGGCCAGCTGCCGGACGGCCTCGGCGGCGTGCGCTGCGGGCCAGCGACGGGCGCCGACCGCCGCGCCGGGGTGCACGACCACGTCCGCGACCGGCTCGGGCAGCGGCTCGGGCAGCCGCACCTGCAGCCGGCCGTCGTCGTCGGCAGGCAGCGGGTACCCGGCGGCCGCGGCGACGGCGCGCATGCGCTCCGGTTCGGGCTGGTTCTCCTCGAGCGTCTCGCCGGGCCGCAGCCGGACGTCGAGCAGGGAGCCCGGATAGTCCACCGAGGCCCCGGAGATCCGGGGCACCCCGGCCATCCGGAGCACGAGGGCCAACGGCAGCGGCGACTGGTGGAAGGAGGTCAGCACGACGGCCTCGTCGAACCCGGCCAGATCGTCGGCCAGCGTGTCGATGTCGGTGCGGCGCACCGGCGGCGGGTCGCCCAGCACCCACGGGCAGGCCCACACGCGCACCTCGGCGACGCCGGGCAGCAGCCGGGCGGCCTCCTCCCCCGCGGGCCCGACCAGCATCGTCACGCGTGCCGAGCGCGCGATCGCCCGCACCGCGGGGCCCGCGAGGAGCACGTCCCCCGCGCCGTCGAGCCTGGCGACAAGCACTTCCCTCACGCAGCGGCTCCGAGCGGGCCGTACAGCAGATGGTCGACGGCCCGGACCAGGTCGGGGGCGACGACGGGCGCCGCCTGGATCTCCTCGACGCGCGTCACCGGCGTCGGGACCAGCACGGCGACGGCACCGGCGGCGTGCGCCGCCCCGACGTCGGCACCGATGTCACCGACGACGGCGACCCGGCACGCCGCCACGCCCAGCTCCGCGGCCGCGGCGAGCACCATGCCGGGGGCGGGTTTGCGGCAGACGCAGCCCTCGCCGGGCGCGTGCGGACACACCTGCCAGGTGGCGAAGGGGCCGAGCTGCCGTTCGACCTCCCGGTTGACGGCGTCGACGTCCGACCGACGCAGCAGGCCCCGCCCGATGCCCGACTGGTTGGACACGACGCCGACCGGGATCCCCGAGGCGCGCACCATCCCCAGCGCGCGGCGCGCACCGGGCATCGGCCGCACGGCGGACGGGTCGTCGCAGTACGGCACGTCGACCACGAGGGTCCCGTCGCGGTCGAAGAGGACCGCGGCGGGCGGTGTCCAAGCCGGAGTCATGATGGACGAATCACCGCTGCAGATCCGAGCAAACTCCTCGGCGGGGACTACTACTCTGCGTAGTTCTCATGACACGGAGTGACTGACCGGTGTCCGTGATCGGGGTCACGGGTACCCGGCGCGGATGTTCGAGAAGCTGAGGTCCCTGTTCGGTCGCCCGCCCACCGCCGAGGACGACGTCCGCCCCGACCCGGGCACGGCCCGGACGCGCGAGACGGGTGGGCGGCCCACCCAGCGGGGCGACGCCGCGACGACGACGGGGACCGGTACGACCGAGGACTTCGTCGGCCGTACCGCCGGTCAGGACGAGGGGATGGCCGGCGAGTCCGGCGCGGAGGCCCGCCGGGACGGGTAGCTCAGCGCCTCCTCTGCTCGGCGGTCGCCCGGCACCGAACCAGGCCAGCGCTGCGGCGAGGACGTCCTCGGCGACGGCGCCCGGCCGGTCGGAGCCGAAGCGGCGCGCCGCGGCGGCGCGGGCGCGCACCCCCAGTACCGCGGCACCGGCCGCTCCGGCCAGCCC
>NZ_JAJSOK010000083.1 GCF_021283305.1 Pseudonocardia kujensis
TGGCCTCGGAGAGGGCGCGGACCGGGCTGGCGTCGACGCGGTCGAGGTCGCCGGGCCCGGGGACCGGGTCGTCCTCCGGGGCGTCGACGGCGCCGATCGCGACGACGTGCGACACGACGTCGACCCCGAAGGCCTGCTTGAGGAACGCCTTGGCGACCGTGCCGAGCACGACCTTCGCGGCGGTCTCGCGGGCGCTGGCGCGCTCGAGGACCGGGCGGGCCTCGTCGAAGCCGAACTTCGTCATGCCGGCGAGGTCGGCGTGCCCCGGCCGCGGCCGGGTCAGCGGGGCGTTGCGGGCCCGGTTCGCGATGAGCTCGGGGTCGACGGGATCGGCCGCCATGACCGTCTCCCACTTGGGCCACTCGGTGTTGCCGATCCGGACGGCCACCGGGCCGCCCTGGGTCACGCCGTGCCGGATGCCGCCGATCACCTCGAGCTCGTCCGCCTCGAACGCCATCCGCGGGCTGCGCCCGTGGCCCAGCTTGCGGCGGCCCAGCTCGGCCTGCAGCTCCTTGGTCGTGACCTCGACACCGGCGACCATGCCCTCCAGCACGGCGACCAGCGCAGGACCGTGCGACTCCCCGGCGGTGATCCAACGCAGCACGCCGCGATTCTCTCACCCCCCGCTCATCGGTCCGACGGCACCGCTCACGCCGCCCGCCAGGACCACCACGAACACGACCAGCCACGCCGAGCCGAGCATCGGCGGCCCGAGCGGCAGCTCCGACGGCGAGCCCGGCCGCGAGGAGACTCGTCGCGCGCCGCTCCGCCATGCCGGCGCCGATCCCTCCGACGGTCCGGGGGCCACCGCGTCGGCCGGGCCGGCGACCGACGGAACCCCGCCCCGGCGGCGGCGCGCCGACCGGAAGACCAGGAACACGGCCGTGCCCGCACTCACCACCGCGGTGAGCGCACAGCCGAGGAGCAGGGCCGGCCACGAGGCGGCGGTGAGCAGGGCACCGACCGGAGCCGCGAGCTTGACGTCGCCGAGCCCGAGCGACCGGGGCGACACGGCATGGACCAGCAGGTACAGGCCCGCGAGGAGGGCCGCCCCGGCGACCGCGCGCCCGATCGCCGCGAGCCCGAGCGGCGCGGCGAGGAGGAGGGCGGCCGGCAGTGCCGGAAGGGTGAGCGCGTCGGGCAGCCGGCGGTGTCGCAGGTCGACCACGCCCGCCACCACCGCCAGCCAGCCGGCCGCGAGCAGCAGCGGCCCCCACGACCACGGCAGCGCGCCGCTGCCCGCCGTGCCGACGACGAACGCCCACGGCACCCCGACCGCCACCTCCAGCCAGGGCGGCGCCACGCGCGTGCCCCGCCGCAGCCGGCCCAGCAGTACCCGCCCGACGGCCCCGGCCAGCATCCCGAGGCCGAACCCCAGGACGGCCCACCCCACCCCGGGCCCACTGGGCAGGAAGCCGCCCGGCGAGAGGCCGCCCGGCAGGATCCCCGCCGTCGTGGCCGTCGCTGTGGCCGTCGTCGTGAGCGCGGCCAGCACTCCGCTCGTCATGCCGTCGATGCTCGCCCGGCCCGCCGACCAGCGGCGGGACGCCGAGCAAGCTGTCCACAGACCGGCCGTTCCGTGGATGGACCCGCGGGAGCGGGCCCGCGCGGAGCGTTCCTGTCGGGCGGGACCGGTAGTGCGCGTCACCTTCCTCGCACCCGACCGGACGGTGCAGCACCGCGCCGGGGCGGGAAGGATCGTGGGGTGCCCGACCCCGTCCGCCGCGACGCACCGCTCGCGCCCGCCGTCGTCCGCGCGGAGATCGACCACGGCCGGGCCGAGCTGGTCGGCGACCCCGAGCGCCCGCTGGCCTGGACGCTCCTGGTCAACGGCACCGCGCAGTCGCACGTCGACCTCGCCGACCCCGAGCACCTGGAGTTCGAGTACGTCCGGCGGATGGGCCACGTGGTCGACACGATCGCGCCGCCGACGGAGCCGGTGCGCGCCGTCCACCTCGGCGGGGGCGCCTGGACGCTGCCCCGGTACGTCGCCGCGACCCGCCCCGGCTCGCCGCAGCTCGTCGTCGAGCTCGACGCCGCCCTCATCGACCTGGTCGCGGCGCGCCTGCCCGCCGACGGCACGGGCATCGACGTGACCAGCGGCGATGCCCGTGCCCGCCTCGCGACCCTGCCCGCCTCCTCCGCCGACCTGCTGGTCCTCGACGTCTTCGCCGGTGCCCGCACGCCGGCCCACCTGACCTCGGCCGAGTTCGTGGCCGACGTCCGCCGGGTCCTCGCGCCGGGCGGGGTCTACGTCGCGAACGTGGCCGACGGGGGCGCGCTGGAGTTCGCCCGCGGCCAGATCGCCACGGCGGCGGCACACTTCCCCGAGACCGCCGTGATCGCGGCGCCCGATCTGTTGTCCGGCCGCCGGTTCGGTAACCTGGTGCTGGTCGCCTCGGACCGGCCGCTCCCGGTCGCGGACCTCACCCGGCGCACCGCGGGCGACCCCTTCCGCGCCCGGGTGCTGGCCGGGCCTGCGGTCGCGAGGCTGGCGCGGGGCGCCGCCGTGCGGCACGACCGGTCCACCACGCCCTCGCCCGTCCCGCCGCCCGGCTTCTTCGGGCAGTGACTCCGCGGGTCGTGCCCCTTCGGGCCGTGACGCAGGTGGGGGCCGCCTAGAATGCCCCGTTCCGGATCGCCTCGGCGACGTTGGTCTGGTGCTCGGCCAGCGACGTCGCGAAGCAGGAGGTGCCGTCCTTCTGGCACCGCACGAAGAAGGTCCACGGACCCGCCTCCGGGCGGAGCGCCGCGGCGATCGCGTCCTTGCCCGGCGCCGCGATCGGCGTCGGCGGCAGGCCCGTGTTCTGGTACGAGTTGTACGGTCCCGCCGTGCCCCGCGCCTCGGCCGTGGTCCGCAGCGCCTGCAGGTCCAGCGGGTAGTTGACCGTGGAGTCCAGCTCCAGCCGCTGGTCGATGTCGAGCCGGTTCGTGATCACCCGGGCGACCTTGCCCATGTCCGGGGTGATCGCCTCCTTCTCGGCCAGCGAGGCGAGCACCAGGAGCTGGTAGGTGGTGAGGCCGTCGTGCGTCGCGTCGGCGGTGAGGCCGCCGGACTCGAGCTGCGCGACCGACACCGCGAACAGCGACTTCCAGACCTCCGTGGCCGAGGTGCCGGGGGCGACGTCGTAGAGCCCGGGCACGATCAGCCCCTCGAACCTCCGGTTCGGCTCGGCCCGGGCGACGTCCTCGACCGCCCACTGCGGCACCCCCAGCGAGGCCGGGTCGGCCGTGGCCATGACCTGTCGCAGCTCCTCCGGGCTCACGCAGCGTCGCGCGCCGTCGATCCGGGCGCAGCTGGCCTGCGAGACCAGGCTGATGACGCCGGGCGCGACCGTCCCGTCGGGCGAGCGGGTGTCGTCGAGCTGGGTGCCGCCGCGGATCTCCAGCCGGCCCACCCGGGAGGACGGGTCGATCATCGCGGCCACCGCCGACTCGCCCGACATCTGCAGCCGCATCTGGTAGTAGCCGGGCTGAATGGCGAGGACCTTCTTCTCCTCGGCCGCGGCCTCGGTGAACGCCTCGGGGCTGGCGACGACGCCGCGGCGCGCCAGCATCGTGCCGATCTGTCGCGTGGAGTCCCCGTCGAGGACCCGGACCACGGCGTCGCCCTGGCCCTCGCCGTCGAAGTCGTCCGTGAAGAACTTCGAGCCGACCAGGTAGGCACCTCCGCCGAACACCACCCCGAGCAGGAGCAGCGCCGCGAGCAGCACGAACAGTCCACGTCGCCGCCGCTTGCGGGCGATCTCGCGCAGCTCCGCCCGCCGCGCCGCGAGCTCCTCGCGCCGGGTCAGGAACGGGCCGGTGGGGTGGTTCACGCCGCGCGGCCCGCCCGACGGCGGTTCCGGCTGCTGCGGCACGTCCCGTTCACAGCTCCGCAGGGTAACGGGTGCCGGATCCGCCCGGCGCGGAGCACGCCCGACCGGGCCGGACGGTCACCGACGGGTGTCCAGGTACCCCTGCAGGATGGCGACGGCGGCGGCCTGGTCGATCACGGCGCGCTGCTTGCGCCCCTTGACGCGGCCCCGCAGCTGCTGCGTGGCGACGACGGTCGTGAGCCGCTCGTCGTGCAGGACGACCGGGACCCCCAGCACGGCCTCCAGCTCGACCTTGAACGCCTGGGCGGCCTCGGCCGCCGGGCCCTCGCGGCCGGCGAGGGTCCGCGGCAGCCCGAGTACGACCTCGACGGCCAGGTGCTCGTCGACCAGCTCGGCGATCCGCCGGGCCGCGCCCTCGCGGGGCACCGTCTCCAGTGGCGTGGCGACCAGACCGTCGGGGTCGCACAGGGCGACCCCGACGCGCACCGAGCCCACGTCGACGCCGAGCCGGCGCCCGCGCGGGTCGATCACCGCGGGAACCCGGGGATCAACCCCGGACCGCTTCGCGCAGCTTCTGGATGGCCGCACCGACGCCGGACGGGTCCGTGCCGCCGCCCTGGGCGAGGTCCGGCTTGCCGCCGCCCCGCCCGCCGACGGCCGGCGCGAAGGCCGGGATCAGCGTGCCGGCGGCCAGCCCCCTCTCCCGGGCCGCAGCGGTGGTGGCCACGACGAACGCGACCTTGCCGCCGTCGGTCGAGAACAGCGCGACGACGCCCGGCTTCGACCCGAGCCGTCCGCGGACGTCCGAGGCCAGGTTGCGCAGGTCGTTGCCCCCAAGCCCGGCCGGCGCCTCGACGGCCACGACGGAGACGCCGCCGAGGTCCTCGGCCTGCTGCGCGAGCGTGCCGGCCGACGCGAGCACGGCCTCCGCGCGGTGCTTCTCCAGGTCCCGCTCGGCGTCGCGGAGCCGCTCGACCAGCCCGTTGATCCGCTCCGGCAGGTCCTCGGGCTTGGCCTTGAGCTGCTCGGCCAGCTGCGAGACGAGCAGGTGTTCCTTGGACATGTGGTCGAAGGCGTCGAGCCCGACGAGCGCCTCCACGCGCCGGACCCCGGAGCCGATCGACCCCTCGGAGAGCACCTTGATCAGGCCGATCTCGCCGGTCCGGCCGACGTGGGTGCCTCCGCACAGCTCGCGGGAGTAGTCGCCCATGTCGACCACGCGGACGCGGTCGCCGTACTTCTCGCCGAACAGCATCATCGCGCCGAGGCGCCTGGCCTCGTCCATCGAGGTCTCGTAGGCCTCGACCTCGCGGTTCTGCTGCAGCACCGCGTTGATCTCGCCCTCGACCTCGGCGAGCTGGGTCGGCGTGACCGCGCCGGAGGGCGAGGTGAAGTCGAACCGCAGCCGCCCGGGGGCGTTGAGCGAGCCGGCCTGCGCGGCCGAGGTGCCGAGCGCACCACGGACACCTGCATGCACGAGGTGGGTGCCGGTGTGGGCGCGGGAGATCGCGGCCCGCCGGGTGACGTCGATCTCGGCGACGACCGGGGAGTCGACCGTGGCCGTGCCGTTCGTGACGACGCCCCGGTGCACCCGCAGGCCCGCGACCGGCGACTGCACGTCGTCGACCCGGATCGTGAACGAGCCGGACCGCAGCTCACCGGTGTCCGCCTGCTGGCCACCGGCCTCGGCGTAGAACGGCGTGCGGTTCAGGACGACCTCGACCGCCGAGCCCTCGGGTGCGGCCGGGACCGGCTGCCCGTCGACCAGCAGCCCGACGATCGTGCCCTCGGCGGCCAGGTCGGTGTAGCCGAGGAACTCCGTGATGCCGTGGTTGTCCAGCACCGCGCGGTAGACCGACGCGTCGCCGTGCCCGACCTTGCGGGAGGCGGCGTCGGCCTTGGCCCGGCTGCGCTGCTCCTGCATGAGCGCGGTGAACCGGTCCTGGTCGACCTCGAGCCCCTGCTCGGCGGCCATCTCCAGGGTGAGGTCGATCGGGAAGCCGTAGGTGTCGTGCAGCTGGAAGGCGCGGTCGCCGGGCAGCACGAGCCCACCGGCCTTCTTCGTCTCCGCCACGGCGGTGTCGAAGATCCGCGACCCGGCGGTGAGAGTGGAGAGGAAGGCCTCCTCCTCCGCCTCGACGACGGCCGAGATCCGCTCGAAGTCCGTCGTCAGCTCGGGGTAGGTCGGGGACATCTCGTCCCGCACCACCTCGGCGAAGGCCCGCAGCACCGGCTGGGTCACGCCGAGCAGCCGCGCGGAGCGGACGATCCGGCGCAGCAGCCGGCGCAGCACGTAGCCGCGGCCCTCGTTCGACGGCGTGACGCCGTCGCCGATGATCATGACGCCGGAGCGGGCGTGGTCGGCGATGACCCGGAAGCGGGTGTCGTCCTCGGGGCTCGCCCCGTACCGGCGGCCGGACAGCGCCTCCGCCTGCGCGATCACCGGCCGGACCAGGTCGGTCTCGTAGACGTTGGCCACGCCCTGCAACAGGTACGCGACGCGCTCGACGCCCATGCCGGTGTCGATGTTCTTGCTCGGCAGCGTGCCGACCGGCGGGTGGCCGAGCTTCGGGCTCAGCTCACCGCGCTCGTCCTGCATGAAGACCAGGTTCCAGATCTCCAGGTACCGGTCCTCGTCGGCCTCGGGGCCGCCCTCGCGCCCGTACTCCGGACCACGGTCGTAGTAGATCTCCGAGCAGGGCCCGCCAGGACCGGGCACACCCATGTCCCAGTAGTTGTCCTTGCCGCCGCGGCGCTGGATCCGCTCCTCGGGCAGGCCGGCGATCTTCTTCCAGAGCGCGATGGCCTCGTCGTCGTCCTGGTAGACGGTGACCCAGATGCGGTCGGGTTCGAACCCGAAGCCGCCCGACGCGCGGTCGCCGGTCACCAGGTTCCAGGCGTGCTCGATGGCCCCGGCCTTGAAGTAGTCGCCGAAGCTGAAGTTCCCGGCCATCTGGAAGAACGTGTTGTGCCGGGTCGTGCGGCCGACCTCGTCGATGTCGCCGGTGCGCACGCACTTCTGGATCGACGTGGCGCGCGGGTACGGCGCCGGGACGTCACCCAGGAAGTACGGCTTGAACTGCACCATCCCGGCGTTGACGAACAGCAGGTTGGGGTCGTCGAGGATCAGCGACGCGCTCGGCACGGAGGTGTGCCTGGCCTGGACGAAGTGCTCGGTGAAACGACGGACGATCTCGTGGGTCTGCACGGGTGTCTCTCTCGAGGGGGAAGACGGGGGGACGACGGCGCGGTGCGGCAGGGACCGCTCAGGCCCCTGCCCCGCGCGCTCGCCCCCGAGGGCGGGCCGGCTCGTCCTCGGCCACGGCCTCACTGTAGGACGGGACGTGCCCACCCGTCCGCCGCTCGACGAGGTCGGTGAGCTCCTGCTCGCGGGTGGCCATGCCGGCGCGCACCTCGGCGCCGAAGGCCCCGAGCCCCGCCCCGAGCTCGCGCAGCCCGTCGGCCAGGTCGGCGCCGATGCCCTGCGGGGTCAGCCGCTGCTTGGTCTCGGTGAGCCGGCGGGTGACGTAGGCCCCGGCGGCCGCGCCGACGCCGACCCAGAACAACCGCTTCACTTCTTCCTCCCCCGGCGGCGGCCACGGGAGTGCGCCCCCGCGTCCTTGCCGGCGCGGCGGGCCTTGATGGCCTTGTTCAGGCCGTAGGAGAAGGCGGCGGCGCGCACGAGCGGGCCGCCCAGGGTCGCGGTGAACAGCGAGGTCAGCACCGAGACGTTGCTGGTGACGGTCCGGGCGTTCGAGGTGATCCCGTCGACCCGCTCGAGCTGCGTGTTGACGCTGTTCAGGGTGGTGTGCGCGTCGACCAGCAGCGGAGCGCTGCCCTCGTGGGCCTTGCGGATCGCGACGGTCGCCTCGTCGAGCGTGCGGCCGAGCTTCAACAGCGGGATCGCGAGCAGCACGACGAGCACCACGAACGCGATCGCCGCGATGAGCGCGGCGATCTGACCAGCCGACACGGACCCCTCCAGCGATCTTGGACCTGCGACCGCCACGGGCGTGGAGATCGGCGGTCAGGCTACTCCCCCGGCCGCCGCTCCCCACCTCCGGATCACGTCCGGATCAGCCGGTGGTGTCGGCCGTACCCTCGTCGGTGTCGGCGGCGGACACCATCGCGTCGGCAACGGCTTCGGCGACCTCCCGGGGCAGGCCGCCGGAGACGAGCTGGCGCAGCCGCGCGAGCGCGCGGTGCTGCGTGACGCGGACGGCGCCGGGGGTGGAGCCGACGGTCTGCGCGGTCTCCTCGGCGCTGAGCCCGACGACGACGCGGAGCACGAGGACCTCGCGCTGCCGCTCCGTGAGCACGCCGAGCAGCCCGCCGAGACGCTGGTTCAGCTCGGCGGTCAGCGCCAGGTGTTCCGGGCCGTCGAGCACCACGCCGGTGTCCGGCACGTCGGCGACCGGCTCGGAGCGGTTGCGGCCGATCGCCCGGAAGGTGTCGGTGACCTTGTGCGCGGCGATGCCGTACACGAAGGCGCGGAACGACAGGCCCTTCACCGTGTAGCCGGGAAGGGCGGCGAGCACGGCGACGCAGACGTCCTGCGCCACGTCCTCGGCCGAGCCGATCACCGTCTCCTGGCGGCCGAGCCGGGCCCGGCAGTACCGCAGCACCAGCGGGCGGATCTCCTCGAGGAGCCGCTCGCGGGCCCGCAGGTCGCCCTCGACGGCGGCGGCCACGTACTGCTCGAGGACCGACGGCGCCGGGACCGATCGGTACCGCCGGGCCCTGGCCCCCGGGACGACGGTGAGCTGCGGGCCGTCGGGGAGCGCGGTGACGGGCTCGACGGTGAGCCGCTCCGGCTCGGCGAACGCCGCGCCGAACGGGTCCGGGGGCTCGAAGGCTGCCGCGGCGGTCATCGGACCGTTCCCGAGGCAGGGCGGACGAAGGCGTGCATGGGTTCCCCTCCCCTGCGACGCAGGGGGCGTGCCCGACCCTGGGCCGGACGGCGCCCCTCCGCGCCGTGCGCGGTAGTGGGCGGCCGGGGCCCGATGTGCCCGTCGGTCCCTGGCCGCGTGCTCCGGACGGAGCGACCGTGCGACACCTGCCCGGCCGCCTTCGGCGGCCCCCGACGGGCCGGTGCCCGTACCGTCCGCCCGGACGATGGCCGCCGGGCCGTGCCCTGCCCGACGAGACCGTTCGAGATTCAAGTACGTGGTCACCATCTTGGGTGATCCTCGAAATGGAGTCAAGCCCAACTCGGCGCGTTTCGGCTACCGTCCGTCAATGTGACTACCGGCGGAGGCGGCCGTTCGAGCGATGCCCGGGCGCGGGCCGCGCGAACGAAGCGCGACCGCACCCGCCGCGCCCTGCTCGACGCCGCCGACGCCAACTTCGGCTCCCGCGGCTGGAACCGCACCCGCATGGAAGACATCGCGGCCACCGCGGGCGTGAGCCCCGCGACCGCCTACAACCACTTCCCGAGCAAACACGCCCTGATCGGTCACGTCTACGCGCCACTGGTCGATTCACTCGTCCAGCAGGCGGAGCAGGACCGCAGGGCCGGTCGGCCGGTGCTCGACGCACTGCGCGACCAGGTCAACGCCCTGACCAGGACGAGTTGGCGCCACCGCGGGCTGACCGCCGCATTCTGGTACGGGGTCCAGGACTACCTCGCCACCCGCGTCGGCGGACCGCCGGACCCGGCCGACCTGGGCGACCCCCGGACCCTCGCCCCGGTCCCGGACGCCATCCTGGGGCTCCTCGCCGACGGACAGGCCTCCGGGGAGCTGCGGCCCTACCCGTCGGCCCTGGAGATCAGCGGGTTGATCGTCAACACCCTGCTCATCCGGGCGGTCAACCGGCCCCACGAGCCGCCGGAGCAGACGGCCGAGCTGTTACTCACCGTGCTCTTCGGGACACTGAAGCCTGAGCTGCTCTGCGGGGCCCTGGAGGACGAGCGGCCGCTCGCACGCGACCACTGAACCGCCTCGCGGGACGGACGGGCGACGGGGCGCGACGAACGGTCCCCGAACGGGTGGATCCGGTCCCCCGCTGCGGGCGCGTTCCTTGCCGTACCCCACACGGGGTCGTACCTGTACCGATCATGGAACGTCGCGCGGTGTCCCGCACCGCCACCCTGCTCTCCCTCGCACTGTCGCTCGGCACGGCCGCCGTCCTCACCGCCGCCCCCGCCGCCGCAGCGCCCCCCGCCGGTCCCACCACCCCGTCCACGGAGGCCGGCAGCACCACCAGCGCCACCTCCGAGTCCAGCGTGCGGCCCGACGGCGCCCGGACCGTCACCCTCTACAGCGGCCCGGTGCGGGTGCAGCGCGGCGCCGAGTGGCTGCCGGTAGACCTCACCCTGCAGACCGGGCCCGACGGCGTCGTGCGGCCCGTCGCGGCACCCCACGACCTCAGGCTGACCCCGACCGGGCCGTCGGTGCGCTACGCCGAGGGCGGATCGGCCGCGGTCGTGTGGCCGGCCCCGCTGCCCACCCCGCAGCTCGACGGGCCGAAGGCGACCTACCGGCAGGTCCGGCCCGGCTACGACCTCGAGGTCGAGGCGACCCGCGCCGGCTTCGTCGCCTCGGTGCGCAAGGACGGCACGCCGACCGGCCCCGCGCCGGACCTGAAGCTCACCGGGAACGCCGAGGCGCTGCCCGACGCGTCCGGCTCGCTCACCGAGGCCGAGTCGGCCGTCAGCCGGGTCGTCGCCGCGGCCCCGGTCACCACCGACGCGCCGGTCCCCTTCGACACCACCGCGCAGACGACCGTCAGGAACACCGACACCTCGGGCGACCCGGACCTGCGGCTCGGCAGCTACGACGGCAAGGAGGCGGCCCGCAGCTACCTCACCTTCGATCTCACCGGTGCGACGTCCGCGGACGTCCGGTCCGCGACGCTGGACCTCTACCAGACCTGGTCCGCCTCCTGCCGGCCGCGGGCCTGGGAGGTGTGGACGCTGCCCGCGGGCACCACGGTCGGGCCGAAGCTGCGGTGGGCGAACCAGCCGCAGGGCGACCGCCTGCGCGCGACCAGCACCGACACCCGGGGCAACGCCGCGGCGTGTGCGCCGGGCTGGAGCAGCGTCGACGTGACCGGGCTGGTGCAGGAGTGGGCGGCCGCCGGCGCCACCAGCGGCACCGTGATGCTCAAGGCGGCCGACGAGACGGATCCGCTGTCCTGGAAGCGGTTCGCCTCCGCGGAGACGGCGACGGTCCCGCACCTCTCCGTCACGCTCGGCTGAGGACCGCCTCCAGGACGTCGAGTGCCAGGTGCAGGTCCTGCTCCTCGACGACGAGCGGCGGCGAGAGGCGCAGCGTCGGGCCGTGGGTGTCCTTGGTGAGCACCCCGGCCCGGGCGAGCCGCTCGCCCAGCTCGCGCCCGGTGCCGAGGGCCGGGTCCACGTCGATCCCCGCCCACAGGCCCACCCCGCGCACGGCGGTCAGGCCCGGCATCGCGCGCAGCCGCGCCTGCAGGACCTCGCCGACCGCGCGGGTGTGGGCGAGGACGACGTCGTCGCGCAGGATCCCGATCACCGCCCGGCCGACGGCGCACGCCAGCGGGTTCCCACCGAACGTGGAGCCGTGCTGCCCGGGCCGGAGCACCCCGAGGACGTCGGCGTCCGCCACCACGGCCGACACCGGCACCACGCCGCCGCCGAGCGCCTTGCCCAGCAGGTAGACGTCCGCCTGCACCCCGCCGAGGCCGCGGGTCGCGAGCACGTACCCGGTCCGGCCGAACCCGGACTGCACCTCGTCGGAGATCCAGAGCACCCCGGCGTCGGTGCAGATCTCCCGCACCGCACGCAGGTAGCCCTCGGGCGGGACGATCACGCCCGCCTCGCCCTGCACCGGCTCCAGCAGCACGGCGACGGTCTCCGGGGTGATCGCGGCGCGGAGGGCGTCGGCGTCGCCGTACGGGACGACGTCGAAGCCGGGGGTGAAGGGGCCGAAGCCGCCGCGGGCCTCCGGGTCGGTGGAGAAGGACACGATCGAGATGGTCCGGCCGTGGAAGGCGCCGGCCGCCACGACCACGCGCGCCCGGTCGGCGGGAACGCCCTTGACCTCGTAGCCCCACTTCCGCGCGACCTTCAGTCCGGACTCGACGGCCTCGGCGCCGGTGTTCATCGGCAGGACCATGTCCTTGCCGAGCAGCGCCGCGAGCTCGGTGCAGAACGGGCCCAGCTGGTCGTTGCCGAACGCCCGGCTGGTCAGCGTCATGCGGTCGAGCTGGGCGTGCGCGGCGGCCCGCAGCACCGGGTTGCCGTGGCCGAAGTTCAGGGCGGAGTAGCCGGCGAGGAAGTCGAGGTAGCGGCGGCCCTCGACGTCCGTCACCCAGGCGCCCTCCCCGGAGGACAGCACCACCGGAAGCGGCGCGTAGTTGTGGGCGGAGTGCTCGGCGAGCATCCGCTCGTGGTGTGCGGTGGCGGACTCGTGTCCGACGGGGGGCTTCGCCTCGAGGGTCGGCTCGGCCCGCTTCGGCTCCGACGTGAGGGTCATGCGCGCACCTCCAACGTGCAGCACTTGGGTCCGCCGCCGCCCTTCAGCAGCTCGGACAGGTCGACGCCCACGGGCTCGTACCCGCGGTCGCGCAGGGCGGCGGCCAGGCCGGCCGCGGCGGCGGGGAGGACGACGTGCCGGCCGTCCGACACGGCGTTGAGCCCGAGGACCGCCGCGTCGACCGGCGAGGCGAGCACCGCGTCGGGGTAGCGGCCGGCCAGCACCCCGCGGGAGCGGGGGGTGAAGGCCTCGGGCAGGTAGGCGATGTCGTGCCCGGACAGCACGGCGACCGCGGTGTCGAGGTGGTAGTAGCGGGGATCGACGAGCTCCAGGCCGATCACCGGGCGACGGAGCACCCGGGCCGCCTCGGCGTGCGCCCGGGGTTCGGTGCGGAACCCGGTGCCGGCCAGGACGACGTCGCCGGCCACGAGGAGGTCGCCCTCGCCCTCGTTCACGTACGTCGGCTCCGTGTACGGCCCCACCTCGACCAGGGCCTTGCGGTAGAGCTCGGCCTCGGCGGCGCGCTGGGGGTGGCGGAAGCGGGCCCCGTAGACCCGGCCGTCCACGATCGCCGCGCCGTTGGCCGCGTAGACCATGTCCGGCAGCCCGGGCTCGGGCTCCACGACGGTCACCTCGTGGCCCAGTTCGAGGTAGGTGCGGCGCAGGGTCTCCCACTGCGCCGTGGCCAGGTCGCGGTCGACCGGCGTGCCCGGCCGCATCCAGGGGTTGATCGCGTACTCGACGGCGAAGTACGTGGGCGGGCACATGACGTAGTGCCGCCGGGTGGGCGTGCGGTCCGGGCTCGTCTCGGGCCGGGTGAGAACGCTGGTCACGGGGCCTCCCTCGGCGCGCCGGGAGTCACGTCCTCGCGCCGCCCGTCAACGGTAGGGAGGCCCCTGTCCCGTCGACAATCACGCTTCGTTGCCCATCGACGCGCGATCGTTGCGTGATCGAGAGTAGAAACAGTGTTTCAGTGCATGGTCGGTGGGGGCCGGCGGATGAGCGGCGAGAGCACCAGCACGGACTTGGTCCGCTCGACGAAGCCCTCCGCCCCGATCTGCTCCAGCACCTGCTCGAAGTGCCGCATGTCGGCGGCCAGGATGCGGACGAGGGCGTCGGCGTCGCCGGACACGGTGCTCGCGTCGACGACCTCGGCCAGCCCGGCGCAGGCCCGGCGGATCGCCGCCGGCGGCGTCGACGGCCGGCAGTACAGCTCGACGTAGCCCTCCACGGTCCAGCCCAGCGCGGCCGGGTCGAGGCGCACGGTGAACGCCGTGATCACGCCGTCGGCGCGCAGCCGGTCGACCCGCCGCTTGACCGCGGACGCCGACAGCCCCACCTCCGCGCCCAGCTCCGCGAAGCTGCGGCGCGAGTCGGCGACGAGCAGCGTCACGATCTTCTCGTCGAGCGGGTCCCAGCGCACCCGCCCATCTTCGGCCACGATGACGTTCATGCACCCCACGGACACCCCGGACGGGTCCCGTGCCGTCCGGTCCGCCGAGCGGCTCTACCGGGTCGACTCGGAGGTCGGCATGCTGCGGCAGGTCCTGCTGCACCGGCCGGGCCTCGAGCTCAAGCGGCTGACCCCGGGCAACAAGGACCAGCTGCTGTTCGACGACGTCCTGTGGGTCCAGCGCGCCCAGGAGGAGCACGACGGCTTCGCGGCACTGCTGCGCGGCCGCGGCATCGGCGTCCACCTTTTCGACCGACTGCTCCGCGAGACCCTCGAGCTGCCCGAGGCGAAGGCCTACGCCCTCGACCGGATCTTCGACGACCGGATGTACGGCCCGCTCGCCGTCGACGCCCTGCGCAACCTGTTCGACGCGATGGACGTCGACACGCTCACCGAGCACATGATCGGCGGCATCACCAAGCGCGAGGTGCTCGCACGGATCGACGAGCCGCGGTCGATCGCGTTCCACATCCTCGGCCCGGACGACTTCGTGCTCGAGCCGCTGCCCAACCACCTCTACACCCGCGACACCACGGCCTGGATCCACGGCGGCGTCGCGATCAACAGCATGCGCAAGCAGGCCCGGATGCGCGAGACCGTGCACTACGAGGCGATCTACCGGTGGCACCCGCTGTTCGCCGGGGCGGGCTTCGACGTCTGGTCGTCGGGCTCGGTGAACGGGCCGGCGACCGTCGAGGGCGGCGACATCCTGGTCCTCGGCGACGGCGCGGTGCTGATCGGGATGAGCGAGCGCACGCGGCCGGCGGGGGTCGAGCGACTGGCCCGGTCGCTGTTCGCCGGTGGCGAGGTGGACCGGATCGTCGCCCTGCGGATGCCGCACGGCCGGGCGCTGATGCACCTCGACACGGTGCTCACGATGGTCGACCACGGGACCTTCGTGAAGTACGCAGGGCTCGGGATGCTGCCGTCGTACACGGTGCGGCCGGGCGACTCGGACAAGGAGATGGTCATGACCGACCATCCGCCGGAGGACATGCACGCCGCGATCGCCGCCGCGCTCGGACTGGACTCGATCCGCGTGCTCACCGCCGAGCAGGACGTGCACTCGGCCGAGCGCGAGCAGTGGGACGACGGCTGCAACCTGCTCGCCGTGTCCCCCGGCGTCGTCGTGACCTACGAGCGCAACGTCACCACGAACACCTACCTGCGCAAACAGGGCGTGGAGGTGCTGGAGGTGCCGGGCGGCGAGCTCGGCCGCGGACGCGGCGGGCCGCGGTGCATGAGCTGTCCGATCCTGCGCGACCCGGCCTGAGCGACTCGCCTTGCTCGGCCGAATACGCAGCGTGTAACTACGCCGAACGAGTGACGCACACGCGGGTGGACGTCCGGTCCGGAGGCAACGCCGCCCTCGTTGGCCCGGCGTGGCCGCCCTCGACGGACAGCGCACCGCGGTGCGCCTCCCCGGATTCCGGACCGTGCTCCGCGCCCTGCTCGTCCTCACCGCCGCCGGGGCCCTCACCGGTGCCGGGGTGGCGGCGGCCTCGCCGCCGGACCCGAAGGCGGCCGCGCCGCTCGCCGCGCCGGCCGCCGTCATGGCCCTGCTCGACGCCCGGACCGCGGCCGGCATGCCCGCCGGCATCGCGGACTACGGCATCGAGGGCGACGTCGTCGGCGTCCGGCTGGCCGGCGACCCCTCCCCCGAGGTGACCGCGCTGCTCGACGGCATCGACCCGGCCCTGCTGAAGATCGAGACCGGGGCGGGCGCGCCGCACCACCAGGCGTTGCGCGGCGGCCAACGGATCACCGGCGGCAACACCCGCTGCACCCTCGGCTTCTCGGCCGGCGCGGGGGCCCAGGACTGGATCATCACCGCGGGGCACTGCACCCGGGAGTCCGACGAGTGGCTCGACGCCGACGGCGAGGTCATCGGCGACGGCGCGAAGACCGCGAGCAACGGCGTCGACGTCGGGGCCGTGCCCGTCACCGCCTCCACGGCGGCGCTGCCCGAGGTCGCCTCGGTGCCGGTGCGGGGCACCGTGCCGGCGCCGGTCGGCTCCACGGTGTGCCTCTACGGCAGCACAAGCGGTAAGACCTGTGGCAGCGTGACCGCGCGCGACCGGACCGTGAACTTCGACGGGCAGCAGCAGCGCGGCATGGTGGTGGCCTCGATCTGCACCGCCCAGGGCGACTCCGGCGGTCCGTACATCACCGCCGACGGGCAGGCGCAGGGCGTGCACAGCGGCGCGGGAGCCGGCTGCACGGCCTACTTCACCCCGATCGACCAGGCCCTGAGCTCGTTGGGCCTGACCCTGCGCACCACCTGACCGCGCCCCGATCCGCATTATGGTTCCATAACGCGAATCACGAGGCCGACAAATCGCATTATGGTTCCATAACGCGATCCACGAGGCCGAGAAATCACACGCTCCGGACAAGGCGCTGGGTTCAGCGGCCGCGGACGGCGCGGCGGAGCTTCGGCAGGCGCTCGGCGAGAACCCGCTCGGCGCCGTGCGTGGTGGGCTCGTAGTAGTCCTTGCCGACGAGCTCGTCCGGGGGGTACTGCTGCGCCAGGACCCCGTCGGGCGTGCTGTGCGGGTAGCGGTAGCCGACGGCGTTGCCCAGCTTCTGGGCACCCGCGTAGTGCCCGTCCCGCAGGTGCGCCGGCACCGCGCCGACGGCCCCGGCCCGCACGTCGGCCATGGCGGCGTCGATCGCCGCGATCACGGCGTTGGACTTGGGCGCCGTGGCCAGGTGCACCGTGGCCTGCGCCAGCGCGAGCCGCGCCTCCGGCATGCCGACGAGCTGCACCACTTGAGCCGCTGCGGTGGCTGCCTGCAGGGCCGTGGGATCGGCGAGCCCGATGTCCTCGCTCGCGTGGATCATGAGCCGGCGCGCGATGAACCGCGGGTCCTCCCCCGCGACGATCATCCGGGCCAGGTAGTGCAGGGCGGCGTCGGGATCGGAGCCGCGGATGGACTTGATGAAGGCGCTGATCACGTCGTAGTGCTGGTCGCCCGCGCGGTCGTAGCGGACCGCGACCTCGGTGACCGCCCGCTCGACGGCGGCCAGGTCGACGACGCCGGTGCCGTCGGCCAGCACCCCGTCGGCCGCCGCCTCCAGTGCGGTCAGGGCTCGGCGGGCGTCGCCCGCGGACAGCCGGACCAGCGCGGCCTCGCCGTCCTCGGCGAGGGTGACGGCGCCGTGGAGGCCCTGCTCCGCGCTCACCGCCCGGCGGAGCACCTCGCGCACCTCGTCCTCGTCGAGCGACTGCAGCTGCAGCACGAGCGAGCGGGACAGCAACGGCGAGACGACCGAGAAGGACGGGTTCTCCGTAGTGGCCGCGACCAGCAGCACGACCCGGTCCTCGACCGCCCCGAGCAGCGCGTCCTGCTGGGTCTTGGAGAAACGGTGCACCTCGTCGATGAACAGCACGGTGGCGCCGCCGTGGTAGTCCCGGCGGCGGCGCGCGTCGTCGATCACGGCGCGCAGCTCCTTCACCCCGGCGGACAGCGCCGAGAGCGCGACGAAGTGCCGCTCCCCGGCCCGCGCCATCAGCCGGGCGAGCGTGGTCTTGCCGGTTCCGGGCGGGCCGTAGAGCAGCACGGATGCGGGGGCGCCGCCCTCGAGGAGCCGGCGCAGCGGGGCCCCGGGCTTGAGCAGGTGGCGCTGGCCGACCACCTCCTCGAGCGAGCGCGGCCGCATCCGCACGGCGAGGGGCGCGCCCGGGGCGGGGCGCGCCTCCTCCGCGGCGGCCTCCGGGGACCCGGAGGGCTCGCCGATGTCGAACAGACCGTCGGATGCAGTGCTCATCGCCGTCCAGGGTGCCACTGGGCACCGACGGTTCGGCACGCACCGCGCCGACGGCTACGAGTGCAGCTCCTGGACCAGCGTCGGCGTGCCGACCTGGGGGTTCTCCTTGTTGCGCAGCGAGGCGTAGGTGACGACGGCGACGCCCGCGGCGGCCAGGGTCACCGGCAGGCTGAGGATGCCGACGAGGATCGAGAACGCAACCGAGTTCGGGGACGCGAACAGGCCCACGATCGCCGACACGATCCAGCGGTAGATCCCGGCCGCGATGACGGCGGTGATCAGCCGGCCCGCTGTCGGCCAGAAGTGCGGATTGACCAGCGCGAACGTCCGTCCGATGCCGGCCCGCTCGTACATGATCACACCGGTGAGCGTCGCGGCGAACACGATCAGCAGGTAGAGGCCCGGGATCACCAGCAGGAAGAACCCGATGACGACCATGATGCCCGCGAGGATGCCCCAGCCCAGGAGCGGGAGGGCCCGGCTGACCGCGAAGGACAGCGCCTCCCCCGCGCCCACCGGCTGCTCGGCCGCCTGCCGGGTCACCACGTAGACCGAGGCGCCCTGGGCGAGCAGCGACACCGCGACGACGATGATCGCCGAGAGGGCCCCGCCGATGGCCACCCCGACGACGCCGCCGCCCGTCGCGACGACGAGGGCGATGATCGCGCCGACGATCAGCGCCGGCAGCATGGTGGCGATCTGGATCAGCAGCAGGGGCTGCCAGCTGCGCCCGAGGACGGCGAGGACCTTGGTCCACCAGTCCGAGAAGTCGGCGGCGACCAGCGGGTCCGCGAGCGGCGCGGGCGCCCCGCCTCCGTACGGGGCGGGCTGTCCGTAGCCGTAGGGCTGCTGGCCGTATCCCTCCGGCCCGTAGCCCTGCTGGCCGTAGCCCTGCTGGCCGTAGCCCTGCTGGGTGTAGCCCTGCTGGCCGTACCCCTCCGGCCCGTAGCCCTGCTGTCCGTACCCGGCCGGCGGCGGGTGGCCCTGTGCCCCGTACCCCTGGCCGGGCTGCCCCTGTGCCGGTTGTCCCTGTGCCGGTTGTCCCTGTGCCGGTTGTCCCCGTGCCGGTTGTTCCTGCGCCGGCTGCCCCGGGGCGGGCCCGTAGCCCGCGGGCGGGGCCTGGCCGTACTGCCCCTGCTGCCCCGGGACGTACCCCTGCGGCGGCGGGCCCTGGCCCTGACCCGGCGGCGGGTACCCGCCGGACGGCTCCTGTCCGCCCTGCTGAGGCGGTGCCGAGCCGGGCTCCGGGGCGCCCTGCTCGCCGGACTGGTGGCGGTCGTCACCCGACGGGTTGCTCATACCGGGCAACCTAGAGCGTCCGACCACATCGGTCACCGGGTCGGAAGTCCCGTGAGCCGATTGCAACCCGATCGGGGCGATCCCACGATTCGGGAAGTGATTTCCGGATCGCAGGACAGGAGGCGCAGTATCGATACGGGCGCCGGTCCACCCGATCCCGCGCCCGTGCTTCCGCGGACGATCCCCGCGGGACGGCCCGGCCCTCCCGGTGACCACCGGGAGCGCCCGGTCCCCGCCCCTGCCCCACCTCTCCGCGAGGCCCTCGTGACCAGTACCGATCTCCGTCCCCCCACCTCGACCACCCCGGCCGGGTCGCCCCCGGTCGCGCTGGCCGCCCGGCTCGCCGGGATCCGCGGCTCCGCGATCCGGGACCTCCTCACGCTCACCGCGCGCGACGACGTGCTGAGCCTGGCCGGCGGCCTGCCCGCCGCGGACCTCATGCCGCGCGAGCGCATCGCCGCCGCCGCCGACCGGGCGCTGCGCTCGCCCGCCGCCGTGCAGTACTCGGAGACGGCCGGGCTCGCCGAGCTGCGCGAGGTCGTGGCCGCGCACGAGACCGGCCGCACCGGCCGCGCGGTCGCGCCCGCCGACGTCGTCGTGACGAGCGGGTCGCAGCAGGCCCTGGACCTGCTCGCCCGCGCCCTGCTCGACCCGGGCGACCCGGTGGCCGTCGAGGACCCGGTGTACGTCGGGGCCCTGCAGGTCCTGCAGGCCGCCGGCGCCGAGGTCCACCCGGTCCCGCTCGACGCCGACGGGATGCGCGTCGACGTCCTGGCCACGCGGCTCGAGGCCGGGTTCCGGCCGCGCCTGGTGCACACCGTGTCCAGCTTCCACAACCCGCGCGGCGTCACGATGGGCCAGGAGCGCCGCCGGGCCCTCGCCGAGCTGGCCGAGCGGTACGGCTTCCTGGTCGTCGAGGACGACCCCTACGGCCTGCTGGCCTTCGACGGCGCACCGCCCCGCCCGCTGGCGGCGCACGGCGAGCGCGTCGTGCGGCTGGGCAGCGCGTCGAAGGTGCTGGCCCCGTCGCTGCGGGTCGGCTGGCTGGTCGCGCCGCCGGTGCTGGCCGCCGCCGTCGAGCGGCTCAAGCAGTCCACCGACCTGTGCGGGTCGTCCCTCACCCAGATGATCACCGCCGAGCTGCTGGCCGACGAGGAGTGGTTCGCGGCCCACGTCGAGGGCGTCCGGCGGGAGAACCGGGTCCGGGCCGCGGCCCTCACTGCTGCGGTCGACGCGGAGTTCGGCGCCGCGGTCCGCCGGTCCACCCCGACCGGCGGCATGTTCTGCTGGCTGGAGTTCACCGACGGCACCGACACCGCGCGGCTGCTGCCGATCGCCCTGGAGCACGGCGTGGGCTTCGTGCCCGGCGCGGCGTTCTCCGTCCACGGCGCGGCGGAAGGAGGCTCCGGGCTCCGGTCGGCCGCCCGGCTCTGTTTCGCCACCTACCCGCCCGATGTGCTGACCGAGGCCGTGCGGCGGCTCGCCGGGGCCGCCGCCGGCCGCACCGCGCAGTAGGGTCGGGGATCGTGCGCGAGATCCTGGAGCTGCTGGAGCGGGACGCGTCGCTGAGCCACGACACCCTGGCCACCATGACCGGTCGGCCCGTCGCCGAGGTGTCGGCCCAGATCGCGGCGTGGGAGGAGGCCGGTGTCATCCGCCGGTACAAGGCGGTCGTCGACTGGGAGAAGGTCGACGGTGCGGAGGCCACCGAGGTCACAGCGTTCATCGACGTCGCGGTCGCGCCGGCGCGGGGGGTCGGCTTCGACGACGTCGCCGAGCGGATCTCGCGGTTCGACGAGGTGCGCAGCTGCTACCTGGTGTCCGGCGGACACGACCTGCGGTGCACCGTCGTCGGGTCGAACATCCGGGCGGTCAGCGACTTCGTGAGCCGCAAGCTCTCCACCATCGACCGGGTCACGGCGACCGCCACGCACTTCGTGCTGCACACGCACAAGCGCGACGGCGACACCTTCTTCGAGCCCGAGCCCGACCACCGGCTCCGCGTGACCCCGTGAGGAGCGCCCGATGAAGCCGCTCAACGACGTCATCGCCTCCTGTCCGCCGTCGGGCATCCGGCGCTTCTTCGACATCGCCGCCGAGATGGACGACGTGATCTCCCTCGGCGTGGGCGAGCCGGACTTCGTCACGCCGTGGCGGATCCGCGAGGCCGGCATCTACGCCCTCGAGCACGGCTACACCACCTACACCTCCAACGCGGGCCTGCCGGAGCTGCGCCGACTGATCTGCGGGGAGCTGGAGAAGCGGTACGCCGCGCAGTACGCCTGGGACACCGAATGTCTGATCACCACCGGGGTGTCCGAGGGGCTGGACCTGGCGCTTCGGGTGCTGCTCAACCCCGGCGACGAGGTGGTCGTGCCGGAGCCCTGCTACGTCGCCTACGAACCGTGCGTGTCCTTCGCGGGCGGCACCCCGGTGCGGGTGGCCACGCGGTGGGAGGCGGACTTCGCGATCGACCCCGCCACCGTCGAGGCCGCGATCACCCCGCGCACCAAGGCGATCCTCATCGGCTCGCCCGCGAACCCGACGGGTGCGGTGCAGCCGCGGGCCGCGCTCGAGGGTCTGGTCCGGCTGGCCGAGAAGCACGACCTCTACCTGATCTCCGACGAGATCTACGACCGGCTGACCTACGACGACACCCACGTCTGCCTGGGCGCGGTGCCCGGGGCGCGGGAGCGGACCGTGGTGCTCGGCGGGTTCTCCAAGGCGCAGGCGATGACGGGGTGGCGCGTCGGGTGGATCTGCGCGCCGCAGGCCGTGGCCGAGCTGTGCGTGCGCGTGCACCAGTACACGATGCTGTGCGCCCCGCACGTCTCGCAGATCGCCGCGGTGGAGGCGCTCAAGGAGGCCGACGGCGACGTCCGGGAGATGGTCGCCGACTACGACCGGCGCCGCCGGGTGTTCGTGAAGGGCCTGCGCGAGATCGGGCTGGAGTGCCCCGAGCCGGGCGGCGCGTTCTACGCCTTCCCGTCCATCCGGTCGTCGGGTCTGGACTCGGAGACCTTCGCCGAGCGGCTCCTCCACGAGGAGAGCGTGGCCGTGGTGCCCGGCAACGTGTTCGGGCCCTCCGGCGAGGGACACATCCGGTGCTCCTACGCGACGGCCTTGCCGCAGCTGGAGGAGGCGCTCGTACGCATCGACCGGTTCCTCGGCTCGCTGCGGTAGCCGTCGCGCGATCACAACCGTCGCCGGATCGCAACACTCTGCGGCGTGGCGTTCACAGCGCGGCAACGCGACCGGTCCATCCTTCGGGGGCATGGACGACGGCACTCCTGTCCCCGCCCGCCCGACCCACTCCTGCACGCTCTGCGCCGGCCCCCGGACCGCGAACGACGTCCGGGGCCTGGCCTGGAGCAGCCACCACGTCGACGGCGTCACCAGCTGGGTCTGCGGGCCCTGCACCCGCGCCCACCTGTTCGAGATCGAGACGGGGCAGCCGGTGCGACCCGCCGCGCTCCCCCGCTCCGCCTAGGCTAGGAGGCTGCTGAACAACCCCGGTCGTTGCGAGCGGCGTCCAGGTGGTGTCCGCGCAAGGCGGAGGCCGCAGCTCATACCGGGCGTCTTCGCAAGGCCGACAACGCTGCGCGGGCGCCGCCTGGGCGTTGCGCAGTAGGGCGGGGTTGTTCAGCAGCCTCCGAGGACCTCCCGGCCGGGTGGTCGGACGGCACGGTCAGGCGGCCCGCGCCCGTCCGCCCGTGAGCAGGCCGTGCAGGATCACCGGGCCGAGGTCGCGGCCGCGGCGCACCAGCCAGGGCGTGCCGCGCACCACGATCCACGCGGCCCGGTGGAACGCGGTGATCTCGCGCCCGCCGCCGCAGGCGATCGGCACGGGCGCGGGCACCGCGAAGCCCGAGCTCGCGAGCAGCTCGCCCGCCGCCCGGGCCAGCAGCCGGTGCCCCAGCTCCGAGGGGTGCAGCCGGTCCACGCTCCAGGCCGCGCGCTCGTAGCCGCCGGGAAGCAGGTGCAGGTCCAGCACCCCCACACCGGGAGCGTCCGCACCCGCGATCGCCCCGTCGATCGCCGTGTTCAGGGCGGTCACCCGGGTGCGCAACGCGTCCCGCAGCCGCCCGGGCAGCCGGAAGACGCGGGTGTGGTCGTGGTAGCGCAGGACCAGCGGGAAGGTGCCGGCGGCGGCGAGCTCGGCCAGGGTCGCGGTGAGGTCGGCGTGGATGCCGGCCGGGTCGAAGTCCGAGCGCAGGGTGTCGTTCATCCCCGCGCAGATCACCGCGGCCTCGGGCCGCGCGGGCAGGACCGCGGCGAGCTGGGGGCCGCGGACGTCGGCCATCCGGGCGCCGGTGCGGGCGGGGTTGAGCAGCCGGGTGCCGGGGCCGAGGGCGTCGCGGAGCAGGACGGGAAACCCTCGCCAGCCGCCGCCGGGCAGCGGGTCCCCCAGCCCGACGGCCGTCGAGTCCCCGAGGGTGGCCAGGGTCGTGACGGGGCGGCTCGAACCGGCGGAAGTGGTCGTCGGGAGGGCACGGAAGGGACGCACGCTCTGCACGGACACGAGCGCATGATCGGGTCGCAAGGCTCCGCGGCGGTGTGCGGGTGGTGACGCGTCGCCGACGGCTTCGCGAACTCCCACCGGCGGACGCACGTCATGGATCCGTACTGCGCCCGAACCCCACCCTCAGACGCGCTATGGATCCATACTGCGCCCGAACCCCACCCTCAGACGCGTTGTGGATCCGTACTGCGACCCTTTCGGGCCCTCAGACCAGGCTGCGGAAGGCGGGGTAGAGCGGGAGCCGCCCGGCGCCGTTGTCCGAAGGGTCGTCGAACCGGCGCTGCAGGGCCGTGGCCATCTCGTCGGCCAGGTCGACGGTGGCCGGCCG
This sequence comes from Pseudonocardia kujensis, assembly GCF_021283305.1. Classification (GTDB taxonomy): domain Bacteria; phylum Actinomycetota; class Actinomycetes; order Mycobacteriales; family Pseudonocardiaceae; genus Pseudonocardia; species Pseudonocardia kujensis. Next base: position 23,648 of record NZ_JAJSOK010000083.1, read on the forward strand.
CCCGCCCTCCGCGGCGGCGCCCGCGAGGCGCCGCCAGTAGTCCGCCAGCGCGGCACTGATCCGGGGGGACCGGCCGGGGTCGATCCCGATCCGCGTCTCGCCGGCCACGACCCGCGGCAGCAGCCACCAGGTGCACAGCCAGACCCACAGCAGCTGGGCGTCGAGCAGGCGGGCCCGCAGCAGCGCCGGGTCGTCGAGGTCCGGCCACACCGTGGCGATCTCGTTGCGCCAGGCCTCGAGCATCGCGTCGGCCATCCCGTCGGGCAGCGCGAAGCTCGACTCGCAGGCCGGGAACGGCACCCGGAAGTAGGCGGCGTCGAGCGCGACGTCGCGGAAGCAGCCCCACTCGAAGTCGACGAACCGGACCCCGCGGCTGGTCACGAGGTTGTTGTCCGGGCAGGTGTCCGACGGGCTGAACGCCCGGTAACGGGTCCCGCCCAGCAGCCGCGCGGTCTCCCGCGCCTCCGTCTCGGCGGCCGCGCTCACCGTCACGCCCAGCACCCCGGCGACCAGCTCGGGCACCCCCGCGAAGGCCGCGCGCGCCTCGTCGGCCCCCGGGTCCCGCCGCGCCTTCTCCCCCAGCCGACGCAGCAGCGCGCCGAAGTCGTTCTCCCGGCCGGCGGTGGCCGCCTGCATGCGCCCGAGCGCCCGCGCCCAGCTCAGCAGGCACCGCTGCGCGGCAACGGGATCGGGCGCGAACAGCATGTCGGCCAGGGTGGAGCTGCGGCCCAGGTCCTCCAGCACCAGCAACCGGGCCCCCGGGTCGTGCGCGATGAGCACCGGGCTGGGCCGGGCGTCGGCCGGGAGCGCGGTGAACAGCTGGCAGCTCGCGACCTCGAAGTGGAACGGGTCCGGCCGGTTCACGTCGGGCTCGCCGACGTACTGCTTCACCACGAGGGTGCGCGGCAGCGAGAAGGGGTTGCGCGCCACCCGGGCACGCGCCACCACCGACCGTTCGCTGCCACCGAGGTCCTCGGGGTCCGCGAGGACCACGGTGGCCCCGGCACGCCGGGTGAGCAGGCGTTCCGCCGCGGCCAACGCGGTGAGCACGGGCCTGGGGAAGTCGGCCAGGTCACGTGACATCACCGTCGACCCTACCCCGACGACAGCGCCCGGCCGGCGTCCCTGCGCCGCCGGGAGCGTCGCGCCACGAGGCGCCGGGCTCAGGCCCCGCCGCCCTCCGTGTCCTTCTCCGCGTCCTTCTCCGCGGCCTTCACGTCGGCCTGCGCGCCGGCGGGTGCCGCCGGCTTCGGCGGCACGGCGTCGACCCCGGCCTCCTTGCGCTGCTCCGGGGTGATCGGGGCGGGCGCCGCGGTGAGCGGGTCGTAGCCGCCGCCGGTCTTCGGGAAGGCGATGACCTCGCGGATCGAGTCCTCCCCGGCGAGCAGCGCGGTGATCCGGTCCCAGCCGAACGCGATGCCGCCGTGCGGGGGCGGGCCGTAGGCGAAGGCGTCGAGCAGGAAGCCGAACTTCTCCTGCGCCTCCTCCTCGGACAGGCCCATGATCTCGAAGACCCGCTTCTGGACGTCCGCCCGGTGGATACGGATGGAGCCGCCACCGATCTCGTTGCCGTTGCAGACGATGTCGTAGGCGTAGGCCAGCGCGTTGCCCGGGTCGGACTCGAACTTGTCGATCCAGTCCGGGGTCGGCGAGGTGAAGGCGTGGTGCAGGGCCGTCCACTTGCCGTGCCCGACGGCCACGTCGTCCGTCTCGTCGGCCGCCTCGAACAGGGGGAAGTCGACGACCCAGACGAAGGACCAGGCGCTCTCGTCCAGCTGTCCGGTGCGCCGGGCGATCTCGCCGCGAGCGGCGCCGAGCAGGGCGCGGGCCTCGTTCGGCCGGCCGGCGGCGAAGAAGATGCAGTCGCCGGGCTCCGCACCGACGGCGGCCGGCAGCCCCTCGCGCTCCTCCTCCGACAGGTTCTTGGTGACCGGGCCCTTCTCCGACACGGTCCCGTCCTCGTCGACCAGCACGTACGCGAGGCCGCGGGCGCCGCGCTGCTTGGCCCACTCCTGCCAGGCGTCGAGCTGCTTGCGGGGCTGGGACGCCCCGCCCGGCATGACGACCGCGCCGACGTACGGGTTCTGGAACACCCGGAAGCCGGTGTTGGCGAAGTACTCGGTGAGCTCGGTGAGCTCGATGTCGAAGCGCAGGTCCGGCTTGTCCGAGCCGTAGCGGCTCATGGCCTCGGCGTAGCTGATCCGCCGGATCGGACGCGGGAGCTCGTGGCCGATCAGCCCCCACAGGGCGGCGAGGATCTCCTCGGACAGGGCGATGACGTCGTCCTGCTCGACGAAGCTCATCTCGATGTCGAGCTGGGTGAACTCGGGCTGCCGGTCGGCGCGGAAGTCCTCGTCCCGGTAGCAGCGCGCGATCTGGTAGTAGCGCTCCATGCCCGCGACCATGAGCAGCTGCTTGAACAGCTGCGGGCTCTGCGGCAGCGCGTACCAGGAGCCGGGCTTGAGCCGCGCCGGCACGAGGAAGTCCCGGGCGCCCTCGGGCGTGGAGCGGGTCAGCGTGGGCGTCTCGATCTCGACGAAGTCGTGCCCGTCGAGCACGGTGCGCGCGGCCTTGTTCACGGCGCTGCGCAGCTTGATCGCCGCGGCCGGCTCCGGGCGGCGCAGGTCGAGGTAGCGGTACTTGAGCCGGACCTCCTCGCCGACGCCGGTGTGCTCGTCGATCGGGAAGGGCAGCGGCGCGGACTCGGAGAGCACGACGAGGTCGGTGACCGTGACCTCGATGGCGCCGGTGGGCAGCTCGGGGTTCTCATTGCCCGCCGGCCGCGCGACCACCTCGCCGGTCACCTGCAGGCAGAACTCGGAGCGCAGCCGGTGCGCGCGCTCGGCCATCTCGCCCTCGCGGAACACGATCTGGGCCGTGCCCGAGCTGTCCCGCAGGTCGACGAAGATCACGCCGCCGTGATCGCGGCGACGGGCCACCCATCCGGCGAGGGTCACGGTCTGGCCGGCGTGCTCGGCACGCAGGGTGCCGACGGGGTGGGTTCGCATCACGGTCGGCAAGGCTATCCGCCCACACCGGGCGCCGTTCCACCAGGTTTCCGCGCCGGCGCACGGACGGCGCTCCCGGGCAGCGGGTCCCCTCCCCGCCGATCAGAGCAGGGTGAGCTGCTCGACGACCGGGGCCGCGAGGTGCTCGGCGGGCGGGGCCTGGTCCGCCACGCCCGAGGCCGGGAACCCCCCGGTGCCCGTCGAGGTGCGCTGCACCCCCGAGGTGCGGTCCAGCCCGTGCCGGCGCAGCAGCGGGCGGACCCGCTCGGCCAGGGCCCGCCGGTAGTCCGGATCCACGTATGCCCCGCGCCGGTAGAGCCGCTCGTAGGCCGGCACCAATGCCGGGTACTCCCGTGCGAGCCAACCCATGAACCACTCCCGAGTCCCCGGCCGCAGGTGCAGGGCCAGCACGCTCACCCCGGAGGCGCCGGCCGCCCGGAGGCGCTCCAGCAGGGCATCGAGCGCCTCGGCGGAGTCGGTGAGCAGCGGGAGCACGGGCGCGACCATCACGCCGCAGTCCAGCCCGGCGTCGGTGATCCGCTTCACCAGGTCGAGCCGGGCAGGCGGCGACGGCGTGCCGGGCTCGAGCCGGGACTGCAGCGCCCGGTCGGCGAGCGCGAGCGAGACCCCGAGACCGACCGGCACCTCACGCGCCGCGGCGGCGAGATCGGGCAGGTCGCGGCCGAGCACGGTGCCCTTGGTGAGGATCGAGAAGGGTGTGCCCGAGGCCGCGAGCGCCCGGATGACCTCCGGCATCAGCCGGTACCGGCCCTCGGCGCGCTGGTACGGGTCGGTGTTGGTGCCCATCGCCACCGGCTCGCGGGCCCACCGCGGGCGGGCCAGCTCGCGCGCCAGGACCCGCCCGACGTTCACCTTCACGACGATCTGGGAGTCGAAGTCCGCCCCCGCGTCGAGGTCGAGGTAGGTGTGGGTGTTGCGCGCGAAGCAGTAGACGCAGGCGTGCGAGCAGCCGCGGTACGGGTTCACGGTCCAGCGGAACGGCATCGGCGAGCTCCCCGGCACCCGGTTCAGCGCCGACTTCGCCTCCACCTCGTGGAACACCGTGCCGGCGAACTCCGGCGTGCGCACCGAGCGCAGCAGGCCCCGCAGGCCCGGGAGGGCCGCCGCCTCGCCCACGCCGTCCGTCAGCACCTGCTGCCCGCTCCATCGCATCCGTCAAGTCGAACACACGTTCGAGCCCGCCGCAAGTTCCCCGCCCATCCGGCAGGATCCGCCGCCGTCCGCGAGGCTGCCCTCATGACGGGGAAGACGACGACGCTCGTCGTGATGGGGGTGTCGGGGGCCGGCAAGTCCACGGTCGCGGAGGAGCTCGTGCGGCGGACCGGCTGGGCGTTCGCCGAGGGCGACGACCTGCACCCCGAGGAGAACCGGCGGAAGATGGCCGCCGGCCACCCGCTGACCGACGAGGACCGGTGGCCGTGGCTGCGCCGGGTGGCCGACTGGATCGGGGAGCAGGAGGCCGCGGGCCGCGACGCCGTCGTCACCTGCTCGGCGTTGCGCCGCCGGTACCGGGACGTGCTCGTCGACGGGCACCCGTCCGTCCGGTTCGTGCACCTGCAGGCGTCGACCGACGCGCTCGCGTCGCGGCTGGCCGTCCGCCAGGGCCACTACATGCCGCCCTCGCTGCTGGACAGCCAGCTCGACACGCTCGAACCGCTGGAACCCGGTGAGCCGGGCATCGCGGTGAGCGGCGAGGGCGATCCCGACGCCGTCGTCGACCGCGTGCTCGCCGAGCTGACCCCCGCCGGAGGTGCCTCATGACCCCGCTCGCCGTCGTCCTGGCCCAGAGCCAGCAGACCGCCCCTGCCGTCGGCGCCACGCAGCTGGTGGTCGCCGCCCTCCTCGGCATCGCGGTGATCGTCCTGCTGATCACGTGGCTGCACGTGCACCCGTTCCTCGCCCTCATCGCCGGCGCCGCGGTGCTCGGCATCGTGGGCGGGCTGGGCCCGGAGAAGACGATCAAGAGCTTCACCAACGGCGTGGGCTCCACCGTCGGTTCCGTCGGCGTGCTGATCGCGTTGGGCGCCATGATCGGCGGCCTGCTGCGGGACACCGGCGGCGCGGACCGGGTGGTCGAGGCCGTGACCCGGCGGGTCGGGCCGCGCGGCATGCCGTGGGCGCTCGCCGGCGTGGCCGCGTTGATCGGCATCCCGCTGTTCTTCGAGGTCGGCGTGGTGCTGCTGGTCCCGGTCGTGGTGCTGGTGGCCGCGCGCACCCGCAGCTCGGTGATCCGGATCGGCATCCCGGCACTGGCCGGCCTCTCGGTCCTGCACGGGCTCGTCCCGCCGCACCCCGGCCCGCTCGTCGCGATCGACGCCCTCAAGGCCGACCTCGGGCTGACGCTGCTGTTCGGGCTCATCGTCGCGATCCCCACCGTGATCGTCGCGGGCCCGCTGTTCGGGCGGCTCGCCTCGCGCTGGGTCCCGCTCTCCCCGCCCTCGCAGGGCGAGGCCGCGGCGGTGGCCGGGAACGCCGGCGGCACCCGGGACGACGGCGAGCGCTCCGGCCCGGGCGGGCCGACCGGAACGGGCGCGGGCCGGGTCGCGGCGGCCGAGCGGACGGGGCGGCAGGTGCGCGTGGGGGCCGCGGTCGCGGTGATGCTCACGCCCGTGGTCCTCATGCTGATCCGCGCGATCGCCGAGGTGACGCTGCCCGACGGCAACCCCGTGCGGTCCGCGCTGGAGGTCATCGGCGAGCCGATCGTGGCCCTCCTCGTGGGGGTCGTGGTCGCGATGCTCGCGCTCGGCGTGCCCTCCGGGATGAGCCGGCGGGGGCTGACCGACTCGGTCGGCGGCGCGCTGCCCGCCATCGCCGGGATCCTGCTGATCGTCGCCGCGGGCGGCGGGTTCAAGCAGACCCTGGTCGACGCCGGACTCGGCACCCTGATCGGGCAGTGGGCGGCCGCGGCGTCGCTCTCGCCGCTGATCCTGGGCTGGCTGGTCGCCGTCGCGATCCGGGTGGCGACGGGCTCGGCCACGGTCGCCACCATCACCGCGGCCGGCATCGTCGCGCCCCTGGCGGCCGGGTTGTCGCAGGCGACCGTGGCGCTGCTCGCCCTGGCCGTCGGGGCGGGATCGCTCTTCTTCTCGCACGTCAACGACGCCGGGTTCTGGCTGGTCAAGGAGTACTTCGGGCTCACGGTCGGGCAGACGATCAAGAGCTGGTCGGTGATGGAGACCATCATCTCGGTGGTCGGCCTGCTGCTCGTGCTGCTGGTCTCGGTGTTCGTGTAGGGAGGGCGGTGCCCGGGCCCCGGCGCCGACGGGCGAGGATGCCGGGGTGGCCCGGTCCGACCCGTCGTCCGACAGCGGGCGGCACCGTGCGCCCGCCCGGGCCACCGATCAGGAAACCGGCCAGGACGCCGGCCGGGACACCGGCCGGGACACCGCCGCGGGAGCCGCCGGGCACACCGCCCGGACCCCGCGCCGGACCCCGGGCCGGGCCCCGCACCGGTCCACTGCCCGGATCCCGCCCGAGACGGACGCGGAGCGCACCACCCCGCTCGCGCCCGTGCGGGCCGGACCGGCTCCGGCGGCCTCCGCACCACCCGAACCGGGCGGCGCGCAGCCGGTCCGCCATGGGCACGGCCACGGGCACGGGCACGGGCACGGGCACGGGCCTGCGTCCCCCGCGAGCCGGCGCGTCCGGCTGCTGCTGGTCGGGCTGCTCGTGCCGTGCGCGCTGGCCACGCTCGTCGGGCTGGTGCTGCTGTGGCCGAGCGGCCCGCTGCCCACCGGCACCCAGCCCGTCCAGCAGGTCTTCGACGCCGAGGTGGTCGCCGCTCAGGCCGCCGACAGCTCCCCCGGCTCGGGCGACGGCGGCTGCGCGGGCCTGACGCTGCGGATGGACGGCGGCCCGCTGCCCGGCCGCGACCTCGTGCAGGTCGTCCCGGTCGAGCCGTCGACGCCGCGGTTCGCCGTCGGGGACCGGGTCCGGGTGGCCTGGTCGGGCGGTGCGGCGACCGACCCCGGCTCCTACCAGGTCGTCGACTTCCAGCGCTCCGGCCCGCTGGTCGCCCTGACGGTCGCGTTCGCGCTGGCCGTGCTCCTGCTGGGCCGGTGGCGCGGGCTCGCGGCGCTCGTGGCACTCGGGATGAGCCTCGTCGTGCTGGTGCTGTTCGTGCTGCCGGCGATCCTGGGCGGGGCGAGCCCGGTGTGGGTGGCGGTGGTCGGCGCCTGCCTGATCATGTTCGTGGTCCTGTACCTCACCCACGGCCTCTCCGCCCGGACGTCCACGGCCGTGCTCGGCACGCTGGCGTCGCTCGGCCTGATCGCGCTGCTCAGCGCGGTGTTCTCGGCGCTGGCCCGGCTCACCGGGCTCGACGACACCACCGCCAGCCTCATCGCCACGCTCGGGGCACCGGTCGACGCCCGGGGGCTGCTGCTCGCGGGGATCGTGATCGGTGCGCTCGGTGTGCTCGACGACGTCACGGTCACCCAGACCAGCGCCGTGTGGGAGCTGCGGGCGGCGAACCCGGCGCTGGGCGCCCGTGCCCTGTTCGCCGCCGGGATGCGGATCGGGCGGGACCACGTGTCGTCTGCGGTCAACACCCTCGTGCTGGCCTACGCGGGTGCCTCGCTGCCGCTGATGCTGCTGTTC
>NZ_JAJSOK010000084.1 GCF_021283305.1 Pseudonocardia kujensis
GGATCCGTACTACCCGCGCGAACCGGAGTACCTCCTCCTGGCCCGCCTCCTCGTCCGCCGCCGGCCGGAGCAGGCCGTCCGGCTGCTCACCGGGTGGCACGACCTGGCCGAAGCCCAGCACCGCACGGGCAGCGTCGTCGAGATCCGGGTCCTCCAGGCGCTGGCCCACGCGGAGCTCGGCGCCGCGGGCGCCGCGTCGACGCTCCTGGTCGAGGCTCTCGCCCTGGCCGCGCCGCACCGGCAGGTGCAGGTGTTCGTCGACGAGGGTGCCGCCGCGGCCGCGCTGCTGCGCGAGCTGCTCGTCGGCCGGCGCCTGGAGCGGCTCGACGGCGGCCGGGCCGTCCCGCAGACCTTCCTGTCCGCGCTGAGCGGGGCGTTCGACCGGAGCGGCCGTCCGCTGCTGCCTGCCGCCCGGCGGGGCGCGGTCGCGGCCCCCGGTCTGGTCGAGCCGCTCACCGCCCGGGAGACGGAGATCCTCTCCCTGCTGGCCGACGGCAGGCCCAACCGCGCCATCGCCGAAGAGCTCGTGATCTCCGTCGACACGGTCAAACGCCACGTGACCCACGTGCTCGACAAACTCGCCGCCACCAACCGCACGGAGGCGGTCGCCCGGGCCCGTGTTCTGGGGCTGCTGTCCTGACGGACGAGGGTGGTGGTCGCGAGATGCCACCGCGCGTCCCACCTTCGCGTGATCCCGGTGGCGGCCGGTCCGCCTACCGTCGCCGGGGTCCGGAAGGAGGTGGGCGATGCCCACGACAGCGACCGTCTCCCCGCGGAGCACCCCGGTGGACATCCGGCGTCGCCGGCGCGCCGCTCCGGGACGGGCCGGCCTCGCCCTGCCGTGCCAGGACGCGAACCCCGATCTGTGGTTCGCGGTCTCGCCCGTCGACCTGGAGCGGGCGAAGGGGCTCTGCCGGCCCTGCCCGGTCCGTGCGGAGTGCCTGGCCGGGGCCGTGCGCCGAGGGGAGCCGTGGGGGGTGTGGGGCGGCGAGATCGTCGACCGCGGCGCGGTGATCGCCCGCAAGCGGGGCCCCGGGCGCCCGCCGCGTTCCGCGTTGGCGGACTCGGGATGAGCGGGGGACCGACGTGCTACGAGATCCGGGTGGACGCCGTGCTCGACGACGCCTGGTCGGCCTGTTTGGACGGGCTCGTGGCCACCGAGGGCCCGGCGGGGCAGACCGTGCTCACCGGGCCACTGGCCGACCAGGCCGCCTTGCACGGCGCGCTGGCCAGGATCCGTGATCTCGGGGTGCCGCTGCTGTCGGTGCGGCAGGTCCGGCCGGAGGCGTCGATGGCGATCATGATTCGTGCCGAACTGCGGGTCCTCCCCGGCAAGCGCGAGGAGTTCATCGAGGTGGCGCGCGCCCTGGAGGACGCCGCGGCCGACGAGCCCGCCACCCTGCGCTACGCCTGGTTCACCGGCGCCGATCCGCACGAGTTCGTCGTCCTCGAGGAGTACGCCGACCAGCGGGCAGCCTTCGCGCACAACCAGCACTGCGCCGAGCTTCTCCGGCGTGTCCCCACGCTCGCCGAGATGGTCTCCGTCCACGTGCACGGTGCGCTCGGACCGCAGCTGCAGGAATGGATCGCCGGTGAGCCGGTCGCCCATGGCCATCCGCCCCTGAGCTGATCCCGTGACGGCGGGCCGTGGTCGTCACGCGCGACGCCGGCCGGGCGAGCCGTTGCCGGTCGAGCACCTCGCCGAGTCAGACGAAGAGCCGCGGCAGCAGGTCGCGGCAGCCGTCCCGGAGATCGTCGAGGGCTGACTCCGCGCCGGCGAGGTGGCGTTGCAGTGCCTGCTGGAACAGCCCGTCGAACATCGCGTAGGCCGCGGAGGGCGTGCAGGTCGGCTCGGTGCCGGTGATGTCGGCGTAGGCGAGGACGAGGCGCCAGATCATGTCCTGCAGGCGGCCGTCGATCTCGGCGACGTCCGCGCGAAAGGCCTCCTCGAACAGGGACTGCGCGCGCAGGTCGTACCAGAGCCGGTGCAGGAGCGGCGCGTCGGCGAGCGTGGCGGCCAGCCCGTCCCCGCAGGCCACGGCGAGCTCGGCGGGTGTGGACGCCTCGGCGACGAGGCCCTCGTACCGCTGCACGCAGGCGTCCTTGTACCGCTGCACGCAGTAGGTGATCAGGTCGCTCTTGTCGGCGAAGTAGTAGTGCAGGAGCCCGTGGGAGAACTCCGTGTGGTCCGCGATCGTGCGCAGGCTGGTGCGCGCGTAGCCGAGCTCTGCCAAGGCCAGCAACGCCGCGTCGGCGAGCTCGCGCCGGCGGTCCTCGAACTTGTCGACGCGGGACCGCAGCCGCACGGCGCCGGAGCTGGGCATACCGGGACGATACCCATCGAGCGGATTTCCTGACCACTCGTCCAAGGAAATCTTGACAAGCGTCCAAGATCAGGCCACGGTCGTCCCTGTCAGCACCGGTGCCGACGACGATCGAGGGACGACGATGTCGCTGACCTTCTACCTGGACAAGGGCGCCTCCCTCGATCCGGGAGCGCCCTGTCTGACCCTCGACGGCGCGTCCCTCTCGTACGGCGAGGTCGTCGGGCTCTCCCACGCCGTGGCCAGGGCGCTGCGGCGCTCGGGCGTCGAGCCCGGGGACAAGGTCGGCATCCTCTCGGCCAACGACCCGACCGCGTTCTCCTGCGTCTTCGGCATCGCCCGCGCGGGGGCGGTGTGGTGCCCGATCAACCCGCGCAACGCGGCGGGGGAGAACGCCGAGCTGCTCGACCTGTTCGACTGCTCCACGTTGATCTTCCAGCCGGCCTTCGACGACCTGGTCGCCGAGATCGCCCCCGAACTCCCGAAGCTGACCACGCTCGTCCGGCTCGGCGAGAAGGACGTGCTCGCCCAGCGGTTCGACGACTGGCTCGACGCCGCGCGCGAGGACCCGCCGGCCGAGGCCACCCAGCCCGACGACGTCGTCGCCCTGGTCGGCACCGGCGGCACCACGGGGCGCCCCAAGGGCGTCATGCTCACCGACCGCAACCTCGAGGCGATGTCGGCGATCACCCTGATGAGCTACCCCTTCGAGGGTCGCCCGGTGTACCTGGCGCAGGCCCCGCTCACCCACGCCGCCGGCGTGCTGTGCTTCCCGATCCTCGCCCGCGGCGGCGAGGTCGTGATCATGGCGAAGCCGGACGTCGGGCGGTTCCTCGAGCTGATCGAGCGGCACGGGGTCACCCACACGTTCCTGCCCCCGACGCTGATCTACATGGTGCTCGCTCACGAGGCGCTCGATCGCACGGACCTGTCGTCGTTGCAGTGTTTCTGGTACGGCGCGGCGCCGATGTCGGTGGCCCGGCTGGCCGAGGCGCTCGACCGCATCGGACCGATGGCACAGCTGTTCGGGCAGTCCGAGGCGCCGATGATGATCTCGACGATGTCCCCGGCCGAACACCGCCTGCCCGACGGCGCGATCGCCACCGACCGGCTGTCCTCGGCCGGCCGGCCCTCGCCGCTGGTCACGGTGGCGATCCTCGATCCGCAGGGCGCGCCCGTCCCGCGCGGGGAGCGGGGCGAGATCTGCGTCCGGGGCTCGCTGGTGATGGCCGGCTACTACCGCAACCCCGAGGCCACCGCCGAGGCGTCCGCCCACGGCTGGCACCACACCGGCGACGTCGGCTACCTCGACGCGGACGGCTTCCTCCACATCGTCGACCGCGCCAAGGACATGGTGATCACCGGCGGGTTCAACGTCTACTCCGCCGAGGTCGAGCAGGCGCTGATGGCCCACGACGCCGTCCGCGACTGCGCGGTCGTCGGCCTGCCGGACGAGAAGTGGGGCGAACGGGTCACCGCCGTGGTCCAGCTCCAGCCGAACACCGTGATCGACGTCGACGAGCTGATCGCCTTCGTCAAGCGGCGCATCGGCAGCGTGAAGGCGCCCAAGCAGATCGAGATCTGGCCCGATCTCCCCCGGTCCACCATCGGCAAGGTCCTCAAGACCGAGATCCGCACGACTCTCACCGCAGTACCGCAAGGAGGCGGCACCTCATGAAACTCGCTCTCTACCTGCCCAACTTCCGTGACAAGGTGACCATCAAGGAGCTGGAGGACCTCACCGCGCTCGCCGAGGAGCTCGACTTCGACTCGGTGTGGACGCTCGACCGGATCGTCGTGCCGGAGGCGTCGGACAGGCAGGAGCTGCAGTACTCGTTCGGCATGATGGAGGGCCTGCCCAGGGCGCTGCCGGTGTCCTCGCGGGGCCAGTGGTTCCAGGGCTACCCGCTCATCCCGTGGCTCGCGGCGAAGACCTCCAAGGTCCGCATCGGCATGAGCATCATCGACACCCCGTTCCGCGCCCCGGGCGTCCTGGCCGCGGAGATGGCCACGATCGACCACCTCTCGAACGGCCGGCTCAACGTCGGCGTCGGGTCCGGGTGGATGCCGGAGGAGTTCGCGGCCGCGAGCGCCGCCCACATCTTCCCGAAGCGGCACAAGCACGTGCGCGAGACGATCGAGGTCATGCAGGGCATCTGGAACAACGAGCTGTTCGAGTACCACGGCGAGTTCGCGGACTTCGACAGCTGCGGGTTCGGGATCAAGCCGCTGCAGGACCCGCTGCCGATCTACTTCTCCGGTCTCAAGGACCCGGCGCGCGCGGCCAAGCGCGTCAGCAAGTACGACCTCAGGGGTTGGATCGGGATCCAGGACTCGCCGGAGGACATCGCCACCTGGCGCGGTGGGATCGAGCGTGAGCTCGAGGCGATCGGGAGCCACCGCAAGATCGGCGACCTCGAGATCAGCAGCATGATCTGGACGGTCATCACGGACGTGGACCTGGACGACTCGCCGGCGGGCAAGGTCACGAACCTGCTGGCGGGCAGCGAGCGGCAGATCACCGACAAGCTCAAGGCGTACAAGGAGGCCGGGATGACGATGCCGATGTTCTGGCCGCCGTTCGCGGACGTCCCGGTGTCCAAGACGCTCGACGACCTCAAGCGGATCAAGAACGACATCATGCCGAAGGTCGAGGCCTCCTGAGCCCCTGTTCCACCCCACAACGAAGTGAGAGGAAGAGATGCCCGAACTCGAGGGTAAGCGGGTCTTCGTCACCGGGTCCGGTGCCGGGATCGGCAAGGCGATCGCGACGCTGTTCACGCAGCGCGGCGCCCGGGTCGCCGTCAGTGACATCAACGCCGACGCGGCCAAGCAGACGGCCGACGAGATCGGGGCCGTCGGCGTCGCCAACTGCGACGTCACGGACGAGGGCCAGGTCCAGGGTGCGGTGCAGCAGGCGGTGGACCTGCTCGGCGGCCTCGACGTCCTGGTCAACAACGCCGGGATCGAGGTCTCCTCGCCGCTGCTGCAGCAGTCGACCGAGAGCTTCGACAAGATCTACGCGGTGAACGTGCGCGGTCCGTTCGTCGCGATGAAGGCGGCCATCGGCCACCTGATCGAGTCGAAGGGCAACGTCGTCAACATCGCCTCGATCGCCGGCATCGGCGGCAGCCCGCTGCTCGGCTCCTACTGCGCGACCAAGGCGGCGCTGATCCAGATGACCCGCGTCGCGGCGGTGGAGATGCGGCCGACGGGCGTGCGGGTCAACGCGGTCTGCCCGGGCTTCGCCGACACCGCCATGGTCGAGCGGCTCGTGCCGGACTTCGAGGCCGCCACCCAGATCCCCTTCGGCGACCTCGTCGCCATGAAGCAGGGCCGGCTCGGCACCCCGGAGGACATCGCCGAGGTGGCGGCCTTCCTCGCGTCGGACCGGGCGTCGTGGGTCACCGGCAGCCACTACGTCCTCGACGGCGGGCTGACCGCGTCCCTCGTGTGACCATGTGCGACGGGCCCGGTCCCGCCGGGCCCGTCGCACGGTGAGGGGGTACGGATGACCGACATGCTCTGGAGCCCGACGGCGGCCCGCATCGAGGGCTCCGCGCTGCGCGAGTACCTGGACTGGCTGGAGAGGCGCGAGGGGCGGCCGTTCGCCGACCACGACGCCCTCTGGGCCTGGTCGGTCGAGGACCTCGACCGGTTCTGGCTGTCCGTCGTCGACCACTACGGCGTCGAGTTCTCCGCGCCGTGGACGCAGGTGCGCACCGCCGACCCGATGCCCCACACCCGCTGGTTCACCGGGGCACGGCTGAACTGGGCGCAGCACGCGTTGCGCCACGGGGCGGACTCCTCGGTGGCGTTGCTGTGTGTCCGGGAGGGCGGCGAGCCGGCGCGGGAGATCACGTGGGGCTCGTTGCGCCGGTCGGTCGCGGCGGCGGCCGGCTGGCTGCGACGGGCGGGCGTGCGCCCCGGCGACCGGGTCTGCGCCTACCTGCCCAACACCGAGCACGCGGTGATCGGGCTCCTGGCCGCCGCCGCGGTCGGCGCGGTGTGGTCCTGCTGCTCCCCGGACTTCGGCGCCGAGGGCACCGTCGGCCGGCTCGCGCAGCTCGAGCCCACCGTGCTCATCGCCTCGGACGGCTACCACTGGAACGGCAAGGAGATCGACCGCGCCGACGTCGTCGCGCAGTTGCGCGAGAAGCTCCCGACGGTGCGGCACTTCGTGCACGTCCCGTACGTGTTCGACCGGCCTGCACCTGCGGATGCGGTTCCGTGGGACTCGGTTCTCGCCGAGGACGCGCCGCTCGAGTTCGAGCAGGTCGAGTTCTCCCACCCGTTGTGGGTGCTGTTCACCTCCGGCACCACCGGCCTGCCCAAGGGCCTGGTGCACGGCCACGGCGGGATGACGCTGCAGGGTCTGCTGTGGTCCGGGCTGTACTGCGGCCTGCGTGAGGGCGAGCGGATGTTCACCTTCACCTCGACCGGCTGGGCGCTGTGGAACATGCAGCTCGGCGCGCTCGCCCAGGGCGCGAGCATCGTGCTGTACGAGGGCAGCCCCGGCCACCCGGCGGGCGCGGTCTTCGAGGTCGCGGCCCGCACCCAGGCGGACGTCCTGCTGCTCGGCGCCGCCGTCGTCACCGCGACGGCGAACACCGGGGTCTCGCCCCGGCAGGAGCACGACCTGAAGCGGCTGCGACACATCATGATCAGCGGCTCGGCGCTGCCCTCGGCCGGCTACCACTGGATCATGGAGCAGGTCGGCCCGGACGTGCGGATCGACTCGACCAGCGGCGGCACCGACATCTCGGGCGCGTTCGTCGGCGCCAACGAGTACGCCCCGGTCCGGGTGGGGCGCATCGGCGGGCTGCTCGCCGGCGTCGACTGCGCGGCCTGGGACGAGGACGGTCATCCGGTCGTCGACGAGGTGGGCGACCTCGTCGTCACGCAGCCGATGCCGTCGATGCCCGTGTACCTGTGGAACGACCCGGACGCGGTGCGCTACACGGAGTCGTACTTCGAGACCTGGCCCGGCGTGTGGCGGCACGGGGACTGGGTGACGCGGTACTCGGACGGCAGTCTCGCCATCCACGGCCGTTCGGACTCGACCTTGAACAGACAGGGTGTCCGGCTGGGCAGCAGCGACTTCTACGACGTGCTCGAGACCATGCCCGAGATCAGCGAGACCCTCGTGGTCGGGGTCGACCGGCCCGACGACGGCTACTGGCTGGGCCTGTTCGTCGTCCCGGCATCGGGGCACGTGCTGGACGACCCGCTCCGGCAGAAGATCGTGCAGACGCTGCGGACCCGGCTCACGCCTCGCCACGTCCCGGACGAGATCCTCGAGGCGCCCGCCGTGCCTCACACCTTGAGCGGCAAGCGGCTCGAGGTTCCGATCAAGAAACTCATGAGCGGCAGGCCGCTGGAGAAGGCGGCGAACATCGCCTCCGTCGACGACCCCGACGCGCTGCGTTGGTACGCGCGGTTCGCCGCTTCCCGGCTGTGAAGCTCGGCGCGTATCTCGCCCACCTGGGGTCGGGATCGCCCTACGGCGTCGCCTCCTGGGCCCGGCGCCTGGTCGACGCGGGCTTCGAGAGCCTGTGGATGCCGCAGATCATCGGGCGTTCCGGCTTCGTCCCCGACCCCTTCGTCGCGTTGGCGGCGGCGGCTTCGGCCGTGGACGGGGTGGAGCTGGGCGCGGCCACGGTCCAGGTCCCGCTCCACCACCCCGCCGACCTTGCCCACAAGATCCAGTCGCTGCAGCTGGTGTGCGGGGATCGTCTCACCCTGGGCCTCAGCCCCGGTTCCACTCAGACGGACTACGCGCTCCTTGACCGGGACTTCGGTGCCCGCTTCCGCACGTTCGACGAGAACGTGGTGCGGCTGCGGGATCTGCTCGCCGAGGGGCGGGACGATCTCGCTCCCGGAGCCGGCGTCCCGCCGCTCCTCCTCGGCTCGTGGGGCAAGAACGTCGAGAAGGCCGCACGGCACTTCGACGGCTGGCTGGCCTCCGCCTATCGCCGCACCCCCGACCAGATCGTCGAGGCTCTCGGGCGCTTCCGAGCGGCAGGTGGCGGACGAGCCGTCGTCTGCGCGATTCCCCCTCGCCGACCCGGCCGAGCTCGGCCCGGTCGGCGAGCAGCTCCGCTGCTACGCCGAGGTGGGCTTCGACGACGCGATCGTGGTGATCGAACCAGGAGGCCCGGATCCCGTGAAGGTGGGAGCGCTCCTGCCGTGACCTGTCATGGCGGTCTGCGATTCCTGTCGTGGGCGATGGCGAACATCCGACGAGCTGCGACCAGTCCGGCCAGGTGAGTTCGTGGAGGCGGAGGAGGCGGTCGGCTCGGTACTCCGCCACGAGGACGACCTCGATCCGATGTGCCTCCTCGCCGGGGCGCCGGGTGGTGATCCACATTCGGGCGGCGAGGCGAGGACGGGGCGGCGCGGAGCCGCGCCGGCGGGCGACGACCGGCTCGGCGGCCTCCGCTCCGGCGCGCGATCTTGTCGGCAGGTGGGCGCCCGACGGCAGGGGCGTTCGGTCCTCCGCGGCTGCGGGACACGGGTCCCCGGACACGTCCGTTCAGCGCAAATCCCCAGGTCATCGGGCCGGAAGGGGGATACCGACGCCCGAACGGTGGTAATCGTCGGCTCCGACGAGGAGAGGCGGACCGATGACGGAATCCGACCGGCCGCGAGACGAGCGCGGGGACGCAGCCCGCGCGGACGACCAGAGCCCATCCGACGCCACGCGGAAGGTTCGGCGTCGCGCGCCCGGGATGAGCGCGCCCGACGGAGGGACGAAGCCGCCCGCCCGGGACGTCACGGGTGGTGTCCGCCGGGTCACGGCCGCCGGCCGGGCCGCGTCGCAGGCAGGCCGGGCGGCGGCCGCTCGAGCGGGTCGCACCGCGGGCCAGGCAGGCCGGGCCGCCGGTCAGACGGGCCGGACCGCGGGCCGGGCAGGTCAGGCGGCCGCGCCGGGGGCCGGACGGACCGCGCGAACCGTCGCCCAGACTGGGCGGGCCGCGGCGTCCGGCGCGGCACAGGTCGTGGGCGGCACGGGTCGTACCGCCGCCGCCACCGGTGGAGCCGCGGCGTCCGGTGTGGCCAGGACCGGTGGCGACGTCGTGTCGGGCGTGGCGAAGACCGGTCAGGGCGCCGTCGGCGGGCTGGCGTCGACGGCGACCGGCGCGCTGAAGGGCGTCGTCGGCACCGTCGGCACGGTGGTCAAGCCCGTCCTCGGGGCGAGCTTCAGCTTCCTCGTCGCCAGGGCCGCCGTCCTGCTGCAGCTGATCAAGCGGCTCGCCCTGCTGGCCCTGCAGGGACTCCAGCGGCTCGCCGAGTGGCTGGAGCAGTTCGCGGCCTCGCGGCGGCCCGGAGCCCAGGCCCCGGCCGAGGAGGACGCGGAGGACGCGGAGGACGCTGCCGAGGGACCCGACGCCGTCGACGCCGAGGACGAGGACGCCGAGTACGCCGAGTCCGAGGACACCGAGGACACCGAGGACACCGAGGACACCGAGGACACCGAGGACACCGACGAGGCCGACGCACCGGCCGAGGACCGGGACGAACCCCCTGCCCGCCGTGGCCGTCGGGCGCGACGGTCGGCCACCCCGACGGGCGAGCGGCCCTCGCTCCGGTAGACCCGCCGAACCCGGCGTCGGCGCCTGCGTGGCGCCGGCGGCCCTGTCCCGTGGGCCGACCCGCGAACCTGCGACCGGTGCGTTGAGTGGTTCAAGGAACGGGACCAGACTCGACCGGGTGCCGACGACGTCGGAGTTCGAGCACTTGCTGCGCGGGGTCGCCCTCCGGGTGACCCGCCCGCGCGTGGCGGTGCTGGCCGCGGTGCACGACAACCCGCACGCCGACACGGACACGATCCTCGCCGCGGCGCGCGGCGCTCACGTCCAGGTCTCCCACCAGGCCGTCTACGACGTGCTGCGCGTCCTCGCGGCGGCCGGCCTCGTCCGGCGGATCCAGCCTGCCGGCCTGGTGTCGCGCTACGAGGCGCGCGTCGGGGACGACCACCACCACGTCGTGTGCCGGTCCTGTGGCGCGATCGCCGACGTCGACTGCGCCGTGGGCGCCACCCCCTGCCTGACCGCCGCCGAGGACCGCGGCTTCGCGATCGAGGAGGCCGAGGTCATCTACTGGGGCCTCTGTCCGGTCTGTGGCACGACCGCGCGCGCCGGTGTCCCACCAAGGCACACCGATCGACCGAAGGACAGCGCGAGACAGGAAGAAGGACCGACGTGACCGAGAGCGTCAGCGAGAGCGAGAACCCGCGGATCCCGTCCCCGACCCCGGCGGCGCACCGGCCGATGACGAACCGGGACTGGTGGCCGAACCAGCCGGACCTCTCGGTGCTGCGCAAGCACGCGCCGCAGGCCGACCCGATGGGCGGGACCTTCGACTACGCGAAGGAGTTCGCGACGCTCGATGTCGAAGCCCTGAAGCGCGACGTCATGGAGGTCATGACGACCTCGCAGGACTGGTGGCCGGCCGACTACGGCCACTACGGCGGGCTCTTCATCCGGATGAGCTGGCACGCGGCGGGCACCTACCGCATCGAGGACGGCCGCGGCGGTGGCGGCAGCGGCGCCCAGCGCTTCGCGCCCCTGAACAGCTGGCCGGACAACGTCAGCCTCGACAAGGCGCGCCGGCTGCTCCTGCCCGTCAAGCAGAAGTACGGCCGGAAGATCTCCTGGGCCGACCTGATCATCTTCGCCGGCAACTGTGCCTACGAGTCGATGGGCTTCACGACCTTCGGTTTCGGCTTCGGACGGGAGGACATCTGGGAGCCCGAGGAGATCTTCTGGGGACCGGAGGACACCTGGCTCGGCGACGAGCGCTACAGCGGTGACC
This sequence comes from Pseudonocardia kujensis, assembly GCF_021283305.1. GTDB lineage: Bacteria > Actinomycetota > Actinomycetes > Mycobacteriales > Pseudonocardiaceae > Pseudonocardia > Pseudonocardia kujensis. Next base: position 11,142 of record NZ_JAJSOK010000084.1, read on the forward strand.
GGGAGCTCGCCGGCCCGTTCGCCGCGGTGCAGATGGGCCTGATCTACGTGAACCCGGAGGGGCCCAACGGCAACCCGGACCCGTTGGCCTCCGCCCGGGACATCCGCGAGACCTTCCGCCGGATGGCGATGAACGACGAGGAGACGGTGGCGCTGATCGTCGGCGGCCACACCGTCGGCAAGTGCCACGGCGCGGTCAGCCCGGACTGTCTCGGTCCGGAACCCGAGGGCGCCCCCCTCGAGCAGCAGGGCCTGGGCTGGCGCAACACCTGCGGCAGCGGCAAGGGTGCGGACGCGCTCACCAGCGGGCTGGAAGGCGCGTGGACCAACGAGCCGACGCGCTGGGACAACGGGTACCTCGACAACCTGTACGGCTACGAGTGGGAGCTCACCGAGAGCCCGGCCGGCGCGAAGCAGTGGACGCCGACGAACCCCGAGGCCCGGGACACCGTGCCCGACGCCCACGACCCGTCGAAGCGCCACGCCCCGATGATGTTGACCTCGGACCTCGCGCTGCGGCTCGACCCGGTCTACGGGCCGATCACGAAGCGTTTCCACGAGAACCCGGACGAGCTCGCCGACGCGTTCGGCAAGGCCTGGTACAAGCTGCTGCACCGCGACATGGGCCCGATCTCGCGTTATCTCGGGCCGTGGGTGGCCGAGCCGCAGGTGTGGCAGGACCCGGTCCCCGCCGTCGACCACGAGCTGGTCGGCGACGACGACGTCGCCGCCCTCAAGGGGCGGCTCCTGGACTCGGGCCTGACCGTCCCGCAGCTGGTGTCGACCGCGTGGGCGTCGGCGGCCTCCTTCCGCGGCACGGACAAGCGCGGCGGGGCGAACGGGGCACGGATCCGGCTCGAGCCGCAGCGCAGCTGGGAGGTCAACGAACCGGCCGCGCTGGCGACGGCGCTGGAGACTCTCGAGCGCATCCGGCAGGAGTTCGACGAGGGCCAGTCCGGCGGGAAGAAGATCTCGCTCGCCGACCTGATCGTGCTGGGCGGCTGCGCGGCCGTCGAGAAGGCGGCGCGCGACGGGGGCCACGAGGTCACGGTCCCGTTCACGCCGGGGCGCACGGATGCGTCCCAGGAGCAGACCGACGTGGAGTCCTTCGCCGTGCTCGAACCGAGCGCGGACGGGTTCCGCAACTTCCTCCGGCCCGGCGACAAGGTGCCGCCGGAGCAACGGCTGGTGGACCGGGCGTACATGCTGAACCTGACCGCACCCGAGATGGCGGTGCTGGTCGGCGGCCTGCGCAGCCTGGACGCCAACGCCGGGCACGTCCCGCACGGCGTCCTCACCGACCGGCCCGGCACGTTGAGCACCGACTTCTTCGTCAACCTGCTCGACATGGGCACCGAGTGGCGCACGTCGGAGGCCACGGAGAACGTGTACGAGGGCCGGGACCGTGCCACGGGCGAGGTCAGGTGGACCGCCACCGCCGTCGATCTGGTCTTCGGCGCGAACGCCCAGCTGCGCGCCGTGGCCGAGTTCTACTCGTGCCGGGACGCGAGGGAGAAGTTCGTGCAGGACTTCGTGGCGGCGTGGGACAAGGTCATGAACCTGGACCGCTTCGAGCTGGCCTGACGCCGTGGTCCGGGTCGGCCGCGAGCCGGTCGACCCGGCGTCGGCGTTGGTTCGGCCGCGGAGCGGGTACTGGTCGCCATGGCAGACGAACGAGGCGGCCGGAGGTCGCCCGAGCACGACCGCGAGCCGGGGGCCCCGGTGCGGGACCGTGCGGCGGGGGGAACCGACCGCACGGTCGAGGCGCACCGTCCGGGGGCGGACGAGGACACCGAGCGCGGTCCGGTCGAGCGGCCCGACGGCGAGTCCGCGGAGCAGGAACGCCCCACCGGCCGCGTCGACCCCGACTCCGAGCACGGCACCCACTCCCCGTCCGGACCGGGCGTGCGCGGGGACCGACCGCCGTTCAGCGGCGGCTGAGCTTGCGCCACAGCCACCCGGCGGGCACCCGCCGCCCCGTCTGCACGTACTCACGGGCGGCGTCGACCAGCACGGTGAGGTCGAGCCCGCGGCGGGCGGCGGTGGCGCCCAGCAGGAGCAGCTCGTCGTCCGGGGCGAGGACGAAGTCGTCGTCCGGGCCCATGACGCACTCCTCCGTGCCGTCCGCCTCCCGCCGCAGGACCATCAGCACGGTGATGCCGAGCCGGTCCTCGCGGCGCTCCGGGTCGCGCAGGACGTCGCCGAGCCGGGCCTCGCCGGACCCGAGCCACCCGAGCAGGGTCGGGGTCTCGTTGCGGTTGAGCCGGATCTTCCACAGCGCAGGCATCCGCCGGCCGCAGTCCGCCGTCACGCGCCGGATCAGGTCCGCCGCCCACGCGTCGCCCTGCTGCGGCACCCCCTGCAGGAAGCGCCAGAGCAACGGGCTGCTGAGCTGGGCGAACACCTCGTGCGCCACGACCTCCGCGGGCACGAGCAGGGAGTCGATCTCCATCGCGGCGAACAGGGGCGCGCTCGCGGCCCGGTTCTGCCGGGCGGCCACGAAGAGCGAGGGGTTGAGCCGGCGGGCGTCGGAGACCATCGAGAGGTTGGTGGTGTCGTTGTCCGTGCCGGCGACGAACCCGACGGCGTCGGCGACGCCGGCGCGTTCCAGGACCGCCGGATCCACGCCGGAGCCCTCGACGGTGGTGACCCCGTCGGCGGGCTCCGGCGGTGTGGCGCGCGGCTCGACCACGGTCACGTCGAGCCCCTCGGCGCGCAGGTCGGCGGTGACCTCTCGGCCGAAGCGGCCGTAGCCGCACACCACCCAGCGACCCTCGCCGGGCGGGCGGCCGCGGGCGGGCAGCTCGGCGCCCGGCCCGCTCTCCAGCCACGTCATGAGCTGGTAGGACGCGGGCGAGCGCATGGCGATCCGCAGGTGGTCGCCGAAGCGGTTGAAGGGGTTGACGACGGTCGGGCTGCCGAAGGCCTGCATGCGCTCGGCGATCGCGGGCGAGACGGTGCGCGCGACCACCGGCAGGTCGGGCCGCAGCAGCGCGGCGGTCATGGCCACGGCGAGGTTGGCCTCGTCGTCGTCGGTGAGGGCGGCGACGGCCTCGCACCGCAGGCTGCGCAGCCCCGCCACGCCGAGATGCCCCGGGTCGCGGGCGTCGGCGACGAGCCCCGGGACGTCCCCGCGGTACGAGCCGAGCTCGAGGGCGTCGATGCGCTCCTCGGCGATGTCGACCACGACGACCCGGCGGCCGAGCGCGTCGAACGCGTGGCACAGCAGTTCCCCGGTGCGCCCGTGGCCGACGATCAGCAGGAACGGCTCGCGCAGCCGCTTGACCTTGCGGGTGAAGTGCTGCAGGGCGAGCGCCCGGCGGAACGCGCGGTCCTGCAGGAGCGCCAGCAGGGTGCCGACGGCGTAGGCCCAGCCGATGACCGTGAGGTAGATCGTGGCGGTGACCCACAGCCGTTGGGCAGGGGTGAAGGTGTTCGGCAGCTCGCCGAAGCCGATCGTCGACGCCGTGTAGCTCATGAAGTAGAAGGCGTCGAAGATGCTCATCCGGTAGGGCGCGCCGGTGGCGTCCTGGCCGGGGACGAGGGTCAGGCCGAACACGCTCACCGCGAAGATCGTGATCAGGACGATGAGCGGGGCGCGCATGCGGCGCAGGACCAGGAAGATCGTGGCCTCGGCCTCGACGGCGGACGCCATCGGGATCCGCCGCCGCAGCCGTCGCGACGGACCGCGCGGGCCCGGGTCCTCGTCCTGGCCCAGCAGCCGCATCCAGAAGGAGAGCAGCGGGTTGCCCATGAGCGCCTACCGGCGGTGGTAGGACACGGTCTCGACCACCAGCAGCACCACCGAGACCACGTTGGCGAACAGCGCGCCGCCGGAGAGCGACACGACGCTCGCCATCGCCGACGGGGTCAGGCCGGTCGCGGCGATGTGGGCCGCGTAGGTCCACGCCAGCGCCGCCGCGACGAGCTGGAGGTCGGCGACCAGGCTGGTGGCGAGGTGGACCGCGCCGATCTGCGTGCGGTCGCCGAACTTCAGGACCGTCGCGACGAGGCTGACGACGATGGCGGCGAACAGCTCGTAGACGTTGTGCAGCGCCGGGTTCGAGATGTCGCCGATGAAGAACCCGAAGTTGAGGGTGGCGGCCAGCAGCACGAAGAAGCCGAACACGACCTTCTCGAGGTTCATGCACGCTCCCGGCTCCGGTCGTCCCGCCCGGGCGACAGGATGGCACGGCGCCGAGGTGCGCGCCTGATCGACATGCGGTGCCGGCGCCGGCGCAGCACGAGCCCGACCCAGGACGCCACCACCAGGCAGCCGATCGCGAGCTGGATCGCCGGCAGGTACTCCCGGGGGTAGACCACGCCGGTCAGGTAGGTGTCGATGAAGCCCCGCGCCAGGCCGTGCTCGCCGGCGAGCCGACGGAACCGGTCCTCCCAGGCCGTGAGCGGGCACGAGACGTGCGCGAACACGCTGACGAGGCCCCACTCGACCGCGGCCGCGTGCAGCACGAGGACCCGCGGCCGACGCCACGCCAGGAACCCGCCGAGCGCGACGAAGGCCAGGAACGCGAAGTGCACCAGCATCACCGCGTCGGCGAGCAGGCGGTACCCCACGCCTCCAGGATGACCCGCCGGATCCTTGCTCACCAGGCCTGACGGCGCGCCGACTCTCAGATCATGGTGAGGAAGGTCGTCGCCATCGCCCCGCTCATGACGAGGTGGGCGACGGGCTCCAGGCGGAGCCCCGGACGTGCGACGGCCGCGAGCCACCGACCGCTCCGGACCGCGAAGTAGCCGGTCAGGGCCAGGCAGGCGGCGGCCGGGGTGAGGCCGTCGTGCATCCCTGCCACCAGTGGCATCGCCACCATCGCGCACCCGGCGACGCAGCTGTGGAGCACGTCGCCGCCCTCGCCCCGTCGTCGGCCGGCCAGCGTGAACAGGCAGGAGACGGCGGCGAGGGCGGCGGACAGCACGAGCTGGCCGGCGGCCATGGCGCCCATGGCGAGCGCCATGCCGCCGTGCCCCAGTGCACCGTGGCGGTGCGCCGTGGTCCCGGGCCGCCCGCCCCGCGCGGCGCGGGCCAGGAAGACCGCCGCGGCGAGCAGGCACGCCGCGCCGACGACCGCCTCCCACCAGCCCGCGCCGTGCATCACCCGGCCTCGCGCTCCTTGCCGGGGCCGTGCACCACGCCGTTCTCCTTGCCGCCGTTCTCGGTGCCGCCGTTCTCCGTGCCGCCGTGGCAGTGGCCGTTGGTCGAGGCCGGGACGTCGAGCGCGGGGTTGCGGTCGAAGAAGCCCGACGGCTTGAGCGTGAAGCCGGTGTAGTCGACCGGCATGATCGGCCAGTCCTCCGGGCGCGGGAAGTGCGTGAGCCCGAAGGTGTGCCACACCACGATGTCCTCGCCGTCGACCGGCCGGTCGGCCTGCACCCAGGCCGGCAGCCCGGCGCCGCCCGGGTTCTGGTTGACGAAGTCGCCGGCGGGGTAGCGCTCGGCCGGGTCGTACTGCGTGACCCAGAGGGCCTTGCTCGCGAACGTGGCGCGGGACCGGATGACCGACTCGTCGTCGGCGAGCAGGGTCGGCTGGCCCTCCGGGTGCAGCGTGTAGCCGACGGGCTGGCCCAGCGCGTTCGTCTTCTCGGTGTTGATGATGTGCCAGACCCGCCCGGTCGACGCGTTCGCGTCGCGCTGGGCGTCGGACTCGCGGGACAGGCGGGTGACCCGGCGCCGGAACGCGTTGCCGTACGGGTTGCCCTCGCCCATCGGGACCCGGGCCGCCTCGATCTCCTCGACGGCGTTGCGCCCGCCGTCGACGGTCATGTCCAGCCGGGCGGAGAACAGGTGCTGGTGGAACGGGGCGCCGAGACCGGGCGCGATCTCGGTGGCGTACTCGCCGGGCGTGCCCGAGGTGAACACGATGCCGGTGGCCTTGCACTCCAGCTCGAGGGTGCCGTCGAGGTAGAGGTACCAGTAGAAGCCGTAGTCGTAGTTGCCGATCGGCGTGAAGAAGCTGATCACCAGCCGGCGCTGGCGGCGCGTCTCGCGGGCCCCGGTGAACATGTCCGAGTGCTTCCAGAGAACGCCGTAGTCCTCCTCGTGCATGCAGATCGCGTTCTGGATGGTCTGCGGGTTGCCGAGGTCGTCGGCGACCACGGCGTCGGTGTAGAGGATGTCGCCGAGGCAGTCGCAGCCCAGCTGCAGCGAGTCGGCGTAGCGGGCGAACATGTACTCGCCGCAGTCGAAGTAGTTCTGCCAGAAGCGCACCGGCGACGGGTCGGCGTAGGGGACGACCATCTCGGCGACGGACGCGCGGTAGCAGATCGGGCGGCCGGCGAAGGCGATCTGGTGCAGGGTCAGGCCCTCGCGCTCGTTGAACCCGATGCGCAGGTCCCACTTGCCCCAGCGGACGTGCCCGTCCTCGACGGTGAACGAGCGGCCCTCCGGCTGCGTGATCTCGATCGGCTTGAGGTCGAGCGGCGGGCCCTGGACCTCGGGGTCGTCGAAGTTGCCGGTCGTCTCGGGCACGGCGTGCTCGGCGTGGTCGACGACGCGGTCCACGGTGCGGGCGGTGAGGTCGACGTAGGCGACGAGCCCGTCGATCGGGTGCGCCCACGGGTGGTCCTTCTCGTGGTCCTGGCGGAAGCCGAAGGCCCGCACCACGCGGCGGCCCGGGTTCTCCGGGTAGTCGTCGAAGGCGCCGGCGGACAGCGGCACCGCCCGGACGGTGGCCGGGTCGATCCCGCGGCGCTCCAGGGCCGCACGCCACTCCGCGGCGCCGTTGAGGATGTCCTCGATCATCTCGAACTCGGTGTCGATGATCGGCGGCTGACCGTCGCGCGGCGGGTCGAGCTCGCGGTTCGAGACGACCGAGCGCGAGTCGCTGGACACCACGACGTCCCAGGAACGGCCGGTGGCGATGTCGAGCAGCACCACGCGGAACCGGCGGTCGGTCGGCCCGCCGGCGAGGACCTCGGCCTTCGGCGGCTCCTCCGGCGCGAAGAAGGTGTAGCGGACGGTCTCGCCGAGCAGCCCGGCGTCGAGCAGGACCTCGCGGACGGTGCGGACCTCCGCCTCGCTCGTCAGGGCGAGCGCGTGGGTGCGGTTCTCGAGGGTGGTCATCTTCGGATGCTCCTTTTCAGGCCGCGTCGGCGGCGGGGGCGGCGGTGGCCGGGAGAGAGCCGGACACGGTGCGCAGGCGGGACCAGACGACGCCGAACACGAACGCGAGGACGAGGACGGCGCCGATGCCGAGGGCCAGCGCGCCCGAGCCGCCGATCAGCGTCGGGAAGTTCGAGACGGTCAGGACGAGGCAGGCGAGCAGGCCGATCAGCCCGAGCGCCGGGGCGATCACGGTGTGCCAGACCCGGGTGTCGGCGCGGCTGCGGCGGAAGTAGACGAGCACGGCGGCGCAGGTCAGCGTCATCAGCCCGAGCACACCGAGGGTCGCGGTGCCGGCCATCCAGGCGAAGACCTGGGTCACCGGGTCCATGCCGGCGATCGCGAAGATCACCAGGAACGCGACGGCGACGACGGTCTGGGTCAGCGAGGCGACGTGCGGCGAGGAGTGCCGCGGGTGGCTGCGCCCCACCGCCGGGTGCAGTGCGCCGGCGTTGCCGAGCGAGAAGTAGTAGCGCGCCAGCACGTTGTGGAAGGACAGCGCGGCGGCGAAGAGGCTGGTCATCAGCAGGACCTGGGCGACGTCACCGCCCGCGGGGCCGAGGACGTTCGTGATCGTCGTGATGATCATGTTGCCGGCGTCGGTGCCCGCGGCCTCGACGGCGGCGGCGTCGCCCCACGCGGACACGACGGCCCAGCTCGAGAGGGTGTAGAAGACGCCGATCAGCAGCAGCGCGGTGTAGGTGGCCCGCGGGATGGTGCGCTGCGGGTCGCGGGCCTCGTCGCGGAAGACCGCGGTGGCCTCGAACCCGATGAACGACGCGATCGCGAACATGATCGCGATGCCGAGCGAGCCGGACACGAACTCCGGGGGCTTCACGAACGCGGTCGAGAGGTGCTCACCGCTGGCGATCACCACGGCGTCGAACACGAGGACGATCGCGACCTCGGCGATCAGCAGGGCGCCGAGCACCTTGCCGGACAGCTCGATGTGCCGGTACCCGAGCACGCCGACGATCGCGGCCACGACCAGCGACCACACCCACCACGGCAGGGCGGGTCCGCCCCAGTGCTGGACCAGGGCGTCGATCACCGCACCGATGTAGCCGAACACCGCCAGCTGCACCGCGGCGTAGGTGACCAGGGCGAGGAAGGCGGAGCCGAGACCCAGGCGCTTGCCGAGCCCCTTCTGCACGTAGGCGTAGAAGGCGCCGGCGTTCGGGACGTGCTTGCTCATCGCGCAGAACCCGACGGCGAACAGCAGCAGGATCCCGCAGCACAGGGCGAAGGTGGTGGGGAAGGCGGCGCCGTTGCCCGCGGCCAGGCCCAGCGGGACGGTGCCGGCGATGACGGTCAGCGGCGCGGCTGCGGCGACGACCATGAACACGATCGACCCCACGCCGAGCCTGCCGGTGAGGGTGTGTGGTCGATCCGAACCCGTGACGCTCATGAGCGGCTCTCCAGGTGACTCGGAAGAGTGATGCCGAACACCGTGCGGGGCGGCGCGGCGTGAGTCAAAGCACATTCTCATTCGGGACGGGCGACGGCCGGGTGGTTCTCATTCGACCCGTCGACGCTGGTCATCGCGATGCAGACTGTGGCTAACATTCCCCACCTACGCTCGGGGCCGTGCGTGGGAGAGGGGCGTCGGATGCGCGATGACGCGCGCTTGCGGCTGCGCAGCCGGTCACCGGTCGAAGGGCTGGAACGACGCCGGCTGGGCCCGCTCGAGGTGTTCGCCCAGTCGGTCTCGGGCGCGGCGCCGTCGGCCGCGATGGCCGCCACCCCGGCGATCGTCGCCGTGTCCGCGGGGCACGGGACGGTGTGGTCGTTCGTCATCGCGACCGTCCTGGCGTTGCTCGTCGCGGGCTGCATCGCCCGGTTCACCCGGCGCATGGCCGCGTCCGGCGGGCTGTACAGCCTGACCGCGAAGGGGCTCACGCCGGCGGCCGCCTACGCCAGCGCGCTGGCCTCGCTGCTCGGGTACGGGTTGCTGGCCGCCGGCGCCCTGGTGGGCGCCACGCTCTACCTCGGGGCCCTGTTCGACGTCCTGTGGGGCACGAGTGGCGGCCGCGTCGGCGCCGCGGTGGTGATGGCGGTGATCGGGCTCGGCACCGGGGTGCTGGTGCTGCGCGGGGCCCGGCTCTCGGCGCGGGTCGTGCTGCTGGCCGAGAGCATCTCCATCACCTTGATGCTGATCGTGTTCTCGCTGCTGCTCGCGGGCGGACCGGCCGCGGCCGCGGCGCCCGCCGACGCGACGGCGATGCCGCCGCCGGGCTTCGGCGGCATCGTCGCCGGCGTCCTGCCGGCGCTGGCCGCCTTCATCGGGTTCGAGATCGCCACCTCGCTCGGCACGGAGGTGCGCCGGCCCTTCCGCAGCGTGCCGCGGGCCGTGGGGCTGACCGCCGCCGTGGCCGGGGTGCTGTACGTCTTCGCCGCCCAGGTCCAGGTCTTCGGCTTCTCCGCCACCCCGGGCGGCCTGGCGGGTCAGGCCGAACCGGTGGTGGCGCTCGCCGCGGCGAAGGGTTGGGGCTGGTTGCCGGTGCTGCTCGACCTCGGCCTGGTCATGTCCTTCGTGGCCTGCGGCCTGGCCACGGCGACGGCGTTGGCCCGGGTGCTGTTCTCGCTCTCCCGGGACGGGGTGGCCCCGCAGGCGTTCGGCCGCACCCACCGGCGCTTCCGGACCCCGCACCTCGCCGTGCTCGCGTCCGTGCCCGTGACGACCGGGGTGCCGGTGGTGCTGCTCGCCGCCGGCGTCCCCCTCCCGACGGTGCTGGTCACGGTCCTGACCCTCGCGGCCTGCGGCTTCCTGCTCGCCTACCTGCTCGTCTGCGCGGCGGCCCCGGTGTTCCTGCACCGGATCGGCGAGCTGACCTGGCCCGCGGTCGCCGTCAGCGCGGTGATCGTGCCGATCCTGCTGATCGTGCTCGTGGCGTTCGTGGTGACGCGCCCGCTCTCGGGTGCCCTGCTCGGCGGGCTCGCGGTGCTCGGTGCCGTCGGGTACCTGCTGCTGCGCCGGCGGCGGCCGGAGGCCCTCGCCGGCATCGGGGTGTACGACGAGACGACGACCGCCGACGTCCTCTTCCCCCACCGCGGCGCGGCATGACGGCACCCCTCCCGCTGTCCGGGCGGCAGCCGAAGGCCGTGCGCAGCGCGCTGCACGTGCTCGAGGAGGTCGTCTCCGCAGGTCCCGGCGTCACGGCCAAGGAGATCTCCGAGTCGCTCGCGATGCCGCAGGCCACGACCTACCGGATCCTCAACCTGCTGGTCGCCGAGGAGTACCTGGTCCGGCTGCCCGACCTGAGCGGGTTCGCCCTCGGGCGCCGGGCGGCCCGGCTCGCCCTGCCCGCGGCGGCCACGCTCACCACCGCGGCGCGCGCGGTCGTCGACCACATGCGGGCACAGACCCGATGGGCCGTGCACGTCGCCTCGTTCGCGGCCGAGCAGATCTCGCTCGTCGATCCCGATCCCGACCATCCCGCCCCGGATGCCGGGGCGCTGGCGCGGTTCCCGTACGCGTTCGCGCTGGGCCGGCTGCTGCTGGCCGAGCAGGCGGACTGGCGGGCACTGGTGCGCGACGTCCGCCCGTTCACGGCGCGCACGGTGACGTCGGAGTCGGAGCTGGACCGGACGTTGAAGGCGGTCGCGCGCGACGGGCTGGCCCGGCAGTGCGGGGAGTTCCGGGAGGACCGGGGCTGCATCGCCGTGCCGATCCGCGGGCCGCGGGACGGCCGGCTGGTCGCGGGGATCGCCCTCGCGGGGCCGACCGCCCGGATCGCGGAGCCCAACGAGGAGATCATCCGGCTCCTGCGCGACCACGCGGCACGGCTGGCCCCGCTGCTGGCGTGACCGGCTCGACGCGGCTGGCAAGGGTCGTCTTGTACGTACTCCGGATGCCGGGGTGACGGCCCTGGGCGCGAGTACCTTGCGGGGCCCGCAGGCCTCGAGGGAGGACGTCCGGCATCGGGAGGTGCGGCAGACATGAGCGACGCCAAGCAGATGGAGGTCAGCAGGGTCGTCCACGCCCCGGCCGCACGGGTCTTCGCCGTCCTCGCGGATCCGCGGCGCCACCCGACGATCGACGGCTCGGGCATGCTGCAGGGCACCAGGAGCGATTCGATCACCGCGGCCGGGCAGGAGTTCGCGATGCGCATGCATCACGACGCCCTCGGTGACTATCAGACCGTGAACACGGTCACCGTCTTCGAACCCGACGTCGTCGTCGGCTGGGCTCCGCGTCTCGATACCGGCTTCGAGTGCGAACTGGTCGGGAAGCTCGCCGACATCAGGACCGGTGGGCACACCTACACCTACCGCCTCCGCGAGGCCGGCGACGGCACGGAGGTCACCGAGACCTACGACTGGTCCGGCGTGGCCGACCCGCAGTTCGAGGCGTTCTGCCCGTTCGTGACCCGCGAGCAGCTCGCCGGCACCCTCGAGAACCTCGCCCGCGCCGTCGAGGCGCGCTGACGAGCGATCCCGAGGACGGGACGGCGACATGCGTCTGCCCCGAGGCCGGATGGCGGGGCCTCGGGGCAGACGCGTCCTGCGCGACCGCACCGCACCCGTCCGATGCTCCCCAGCACGAACGGGCGCTCTGACGACGTGTGGTGCGCGGGCCGTCGAGCACTATGGCTCCATGACGCTCGTTTCCGCGCGTTCTGAGCGCATTATGGTTCCATAACGCGATTCTGGGGCCGGGGAATGGTGCGTTATGGAACCATGATGGGTTGGGTGGGTCAGTCGAAGGGGCCGTTGAGGAGGCCGTTCGCGGGGCCGTCGAGGTAGTTGAAGCCGGGGTCGGGGAACTCGGTTTCGAGGCCGTCGGCGCCGGTGGGGCCGTTGCCGTCGGCGGCGTCGAGGAAGGAGGTGGCGGCGGTCTGGGCGGTGGCCTGGGTGGCGCTGGCGCCCTGGGCGAGGTCGGCGGTGGGGGCTTCGGCCGCGAATGCGGTGCCGGTGCCGACCGGCAGCAGCGCGCCGCCGAGGGCGAGGGTGCAGAGGATGCGTTTTTTCATTCCGGTCCTCACATGTTGTCCGCGCCGGCCTTGATGGCTTCGCGGATGCGTTGGTAGGTGCCGCAGCGGCAGATGTTGCGGATTTCTTCGATGGCGGCGTCGTCGAGGTCGCGGCCTTCGCGTTGGCATTGGCGGACCTTGGCGACGGCGGCCATGATCTGGCCGGGTTGGCAGTAGCCGCATTGGGGGACGTCGCGGTCGAGCCAGGCTTGTTGCATGGGGTGGAGGTCGTCGCCGTCGGCGAGGCCTTCGATGGTGGTGATCTCGTCGGACTCGTGGATGGCGCCCACGGGGACGGAGCAGGGGTTGAAGGCCTTGCCGTTGATGTGGCAGGTGCAGGCCTTGCAGACGTTGATGCCGCAGCCGTACTTGGGGCCGGTGATGCCGAGCATGTCGCGGATGACCCAGAGCAGGCGGACGTCGTCCTCGACGTCCACGGTGACCCGCTCGCCGTTGAGCGTGAAGGTGTGCGTGGGCATGGAGGTCTCCTCAGTAGGTGTGGCGGAGGCCGTCGGTCGGCGACTCGGGGATCGGGGGCACGAGTGGTTTGGGCTCGAAGGGGAACGGGTCCTTGTGGTTGATCGGGAAGTACTCCGGGGTCTTCCCGGTCGCCCGGGCGTAGGCGCAGGCGATGGCGCCGCAGGTCGCGGCGAGCCCGAACTCCCCGGCGCCGCCCGGCTCGTCCCCCGGCGAGTCGAGGATGATGATGTTCATCTCGGGCGGGGTGTTCCACTGCCGGGTGTAGAAGTAGTTGTCCCAGCTGGCCTCGACGAAGTGCCCGTCGGTCAGGTGCAGGCTGGAGCTGAGGATCAGCGCGATGGCGTCGTTGATGCCGCCCATGATCTGCGCCTCGAGCCCGCGCGGGTTGATCACGAGGCCGATCTCCACGGCGAAGGTCACGCGGGTGACGCGCGGCCCGGTGACCCCCTCGCGGATCTCGCGGTTCACCGTCTCCGGCCGGCAGTCGATCTCGACCAGGGCGGCGGAGACGCCCTTGTACTCGGTGTGGAAGCCGAGGCCCTGGGCGGTGCCCTTCTTCATCGACCGGCCCCAGCGGCCCTCCTTGGCCACGGCGTCGAGCACGGCCCGCATGCGGTCGTTGCGCAGGAACGCCCGTCGGAACTCGTAGGGGTCCTGGCCGACCTTCGCGGCGAGCTGGTCGGTGACGACCTCGCGGGCGGTCGCGACGTCGGGCGAGTACACGTTGCGCATCGACGACGTGTTGAAGCCCATCTCGACCTCGTTGAGCAGCCGCGTGGACACGCCGTAGTCGTAGGGCGTGGTCTGGGTCAGCTCGAAGATCGACTCGGCGAACGTGAGGTTGCCGAGCGGGGCCCGCGCACCGGTGGCGGTGATCGCGTCGCCGAGGCCGTGGGTGAAGTCGGTGGCGACGCTGGTGTGCCGCTGCTCGAAGCTGAGGACCGAGTCCTTGGTGACCGAGGCGCGGATCCGCGAGGTCGCCATCGGGTGCACCCGGCCCTGGCGCGAGTCGTCGGCGCGGGTCCACATCAGCTTGACGGGCTTGCCCATCGTCTGCGAGACCTCGGCCGCCTCCAGCGCGGCGTCCCAGAACAGCTTGCGGCCGAAGGAGCCGCCGCCCTGGGTCACGTGCACGGTCACCGCGCTCTGCGGGATCCCCAACTTCCTGGCGATCGCCGCCTGCGCCGTGACCGGGTTCTTCATCGGGCCCCAGATCTCGGCCCGGCCGCCGCGCACGTCGGCGATCGCGCAGTTGGTCTCCAGGGAGCTGTTGGACTTGAAGTAGAAGGTGAACGAGGCGTCGACGGTCTCGCCCACCCCCGCGGGGACCGTCATCGGCAGCTCGGCCGCCCTGAGCTTCGCGAGGATGGTCTCGTCGCTCTCGCCGTGCACCGTGCCGTCGTTCCAGTTCACCCGCAGCGCCCGGACGCCGTCGATGGCCTGGCCGAAGGTCTTCGCGCGCACCGCGACGCCGGTGGAGACCACCTCGACGTCGGTCACGCCCGGCATGTCCCGGACCTCGTCGATGTTCTCGACGCTGTCGGGGGTGCCGTTGAGGTCCGGCGCCCGGCAGATCACCGTCGGCAGCGCGTCGGGGATCTGCAGGTCGGTGGCGAAGCACTTCTTGCCGGTGACGATGTCGCGGGCGTCGGTCTTGTTGTGCGGCTTGCCGATGATCCGGAAGTCCTCGCGCGGCTTCAGGACGACCTCGACCTGCTCGTCGACGCGGCTGGCCGCGGCCTCGGTGAGCTCGCCGTAGGACAGCGCCCGGCCGGCGGCCCCGGTGATCAGGCCGCTGCGCGCGGTCAGCGTGCGCACGTCCTGCTGGAGGATCTGGGCGGCCGCGTCGAGCAGCCGCATCTGCGCCAGCGCCGCCGCCACCCGGATCGGGGTGTACGTGGTGAAGGTGGTGCTCGACCCGCCCGTGATCTGGTTGAACAGCAGCTCGGGACGGGCGTCGGCGAGCGTGACGACGACCTGCTCGACCTCGAGGCCCATCTCCTCGGCGATGATCATCTGCGTCGAGGTGACGATGCCCTGGCCGTTGTCCGAGCGGGGCAGCGCGAAGGAGACGGTGCCGTCCTTGTTGACCTCGATGCGGATGAGGTTCGCGGTCGGCCGGGAGGCGTCGCGCAGCAGGTCGAGCAGGTCGTAGGCCTCGGGGGTCTGCGGGGCCGAGGGGATGGGTGCCGCGGAGGCCGACGGGCCGTCGAACACGGTCTGGCGGGTGAACTCGGCCGCGACCACCAGGGTCGGCGCGGCGACGAGATAACCGAGGAACTTGCGACGCCCCAGGGGCGCGCGCAGTCCGGTTCCCGGTTCCTTGGCCTTCGGGGGAGCGAAGCGGTGGTTGGCCATGGTGGTCCTCTTCGTCGGGGGCCTGCCCCGTCGGGCGCGGGAGGGACGCCGTCCGGGGGACTTGCCGCAGCAACGACCAACCGGGAGTTCGGTCGCATCCGGGCAGGGGACGGACGTCTCCGACCCGCTGCGGTCCGTGACGTCGGGATCCGGGTCGGGGCCGGCTGCTCACCCGACGGAGGGGGGCGACGGGGTCGATCTCGACGTCGAGCAACGGGTGCGACCGGCGCCGGCGGGGCGCGCCGGCTGACGTCACTCGTTCCGGTCAACCCCGGCAACCGGCGCATCGGCTACCGCCTTAAGTGGGTAGGGCAGGAGGTTCGGCACTGCTCCCGGCCGTCCGTCGTGCCACGGAGAGTTGACGAAACGGACACGATCTGTAGACACTTCGCCGCCGTCTCCGTCGTGCTCGGGGAGCGACCGCCACCCGGCCGGGGCTCCGCCGCCCGACCCGATCCGAGAGGACCCGGCCGTGGTCAGCGTCGACTCCGCCCACCGCTCCCCCGAGCGCGCCCTCCGGACGCGCCTGCTCGACCTGCAGCGCGCCACCGGCCTTCCCGTGGTGTTCGGCGGCGCGGTCCCCGGCGGGACGCGCGAGGGGCGGTTCGCGATCACCGCACAGGTCGGGACGATCAGCGACGCCCTGTCGGGGCTGGTCATCCGACGCGGCCGCGGACTGGGCGGGACCGCCCTCGAGCGGGGCGTGCCCTGCCGGGTCGACGACTACGCCGCGGCCCGCGCGATCACCCACGACTACGACACGATGGTCGCCGAGGAGAAGCTGACCTCGATCTTCGCCTTCCCCGTGCGGGTCGACGGCGAGGTCCGCAGCGTCCTCTACGGTGCGGTCCGCTCCGGCGACCCGATCGGCGACCGCACGCTTCGGCAGGCCGGCCTGATCGCCTCGCAGCTGCAGGCGGACCTCCGCAGCGCTCCTGCGGCCGGTCCCGCGCCGGGGGACGACGGGGCCGGCGACGGCACCCGCCGCGCGCTCGTGGAGCTGGCCGACATCATCGCCGGCACCTCCGACGCCCGGCTCCGCGAACGGCTGGCCCGCATCCACCGCGAGTTCAGCGGTGCGCCCGGCGCACCCGAGTCGACCGACCCGACGGCCGACGGGCCCGAGCGGCTCACCCGCCGGGAGGCCGACGTCCTCCGGCTCGTCGCCCTCGGGGCCAGCAACTCCGAGATCGCCGACCAGCTCAACCTCAGCGTGCAGACCGTGAAGGCGTATCTGCGATCGGCGATGCGGAAGCTGAAGGTGCGCAACCGGACCGCGGCCGTGCACGTCGGGCGTGCGGCCGGGCTGTTCTGACGGGCGATTCCTCCCGTACTACCCCCTTTCGGGCGTAGCCGAGCACTGCCGACCCGGACACCCTGTGCGGAACTTCCCGAACGGAACCGCAGGAGGACGACGATGTCCACGTCCGCACCGCACGCCCGGCGGCAGACCCCGATGTGGCGGGTCGCGACCGCGAGCTGCGTCGGCACGACGATCGAGTTCTACGACTTCTTCATCTACGGCACCGCCGCGGCCCTGGTCTTCCCGAAGGTGTTCTTCCCGGCGCTCGGGGCGACGGCCGGCACGGTCGCGTCCTTCGCCACCTTCGCGGTCGCGTTCGTCGCCCGCCCGCTCGGCGCCGTCCTCTTCGGGCACTACGGCGACCGCATCGGGCGCAAGCGCACCCTGATCAGCACGCTCCTGCTGATGGGGATCTCGACGATGCTCATCGGGCTGCTGCCCGACGCGGCGACCATCGGGGTCGCCGCGCCGATCCTGCTCGTGGTCCTGCGGTTCGCGCAGGGCCTCGCCGTCGGCGGCGAGTGGGCGGGCGCCGCGCTGCTGACGGCGGAGTACGCGCCGCCGAACAAGCGCGGGCTCTACGGGATCTTCCCGCAGCTCGGCCCGGCCTTCGCGTTCGCGTTGTCGAGCGCGACCTTCCTCGTCACCGGGCTGGTGCTGGGCGACGGCGACGAGGCGTTCCTGAGCTACGGCTGGCGGATCCCGTTCCTGGTCAGCATCGTCCTGGTGGCGGTCGGCTTCTACATCCGCACCACCATCGAGGAGACCCCGGCCTTCCGCGCGGTGCAGCAGACCCCGGCGTCGGGCCCGCGCGTGCCCTTCCTCGAGGTGCTACGGGCGCAGCCGCGCGAGGTGTTCCTGGCGGCCGGGTCGCTGACCATGCTGTTCGCGTTCTTCTACATGGGCACGGCCTACCTGACCAGCTACGGCACCAACCCGCAGGGCGCCGGGCTGAGCCGTCCGGTCGTGCTCGGCATCGGCATCGGGGCCTCGGTGTTCTTCGCGGTGGCCATCGCGGTGTCCGGGATCGTGTCGGACCGGTTCGGCCGCCGGCGCGTGATCATGACGTCGTGCACCGCGGGCGTGGCCTGGGCGCTGGTGCTGTTCCCGTTGCTGGACACCGGGACCGCGGTCGCCTTCGCGATCGGGCTGACCGTCACGCTGATCATCTTCGCGGTGTCGTACGGGCCCGCCGGCTCGTTCGTGCCGGAGCTGTTCGTGACCCGGCACCGCTACACGGGCGCCGGTCTGGGCTACAACCTGGCCGGCGTGCTGGGCGGCGCGGTGCCCCCGCTGCTGGCTCCGGGGCTCGCGGCCTCGTTCGGCAGCGTCGCGATCGGCGGGCTGCTGGCGGTGACGGCCGTGCTGAGCCTGGCCTGCACCTACGCCCTGCGCGAGACCAGCCGCAGCGACCTCGGCCGTGAGGACGAGGTCGGCGGCGCCCAGGCCGCGGCGACGGCCTGACCGTCGCCGGGCCCGTGCCGGTCACCGGGGAGCGCTCGGGGAGCAGTTCCTAGGGCGCGGTCGGCACGGGCTCGGCGCGGTCCCCGCCCGGGTTCTCGGAGGTGGGGTCGTCGGGAGCCCCGTGTCCGGAGGCGGGGTGGTCGGGGCCGGGGTCGTCGGAGGCGCTGCGCCCCGGCGCCCTCCGGACGGTCTCGATCGCCGCGCTGACCAGCTCGTCGAGCTCCGGGTCGGCTCCGGGGCGGGGGACGAGCCCGGCAAGGATGTCGTGCGCGAAGAGCCGGGCGATGTCCTCGACGGTCTGCGGGCCGTCCGGGCGGTACCAGGTCCAGGCGTAGTTGCACATGCCGAAGACCTGGAGCGCCGTCATCTGCGGGTCCGGCGTGCGCAGCAGTCCCTGCTCCACCCCGGCGCGCAGGATGTCGACGACGATCTCGGTGTAACGGACCCGCTGCTTGCGGACGTAGTCGGTGAGGTCGCCGTCGAAGTACCGGACGAGCTCGCGCAGGCAGGCGAGGCTGGCGGCCCGGTCGTCCCGGTGTGCCGCGAGCAGCGCGTAGATCATGGCGACGAGCCGGCTCACCGGGTCGGCGAGGTGGACGTGCACGAAGTCCGCCTCGGCGAAGCGGCGCGCGAAGTAGGCGACGTGCACCTCGCGCAGCAGGGTTTCCTTGTTGCCGAAGTGGTGGACGATCGTGCCCTTGCTCAGGTTCAGCTCGGCGGCGACGTCGCCGAGGCTGGTGTCCGCGTACCCCCGGTCGGCGACGTGCTCGGCGAAGACGCGCAGGATCGCGTCGCGGGAGCTCGCCCGCGGGCCCCGTCCTGGCATCCGCCCACTATAGGGACAGGTCGATCCGTGAGCCTGTTGCTGACCGTACGAGCGGTCAGTTAAGTTGCGTCATCGCCCTGGCGCCGCTGCCACGAGGAGCCCCCATGAGTGCTGCCGCCCCTGCCGTCCCCTCCTACGCCTCCGGAGTCTCCGACGTTCCGTTGTTGGGGGACACGATCGGTGACAATTTCGACCGGACGGTCGCGGCCGATCCGGAGCGGGAGGCGCTGGTCGAGGTGCCGACGGGGCGGCGGTGGAGCTATGCCCGACTCCGTGCGGATGTCGATGCCTTGGCGTTGGGTTTGTTGGCCGACGGGGTGGTGAAGGGGGATCGGGTCGGGATCTGGGCGCCGAACATGGCGGAGTGGACGGTGTTGCAGTACGCGACGGCGAAGATCGGGGCG
>NZ_JAJSOK010000085.1 GCF_021283305.1 Pseudonocardia kujensis
GTCGGGGAGCGCTCGCCGACGTCACCGGCACGCTCACCGCGCACGGCGCCGCCGTGCTCGTCGCCCCACCGGGCACGGGTAAGACCACGCTCGTCCCGCTGGCCCTCGCCGACGCGGTGGACGGCCGCGTGGTCGTGGCCGAACCCCGGCGCGTGGCCACCCGGGCCGCCGCGCGGCGGATGGCCGCGCTGCTCGGCGAGGAGGTCGGTGGCCGGGTCGGCTACTCGGTGCGCGGCGACGCACGGACCTCGGCCGCCACCCGGGTCGAGGTGGTGACCTCGGGGTTGCTGCTGCGCCGGCTGGCCCGCGATCCCGAGCTCCCCGGCGTCGGTGCCGTGGTGCTCGACGAGTGCCACGAACGGCACCTCGACGCCGACCTGCTGCTCACCCTGCTGCTCGACGCGCGGGAGGGGCTCCGGCCGGACCTGCCGCTGCTCGCGGCGTCCGCCACCGTGGCGGCCGGCCGGCTCGCGGCCCTGCTCGGCGCGGCCGAGCCGGCCCCGGTGGTCGAGGTCGAGGCCCGCACCCACCCGGTGACCGTCCGGCACCTCCCGCCGCGGCGGGGCGAGCGGATCGAGGCGTGCGTGGCGCGCGGGATCCGGGCGGCCCTGGAGCGGACCGACGGCGCGGTGCTCGCGTTCCTGCCGGGCGTACCGGAGATCCGCCGCACCGAGGCCGCGCTGGCCGGGCCGGACGGGCTCGGCGTTCCCGTGCTGCCGCTGCACGGCCGGCTGCGGCCCGCGGAGCAGGACGCCGCGCTGCGGGGTGACGGGCGGCGGGTCGTCCTGGCGACCTCGATCGCCGAGTCGAGCCTGACCGTGCCGGGCGTGCGCGCGGTCGTCGACTGCGGGCTCGCGCGGGTCCCCCGCGTCGACCACCGCCGGGGCCTCGCCGGACTGGTGACGATCGCCGAGTCCGCGGCCGTCGCGGAACAGCGGGCGGGGCGCGCGGGCCGGGAGGCGCCGGGCGAGGCCTACCGCTGCTGGCCGGAGGGCCAGGTGCTCGCCCCGTTCCCGGAGCCGGAGATCCGCACCGCCGACCTCACCCGGCTCGCCCTCGACCTCGCCGTGTGGGGCACGCCCGACGGTTCGGGGCTGCGCTGGTGGGACGCCCCGCCGGAGGGTCCCCTCGCGGCCGCGCAGGCGGTGCTGCGGGCGCTCGGCGCGGTCGACGCGACGGGCGCCGCGACCCCGCGCGGCGAGCGGATGGCCGGGCTCGGGCTGCACCCCCGGCTCGCCCGGGCCCTGCTCGACGGCGCTGCCGCAGTCGGGTCGCGGTCGGCGGCGGAGGTCGTCGCCCTGCTCGACGACGACACCCTCGCCGCCGGCACCGACCTCGCCGCCGAGCTGGCCCGGCTCCGCGGCGGCGGCGGTCCCGCGGCCGGGCGGTGGCGGGCCGAGGCCACGCGGCTCGCCCGGCTCGTGCCCGGGTCGCGCGCCGTCGCCGGCGCAGCCGTCGCCGAGGCCGCGCTCGTCGCGGGGCTGGCCCACCCGGAGCGCATCGCGCGCCGGCGGCCCGGGGACGCGCCCGTGTTCCTCATGGCGGGCGGCACGGCCGTCGAGGTCGCCGACGCCGGGCTGGGCGCGCAGGAGTGGCTCGCGGTCGCGGTCGCGGACCGCACCCCCGGCGCGGCGCACGGACGGGTCCGGCTGGCCGCGGCCGCCGACCGGGCGCTCGCCGAGGAGGTGGCGTCGGCGCTGGTCACCGAGGCCGAGGAGGTCGGATGGGCCGACGGCGACGTCCGGGCGCGGCGCGTGCGCCGGCTCGGGGCGATCGTGCTCGAGGAGCGGCCGCTGCGCGATCCCGATCCGGCGCTGGTCCGGGAGGCGCTGGTCGCCGGCCTGCGCGCCGAGGGCACCGGCCTGCTGCGCTGGTCGGCCGCGGACCAGGCGCTCCGGGAGCGGCTCGCCTTCCTGCACCGCACGCTCGGCGGCGAGTGGCCGTCGGTGTCCGAGGAGGACCTGCTGGCCGGCGCCGCCGACCCGGCCGGCTGGCTCGCGGCCCCGCTGGCGGGCGCCCGGCGCCGGGCCGATCTGGCCGCCGTCGACGCCGGGGCGGCCCTGCGCGGGCTGGTCGGCTGGCCGCTCGCGGGGCGGATCGACGAGCTCGCCCCGGAGCGGATCACCGTGCCGAGCGGGTCCCGGATCGCCGTGGACTACGCCGGTGAGCGCCCGGTCCTGCCCGTGCGGGTGCAGGAGGCCTTCGGCTGGACGGCCACGCCGCGGATCGCCGGCGCGCCCGTCCTGCTGCACCTGCTCTCCCCCGCCGGCCGGCCCGCCGCGGTGACCGACGACCTCGACTCCTTCTGGGACACCGGCTACCCGCAGGTCCGCTCCGAGCTGCGCGGCCGCTACCCCAGGCACCACTGGCCGGAGGACCCGCGGACCGCCACGCCGACCCGCCGGACCGGGCGGAACCGGCCGCCGGGGTAGGGCCGGGCCACCTCCGCGCACGCTGTTCGCGAAGGAGAGGTGGCGCATGCCGTCGTCGGACCTGGTCTGGATGCTCCGGGGTCGGACGGCCGGCGGCCGTACCCCGGCGGAGATCACCCGGGCCGCTGTGCGGGTGCGGACCGCGAGGGCCTCGCCGGCGTGTCGACGCGGCACGTCGCCGCCGCGCCGGGGACCGGCGCCGGCTCGCCCTACCGCGACGGGCCGGCGCCGCTCCGCTCCCGACCGCGCTCCGCCCTGGGCGGCCTCCGGTCCGTCGACCCGGCGGACGCCTCGTCGAGGGGCGCGAGGCTCACTCGCCCCCGTCGCCGCCCTTGGGCAGGCCCTCGTAGATCTTCTTGCAGTCCGGGCAGACCGGGGAGCCGGGCTTGGGCGAGCGCGTGACCGGGAACCGCTCGCCGCACAGCGCCTCCACCATGTTGCCCAGGACCGCGCTCTCGGCGATCTTGGACTTCTTCACGTAGTGGAACATCTTCGGCTCGTCGGAGCCGGTCGAGTCGGTCCCCTGGGGCCGGGTCTCGACGTCGGGCAGCGTCTGGGTCGCCATGTGCTCCATGATGCCCCACGTGCCCGACCTCGTGCTCTCGCCCGCCGTCCGCGCCGCAGTCGGGTCCGGGGGTGCCGTCGTCGCGTTGGAGAGCACGCTCCTGGCGCACGGGCTGCCCGCGCCGCGGAACCGCGAGGTGGCCGACGAGGTGGAGGCCGAGGTGCGGGCCGCGGGAGCCGTCCCGGCCACCGTCGCGCTGCTCGACGGGCGCCCGCACGTGGGCCTCGGGCCCGCCGAGCTGGACCGGGTGTGCGCCGGCGGGCTGGAGAAGCTGTCGGTGCGGGACCTCGGCGTCGCCGCCGGCCTGGGCCGTTCCGGCGCGACGACGGTCGCCGCCACCGCCCGGCTCGCCGCGCTCGCCGGGATCCGGGTCTTCGCCACGGGCGGGCTCGGTGGCGTGCACCGCGACGCGCGGGAGACCTGGGACGTGTCCGCCGACCTGCCCGCCCTCGCCACGACGCCGGTGCTGGTGGTGTGCGCCGGGGTGAAGTCGATCCTCGACGTCGGGGCCACGCTGGAGGTACTGGAGACCTCGTCGGTGCCGGTGCTCGGCTTCCGCACCGACCGCTTCCCCGGCTTCTACCGCCGCGACGCCGGGTTCCCCGTCCCCTGGCGGATCGAGACCCCTGCCGAGGCCGCGGCGGCCTGGCGGGCGCACAGCGCGCTCGGCCCGGGATCCGGGATGGTGCTGGCGCGGCCCGTGCCCGACGGTGACGAGCTCGACGCCGCCCTGCACGACCGGCTGCTCGCGGAGGGCCTGCAGCTGGTCGCCGAACGCGGGATCACCGGCAAGGACGTCACCCCGGCGTTGCTGGAGCACTTCCACTCCGCCAGCGACGGCGCCAGCCTGGCCACCAACGTCGCGCTCGTGCGCGCCAACGCCCGCCTCGCCGCCGAGGTCGCCGCGCAGCTCGCCGGCTGAACCGGCTCAGCCGTTGTTGCCGCTCTCGATGACCGGGTGTTCCCTCGACTCGAGCTCGCGCCGCTCGCCCCTGTACCGGTTGACCTTCTCGGTCTTCAGCGGGAGCCGGTCGTTGGCGATGAGCACCGCGATCCACGGGAGCGGGATCGAGATCACCAGCAGCGTCACCGCGAGCCACGGGATCTGGTAGAAGACGGCGGCGAGGACCATGCAGGGGATGCGCATCCCCATCATGATCTTGTAACGTCGCTTCCGGGTGGCGAGCTCCTCCTCGTAGGAGCGCTGCGCATCCGTGATGAGCACGGGATCGGAGTCCCGTCCCGTCGAGCGACTGGGTTCGGTCGTCACCGGACCACCTCCCTGCCCATCGTGTCACTCACCTCGACGGTACGCGCGTCGACCCGGCACCGGATTGCACAACGAAACAAATTGCGGACGGACCACTCCGACGGCGCACGACCGGGCGGATCGTCAGGTGCCCGCACGGGGCTCAGCCCGTGCGGCCGGGCTCCGCGGAGGCCTCCCCGGGCTCGTCGTGCGCGCCGTGGGCGTGCAGCCGCACCGGCCCGACGGCCTCCTCGGACACGACCTCGAGCAACCGCTTCGCCAGCCCGCCCGCGATCCGGTAGCGCACCAGCCTGCCCTCGCGGTGCGCGGTGACCATGCCGTGCGCCCGGAGCAGCCGCAGGGCGTGCGACACGGCGCTGTCGCTCATCCCGACGGCGACCGCGAGGTCGGACACGCAGAGGTCGCCCGCGTGCTGCAGCGCCAGCAGGATCGACAGCCGGTTCACCTCGCCGAGCGCGTCGAGGACGGTGGCCGCGTGCTGGACCTGCTCGGTGTCGGCGAGCACGGCGGTCGCGTCGCACACCTGATCCGGGTCGATGACCCGCATCTCGCGGCGGTCGGTCGGGACCTTGTGCACGGCGTCGATGCTACTGCGGGGCGATCACGGGGCGGGGCGTGTCCCGCGCCGCATCCCGCGGCCGCCTTCTCCCGGGACTACGTCCCGGCCTTCTTCGCGGCCTTGTCGGCCTTGGCCGCGGCCTTGGCCGCCTGTTTGAACTCGCGGACCCGCTCCAGCGACCCGGGGTCGCGGACGTCGGCCACCGACCGGAACGAGCCCTCCTCGCCGTAGTTCCCGGCCGCCTCGCGCCACCCCTCCGGCGTGACGCCGCACTGCTTGCCGAGCAGCGCCACGAAGATCTGCGCCTTCTGGGTGCCGAAGCCCGGCAGCGCCGACAGCCGGCGGAACAGGTCCCTCCCGTCCGCGGCGTCGGCCCAGACACCGGTGACGTCGCCGTCGTAGCGCTCCACGATCGCCTGGTGCAGCGCCTGCACGCGGCCCGCCATCGACCGCGGGTACCGGTGCAGCGCGGGCTTCTCGGCGAAGACCTCGACCAGCTTCTCGGGGTCGTAGCCGGCGATCTGCCGCGCGTCGAGGGTGTCCGTGCCGAGGCGCCGGGCCAGCTCGGCGGGCGCGGCGAACGCGCGCTCCATCGGGATCTGCTGGTCGAGCAGCATGCCGGTGAGCAGCGCCAGCGGGTCGCGGTCGAGGAGCGCGTCGGCGGCGGCGTCCTGGGAGAGGCTCAGCACCCGCCCACGGTACCGGGTGACCTGCGCGAACCCGCATCGGTGAGGATGGTGGGCGATGAACGCCGCACGGTCCTCCCCCACCCCTTCACCGGCACTGTCCGACGACCTCTGCGCCCGGCTCCAGGACGGTCTGCTCGAGCAGGGCTTCACCACGACCGGGGTGCGCGACCTGCTCGGCGCCGGCGCCCACGCGGCCCTGACCCGTGGCGAACCGGAGGCGGCCGCCCGCGCCACGCGCGAGGCCGGCGGCCTCGGCTCGCTGGTCCGGCTGTTCCTGCTCGGCGACACCGAACCGGCCCCGCCGCTGCCGGAGATCGACGCGCTCGTCGCGGGCGGGCTGCTCGCCCGGACCCCGGACGGCGTGCGCGCGGCCATGGACCTGCGCCCCTACGGCGAGGACGATCCCGACGACCCGGCCGGCGAGGCGCTCTGGTACGTCCTCTCCGACCTCGACACGCCGGCCGCGCGGCAGGACCGCGACCACGTGACCGGTGTCGGCGGGGCGTCGCTCACGCTCGCGTCGTCGCTGGTCCGCACGCCGGTGCGGGACACCCTCGACCTGGGGACGGGGTGCGGCGTGCAGGCCCTGCACGCGAGCCGGTTCTCCGGGCGGGTCACCGCCACGGACGTGGCGCCGCGGGCCCTGGCGACGGCACGGGCCACGCTCGCGCTGTCCGGCGTGCACACCGTCGACCTCGTCGAGGGCCCCTGGCTCGCGCCGGTGGCCGACCGGCGGTTCGACGCGATCGTCTCCAACCCGCCGTTCGTGCCCGGCCCGGCGCGGGTCGAGTACGTCTACCGGGACTCCGGGCAGGCCGGCGACGCGGCGCTGGCCGGGCTGCTGCACGACCTCCCGGCCCGGCTGCGGCCCGGCGGGCGCGCCCAGCTGCTCGGGTCGTGGCTGCACGTGCGTGGCGAGGACTGGCCGGACCGGGTGCGCGCGTGGATCCCCGAGGGCTGCGACGCCTGGATCGTCCAGCGCGAGGTGACCGACCCGGCGCTGCACGTCGGCACCTGGCAGCGCGACGCCGGCCTGGACCTGTCCGCCCCGGCCACCCGCGCGCAGGCAGCGGCGTGGCTGGACTGGCTGGAGGACGAGCGCGTCGAGGCCGTCGGGTTCGGCTTCCTGCTGCTGCGCACGGTGCCCGACGGGCGCGCCCCGGAGATCGTGGTCGAGGACCTGCCCGGCGAGCTGGCCGACCCGCTCAACGCGGAGATGGCGGGCTGGCTGGACCGCGTCGACTGGCTGCGCGACCACGCGACCGACGAGGCGCTGCTGGGCGCCCGGCTCACGCTGTCCCCGAACGCCACCCTGGAGCGCTACGCCGTGGCCGGCGACGAGGGCTGGTCCGACGCGGGCGCGGCGGTCGTGCTCGCCGACGGGCCGCAGTGGCGGCACGAGGTCGACGAGCCCGCCGCCGCGCTGCTCGCCGGCTGTTCGGGCGCGCTGCCCCTGGAGGAGCTGTTCGCGCTGCTGTCCTACGCACACGACCGCCCGGTCGACGCCCTGGTGCAGGCCGCCCTGCCCGCCGTGCGGGAGTTCGTGCGGCACGGCGTGCTGCTGCCCGCCGGTACCGCCCGGTGAGGGCGGTCGCCTCGCGGGTCCGCGGTGCCTCCGTCGCGGTCGGCGGTCGGACCGTCGGCGCGATCGAGGGCGAGGGCCTGCTCGTGCTGCTGGGTGTGACCCACGACGACGGCGCCGAGGACGTCGAGCGGATGGCCCGCAAGCTCTGGGAGCTGCGGCTGCTCGACGGCGAGCGGTCGTGCGCCGACGCGGGCGCCCCGCTGCTCGTGGTCAGCCAGTTCACGCTCTACGGCGACACCCGCAAGGGCCGCAGGCCCTCGTGGTCCGCCGCGGCCCGGCCGGAGGCGGCCGAGCCGGTGATCGACGCCGTGGTGGCCGCCCTGCGCGCACGGGGTGCGCACGTGGAGACGGGGGTGTTCGGCGCCGAGATGGCCGTCGCGTCGGTGAACGACGGCCCCTTCACCGTGCTGGTCGAGACCTGACTCGCAGGTCAGACGCCCGGGGTGGTGGTCTTGCGGGCCGCGGTGGTGCGGGCCTTGGCGGAGACCTTGTCCGCCTGCTCGCCCACGGTCTCGACGACCTGCACACCGGCCTCGAACACGCCCTTGGCGAAGTCGCGCTGACTGGCGAGGACCCTCTCGGCCGCGCCGAACGAGCTGTCGAGCAGGCTCTGCGCGTCCGCCGCGGTGGGACGGAACGAGGTGAGCGTGCCGACGGCGTCGGTCCAGGCGTCGAACGCGGAGCTGACGGCCTCCTGGCCGCGCTTGGCGAAGTCGGTGAGCTTCTCGCTGGTGCCGGCCATGACGGCCTCCCTTCCTCTGCCCCCTCGTGCGGGGCGGTGTCTCGGAGAGTTCTGGTGGCGCACGCCGATCGGCGTGGCGCTACCTAAACTACGCATCAGCGTTAAGTATGTCAATCAGCGCTGCTCGTGGGCCCCGTCACGACTCGAGGAAGCTCCGGTACACCCCGAGCAGAGCGGTCTTCTGCTCCTCGGTCAGCCGCGTCTCGGCGCGCACGGCCTCCTCGACCGAGCACGGCCCGGCACCGGCCTCGTCGCCCGCGGGCTCGGCGCGGCCGTTGCCGGTGGCGGCCCGGGCAGCGACGCCACCCCACCCCGCCTGCTGCAGCAGCTGCTCGGTGTTGAGGTGCAGCGCGTCGGCGATGGAGTGCAGCACCTTGAGCGACGGCTGGTGCAGCCCCCGCTCGACCTGGCTCAGGTAGGCGTTCGACACCCGGGTCATGGAGGCCATCTCGCGGAGGGAGAGCTTGGCCATCTGGCGCTGGGCGCGGATGAACCCGCCCAGCGCGTTGACCTGCTCGGACCAGCCCCCGTCGTGCGCCCGGCCCTCCGCCGGACCGCCGCCACCACCCGTCGTCATGCCCCCAGTCTTCCCGATCCGGGGCCGCGGTGTCGCGACCCCGCATCGGCGACGGGTCAGCTCTTCAGCACGTAGGTGCCCGGGGCGTCGCCGAGCGCGGGGTGGGCGTCGGACCCGAGCGGCGGCGGCGCGACCTTGTCCCCGGCGTGCACCTCGGCCCAGTTCGCCCAGTCCTCCCACCAGCTCGCCCGCTGCTCGGTGGCGTCGTCGCGCCAGTCCTGCGCGCTCTCCGGCAACTCGGACGACTCGGTGAACCAGTGCCGGGACTTCGACGACGGCGGGTTGACGACGCCGGCGATGTGCCCGGAGTTCGACAGCACGAACCGCACGGTGCCGCCGAGCTTGCGGGCCCCGAGGTAGACCGACTCCCACGGCGCGATGTGGTCCCGCTCGGCGGTGATCACGTAGGCGTCCTGCCGGACGTTCTGCAGGTCCAGCCGCTCCCCGGCGAGCTCGAGCTTGCCCTCGGCCAGCTCGTTGCGGATGTAGCACGTGCGCAGGTACTCGGTCTGCATCTCGGCGGGCATCCGGGTGGAGTCGGCGTTCCAGGTGAGCATGTCGAACGGCTCGGGGTCGCGCCCCTGCAGCCAGTTGGCCTCGACGTAGCGCCACAGCAGATCCGTGGCGCGGAGCAGGTCGAAGGTCATCTTCATGCTCGACGCGGGCAGGTACCCGTCCTTGCGCATGGTGCGCTCGAGCCGCGCGACGGTCGCCTCGTCGGTGAACACGCCGAGGATCCCCGGCCCGGTGAAGTCCAGCAGGGTGTTCATGAGGGTGAGGCTGTTGACGCGGTCGTCGCCGCGGGCCGCGAGCCACGCCAGCATCGACGCCGCGATCGTGCCGCCGAGGCACAGCCCGGCCACGTTGACCTTCGGCGCACGGGTGATCTCCTGGACGACGTCCAGCGCGGCCAGCGGGCCCTCGCGGAGGTAGTCGCTCACCGTCAGGTCGCGCAGCGTCGAGTCCGGGTCCCGGTAGCTGATCATGAACACGGTGTGCCCGTGCTGCACGGCCCACTCGACGAGGCTGCGCCCCGGGGCGAGGTCCATGATGTAGAACTTGTTGATCCACGGCGGGCTCATGAGCAGCGGGATCTCGTGGACCTGCGGGGTCTGCGGGGCGTACTGGATCAGTTCGATCAGGCGGTTGCGGTACACCACCTTGCCCGGGGTGGAGGCGAGCTGCTCACCGACCACGAACTCGCCCGGGGTGTTCTGCCGGGGCAGGCCGCGGTTCTGCACGAGGTCGCGCAGGGCGTTGCGGGCGCCGCGGACCAGGCTGCGACCCCCGGTCTCGAAGGCCTTCTGCACCATGCCCGGACTGCCGGCCGGCCAGTTCGGCGGGGCGGCGGCCTCGATCAGCTGCGCGACCAGGAAATCGATCTTGCGGCGGGTGATCGGCTCGAGCTCCAGCCCGCCGGCCAGCTCGCGCAGCCGCGCGGCGAAGAGCGCGTACTCCTGGCGGCACAGCCAGTACCAGGCGTTCTCCTCCCAGACGGGGTCCTTGTACCGGGGGTCGCGCTCGGTCAGGACGGCCGGGCCGTCCGTCGAGGCCCCGACCGCCCGCAGCGCGGAGACGACGCCGGCGCGCGACGCGTCGAGACCCCAGCCGAGGCCGACCTTGGCCGCGGTCCCCGGGTGCGTGGCGACGGCCTTGGCCGCGCCCGCCAGCGCGGGCACGAACCCGATCGGGTCCAGGCGGGCGGCGACGGTCCGCGGGTCGATGCGCTCCTTCACCGCGTCGGCGACCGAGCCGACCACCCGGCGCGCCCGCTCCTCGGCCCGCGCCCGCTCGGACGACGGGTCCGTGCCGGTCGCCCCCGCGGCCGGCGGGACTGCTGCGAGTGTCTTCCTGGACGTCATCGGCGGTGGCCTCCCCCTTGAAACGGCGTGTGTCCGCCCCGGGCCGATCGGGCTCTCCGGCAGCGGTCGCACCATGGTGGGGGGTACTCCCCGGTAGCGGGCAGTGACGGATCCAGGTCACTTGGTAAGCCCCGTCACCTGCGCTTGGCATAGCAAGCACTACCGCCGGGTAGGTCAGCTGTTGCTCGGGATACGCACCACGACCTACTGTCGAGTAGCACACGACGGTCGACATCACCGGCGATGGGAGACGACCATGACAAGCGCGCTGTCCGGCGACACGGGCGAGAGCACCCTCCAGCGCAGCGGCACCGAGGAGCTCGCAGGCACCCCCGTCGACACCCCCGTCGGTCCCGCCGCCGAGCACCCCTACCGCTTCCTGCTCCGCTACGGCACCGAGACGGCGGCCCGCAGCCTCGCCGAGGCCGGCCGGGCGGCCGGCTCCGCCTGGTGGTCGTTGGCCCGCCGCCCGTGGGCGGCCCCCGCCCGCACCGCGCTCTGGTGGACGACCGTCCTCGACCGCGCCGAGCCCCGCTGGCACCTCCCGCACCGGATCACGCTCGAGACGGACTTCGCGGTGCTGCGGGACTTCACCGCCGACGAGCACCGCGCCGATCCCGTCGTCCCCACGCTGGTGCTGCCGCCACAGGCGGGGCACAGCTCGACGGTCGTGGACTTCGCGCCGGGGCAGAGCCAGCTGACCGCGCTGCGGGAGTCCGGGCTGACCCGGCTCTACTCGCTCGACTGGCGCCCGGCCACGCCCGCGACGAAGCGGGTCACCATCACCGACTACATCCAGGTGATCGACCGCTCGATCCGCCGGATGGGCGGGCGGGCCAACCTCGTCGGCGACTGCCAGGGCGGCTGGCTCGCCACGATCTACGCGACGCTGCACCCCGACCGCGTCCACACGCTGACGCTGGCGGGCGCCCCGATCGACTTCCACGCGGGCGACTCGGTGATCGCGGCGTCGACGCAGGCCCTCGCCGGCCGGTTCGGGCTCGCGCCCTACCGCGCCCTGGTCGCGGCCAACGGCGGGACGATGGCCGGCGCCGCGGTCCTCGCGAACTTCGTGATGATCCAGCCGCAGGCGGAGATCGGCCGCCAGCTGCGCCTGCTGGCCGACGTCGACGACCCGGCGCACGTCGAGCGCTACCGGGTGTTCGAGGACTGGTTCAAGCACACCCAGGACATCCCGGGAGCGTTCTACCTCTGGCTGGTCGAGCACCTGTTCTGGCGCAACCGGCTGGTGCGCGGCGAGCTCGAGGTCGACGGGCGGCCGGCCCGGCTCGACGCGATCTCCTGCCCGCTGTTCCTGCTCGCGGGTGCGACGGATCACATCACGCCGCCGGCGCAGCTGTTCGCGATCGCCGACCACGTGTCGACCCCCGCGGAGTCGATCACGAAGCGGGTCGCCGCCGGGGGCCACCTGGGCCTGTTCACCGGCCGGAACGCCCTGCGCCGGGACTGGCCCGCGCTCATGGCGGAGGTCCGTTCGCTCTCCACGAACGGCATCTCGGGCGTCGCCTGACGCGGGGGACGTTCCCGGCATCCATCACCCGCACGGCGGATGCGCGACGCCGGGAACGTTTATCCGCACCCGTGCGTTCAACCCTGTAGAACCCCGGCGGAGGGCCTGGTCCCACTGGCGAACCGCCCGGGTCGCGTTAGGGGAGGAACGTCCATGACAGTGGCACCGACGGTGGATCCCGCACTGGACCCTGCACACACCGGATCCGCGCGCCGGAGCACCGGTAGCGACTCTGCGACCGCGCCCACCCGGCGCCGCGCGCCGGCTCGCGTTCCCGGCCAGCGTACCTCGTCCTCGCGCTCCGCCGCCGTGAAGAAGTCGGCCCCCGGGCGGACCGCGGCGACCCCGGCGTCCCCCGAGGCGCCGGAGGAGGTCACGGAGGAGACGGTGGACGAGGTCCGCGAGAGCGGTCGGCCCGAGCTGACCGCCGAGGATCTCGACGCGCAGAGCCCGGCCGCGGACCTGGTCCGCGTCTACCTGAACGGCATCGGCAAGACCGCGCTGCTCACCGCGGCGGAGGAGGTCGACCTCGCGAAGCGGATCGAGGCCGGCGTCTTCGCTACGCACGTGCTCGACACCGCGCGGGCCGAGGGCCGCGAGCTCGACCCGGCCTACGCCCGCGACCTGCGGGCCGTGGTGCGCGACGGCGAGCGCGCCCGCAACCACCTGCTCGAGGCGAACCTGCGCCTGGTCGTGTCGCTGGCCAAGCGCTACACGGGTCGCGGCATGCCGCTGCTCGACCTCATCCAGGAGGGCAACCTGGGCCTGATCCGCGCGGTCGAGAAGTTCGACTACGCGAAGGGCTTCAAGTTCTCGACCTACGCCACGTGGTGGATCCGGCAGGCGATCACCCGCGGCATGGCCGACCAGGCCCGCACCATCCGGCTGCCCGTGCACCTGGTGGAGCAGGTCAACAAGCTGGCCCGGATCAAGCGGGACATGCACCAGCGCCTCGGCCGCGAGGCCACCCACGAGGAGCTGGCCGCCGAGTCCGGGCTGCCCGAGGAGAAGATCGCCGACCTGCTCGACCACGCGCGGGACCCGGTGAGCCTCGACATGCCGGTCGGCAGCGACGAGGAGGCCCCGCTCGGCGACTTCATCGAGGACGACCAGGCGGCCGACGCCGAGAACACGGTCATCTCGCACCTGCTGCACGACGACCTGCGCCGGGTCCTCGGCACGCTGGAGGAGCGCGAGCAGGCGGTGATCCGGATGCGCTACGGCCTCGACGACGGCCAGCCGCGCACGCTGGACCAGATCGGCCGCCGCTTCGGGCTCTCCCGCGAGCGGGTGCGCCAGATCGAGCGCGAGGTCATGGCGAAGCTGCGGGTCGGCGAGCGGGCGGACCGCCTGCGCGCCTACGCCAGCTGAGCGGCCGGTCCACGGATCGTCGACGGCGCACGCGGCCCCGCACCCGGATCGGGTGCGGGGCCGCGTCGCGTCCGCGGACGGGGCCGACGCCGTCCCCCGGGCTCCCCTCGAGCGGTGACGCCGCCGGCCGATGATCATTCTGGGTCCGACCCGGCACGCGCGCCCCGCCGACAGGCGGGCCCGATCGGTGGATCTCAGCCCGCCGCCCCGCGGGGTGTGTCACACCGCCCTCCCGCGAGGCATGGAGATCCGGCCGATCGCTGCCTAGGCTCGGGGCATGCCGAGTACGACGGAGACTCCCCAGCCGGTGACCCCCGAGGCGATGCGCGACGTGCTGGGGCACTTCGTGTCCGGCGTCGTGGTGATCACCGCACAGGGGCCGGACGGGCCGCTGGGCTTCACCTGCCAGTCGTTCGCCTCGCTGTCGCTGGACCCGCCGCTGATCTCCTTCTCCCCCGCCCGCACCTCCTCCACGTGGCCGCGGATCCGCGAGGTCGGCTCCTTCTGCGTCAACGTGCTCGCGGAGGACCACCAGGAGTACAGCAACGGGTTCGCCCGCTCCGGCACGGACAAGTTCGCCGGTGTGAGGTGGTCCCCCGCCCCCTCCGGCTCCCCCGTGCTCGAGGGCGTGAGCGCCTGGATCGACTGCACCCTCTGGAACGAGCACGACGGCGGCGACCACACGATCGTCCTCGGCCGGGTGTCGGACCTCGGCGCCGACGCCACCCGCCTGCCGCTGCTCTTCTACCGGGGCAACTACGGGCTCACCCCGCCGGTGGCCAGCGAGTCCGAGGAGACCAGCTGACCGTCGACCGACGGGCCGCGCCGCTGCGCCGGCGGCGGCTGCGGCAGGCCGAGCCGCGCCGGGAGCTCCACGACCGTCTCGAGGACGTCGTGGGCGCCCGCCGCGCGTAGCCGCGCGGGCGAGTGCGCCCCGCTCTGCACCCCGAGTGCCAGCCCGGCGCCCGCCCGCGCCGCGGCGGCCATGCCCGCCGTCGAGTCCGCCACGACGACGCAGTCCGCGGGCTCGGCGTCGACCTTCCTCACCGCCGCCAGCACCAGGTCCGGTTCGGGCCACCCGCGCCCGCCGACGTCGGCCGGCGCGAACAGCAGGTCGACCGCCAGGCCGGCCCGGGCGACGAGCGCGTCCCGTGTCTCCGCCCCCACCCCGCCGACCAGCGCCACCCTGGTCCCGGCCTCGCGGAGGGCGGTGATCGCCGCGCCGGCCCCCGGGACCTCGCGCACCCGGCCCCGTTCGGCCGCGTCCCGCAGGTGGGCCTCGTAGGCGTCGGTGGCCAGCCGCGCCCGGCGCAGGTCGCCGTCGAGCAGGTCGGCGAAGACCCGCAGGACCGGCCGGTCGGTCGTCGCCCGGGCCTGCCGCTGCAGCGCCGGGTACCGCGGGCCCGCGACGGGCACGCCGACCGACACGAGGCCGCGGCGGACCGCGTCGAGCACCAGGCCGCCGTCGGCGATCGTGGTGCCGACGAGGTCGAGGACCGCCAGACGCATCGGAGCACTCCATCGCGCCCGGGTGAGCGGCGGGGGGACGCCGGGCGGCGCGCGGGTGAACGGCTCACCGCGCCCGGGTGTCCGCCTCCTGGTCGGGACCGGCCACGGGCGGGTCCGGGACCGCCGCGGCGGTGCGCGCCGCCATCACGCCCAGGCTGAGCAGCAGGCGGTCGCGGGGATCGGCGATCCGCCGCCCCGTGACGGCCTCGATCCGGCGCATCCGGTAGATCACCGTGTTGCGGTGGCAGAACAGCGCCTGCGCCGCGTGCGTCGGCGAGCCACCGTGCGCCAGAAGGGCCTCCAACGTCTCGAGCAGGACCGCGCGGTCCGCCTCGGGGAGGGCGGGGAGCCCGCCGAGCCCGGCGTCGAGGACCCGCGGGAGCAGCTCGGGGCTGTCGGCGAGCAGGGCCTCGGGCAGCCGGTCGTCGAGCACCGCGAGCCCGGGCCCGGTCAGGGTCCGCAGCGCGGTCCGGGCCATCCGGTAGGCGGCCGTCGGCCGCGCCGAGGTCCGCGACGGCGGCGGAGAGCCCCACCCTGCCCGCGACCTGCGACTCCAGGATCCCGGGCACCTCCGCGGCCCGCCGCGCCGACGGCGCGACGAGCCCCACCAGCTCGTCCTCGCGCAGCATCCAGAACGAGGCGATCCGGTGCGCGGCCAGGGTCTCGTGCGGGTCCCGCAGGGGGTCGCACCCGGCCCGCTCGATCCCGCCGACGACGCACAGCACCGGCCCGCCGGACGGCAGGCCCAGGATCGCCGCGGCGTCGCGCGCGAAGCCCGGGTCGCGACCCCGGCCGGCCAGCAGCGCGTCGAGCACGGCGCGGCGGCGGCCGAGGTCCTGGCCCCGCATCCGGTGCTCCTCGTGCCGGTAGGCGTCGACGAGCGCGGCGGAGCTGCCGTCGTTGGTGCGCAGGACGAACCCGGCCGCGTCGAGCAGGCCGGGGTCGTGGGCGCCGCCGAATCGGGCCCTGGAGGCCGTGCGCAGCGCGTCCCACAGGATCCGGCAGCCGAGCCGGTAGGCGTGCAGCACGGCCTCGAGCGGGACGCCCTGCCGCGCCCGCCGCCGCCCGGTCTCCCGGGTGGTGTCCCCGGGGTCGACCCCGTCGGGCACGACGTCGGCAAGCACCTCGATGCCGCGCAACAGGTTCACCCGGCAGGCCTGGCGCAGCTCGTCGACCAGGTCCAGCTCCAGGTAGCAGCGCTCGTGCCGCAGGATGCGCAGGGCGAGCCGGTCCGCGAGGGCGTCGAGGTCGTCGAACAGCGCGGCCCCCAGCACCCGGAGCGCCTCGTCGGCGGCCGGGTCCAGGTCTCGGCCGGTCCGGGGGCGGTCGGCGGGGCGACCCGGGGCGCGCCGCTCCTCGTCGACGGGACGCACCAGATCACTGTGCAACAGGTCACAACGGGCCGTCCACCCATTCGGGCGTTCCGCCCAGCATTCGGACACGGATCCTGGGCGCCGCGCCCATGGCCTTCGCTGGTCGCGGCGCCCAATCTGGTCCCGTCCGAGTGATCCGCTACCGCCGGTCACCGGATCCCCGTCGCACCCCGTCCCGACATCGCCGTCGCAGCCCGGGAGGCCCGCCCGTGACCGCTCCCCCCGCCGACCACGCCGCCGACCGCGGTCCGTCCGCCGCCGGGGACGCGGTCCTCTTCGCCGTCGACGACGTCTCGGTGCGGTTCGGCGGGCTCGTCGCCCTGGACCGGGTGTCGCTTACCGTGCCGCCGCGCGGCGTGCACGGCGTGATCGGCCCGAACGGCGCGGGCAAGACGACCCTGTTCAACGTCTGCTGCGGGTTCGTCCGCCCCGACTCCGGGGCGCTGCGCTGGCACGGCGCCCCGGTGCGCCGGCTGCGCCCGCACCAGCTGGCGGGCATGGGGATCGCGCGCACGCTCCAGGGCGTCGGGCTCTTCCGCGGGCTCACCGTGGCCGAGAACGTCATGGTCGGGGCGGATCGGCACCGCCGCGCCGGGTTCCTGTCCGGGCTGCTCGCGCTGCGCCGCTCCGACCGCGACGAGCGGGCGCTGCGCGAGCGCGCCCTCGCCGCGCTCGACGAGCTGGGCGCGGTGCACCACGCCGACCGGTTGCCCGGCAGCCTGCCGTATCCCGTGCAGAAACGGGTCGCGCTGGCCCGGGCGCTGGTCGCCGAGCCCGAGCTCCTGCTGCTCGACGAGCCCGCCAGCGGGCTGGGCGGCGACGAGATGGACGAGCTGGGCGCGCTGCTTCGCGGGCTGGCCGGCCGGACGGCCGTGGTGCTGGTCGAGCACCACATGGACCTCGTGATGAGCGTGTGCGACCGGATCACCGTGCTGGACTTCGGGAAGGTGGTCGCGGAGGGCCCGCCCGACACGGTCCGCGACGATCCCGCCGTCGTCGCGGCCTACCTCGGCGAGGAGGCCCACCGATGAGCCCGCCCGCCACCACCGCGGCCCTGCGGGTGACCGGGCTGACCGCGGGCTACGGCCCCGTCACCGCGCTCGACGGCGTCGACGTCACGGCCGGGCCGGGTCGTATCACCGCCGTGCTGGGAGCCAACGGCGCCGGCAAGACCACGTTGCTGCGCACCGTCTCCGGCCTGGTGCCGGCGCGGTCGGGGAGCGTGCACGCCGGCGACGTCGACCTCACCGGGGCGGCCCCGGAGCGGATCGCCCGTGCCGGGATCGCGCACGTCCCCGAGGGGCGCGGCGTGGTCACCGAGCTCACCGTGGAGGAGAACCTGCGGCTCGGCGCGCTGCTGGGCAAGGCCCGCGGGCGAACCGACACCGCGATCGACGACGTCTACGCCATGTTCCCGCCGTTGGCCGAGCGCCGGCGACGGGACGCGCACACCCTCTCCGGCGGCGAGCGGCAGATGCTCGTCATCGGGCGCGCGCTGGCCTGTGGCCCCGACGTCCTGCTGCTCGACGAGCCTTCGCTGGGCCTGGCGCCGCGGGTCGTCTCCCAGATCTTCGAGCTGCTCCGCGAGCGGGTCGAGGGGTCCCGCCTCGCGGTGCTCCTCGTGGAGCAGAACGCCCGCAGCGCGCTGTCCGTGGCCGACCTCGGGGTGGTGCTCAACCTCGGCCGGGTCGTGGCGAGCGCCCCGGCCGCCGAGCTCGCCGCCGACGACGCCCTCCGGCACGCCTACCTGGGCTTCTGACCGGCCCCGGCGACCGAGCACGAACGGGAGGAGACCCGTGCTGCAGTTCGTGAACACCCTGCTCACCGGCCTCGGCCAGGGCGCGGTGTACGCCGCGTTCGCGCTGGCCCTGGTGCTGATCTGGCGGGCGACCCGGGTGGTGAACTTCGCCCAGGGCGCGATGGCCGCCTTCACCACGTACCTGGCGCTGCTGGTCGTCGAGTCCACCGGGAGCTGGTGGGTCGGCCTGCTCACCGCCCTCGCGGCCGGGCTGGTGCTGGGCGCCGGCGTCGAGCGCGTGGTCGTGCGCCGGGTCGGGCCGCACAACGAGCTCGGCGCCGTCATCGTGACCCTCGGCCTGTTCGTGGCCCTGCAGGCCCTGGCGGCGATCCTCTTCGGCGCCCAGTTCCGCTCCTTCCCGGCCCCGGCCGGGCTGGAGGGCTTCGCCCTCGGCAGCGTGACGATCGCGCTCACCCCGAGCATGCTGATCACCGTCGGCGCCGTCGCCGTGGTCCTGCTCGGCCTGGTCGCGCTCTTCCGGTTCACCGACGTCGGCCTGCGGATGCGCGCCTCAGCCTTCGACGGCGAGGTGGCCCGGCTGCTCGGCGTGCCGGTCGGCCGGATGCTGACCCTCGGCTGGGCGCTCGCCGCGTTGGTCGGCTCGCTGGCCGGCGTACTGATCGCGGGCGGCAGCCTCGTGTGGCCGGCGTACATGGACACCGTGATCGTCAACGGCTTCGTGGCCGCGGTGCTGGGCGGGCTCGACTCCCCCGGCGGCGCCGTGGTCGGCGGGCTGGCCATGGGCGTGATCCTGGCGCTGGTCACCGGCTACGTCGGCAGCGACCTGGTCCCGCTGGCCGCACTCGCCGTGCTGGTGGCGGTGCTGCTGGTCCGGCCGCAGGGTCTGTTCGCCCGCACCGCGGCGCGGAGGGTCTGATGGCCGCGCCGGTACGGCCCACCGAGCAGGCGGGCACCGCGTCCCGGTCCGGGCGGGAACCGGGTCGCTGGTCGGGCCTCGCGGCGCGGCTCCGGCCGAGGGCGACCTTCGCCCGGCACGCCGCGCTGGCGCTGCTGGCCCTGGTCGTCGTGGTGCTGGTGCTCGAGCTGACCGGGCCGTTCCGGAACTCCCAGTTCGCCACGATGTCGTACTACGCGGTCGCCGCGGCCGGGCTGACCGTGCTCACCGGGCTCAACGGCCAGATCTCACTGGGCCACGGGGCGCTGATGGCCGTCGGCGCCTACACCACCGGCCTGCTGCTGCCCGCCGACGTCCCGCTCCTGCTGGTGCTGGTGATCGCGGCGGGCGTCACCGCGCTGGTCGGCGTGCTCGTCGGCGCCGCGGCCGCCCGGCTCAAGGGCCCGTACCTGGCCGGCGCGACCCTGGCGTTCGCCGTCGCCCTGCCCGGGCTCGCGATCCACTTCGACGAGGCGCTCGGGGGCGAGCAGGGCCTGCCGGTCCCGTCCCCGCGCCCGCCGGACTGGTTCGCCGACGCCGTGTACTTCCTGTCCGCCAACGAGACCAGCAGCGCCAAGTACCTCGCCTACGTCGGCTGGCTGGTGGCGATCGTGGCCTTCCTGCTGCTCGCCAACCTGACCGCGAGCCGGATCGGGCGGATCTGGAAGGCCGTGCGCGACGACGAGGTGGCCGCCGAGCTGGCCGGCGTCCGGCTGAGCCGGGTCCGGGTGCTGGCCTTCGCCGTCAGCGCCGCCTGCGCAGGCCTCGCGGGCGGCGTGCTCGGCGTCGTCGTCCGCCTCGCCGCGCCGACCGGGTTCACCATCGTGCTGTCGATCTCGCTGCTCACGGCCGTGGTCGTGGGCGGGCTCGGCAGCCTCCTCGGTGCCGTGCTGGGCAGCGCGCTGCTGGTGTTCCTGCCGCCCGCGGTGACCGACCTCGGCGCCTCGGCCGGGCTCACCGACGTGCAGGCCGCGCAGCTGGCGCCGTTCGTCTACGGCGCGGTGCTCATCCTCGTCATCCTGCTCGCGCCCGGCGGCGTGGTGGGGACCGTGCGGGCCCGGTGGCACGCACGCACGACCGCTCCGGCCGGTGCGCCGGAGGAGAGGACAGGGAGGTCCTGATGCGCAGATCGAGGCGGGTGCGGGCGCTGACGGCCCTCGCCCTCGGCGCCGTCCTGGCGCTCGCGGGGTGCGGGGCGGGCGGCCGGCCGGACCCCGGGTCGGGCGGCGGTGCGGCGAGCGGGGGCTCGACGGTCGGCATCACCGCCGACTCGGTGAAGGTGGGCTCGCACTTCCCGCTCACCGGCGTCGCCGCCCCGGGCTACAGCGAGATCCCGACCGGGACCAAGGCCTACTTCGACTGGGTCAACGCGCACGGCGGCGTCAACGGTCGGAAGATCGACTATGTCTTCCGCGACGACGCCTACAACCCCACGCAGACCAGCCAGGTCGTCAACGAGCTGGTGCTGCAGGACCAGGTCTTCGCGATCCTGGGCGGGCTGGGCACGCCGACCCACGGCGCCGTGCTGGACTTCCTCGGCGCCGAGGGCGTGCCGGACCTCTTCGTCTCCTCCGGCTCCCTGCTGTGGGACCAGCCCCGGAAGTACCCGACGACCTTCGGTTGGCAGCCGGACTACGAGATCGAGGCGAAGATCCTCGCCGACCACGTCGCGACGACCTTCCCGCAGGCCAGGGTCGGGCTGTTCCTGCAGAACGACGACGTCGGGGAGGACGCCGAGCGGGGCATCCGCCGGTACCTCGACAAGCAGATCGTGTCGGTGCAGCGCTACACCCCGGGCAACACCGACATCGGACCCCAGATGTCGGCGCTGCAGGCCGCGAACGCCGATCTCGTCATCGGCTTCAACGTGCCCTCCTACACGGCGCTCACCCAGCTGCAGGGCCTGAAGCTCAACTACAGGCCACAGTGGGTCTACAGCAACATCGGCGCCGACCCGGTCCTCGTCGGGTCGCTGCTGGGCCGGTTCTCGCAGGGCCAGGTGACCGACGCGGCCCTGCTCGACGGGATGATCACCGACGAGTACCTGCCGCGCGCCGACAACCCGTCGGACGCATGGACCGCGCAGTTCGACGCGATCTGGAAGGCGCACGGCGACGGCGGCGCGCTCACCAACTTCCGGATCTTCGGGATGTCGCAGGGCTACGCGTTCGTCCAGGCGCTGCTCGCCGCCGGGCCGAACCCGACCCGCGAGGGCCTGGTCCAGGCGATCGAGAAGGGCGGCACCCGGTTCGCGGGCCCGTGGGCGGCGCCCTACCGGTTCACCGCGGACAAGCACAGCGGCATCTCCGGCGCGAAGGTCGTCCGGGTGACCGGCGACAGCACGACCGCGCTGGGGCCGGTCCGGGTCACCGACAACGGCGACGCCCCGATCACCGACGCGACGAACGGGGAGACCCCCGTGCCGCCCAACGGGATCCCGGCGGCCCCGGGCGGGACCTGACCGCAGGGACGTGAGGGGCCGGCCGGGGCGTACGTCCCGGCCGGCCCCTCACGGGTTCGGCCAGCTGTTCTGCGTGCAGCCCTGCAGGCCGAGGGTCTGTTGCTGCATGACGGGCGCGGGCTGGCCCGGGCCCGGGCAGGCGACGTGCCCGTGGCCCAGGGCGTGCCCCACCTCGTGGTTCACCAGGTACTGCCGGTAGCCCGTGGGGTTGTCGGCGTACTCCGCCGTCGTCTCCACCCAGCGGCGGAAGTTGAGCACCACCAGGTCCTGGTTGCGGCAGGACACCTCGCCCGCCGTGTCGAGCGGTGCGCAGAGCCGGTTCGTGGTGCCCGGCGTCGCGAGCACCAGATGGATGTCCGCCTCCCCGTCCGTGCGGGCGAAGGACATCACGCCGCCCGCGCCCCAGCCCCGCGGGTCGGTCAGCGTGGTCATCACGAACGCCGCGAACTCCCCGCCGTCGACGGGCAGACCGGACTCGACCGCCACGCTCAGCGTGCGCACCGGGCCCGGCCCCGGCGCGGGCGTCGAGCCGGGCACGACGACGAGGTCACCGTTCCCGTCGGGGGGCACCTCCCGGCCGGTCAGGCCGGCCTGTGTGTCGTCCGCGGCGAGCACCGGCGTGGCCGGGGTGGTC
Organism: Pseudonocardia kujensis; assembly: GCF_021283305.1. GTDB lineage: Bacteria > Actinomycetota > Actinomycetes > Mycobacteriales > Pseudonocardiaceae > Pseudonocardia > Pseudonocardia kujensis. Next base: position 21,854 of record NZ_JAJSOK010000085.1, read on the forward strand.
GCGGTGGGGCTCGGCAGCGGCGTGCTCCGGGCGGCGAGCGCCGCCGAGGGAGCCTGGTCGGGGGCCGGTGCGGGGGGCGCGGAGGCCGTCGGGGTGCGGTCGGTGGGGTCCGCCGCGAGCTGGTTCACGCCCGGTTGGGCGCAGGCCGCGAGCACGCAGGCGGACAGGCACAGGAGCGCCGCCGCCCGTCCGGTCCGCGTACGGCGGGTCGGGGCGGGTGCCGCTCCGGTTGATGGCACGGCGGCGAGCCTGCCACCCGCCGGCCCCCGGCGCCGCACCTACCACCGCGTGGCCACAAGAACGTGACCGGCGGCGGTGCCGGCTGGGTCAGGCGGCGTCCGGAACCTCGTCGTACTCGGCCATGACCCGCAGCGCGGCGTCCGGGTAGTCGGCGGCCAGCCGCTCCACCAGGTCCTCGCGGCCCTCCTCGACCGCGAAGTTCACCGCCGCCACGTACTCGTCGTGCAGCAGCCGCAGCCGCGCACGCACTCGCTCACTCATCTCGCTCCTCGTGTTCTTGAACGTTCCAGCAACGTTCTCCACGGTCAACGGTGGCGGCGCCGGGCCTGTTTCGGAAGCCGGGTCAGCTCACATCGTCAGGGGTGAGGAACTCCGGCGACGGCACCCGACCAGCCGATGGCCGGGGCGATGTGCCGCACGATCGTCTCGAGGAGGTGCGCGTTGTACTCCACGCCCAGCTGGTTCGGCACCGTGAACAGCACCGTGTCGGCCTCGCGGACCGCCTCGTCCTCGGCCAGCTCGGCGGCGAGGCGGTCGGGCTCGCCGACGTAGGTCCGCCCGAAGCGGGCGCGGACGCCCTCGAGCAGGCCGACCTGGTCGCCCTCGCCCCGGGTCCCGAAGTACCGGCGGTCGAGGTCGGTGGTCACCGGCAACACACTGCGCGACACCGAGATCCGCGGCGTCCTGGTCTGGCCCTGCTCGGCCCAGGCGGCGCGGTAGGCCCGGATCTGCTCGGCCTGCAGCCGGTCGAACGGCACGCCCGTGTCCTCGGACAGCAGGGTCGAGCTCTGCAGGTTCATCCCCTGCTCCGCGGCCCACACGGCGGTCGCCCGGGTGCCCGATCCCCACCAGATCCGCTCGCGCAGTCCCGGCGCCTGCGGCTGGACCGCCAGCCCGGCGCGCACGCCGGTGCGCTGCGGGTCCGTGGTCGCCACGGCCGCGCCGTCGATCGCGGCGAGGAACAGCTGGGTCTTCGCGCGGGCGAGGTCCGCGGCGGTCTGCCCGTCGCCCGGCCGGTACCCGAAGGCCCCGGCACCGTCGAGCACGGTCTCGGGCGACCCCCGGCTGACGCCGAGCTGCAGCCGCCCACCGCTGATCAGGTCGGTGGCCGCGGCCTCCTCCGCCATGTACAGCGGGTTCTCGTACCGCATGTCGATCACACCGGTGCCGATCTCGATCCGGCGGGTGCGCGCGGCGATCGCGGACAGGAGCGGGAACGGCGAGGCCAGCTGCCGTTCGAAGTGGTGGACGCGGACGTACGCGCCGTCGACGCCGAGCTCCTCCGCCGCCTCGGCCAGCTCGACGGTCTGCAGCAGGGCGTCGGCGGCCGAGCGGGTCCGCGACCCGGGCGCGTCCTGCCAGTGCCCGAACGACAGGAACCCGATCTTCTTCGTCATGCCCCGAGCAACGCTGGTTGCGCGTTCAACCTTCCCGCGTCAGCTGGTGAGGTTGAGCTCGAACGAGTAGCGGCTGGCGCGGTAGAGGTGCGAGCCGTACTCGACGGCCTTGCCCGCGGCGTCCCAGGCGGTGCGGGTCATGGTGAGCAGCGGGGCCCCGCGGGCCTCGTCGAGGATGCGCGCCTCCGCCGCGCTCGCCGTGCGCGCGCCGACGACCTGGTTGGCCATGCGCGGCACGTGCCCGGCCCCGCGGAGCAGGTCGTAGAGCCCGTTGCGCTCCAGGTCCTCCCGGTGCAGCCGGAGCACGTCGAGCGGCACGGCGTTGTGCATGAGCGCCAACGGCTCGTCGCCGGCGAAACGCAGCCGCTCGATCCAGGTGACCTCGGCGCCGAAGGGGATCCCGAGGGCCTCGGCGATCTGGTCCGGCGCGGGCCGCACCTCGAACTCGCGGATCTCGGTGCGCGGCGCCTGACCGCTCTTCAGCAGGTCGTCGTAGAGGCTCGTCAGCTCGACGGGACGACGGACCTTTGGGTGCACGACCTGGGTGCCCACGCCGCGCTTGCGCACGAGCATCCCGCGTTCGACCAGGTAGGAGATGGCACGGCGCATGGTCGGCCGGGAGACGCCGAGCCGGTCGGCCAGCTCGACCTCGTTCTCCAGCCGGGAGCCGACAGGGATGTCGCCCTCCTCGATCTGCTGCTGCAGCCGGGTCGCGACCTGGTAGTAGAGCGGCACGGGGCTCGTCCGGTCGAGCGTGACGTCCGGGACCAACGCTCCGTTCGCCTGTCGGTCCACGCGCCACTGCTCCTCTCTATGTCCTGACAAAATATGTCAGGACAAACCATTGACGTACAGCCTTGACGAGCGTACACCTAGGGCGGTGTTCGGAGTCACAACGAATTCGATCACCCGCCCGGCAACGGTTGCCGGGCGCCGCCTGCCGGAGGGGACACGTGGCGATGCCGCTCGTGAGACTCGGTGCGTGAGGCCGTCCTGACGGACCTCGTGCGCACCCGTGCGCGCCGTCCCGACGCCGTGGCCGAGGCCGCCGCCGCCCGTCGCCGCCCCGCCTCCCCCTTCGGCGAGCACGGCCGGCTCATGATGGTCGCCGCGGACCACCCCGCCCGGGGCGCGCTGGCCGCGGGCGACCGCCCGATGGCGATGGCCGACCGTGCCGACCTGCTCGACCGGCTCGCACTCGCCCTCTCCCGGCCCGGCGTCAACGGCGTGCTCGGCACCCCGGACGTGCTGGAGGACCTCCTCCTGCTGGGCGCCCTCGACGACAAGGTCGTCGTCGGCTCGATGAACCGCGGGGGCCTCGCCGGCACCGCCTTCGAGCTCGACGACCGGTTCACCGCCTACGACCCCGCGAGCATCGCCGCCGCCGGGTTCGAGGGCGGCAAGATGCTCCTGCGGATCGACGCCGACGACGCGGCCAGCGTCGTCACGCTCGAGTCCTGCGGGCGTGCGGTGTCCGGCCTCGCCGGGCGCCGCCTGATGGCCATGGTCGAGCCGTTCCTGTCCCGCCGTGTCGACGGACGGGTCCGCAACGAGCTCACCGTGGAGGCGATGACCCGGGCGATGACCGTCGCCGCGGGGCTGGGCACCACGTCGGCCTACACCTGGCTGAAGGTGCCGATCATCGGGGGCGGCGGGGAGGACATGGCACGCGCGATGGCCGCGACCACGCTCCCCGCGGTGATCCTCGGCGGGGAGGTGGCGGCCGACCAGGAGGCCACCTTCGCGACCTGGAGCAAGGCGCTCGCCCTGCCCACCGTGCAGGGGCTGGTCGTCGGCCGGTCCCTGTTGTACCCACCGGATGACGACGTCTCGGGGGCCGTCGACGCCGCGGTCCGGTTGCTGTAGAAGCACCGCACCACACACTCACCGTTGAGAGTTCGGGAAGGACAAGGATGTTCCGATCAGGCAAGCGGGTCGTGGCCCTCGTGGCGGCCCTCGCCGGAGCGGCGCTCGTCGCGGCCGGTTGCAGCAGCCAGGGCGGTGCGCAGCAGACCAACACCAACGCCACGGCGCAGCGCTACACGATCGCGATGATCACGCACGAGCAGCCGGGCGACTCGTTCTGGGACAAGATCCGGGCGGGCGCCGAGCAGGCGGCCGGCGAGCTCAACGTCGACCTGAAGTACTCGAACAACCAGGACGCCGGCCAGCAGGCCACGCTGGTGCAGAACGCGATCGACTCGAAGGTCAACGGCATCGCCGTGACCCTGGCCTACGCCGACCAGGTCGGCCCGGCGGCCGAGAAGGCCGTGAAGGCCGGCATCCCGACGGTGGCGTTCAACTCGGGCATCAACGAGTACCAGAAGTACGACATCCCGATGTACTTCGGCTCCGACGAGGACCTGGCGGGCCAGACCGCCGGTCAGCGCATCGCGCAGAATGGCGGCGGCAAGGCCCTCTGCGTCGTCCAGGAGCAGGGCTCGGTGGCCCTCGAGGCGCGCTGCGCCGGTGTCAAGAAGAGCCTGCCGAACACCGAGAACCTGCAGGTCAACGGCGCCGACCTGCCCTCGGTCCAGCAGACCATCGCGGCCAAGCTCCAGCAGGACCCGTCGATCACCGACGTCGTCACCCTCGGCGCGCCGATCGCGCTCGCCGCGCTGCAGGCCAAGACCGACTCCGGCAGCCAGGCCAAGGTCGTGACCTTCGACCTCAACGCCGATGTGGCCAAGGCCATCCAGAACGGCCAGATCCAGTTCTCGATCGACCAGCAGCCCTACGTCCAGGGTTACATGGCCGTCCAGTCGCTGTGGCTGAACCTGACCAACGGCAACGACCTCGGCGGCGGCAAGCCGGTGCTCACCGGCCCGTCCTTCGTCGACAACACCAACATCAGCAAGATCGCCGAGTACGCGGCGAAGAACACCCGCTGACCCGATCCGTCCGTGGGGGCCGCCGGCAGGTGGCCCCCACGGACGGGACCCGATCCAGGAGCGTCCAGCGATGAGCTCACCCGTCGCGACCCCGCCGTCGCCCCCGTCCACGCCCTCCACCGGCGCCGAGCCCGTGCGCGTGCAGCGTTCCCTCGGCGCGCGCATCCTCTCCCGGCCCGAGGTCGGCTCCCTCGCCGCGGCGATCGCGATCTTCGTGTTCTTCTTCGCGATCGCCCCGCCCTTCCGCACCGCCGAGGCCTTCTCGACGATCCTCTACTCCGCCTCGACCATCGGCATCGTCGCCCTCGGCGTGGCGCTGCTGATGATCGGCGGCGAGTTCGACCTGTCGTCCGGCGTCCAGGTCACCACGGCCGCGCTCGCGTCGTCGATGATCAGCTACCAGTTCTCGCTGAACGCCTGGGTCGGCGCGGTCGCGTCGCTGGTCATCGCCCTGGCCATCGGCTTCCTCAACGGCTGGCTGCTGATCAAGACCAAGCTGCCCAGCTTCCTGATCACCCTGTCCACGTTCTTCATGCTGCAGGGCATCAACCTCGGCGTCACCAAGCTGCTCACCGGCGCGGTGGCCACCCAGAACATCTCCGACCTCGACGGCTTCGACTCGGCGAAGGCCATCTTCGCCGCCGACGTCGACCTCGGCTTCGTCAACGTCAAGATCTCGGTGTTCTGGTGGATCCTGTTCACCCTGGTCGCCACCTGGATCCTGCTGCGCACCAGGACCGGCAACTGGATCTTCGCCGTCGGCGGCAACCAGGACTCCGCCCGCGCGGTCGGTGTCCCGGTCGCCAAGGTCAAGATCGGCCTGTTCATGGGCGTCGCGTTCTGCGCCTGGTTCCTCGGCCAGCACCTGCTGTTCAACTTCTCCACCGTGCAGGCCGGCCTGGGCGTGGGCAACGAGCTGATCTACATCGTCGCCGCGGTCGTCGGCGGCGCGCTGCTCACCGGCGGCTACGGCTCGGCCATCGGCGCCGCGATCGGCGCGTTCATCTTCGGCATGACCACCCAGGGCATCGTCTACGCCGGCTGGGACCCCAACTGGTTCAAGACCTTCCTGGGCGTCATGCTCCTGCTCGCGGTCCTGCTCAACCTGTACGTCAAGAACTCCGCCTCGCGGCGCAAGTGAGGATGTGACTCGGATGACCGACACGATCATCGAACACGCCGACCACAGCCTCGAGGTCGGGACGCCCCTGGTCGAGATGGAGGGCGTCGGCAAGACCTACGGCGCCATCCGCGCCCTCGAGGGTGTCAACCTGACCGTCAACGCCGGGGAGGTCACCTGCGTCCTGGGCGACAACGGCGCCGGCAAGTCCACCCTCATCAAGATCATCTCCGGGCTGCACCCGCACACCGAGGGCACGGTCAAGGTCGACGGCGCCGAGGTGCACTTCGGCAGCCCCCGCGAGTCGCTGGACCAGGGCATCGCCACCGTGTACCAGGACCTCGCCGTGGTCGGGCTGATGGAGGTGTGGCGCAACTTCTTCCTCGGCTCCGAGATCCGCAAGGGCCGCTGGCCCGGCGCCCCGCTCGACATCGCGGCGATGCGCGAGATCGCCGACTCCGAGCTGAAGAAGATGGGCATCTTCGTCAAGGACATCAACCAGCCCATCGGCACCCTGTCCGGCGGCCAGCGCCAGTGTGTGGCGATCGCCCGCGCCGTGTACTTCGGCGCCCGTGTGCTGATCCTCGACGAGCCCACCGCCGCCCTGGGCGTCAAGCAGTCCGGCGTGGTGCTCAAGTACACCGCCGCCGCCCGCGACGCCGGCCTGGGCGTCGTGTTCATCACCCACAACCCGCACCACGCCTACATGGTCGGCGACCACTTCATCATCCTGAAGCTCGGCCGCCGGGTGCTGGACAAGAAGCGCTCCGAGGTCTCCCTCGAGCAGCTGACCGCCGAGATGGCCGGCGGTCAGGAGCTCGCCGAGCTGGCCCACGAGCTCAAGCGCTGACCGCGCGCGACCCCGGCCGGTCCCCGCGACGGGGACCGGCCGTACGCGTGTGCCCACCCCGCCCCGAAAGGACTCCATGAGCACGCTGCGCATCGGCCTCGCCGGCCTCGGCCGCATGGGCCGCATCCACGCCGACAACCTCGCCGGGCGGTGCTCGGTCGCCCGGCTGGGCGTCGTCTTCGACGCCGACCCCGCGGTCGCCCGGGAGGCGGGCGAGCGCTACGGCGTGCCGTGGACGGCGAGCTTCGAGGAGCTGCTCGCGCACCCCGCGGCCGAGGCCGTCGCCGTCGCGACGCCGACCGGCACCCACGCCTCGATGACCGTCGCCGCCGCGCGGGCGGGCCGGGACGTGTTCTGTGAGAAGCCGATCGCCCTGGACCGGGCGACGACCGTCGAGACGGTCGAGGAGGTGGAGCGGGCCGGCGTGCAGTTCCAGGTCGGCTTCCACCGGCGCTTCGACCCGGACTGGGCCGCGGTGGCCGAGCGGATCCGGGCGGGCGAGCTGGGCGAGGTCGCGCTCTTCCGCAGCTCGCTGCGGGACATGGCCTCGCCGCCGGCGTCGTTCCTCGCCGGGTCGGGCGGGTTCTTCCGCGACGTCACCGTGCACGACCTCGACGTCGCCCGCTGGCTCGTCGGCGAGGTCGTCGAGGTGACCGCCCACGGCGCGGCGGTGTCCGACCCGGAGGGCTTCGCGGCCGTGGGCGACGTCGACACCGCCGTCGTGGTGCTGCGGTTCGCCTCCGGCGCGCTCGGCGTGATCGACAACAGCAGGGCCTCCGGGTACGGCTACGAGTGCTCCACCGAGGTCATGGGCAGCCGCGCCACCGCACGCATCGACAACCCCTACCGCCGCGGCTACGAGTGGCGCACCCCCGGCCTGACCAGCCGCGACCTCGTCGCCGACTTCCAGGAGCGCTACCCGCTGGCCTACGCCGCCGAGCTCGACGGCTTCGCCCGAGCGGTCCTCGACCGCTCCCCCGTGCGGGTCTCGGGGGCCGACGCGCTCGCCGCCTTCGACCTCGCCGAAGCCGCGGACGAGTCCTGGCGGACCGGCCGGACCGTCGCCGTCCGGTACACGGGCGCGGGCTACGCGCGGGCCGCCGTCAGCGAGGTGAGGGCCTGACCGGGCTGCGGATCGGGCTGCTGGGCGCGTCCCGGATCGCCGACGAGGCCCTGGTCCGGCCGGCGGCGACGACCGGGGACCGGCTCGTCGCCGTCGCCGCCCGGGACCGGGCGGAGGAGCTCGCGCACCGGTTGGGGGTGGGACGTCAGGGATCCATAGTGCGCTGAGGTCAGGCCCGATCTCGCATTATGGAACCATAATGCGCTCAGGTCCGGTCCGATATCTCGCTATGGAACCATAATGCGCTGAGGTCGGGTCCGATATCGCGTTATGGAACCATAATGAGCCTTTCTCAGTAGGCCGTTGATCATGTTGTGCGGTCGTGTTCGTGGTGCAGGACGACGAGCGCAGCGGCGGTGATGGCGCCGATGCGGCGGGGGCAGAGGCTGAC
>NZ_JAJSOK010000086.1 GCF_021283305.1 Pseudonocardia kujensis
GGTGCCCCGCCGTTGCTCACGGCGGTCCACGACGGACGGTCGGCGGGTCAGGGAAGCGTGTCCGTGGTCGTCGCGAAGTGGGCCAGGGTCCCGGCGAGGGCGTGCAGGTAGTGGTCGAGCACCACCGGGTTCACGTTCTGGATCGTGTCGCAGGCCTGGTGGTAGCAGGGGTCGAAGACCTCGCCGGCCTGCCCGCCCGCGGTCTGCGCCTGCTCCGCGGTCTTCTTCTTCCTGTCGCCGTTCTCGGCGCCGGCCGACGGGATGTTCGCCGCCACGAAGGGTGTCTCGTCGTCCCCGACGAACGTGATGCGCTGCGGGGTCACGCCGGTGCTGCCGAGCTGGTCGGCGAGGACGTCCCCCACGGTGCCCGACCCGGGGGGACCGGCCGCGGAGGTGTCGTCGCCCGTGCCGCCCTGCACGAAGTAGCCGCCGTTCGGCGAGCCGACCATGTCGACGTTCAGGTAGAGCATGATCGCGTCGCGATCGGCGTCGGAAAGGCCCGTCACGTAACCCGTCGAGCCCTGCGCCCCGGACTCCTCGGAGCCCCAGAACCCGAACCGGACCATGTTGCGCACCGCCGGCGACGCACCGAGCCGTGTCGCGATCTCCAGCAGCGTCGCCACGCCGGAGCCGTCGTCGACGATGCCCGGCCCCTGCTTCACCGAGTCCAGGTGGGCGCCGATCACCACGACGTGGGCGGGATCGCCCGTGCGGGTCTGCGTGACGACGTTCGGCAGGGTCGTCGGGCCCTCACCGCCCTCGGAGCCGCCGGAGCCGCCGCGCCGCCGGGACAGCGTGTAGTCCGGCGTCGCGACGTCGAACCCGGCGGCCCGTAGGACGCCGCTGACGTAGTCGGCGCTCGCCAGGTAGCCGGGGCTCGGCGAGGCCCGGTTCCCCCCGTTGCGGTCCGCGATCTTCTGCAGCTCCTGCAGGTGCACCAGCGCTCCGGCATCGCCCACCGCACCCTTGAGCTGCTGGGCCAGCTGCCCGTCGACGACGGGAGCGGTGGGACGCGGCGCCGGTGAGCCGGAGCCGCAGGCGGTCAGCCCGACCAGGGCGGCCACCAGGGCGACGGCCGGGAACGCGCACCGCAGACGCATCCGGGTGCGGGACCGGGCCAGCGACATGCCGCCTCCTCGCCGAGGGCGTCGGCAGGCGCGGTCCGGGACCGGAGCACCTGCACCGACGAACTCGGCGCCGCCTGCGACCGCGTTTCCGGCGGTCCTGTGAGACCGCTGAGGAACCCGGCAGCCGCTAGTCCGGGATCTCCGCCTGGTCGGCCACGACCACGCCGAACAGGTCGGCGATGGACGCGAGGCTCGCGGCCTGCAGCGCGGCCGCGGGCACCTCGTCCCCGCCGCCCGTGCCCGGCAGCGCGCGGGTCGCGGTGGCCCCGCCGACCACGGTGGGCGCGTAGCCCAGGCTGAACGCCCCGCGGGCGGTGGAGTTCACGCACATGTGGGTCATGAAGCCGGCGAGCAGCAGCGGACGCGCCGGGTGCTGCTTGAGCAGCGAGTCCAGCTCGGTGCCCGTGAAGGAGTTGGGGTAGTTCTTGACCACCGTCGCCTCCCCCGGGCGCGGGGCGACCCGGTCGACGATCGCGCCGATCTCCTCACGGACGTCGTAGGGCGTGCCGGGGCCGGAGTCGTGCTGGACGTGGACGATCGGGATACCGGCGCCGCGGGCCCGGTCGAGCAGCTCCTCGGCCTGGTCGAGGGCCGCCTGCACACCCTCGAGCTCCATGAGGCCGCGGGTGTAGGTGTTCTGGCAGTCGATCATGACCAGGGTGGACGCGGACAGCGCGGGCGGGTCGGCGGGCAGGCCGCTGACCGCGCGCAGCGTCGTGAGGTCGGACATGGGACTCCTCGCACGTCGACGGGCAGGAGCTCCGACGCTACCCACGGCGGACGGGGAGGCAGAAGACCCGAAGGGACGGGTTTCCCGTGCGCCGACGGCCTGGTCCGGCGAACGACAGCGGCAGCCGCCCGCTCCGTCTCCGCGCCGGCCGATCTCCACCGGCATCCCGAGATCGTCGGGGGGTGAGGTTAGCCTTCCCCACATGACGAGGGGGGAGATCACCGGGCGGTCCGTCCGGTGGGGAGCGCTCCGGGCCGAACGCTGGCACGTGTTCGCGGCCGTGCTGCTGCTCTGCGGGCACCAGGCCGGCGAGGCGCTGGTCCCGGTGCTGGTCGGCGTCGTGATCGACCAGGGCGTCGCCGCGGGGGACGTGCACGCGATGCTGCTGTGGCTGCTCGTGCTGGGCCTGGACTTCCTGTTCCTGTCGCACTGCTACCGCTTCGGCGCGCGCCGGGCCCGGCACGCCGAGCGGCACACCGACCGCCGGTTGCGGCTCCGGATCGCCGAGCGGGTGCTCGACCCGCGCGGCGGCGCCGAGGCCGGGCGGCTGCCGGGCGCGCTCGCGAGCATCGCCACCTCGGACACCCAGCGCGTCGCCGGCCTCGGCTTCGGGCTGCCCCTGCTCCTGGCGCAGGGCACCGCGCTCGCGGTCGCCGCCGTCGCGCTGCTGCGGATCTCGCTCCCCCTCGGGCTGCTGATCCTGCTCGGCACGCCCCCGCTGCTCCTGCTGCTGCACCTGCTGGGCCGGCCGCTGGAGAAGCGCAGCGGGCCCGAGCAGGAGCGGGCCGCGCAGGCGTCGGGGGTCGCCGCGGACCTCGTGGCGGGCATCCGGGTGCTGAAGGGCATCGGCGCCGGACCGGCCGCGGTGCACCGCTACACCGGCACCAGCAGGGGGGCCCTGCGGGCGACCCTGCGGGCCACCGGCTCCCAGGCCTGGTTGCAGGGCGCGGTCCTGCTGCTCGACGGACTGTTCCTGGCCCTGGTCGCGCTGGTCGGCGGGCGCCTGGCCCTGGCGGGCGCGCTCAGCGTCGGCGGGCTGGTCGCCGCGGTCGGGCTCGCGCAGTTCCTCGTCGGCCCGCTGGAGACGATCGGGTTCGTCAACGCCCGCCTCGCGCAGGCCCGGGCCTCGTCCGAGCGGATCGCCGACGTGTTGGCGGCACCCCCGGCAGTCGTGCCCGGGGACCGCGCCGTCCCCGAGGCCTCCCCCGGCGCGCTCGCCGTCCGCGGGCTGCGTGCGGGACCGCTGGCCGGGCTGGACCTCGAGGTCCGCGCCGGCGAGCTGGTCGGGGTCGTCGCCGACCCGCCGGTCGCGACCGCCCTGCTCGGCGCGCTGGCCCGCGAGTCCGATCCCGAGGCGGGCGCGGTCGAGCTCGACGGGGTCCCCCTCGCCGCGTACCCGCCGGAACAGGCCCGCGGGGCGGTGCTGGTCGCCGCGCACGAGGCGGCGCTGTTCGCCGGGACCGTCGCCGAGAACGTCCGGGCCGGCGGGCCGGGCGATCCCGCGGCCGCGCTCGCCGCCGCGGGCGCCGACCAGGTCGTCGAGAGCCTGCCGGCCGGGGCGGACACCCCGGTCACCGAGCAGGGCCGGTCGCTGTCCGGCGGGCAGCGCCAGCGGGTCGCGCTGGCCCGCGCGCTGGTCGCCGACGCCCCGGTGCTGGTCCTCCACGACCCGACGACGGCCGTCGACACGGTCACCGAGGCCCGCATCGCCGAGGGGCTGCGCGTGCTGCGCTCCGGCCGCACCACCCTGCTGGTCACCACGAGCCCGACGCTGCTCGCGGTGGCCGACCGGGTCGTCGTCGTCGACGAGGGGCGGGTGCGGGCCGAGGGCACGCACGCCGACCTGCTCGCCGGCGATCCCGCCTACCGCGGTCTGGTGCTCGCGTGAGCGCCCGCCGGCTGCTCCCCGTCGCGGGCGGGCGCGCGGTGCGCGCCGTTCTCGGCGAGCTCGCCCGGCCGCACCGCGGTCGCGCGGTCGCCGCCGTCCTGGCGCTGGTGGCGGGGGCCGCCGCGAGCCTGGTCACCGCTCCCCTGCTCGGCCGGATCGTCGACCTCGTGGTCGGGCGCGCCGCACCGGCCGCGCTCACCGCGCCGGTGCTGCTGCTGGTCGCCGTCGCGGTGGCACAGGGCGGGCTCGCCGTCCTCGGTCTGCGGCTGCTCGCCCGGGTCGGCGAGACGATGCTCGCCGCCCTGCGCGAGCGGTTCGTCGCCCGCGCGCTGGAGCTGCCGCTGGGGCGGCTCGAGGAGGCCGGCTCCGGCGACCTCACCGCGCGGGTCACCACGGACGTCACCACGGTGGGCGAGGCGGTCCGCGAGGCCGTGCCCGAGTTCGCGCGGGCGGCCCTGGTCATCCTCCTGACCCTGGTCGGGCTCGCCGCGCTGGACTGGCGGTTCCTGGTGGGCGCGCTGCTGGCCGTGCCGATCCAGGCCTGGACGGCGCGCTGGTACCTCGGCCGGTCGCAGCAGGTCTACGCGGCCGAGCGGATCGCCGGGGGTGCGCAGCAGCAGGAGCTGCTCGACACCGTCGGCGGCATCGGGACCGTGCGCGCGTTCCGGCTGCACGCGCGGCGGGCCGAGCGCATCCGGGCGCGCGCGAGCGAGGTCGTCGAGCTGGACCGGCGGGTCGTGGTGCTGCAGACGCGCTTCTTCGGCCGGCTCAACGCCGCCGAGTTCGTCGGGGTCGCGGGCGTCCTCGGGGCGGGTTTCCTCCTGGTCCGCTCGGGCGGGGCGACCGTCGGCGCGGCGAGTGCCGCGGCGCTGTACTTCATCAACCTCTTCGGCCCGGTCAACCAGGTGCTCTTCCTGCTCGACGTCGCCCAGTCCGCGGCCGCGAGCCTGGCCCGGATCGTCGGGGTCGCGGCCCTCGACCCGGAGACCGGGCCCGAGCAGCCGAGCGTCCCGGTCGACGGCGGGGTTCGCGCCAAGGAGATCGAGCATTCCTACGTCGAGGGCCACCCCGTGCTGCACGGCGTGGACCTCGACGTCCCGGCCGGCGCCCGGGTCGCCCTGGTCGGGGCGTCGGGTGCGGGCAAGACCACGTTGGCGTCGATCCTCGCCGGGGTGCACGAGCCGACCCGGGGTGCGGTCGACCTGGGCGGGGTGCCGCTGGCCGAGCTCGGCCCGGCGGGCCTCCGCGGCACCATCGCGCTGATCACGCAGGAGGTCCATGTGTTCGCCGGGCCGCTGGCCGAGGACCTGCGGCTCGCCCGGCCCGACGCGTCCGTCGCCGAGCTGCGCGCGGCGCTCGCCACGGTCGACGCCCTGGCGTGGGCCGAGGCCCTGCCGGAGGGTCTCGACACGGTGGTGGGGGCCGGGGCGCACGCGCTGACCGCGGTGCAGGCGCAGCAGCTCGCCCTGGCCCGGCTCGTGCTGGCCGACCCGCTCGTCGCCATCCTCGACGAAGCCACCGCGGAGGCCGGCAGCGCCGGGTCCCGGGTGCTGGAGGCGGCGGCCGAGCAGGCGCTGGCCGGGCGCACGGCGATCACCGTGGCACACCGGCTGACGCAGGCGGCGGGCGCCGACCACGTGGTGGTGCTCGACGGCGGCCGGATCGTCGAGCAGGGCAGGCACGAGGCGCTGGTTGCCGCGGACGGCGTGTACGCCCGGCTGTGGGCGGCGTGGGCGCAGCGACACCGAGGACACCGAGGACACTGAGGACATCGAGGGCACCGAGGACATGGGGCGCACGCCCGGCCGCACGGCCGTGCGCGCAGTGACGAATCGGACAGTCCGCCCGGAATTGACACGGTCGGTTGTTAGGCAACCCTCACCGAGATCGTGATCGTCGTTCCGGAAGGACCCTGCGTGTCGCACGTCCCCCGCTCCGGCCGCCGCGCCGGGCGCACCGCTCTCCGGGCGCTCGCCGCGGCCGCCCTGACCGCCCTCGTGGCCGCCGCCTGCTCCGGCCCGTCGCAGGCTCCCTCGACCAGCGCGCCGGAGCCGTCGGCCGCGGCACAGCACGCCTTCCCCGTCACCCTGAAGCACGCCTACGGTGAGACGACGATCCCGGCCGCGCCCACCCGCGTCGTCACCATCGGCTTCAACGAGGGCGACTTCGCGCTGGCCCTGGGCGTGGTGCCGCTGGCCGAGCGCGAGTTCTTCGGCGGCTTCGACTGGCAGGACCGGCCGTGGGCCGCCGGCGCGAAGCACGGCGCCCAGCCGGTCGCCCTCTCGTCGAGCGAGCTGCCGCTCGAGACGATCGCGGGCCTCGAGCCCGACCTGATCCTCGGTGTGTACTCGTTCATCGACCAGCCGACCTACGAGCGGCTGTCGGCGATCGCCCCGACCGTCGCCCAGCCGACGGCCAATGGCGAGGGTGCCGCGGCCACCTGGCAGGAGCAGACCCGGATCACCGGGCAGGCCCTCGGCCGCACCGACCGGGCGGAACAGCTGATCACCGAGACCGAGCAGAAGCTGGAGGACGCCGCCGCGCCGTCGTTCGCCGGCAGGACGCTGGCCATGGACTTCATGGTCGACGGCACGCCGTACAAGCTCGGGACGGACGACCTGCGGGCCCAGCTGTTCACGGGTCTGGGCTTCACCGTCCCGGCCAGCACGGAGACGCTCAGCCCGGAGACGCTCGGCCCGCTCGACCAGGACGTGATCGTCTCGATGGGCCGCACGCAGGAGCAGTACGACTCCCCGGTCCTGCATGACCTGAACGCGGTGAAGCAGGGCCGGATCGTGAACATGGGCGGCTACACCACCCCGTTCGCGGGGGCGCTCGGCTACTCGAGCCCGCTGAGCCTGCCGTACGCGGCGGACCAGGTCGCCCCGAAGCTGGCCGAGGTCCTCGGCTGACGACCACCGACCCGCATCATGGTTCCCTGACGCGACCACGAAGCTCCGAGAATCGCATCATGGATCCCTAACGCGGTCGACGCGGCGCGTGCGATCAGGTGGTGAGCACTCGTGTGGGTGCGGGGGCGGTCGCGCCGGCCAGCGCCGCCGCGATCTCCCCCGCCCGCACCGCGACCGTGGAGAGCAGGGTCGAGGTGATGCCGTGGGTGTGCTCGGTGGCGCCCTGGACGAACAGCCCGACGTGGACCGGCCGGCCCTGCGGCGTGGCGCCGGTGGCCAGCCGGTAGTCGCGGCGGACCTCGGCGCGGCCGGCGTCGTCCCGGGTGCAGGCGGCGGCGAGCGCGGGATCGAGCAGCCAGAGCGGGTCGGTCGGCCGGTACCCCGTCGCGTAGACGACGACGTCGGCGGTCAGCACGTCCCGCGCCCCGTCGATCAGCGACTCCACGGCCAGCTCGACCCGGTCGCCGGCGTCGACGACGTCGGCCACCCGGGACACGTTGTGGAAGCGGAGCCGCTCCCGCCCGGCGACCCGCTCGTGGTAGTGGCGGCGGTACAGCTCGGTGATCAGGTCCGGGTCGACCACGGAGTAGTTCGTGTTCGCGTGGTAACCCATGATCATCTTCTTGACGGGGGCGGGCGCGGCGTAGAAGTCGTCGACGGCGGCCGGGTCGAAGATCCGGTTGGCGAAGGAGCTGTCGTCCGCCGGGCTGTAGCCGTAGCGGGCGAACACGGCGTGCACCTCGGCCTCGGGGTACGTCCGGTGCAGGTAGTCCACGGTCTCGGCGGCGCTCTGCCCGGCCCCCACGACGGCGCAGTGCGCGGCCGTCCGCAGCTGCGGCGCGCGATGCAGCAGGTCGCGGTTGTGCCAGACCCGCGGGCCGAGCGTGACCCCGCGCGGCACGTTCGGGGTGAGCCCGGTGGCCAGCACGACGTTGCGCGCCCGGATGCGCACCGGCCCGCTGCCGGAGTGGAAGCCGACGACCTCGGCGAGCCCGACGGTCCCGCCCTCCTCCACGGGGACGATCTCCGTGACCTCGGCGCCGTACTCCACGACGCCGGCGAACCGCTGCGCGGCCCACTCCAGGTAGTCGTGGAACTCCAGCCGGGTCGGGAACGCGCTGCCGTAGTTGATGAAGTCGACGAGCCGGTCCCGGTCGTGCAGGTAGGCGAGGAAGGTGAACGGGCTGGTCGGGTTCCGGAGGGTGACCAGGTCCTTGAGGTACGAGATCTGCATCGTCGCGTCCTCGAGGAGCATCCCGCGGTGCCAGCCAAAGCGCTCCTGCCGCTCGACGAACCGGTAGCTCAGCCGCTCGGCCGGCGGCACGGCGGCGTTGTGCTCGGCCAGCGCGACCGCGAGCGCCAGGTTGGACGGCCCGAACCCGATCCCGACGACGTCGACCACCTCCACGCCGTCGGCCGCCCGCTCGGCGCGCGGGTGGTCGGGGGTGTTCGTGGCCGCGACGGTCATCGTGTCCTCTCGGTGCCCGGCGTCGGGCACGGTCGGCGAGCCTCTCTTTACTCAGGGCAGGCTAACTTTCCGTTCGTCAGGTCTCACGGCTCCGGGTGGGTGATCCGGATGTTCGCCTTGCCACGCTCCGTCGTCACGAGCAGACCACGCTGGTCCAGCCGGTGACGGCCACCCGAGCACCCACGGCCGAGCGCTCGGGCCGCCGCCGGAGCTCCGCCCGGAACCGTCGCGCCGGCCCCGGGCGGAGCGGTCATGAGCGGGCCTCAGCCCTGCACGATCCCGGAGTTCGACGTGTCGGCCTGCGCGATCGACTGCTGCGTCGATCCCGAGAGGATGCCGCCGATGTTGATCGCCGGGCTCACGTCGAGGTCCAGCCCGAGCAGGCCGCCCCGCTGCGCGGCGAACCCACCGGCGCGCGGCCCGTCCTGCAGGATCCCGGAGTTGGACCGGTCGACCTGGCTGATCGACTGGCGCACCGGGCCGGCGCCGATGCCGCCGACGTTCACGCCGGGACTGACGTCGAGCGCCGCGTCCACCAGGTCCTTGCTCCGGAAGGCCATCCCGGGCTCCGTGCAGCCACCGCCTGCCTGCACGATCCCCGAGTTGGCCTGGTCGGCCTGCACGACCTGCTGGGCGGTCGGCCCGTTGCCCAGCACGCCGCCGACGTTCAGGCCCGGGTCGGCGTCACCGTCGAGCCCGAGCAGTCCGCCGTCCTGGGCCGCGACCGGGCCGGCGCCGTCGCAGTCGTGCCCGTGCCCGCCCGACTCGCCCGCGAACGCCATCCCGGACGCCGCGAGCGCGAGCGGGACGGCCAGGACCCCGACCGTCGCCGTCCGACGGGTGGTGGTGCGCAGCTGCATGGAGGTCTCCCCTCTCAGGTTTCTCATGGTCGCCCGTCCGGTACCGCAGAGCGTCGCTCTGCGTGACCGGTCGGGATGCGGAGAAGCTAGCGAGGTCACCTCCGGAACGTGACCGGAGGGTGCCTGAGAGGTCACTGAGACGAGTCGTAACGGCGTCATAATCGGGTTCAACCGTCAACGAGCTAGACCCGGCGTGATGAAGTGAGCATCTGCTGACCACGGAGAGTGACTCTCGTGGAGGTTACAGGTCCACACCGAAGAGTCGGGTTCCCCACGAAGAAGCAACCCGCGTGGGCGACGGCGCGTCGCGGTACGGGCCTCAGAGCGTCAGCAACGTCCTGACCAGGTCCTTCCACTGCGCGACCAGCGGATCGGTGGCGTGGTCGCGCGGGTCGAAGGCGTAGGTCAGGGCCGCGCCGCGCATGCTCGTGAGCAGGATGTCGCGGAGCTGGCGGAAGCGCGGGTGCCCGGCGAGCTCCTCGCCGAACATGCGGGCCATGGACTCGCGGATCGCGGACCCCAGGCCGCGCTCGGTCGGGCGCAGCGCCCCGGCGATGTCCGGATTGGACCGCGCGGCGGTCCACAGCTCGATCGCGGCCCAGAAGTGGGGCTCGGAGAAGCTCTCCCAGAGCAGCTCCACGACGCGGTCGGCGCGCCCGTGGACGTCGCGGGCGCCCTCCTCGTCGAGCAACCGCGTGAGCCGGTCCTCGGTGTCCTGCACGCGTTTGGCGGCGAGGTGCCCGGCGGCGGCGACCAGCAGCAGGTCGCGGGAGGGGAAGTGGTGCAGCAGGCGGCCGCGGGAGACGCCCGCGCAGGCCTGGATGGTGAGGGTGGTGGCGCCGGAGTAGCCGCCCTCGACGAGGGCGGCCACCGCGGCGTCCAGGATCCGGGCGCGGCTGTCGTTGGTCCGTTGCGCCCGGGTCCGGGGTTCGGTGCCCGTCATGAGGTCACAGGCGAGGTCACAGGCCGAGGGAACGGCCGATGACCTCCTTCATGATCTCCGTCGTGCCGCCGTAGATGCGGGTGATCCGGGCATCGGCGTAGGCCTTCGCGATCGGGTACTCGTTCATGTACCCGTAGCCGCCGTGCAGCTGCAGGCAGCGGTCGACGACCCGGCCCTGCAGCTCGGTGCACCAGTACTTGGCCTTGCTGGCGTCGACCGCGGTCAGGTTCCCGGCGTTGAGCGCGCGGATGCAGTCGTCGACGTAGTGCCAGGCCAGGTCGATCTCCGTGGCGATCTCCGCGAGCACGAACTTGGAGTTCTGGAACGAGCCGATCGGCTGGCCGAAGGCCTTGCGCTCCTTGACGTACTCCAGCGTCCAGTGCAGCGCGGCCTCCGCGGCCGCGACGCCGGCGACGGCGATCGACAGCCGCTCCTGCGGCAGCTTCGTGACCAGCTGTGTGAAGCCCTGCCCCTCGCTCTCGCCCAGCAGGTTCGCGACGGGCACCCGGACGTCGGTGAACGACAGCTCCGCGGTGTCCTGCGCGTGCTGGCCGAGCTTGTCGAGGTTGCGGCCGCGCTCGAAGCCCTCCATCCCCCGCTCGAGCACGATCAGGGACATGCCCTTGTGCTTCTGCGTGGGGTCGGTCTTCACGGCGGTGATCACCAGGTCGGAGTTGATCCCGTTGGTGATGAAGGTCTTCGCCCCGTTGACGACGTAGTGGTCCCCCTCGCGGCGGGCCGTCGTCGACATGGAGGCGAGGTCGGAGCCGATGCCGGGCTCGGTCATCGCGATCGCGGTGATCAGCTCGCCGGAGGCGATGCCGGGCAGCCAGCGCTGCTTCTGCTCCTCGTTGGCGTAGGTGAGGAAGTACGGCATGCAGATGTCGTTGTGCAGCGTGAGGCCGAGGCCCGAGCCGCCGCAGCCGGCACGCATGAGCTCCTCGATGACCACGGCGTTGAAGCGGAAGTCCTTGACCCCGCCGCCGCCGTACTCCTCGGGCACGTCCATGCCGAGGAAGCCGTTCTTGCCGGCCTTGGCGAACACCTCGCGCGGGACGATGCTGTCCCGGTTCCACTGCTCGTCGTGCGGGGCGATCTCGACCTCGACGAACTTCCGGAAGGACTCCCGGAAGGCCTCGTGGTCGCTCTCGTAGAGGGTGCGCTCCATCTGCGGACCTCCTAGCGGGGCGCCATGCGGATGGCGCCGTCGAGCCGGATGACCTCGCCGTTCAGCATCGGGTTGGCCACGATGTGGGCGGCGAGCAGACCGTACTCGCTCGGCTTGCCCAGCCGGGCCGGGTGCGGGACCTGCTTGCCCAGCGACTCCTTGGCCTCCTCGGGCAGCCCGCCCAGCAGCGGGGTCTCGAACAGGCCGGGCGCGATGGTGTTGACCCGGATCTGCGCGCTCGCGAGGTCGCGGGCGATCGGCAGGGTCATGCCGACGACGCCGCCCTTCGACGCCGAGTAGGCCGCCTGCCCGATCTGGCCCTCGAAGGCCGCGACGGACGCCGTGTTGACGATGACGCCACGCTCGCCGTCGACCGGCTCGTTCCGCACCATCCGCTCGGCGGCCAACCGGATCACGTTGAACGTGCCGATCAGGTTGACCGTGACGACCTTGGTGAAGGCGTCGAGGGGGAAGGCCCCCTGCTTGCCGACCGTCTTGATCGCGTTGCCGATGCCGGCGCAGTTGACCGCGACGCGCAGCGTGCCGAGCTCGGCGGCCTTGTCGAGCGCCGCGGTGACCTGGGCCTCGTCGGTGACGTCGGCCGCGGCGAAGGCGACCTTGTCGCCCAGCTTCTCGGCGATCTCGGCGCCCTGCGACGACGGGAGGTCGACGATGACGACCGACGCGCCGGCGTCGAGCAGGGTCTCGGCGGTGGCGAGGCCGAGACCGGAGGCGCCGCCGGTGACGAGCGCGACCTGTCCGGTGATGTCCATGGGGTGAGGAACCTCCAGCTCGGTGGGGAGAGTGACGAGGGCGCGGCGCCGGTCGGGCGCCGCGCCCTCAACGGGTGGGGGTCAGAGCAGCTCGAGGATCGTGGCGTTGGCCTGGCCGCCGCCCTCGCACATGGTCTGCAGGCCGTAGCGGATCCCGTTGTCGCGCATGTGGTGGATCATCGTGGTCATGATCCGCGCGCCGGAGCCGCCCAGCGGGTGGCCGAGGGCGATCGCACCGCCGTTGGGGTTGAGCGCCTTGACGTCCGCGCCGATGTCGGCCAGCCACGCCATCGGCACGGGGGCGAACGCCTCGTTGACCTCGAACACGCCGATCTGGTCGAGCGAGAGGCCCGACTTCTTCAGTGCCTTCTCCGTGGCCGGGATCGGCGCGGTCAGCATGATCACCGGGTCGGCGCCGGCGAGGACCGCGGTGTGCACCCGCGCGATCGGGGTCAGGCCCAGCTCCGCGGCCTTCTCCGAGGTGGTCATGAGCAGCGCGGCCGAGCCGTCGGAGATCTGCGAGGAGTTGCCGGCGTGGATCACGCCGTCCTCCTTGAAGACCGTCTTCAGCTTGGCCAGGCCCTCGACCGAGCCGCCGGGGCGGATGCCCTCGTCCTCGGCGACCACGGTGCCGTCGGGCAGGGTGACCGGGGCGATCTGGCCGGTGAAGCGGCCCTCGGCGCGCGCGGCGGCGGCCTTCTCGTGGCTGCCGATCGCGAACTCGTCGAGCTGGGTGCGGGAGAGGCCCCAGCGCTCGGCGATCATCTCCGCGCCGACGCCCTGGTTCGGGAACACGCCGTCGTAGCGGGCGAGGAACTTCTCGCCGAACGGGTTCTGACCGTTGGACGAGGAGCCCATCGGCACGCGGGACATCGACTCGACCCCACCGGCCACGACGACGTCGTACTGGCCGGCGATCAGGCCCGCTGCGGCGAAGTGCACGGACTGCTGCGACGAGCCGCACTGCCGGTCGACGGTCACACCGGTGACGGTCTCGGGGAAGCCCGCGGCCAGGGCTGCGGTGCGGCCGATGTCCATGGTCTGCTCGCCGACCTGGGAGACGCAGCCCCAGATGACGTCCTCGATCGCGGCGGGGTCGATCCCGGCCCGCTCGGTCAGCGAGGTCAGCACGTGCGCCGACAGGTCGGCGGGATGGATGCCGGAAAGCGACCCGTTGCGCTTGCCGACGGGGGTGCGTACGGCTTCGACGATGACTGCATCACGCACGGTCGAGCTCCTTGTCTCGCGGGTGAGGTCGCAGCGGACTGCTGCCGACGGTGCCCGCGTGGGAGCGCCGTCGCCTTGGGGGCACCGTAGCAGCGAAACAGTCAGTTCTGACCGCCTTGACGGTGTGGCGTGCAGAACACTCGTTCAGATCAGCAGGTCAGACCGCCTCGATGAGAACGCCGACGGCCGGGCGGAAGGGGCCGCCCGGCCGTCGATCATGGGTGCATCAGGCGCTGCGCGGCAGCTCCGTGGGCGCCTCAGGTGCGCGCGCAGGGCTCCGTGGATCGCCACGACCGCAAGGACGTTCTGCTCGCGGCGCCGTCGGAACGCGGGGCGCCCGGGCCTCGTGGCCCGGGCGCCTCGTCGTGGCGGGTCGTCCTCGGTGCTCGGATGGTCCTCTCCGAGCCGGCCGGCGGTCAGTTGCCGCCGGGGTTGAGGGTGACGGTCTCGGGCTGGTAGCTCGCGCCCACGACGTCCACCCCCTCGCCCTTGAGCATGGCGATCGCCTTGGTGACGTAGTCGTTGGTGAAGGCCTGCGGGTCGGGATCCCTGGTCAGCACCGTCTGGCCGTCGGCGTTGACGGCGGTGCGGGCGACGTTCACCGTCTGCGCCCACAGTGCCGGGTCGATCGTGCCGGCGCCGGCGGCGGGCGCGGGCCAGATCAGCTTGTTGACCTCGTTGACCTGCCAGAGCTGGTGGCTGGCGCCGAGCTTCGACCCGGCCTTGACCACGATGTCGCGGCAGGCGCTGACGTTGTCCCGGCAGTACGCCCAGCCCTTGATCGACGCGGCGACGAACCGCACGGTCCGGTCCTGGTACGCGGGGTCCGAGAGCTTGTCGGTGCTCGCCCAGATCGCGTCCTGCAGCATGGCGGTGCCGTCGGTGTTCCAGTCGACCAGCGTGAAGTCCGACGGCTGGTACAGCTGCCCCGTCGCCGGGTTCCGGGCCTCCAGGACCTGCGCGTACTCGTTGTACGACATGGCCTGCGCCGCGTCGATCTCGCCCGAGAGCAGGGCCTGCATGTCGAACTGCTGCTGCACGAGCGTCACGTCGGAGGGCTTGAGCCCGGCCTTCGTCATGCCCGCGAACAGCTCGAACTCGTTGCCGAAGCCCCAGTTGCCGATCTTGCGGCCGGCGAACTGGGCGGGTTGGGTGATCCCCTTGTCCGCGAACGCCACCTGCCGCGTACCGGAGCGCTGGAAGATCTGCGCGACGTCGGTGATCGCCGCGCCCTGCTCGCGCGACGCGAGGGCCTTGGGCACCCAGGCGATCGCGTAGTCCGCCTGGCCCTGCGCCAGCACCGTCTGCGGGACGATGTCGACGCCGCCCTCCTTGATCCGGACGTCGAGCCCCTTCTCCCGGTAGTAGCCCTGGTCGATCGCGGCCAGGTAGCCGGCGAACTGGCCCTGCGTGAACCACTGCAGCTGCAGGGTCACCGGCTGGAGGCCGCCGGCCGCCGTCGTCGGGCCGCCCGAGGCCTGCTGACCGGCGGGGGTGGTGGAACAGGCGGCGAGCGCAAGGGCCGCGACGGCACCGAGCGCGGCCAGGGCGGTGCGGCCGAAACGGGGTCTCCTCACGAGGCACCTCCGGGGCGGTTGCGGGTCACGAGCCGCTCGGCGAGCAGCCCGGCGAGGAAGAACACCAGCCCCAGGACGATCGAGGCGGCGACGAAGGCCCACGCGCGGGCGTAGGCGGTGTTGGCGGCGGCCGAGGAGATCCGGCTGCCCAGCCCGTTCTGCAGGCCGCCGAAGTACTCGGCGACGATGGCGGCGATCACCGCGGCAGGCGCGGCGAGCCGCAGGCCGGTCATCACGTACGGGACGGCCCCGGGCAGCCGGACGAACCGGGTGTACTGACGGCGGGTGGCGGCGAGCGCCACCATCAGCTCGTCGTGCACCGGGCGGACCTGACGGAGCCCGCGGGCCGTCGAGACGTAGACCGGTACGACGACCACGACCGTCACCACGAGCCGCCGCGGGATCTCGGTGGTCGAGCCGAACATCGTGGTGAACACCGGCGCCAGCGCGACGATCGGGACGGCGCTGGCGGCGAGCACCACCGGCGTGATCAGGTCCGCCACCAGCCGCACACCGGCCGCGAGGATCGCGAGCAGCACCCCGAGGACGAACCCGAGCACCAGCCCGACCAGCGCGTTCCCGCCGGTCACCGCCGCGGTCTCGAGGATCACCGGGAACTGGGCGCCGATCTGCTCGGCGATCGCGGTCGGTGCGGGCAGGAGGAACGCCGGGAGTCCGCCGACCGTCACGACCAGCTGCCACACCACCAGCACCGCGATGCCGAAGATCACCGGCGCGACGACGACCGAGGCGCCGCGGAACCGGCGCTCCGGTCCGGCGACGGCACCGGCCCCACCGGCCCCGCCGACACCCCCGGGTCCGGCGAGGCCACCCGTCCCGACACCGCCGGACGCGGTGATCTCACCCCGGTCCGCGCTCATGCCGCCGGCCCGTCCGTCGCGGCGCCCTTGCGCAACGCCTCCCGCACCGCGGTCACGGCCTCGAAGAACGCGGCGGTCTCGCGGACGTCCTCCACGGCGTCGGGATCGAGGGTGTCGGCCGCGCGGTCGTCGCCGGAGACCGGCGGGCGCCGCCCGCCGACGACCTCGGTGATCCGCCCCGGTCGCGGCGACATCACCACCACCCGGTCCGAGAGGACCACGGCCTCGGGGATCGAGTGCGTCACGAACAGCACCGCGGCGCCCGTCTCCCCGGCGATCCGCAGCAGTTCGGCCTGCATCCGCTCGCGGGTCATCTCGTCGAGGGCGCCGAACGGCTCGTCCATCAGCAACAGCCGCGGGCTCGGCGCGAGTGCCCGCGCGATCGCGACCCGCTGCTGCATGCCGCCCGACAGCTCGGCCGGCCGGGACCCCGCGAACTCCGCGAGCCCGACGAGCTCGAGCAGCTCCACCGCCCGGCGCCGCCGCTCCGCCTTCCCGACCCCGTGCACCTGCAGCGGCAGCTCGACGTTCTCGACGACCGTGCGCCAGTCGAGCAACCCGGCCTGCTGGAACGCGATGCCGTAGCGCTGGTCGAGCCGGGCCTGCCGGGCGCTCGTGCCGGTGACGGCGACCGAGCCGGCGGTCGGTTCCTCGAGGTCCGCGACCACCCGGAGCAGCGTCGACTTCCCGCAGCCGGACGGGCCGATCAGCGACACGAACTCACCCGCGCCGATCGTGAGGTCCACCCCGGCGAGCGCCCACACGGACCCGAAGGTCTTGTCGACGCCCTGCAGCTCCACCGCGTCGGTCCCCGTGGCGGTCACGCGACGCTCCCTCGGTAGCGGCGCAACCCCAGCTCCAGCAGCCCGACCGCACCCGCGGCCACCAGGCCGAGGACCGCCGCGCCGAGGATGGCGGCGTACATCTGCGAGGGATCGCCGGTGGCGGACTGCGCGTACTCGATGATCAACCGGCCGATCCCGCCGCGGGTCCCGGTGGAGATCTCCGCGACGATCGCGCCGACGATCGCGGCGGCCGCCGCCAGCCGGACCGCCGGGACCAGGTGCGGCACCGACGCGGGCAGCCGGAGCCGCAGCAGCGTGGTCCACCAGCCCGCCGCGAGGCTGCGGAACATCTCGACGTCGGCCTTCCGCGGCGAGGTGAGCCCGCGCAGCATGCCGACCGAGATCGGGAAGAAGGCGAGGTAGGAGGAGATCACCATGACGCTCGCCCACGGCTCCCAGGCCCACCCGCCGATAGCGATCTTGCCGCCCCAGCCCGCGACGAGCGGCGCGATCGCGATCAGCGGGACGGTCTGCGAGGCGATCACGTAGGGCAGCACCGCCTTCTCGGCCACGGCGAACCGTTGCATGAGAACGGCGAGCAGCATCCCGGCGATCCCGCCGAGCACCAGCCCGCCCAGCGCCAGGCCGAGGGTGAACAGCGCACCCGAGACGATCGCCGCCCCGACCGACCGTGGCTCCGCGGCGCCCGCGACCTCCGGCGCACCCAGCCGGGCCAGCACCGTCCACACGTGGGGCATCGCGGCGTCGTCGGTCCGGGGCAGGACCCGCGTGCCGCCGACGGTCACGCCGCCGGCCGGCAGCACGAGCTTGGCCAGCTCCCACAGCACGACCAGCAGGGCGAACGCCGCGACGGCCCACGCCGCGCTGCGCAGCCTCCGCCGGTCCCTGCTCCCCATGCAGCCCCCTCGCTTCGCCGGGAGTGATCCCGGACGATGGCGAATCCTGAGAGATTGGCATGACCGAGGCGTTACCGACAGGTTCCGGGTGCCCTCATCCGGCCCGCCGCGGTCACGACTCGGCAACGGGGTGACCGCCCACGCACCGGAGGTGACGATCGCGGGTCGTCGTCCCGATGCCCCCTTGCGCGGGCGGGCGTCGCGGCAGCAAGGTGACCGCTCACGTTCCGCGCGAAGGGGGGCTTCGATGTCGCGAACCGTCCGGGCGGCGATCCTGCAGGCCAAGTGGACCGGCGACACCGCGTCCATGATCGACGTGCACGAGTCCTACGCCCGTGCCGCCGCCGAGCAGGGCGCGCAGGTCATGGGCTTCCAGGAGGTCTTCAACGCCCCGTACTTCTGCCAGGTGCAGGAGTCCGAGCACTACCGCTGGGCCGAGCCCGTGCCGGACGGGCCGACCGTGCAGCGCATGCGCGCGCTCGCCCGGGAGACCGGCATGGTGCTCGTGGTGCCGGTCTTCGAGCTCGAGAGCGCCGGGAACTACTACAACACCGCCGCCGTGATCGACGCCGACGGCACCGTGCTCGGCAAGTACCGCAAGCACCACATCCCGCAGGTCAAGGGGTTCTGGGAGAAGTACTACTTCAGGCCCGGCAACCTGGGCTGGCCGGTGTTCGACACCGCGGTCGGCAAGGTCGGCGTCTACATCTGCTACGACCGGCACTTCCCCGAGGGCTGGCGTGCCCTGGGCCTCGCCGGCGCCGAGATCGTGTTCAACCCCAGCGCCACGAGCCGCGGGCTCTCGGCCTACCTCTGGCAGCTCGAGCAGCCGGCCGCCGCCGTCGCCAACGAGTACTTCGTCGCCGCGATCAACCGGGTCGGCGTGGAGGAGTACGGGGACAACGACTTCTACGGCACCAGCTACTTCGTCGACCCGCGCGGGCAGTTCGTGGGCGACGTCGGCTCCGGGACGGACGAGGAGCTGCTCGTCCGGGACCTCGACCTGGACATGATCGACGAGGTCCGGCAGCAGTGGGCCTTCTACCGCGACCGCCGGCCCGACGCGTACGGCCCGCTGGTGCAGTCATGAACGAGGTCACGAGCGGATCGTCGGCACGGCGCGAGCTGTACGACCGGACCCGCGCTGTCCTGCCCAGCTGGCTGGCGCTCTACTACGCCGAGCCGATCGAGCTCGACCACGGCGCGGGGCGGCACGTGTGGGACGCGGACGGGAACCGCTACCTGGACTTCTTCGGCGGCATCCTCACCACGATGACCGAGCACGCGCTGCCGGCGGTCACCGACGCCGTCGCCGCGCAGGCAGCGAAGATCATCCACTCGTCGACGCTCTACCTGAACCGGCCGATGGTGGAGCTGTGCGAGGAGATCGCCGAGGTCTCCGGCATCCCCGACGCCAAGGTCTTCCTCACCACCAGCGGCACCGAGGCCAACGACGCCGCGCTGCTGCTGGCCAGTGCCCGCAACGGCGCGAACCAGATCCTGGCGCTGCGCAACAGCTACCACGGCCGGTCCTTCTCGACGATCGGGATCACCGGGAACAGCGCCTGGTCGCCGACCTCGCTCTCGCCCTTCCAGACCTACTACGTCCACGGTGGACAGCGGTACCGCTCGCCGTTCGCGCACCTGTCCGACGAGGACTTCGTGAAGGCCTGCGTCGCCGACCTGACCGACGTGCTCGACCAGACGGACGGCCGGGTGGCGGCGCTGATCGCCGAGCCGATCCAGGGCGTCGGCGGCTTCACCTCGGGGCCCGACGGGCTGCTGGGCGCCTTCGCCGAGGTGCTGCGGGCCCGGGACATCCTCTGGATCTCCGACGAGGTGCAGACCGGCTGGGGCCGCACCGGCGAGCACTTCTGGGGCTGGCAGGCGCACCGTCTCGATCATCCCGGCGCGACACCGGACATCGTCACCTTCGCCAAGGGCGTCGCGAACGGGCTGTCGATGGGCGGGGTGATCGCGCCGGCGTCGATCATGGACCACCTGCCGGCGAACTCGATCTCCACCTTCGGCGGCAGCCCGATCACCTCGGCCGGGGCGCTGGCGAACCTGCGGCACCTGCGCGAGCACGACCTGCAGGCCAACGCGGCGAAGGTCGGCCCGATCCTGCTCGACGGGCTGCGCGCCGCCCGGCTCCCGATCGTCGGCGACGTGCGGGGCAAGGGCCTGATGATCGGCGTCGAGCTGGTCGAGCCGGACTCCGGCACCCCCGGCAGGCCGGCGCCGGCGCTCGCGACGGCGGTCCTGGAGGGGTGCCGGGAGCGCGGGCTGCTGGTGGGCAAGGGCGGACTGCACGGCAACGCCCTGCGCATCGCTCCCCCGCTGTCGCTCACCGCCGAGGAGGCCGAGGAGGGGCTGGCGATCCTGGTCGACGCGCTCGAGGCCGCCGTACCCGCGGAGGGAGGGACGTCGTGAGCAGCCTGGCGATCCGCGGCGGGACCGTGATCACCGCCGCCGACGAGGTGGTGGCCGACGTCCTCGTCGAGGGCGAGAAGGTCGTCGCGCTGACCGCGCCCGGTGCGCTCGACCTCCGCGCCGACACCGAGCTCGACGCGGCCGGCCGCTACGTGATCCCCGGCGGGGTCGACGCGCACACGCACATGGAGATGCCCTTCGGCGGGACGTTCGCCGCGGACACCTTCGAGACGGGCACGCGCGCGGCGGCCTGGGGCGGCACGACCACGATCATCGACTTCCCGATCCAGTCGGTGGGCCGGTCGCTGCGCGAGGGCCTCGACGCCTGGCACGAGAAGGCGGCCGGCAGGTGCGCGATCGACTACGGCTTCCACATGATCCTCGCCGACGTCACCGAGTCCTCGCTGAAGGAGATGGAGGTGCTCGTCGGCGAGGGCGTGACCAGCTTCAAGCTGTTCATGGCCTATCCCGGCGTCTTCTACTCCGACGACGGGCGGATCCTGCGCGCCATGCAGAAGGCCGGCGACACCGGCGGCCTGATCATGATGCACGCCGAGAACGGGATCGCCATCGACGTGCTCGCCGAGCAGGCGCTCGCCCGCGGGCAGACCGACCCCCGCTACCACGGCGACGTCCGGCACGCGCTGCTCGAGGCCGAGGCGACGTACCGCGCGATCCAGCTCGCCCGGGTCGCCGGCGCGCCGCTGTACGTGGTGCACCTGTCGGCGCAGCAGGCGCTCGCCGAGATCGCGCGCGCCCGCGAGAGCGGCGTCAACGCCTTCGCCGAGACCTGCCCGCAGTACCTGTTCCTGTCCACGGAGGACCTGGCGCGGCCGGACTTCGAGGGCGCCAAGTACGTGTGCTCGACGCCGCTGCGGCCGGTCGAGCACCAGGCCGCGCTGTGGCGGGGGCTGCGCAACGACGACCTGTCGGTGGTCTCCACCGACCACTGCCCGTTCTGCTTCAAGGGACAGAAGGAGCTGGGGCGCGGGGACTTCACGAAGATCCCGAACGGGCTGCCGGGGGTCGAGACCCGGATGGACCTGCTGCACCAGGGCGTCGTCGACGGGCACCTCTCCCGGCGGCGGTGGATCGAGCTCGCGTGCGCCACCCCGGCGCGGATGTTCGGCCTCTACCCGCGCAAGGGCACGATCGCGCCCGGGTCCGACGCCGACATCGTGATCTACGACCCGACCGCGGAGCACACGCACTCGGCGCAGACGCACCACATGGCCGTCGACTACTCCTGCTACGAGGGCCGGACCACCACCGGGAAGGTCGAGACCGTGCTCTCGCGCGGCAAGGTGATCATCGCCGGCGACGAGTACCTCGGCGCACCCGGGCACGGCGAGTTCCTACCCCGCGACACCTGCCAGTACCTGCGCTGATCGGAGTGAGGGCGATGGACATCGGCCTGGTGCTGCAGACGGACCCGCCGGCGTCGACGGTCGTCGACCTCATGGTGCGGGCCGAGGGTCTCGGGTTCACCCACGGCTGGACCTTCGACTCGCACGTGCTCTGGCAGGAGCCGTTCGTGATCTACAGCCGGATCCTCGAACGGACCTCCCGGCTGGTCGTCGGGCCGATGGTCACCAACCCGGGCACCCGGGACTGGACCGTGCTGGCCTCGCTGTTCGCCACGCTCGACGACATGTTCGGCCCGCGCACGATCTGCGGCATCGGGCGCGGGGACTCGGCGATGCGGGTGCAGGGTCGGCCGCCGACCACGCTGGCCCGGCTCGAGACGTCGATCGCGGTGATCCGCGGGCTCACGGCCGGGCGGGCGGTCGACCTGGGCGGCACCGAGGTCCGGATCCCGTGGGTCCGCGAGGGCGCGCCGGCCGTCCCGGTCTGGGTCGCGGGCTACGGCCCGAGGGCGCTCGCGCTCGCCGGGCGCTGCGCCGACGGGTTCGTGCTCCAGCTCGCCGACCCGTACCTGGTGGAGTGGACGATCAAGACGGTGCGCGCCGCGGCCGCGGAGGCGGGCCGCGACCCCGACGCGATCACGATGTGCGTGGCCGCGCCCGCGTACGTCACCGACGGCGGTGCCGACTCCACCGCCCACGCCCTGGACCAGACGCGCTGGTTCGGCGGCATGGTCGGCAACCACGTCGCAGACCTGGTGACCCGTTACGGCGAGACCTCCGCGGCGGTGCCGGCCGAGCTCACCGGCTACATCAAGGGCCGCGCGGGCTACGACTACAGCCACCACGGCCGGGCCGGGAACCGGTCCACCGACTTCGTGCCCGACGCGGTGGTCGACCGGTTCTGCCTGCTCGGGCCGCCCGCCGCGCAGCGGGAGCGGCTCGCCGAACTGGCCGCCCTCGGCGTCGACCAGTTCGCCGTCTACGCCATGCACGACGCCCGGGAGGCGACGATCGAGGCCTACGGGGCGGAGGTCATCGGCCGGGTCTGACCGGCGCGCCGGGGGCCGCGGGTGTCGTCCGCGGGCCGGATCCCGAGCGCCGGGACCAGCCGGCGGTGCAGGTAGCCGCGCAGGGCGTCCTCGTCGGCCGCGTCGCCGTCGATCCAGACCAGGGACAGCAGGAACCGGATGACGGTCTCGGCGATCTCGTCGAGCTCGGCCTCCAGCTCGGGCTGGAACCGCAGCACCGGGCTGAGGAACCGCTTCGTCATCGCCAGCGCCTCGGTCGAGAGGCTGGCCCTGGCCAGCGCGAAGGTCGACCGGTCCGGGAAGGCGACCGGGGCCAGCGCCGGCTGGGTGCGGAACTCGTAGCGGGCGCGCAGGGTGGTCTCCACGACCAGCTCGGCGGCCGAGCCCGCCCCCCGCGCGCTCTCCCAGATCCGCTCCACGATCTGCTCGGAGAGCCGCAGCAGGGCCGACTCCACGAGCTGCTCGCGCGAGCCGAAGTGCCGGTACACGGTGGGCCGCGACACGCCGGCCCGCCCGGCGACGGCGCTCAGCGACGTGCCGTCGAACCCGGTGGCGGCGAGGCACTCGACCGCGGCGTCGAGAATCCGCGTGCGCACGTCCACGGCGGCATTCTCGCAGCTCAGTCGCCGGGGCGGATCACCGACTTGATCGCGGTACGGTCACGGCTCGGAGCCGTGAGGGCCGCCTCCGTGTCCGCGAGCCCGTAGTGGCCCGTGACGAGTGCGTCGAGATCGACCCGGCCGGAGGCGGCGAGTGCGATCGCGGTGGGCCAGGTGTTGGCGTAGCGGAACGTGGCGGTCAGCTCGATCTCCCTGCGCTGCAGGGAGCCCAGCGGCAGCGCGAGGTCGGCCGAGCCGCTGCCGACCAGCACCGCCCGGCCCGCCGGCGCCAGCACCTCCAGTGCCGCGCGGGTGGCCCCGGGATGCCCGGAGCACTCCAGCAGCACCTCGGGCTCGAGCCCGTCCAGGTGCGAACGGGACACGTCGACGGTGGCCGTCGCGCCCAACCGGGCGGCGACCTCCAGGCGGTGTGCGTTCACGTCGGCGACGACGACCTTGGCGGCGCCCGCGGCCACCGCGACCTGGGTGGCGACCAGCCCGATCGGACCGGCGCCGTTGACCAGCACCCGGCTCCCCGCGCCGACCCCGCCCTTGCGCGCGGCCCACACGGCGACGGAGAGCGGTTCGAGCAGCGCGGCCCGGTCGTCGTCGAGGGAGTCCGGCACGGGATGGGCGAAGGCCTCGTGGACCACGACGTACTCGGCGAGGGCGCCGTCGACCGGCGGTGTCGCGAAGAACTCCATCCGCGGGCACAGGTTGTAGCGGCCCGCGAGGCACTGCGGGCAGGTGAAGTCCGGGCGGCCCGGCTCGATCGACACGCGCGTGCCGCGCCCGAGGCGCGTCACGCCCTCCCCGAGCGCGACGACCTCTCCCGACGGCTCGTGCCCGAGCACCAGCGGCGCCTCGACGACGAAGTCGCCGATGCGGCCGTGCTCGTAGTAGTGGACGTCGGAGCCGCACACGCCGACCGCGGCCACCCGGACCAGCACCTCGCCGGGACCGGGCACCGGCACCGGCCGCTCCTCCAGCACGATCTCGCCGATCCGCCGCAGCACCGCGGTCCGCATCGAGGCCACCATGTCCCCAGGGTGCCCGTCCGGCCGGGATCCGTCGCCCCGGAGCGGTTCCGGCCGGACGGGCCGGCCTCCGGAAGGTCCTTCAGAAGGTCTTGACCCGCGTGGCGTCGAGGTTCCGGAAGGTGGGCTCGTTGCTGGCCATCGCGGACATCTTCTCGGCGATCCGCTGCGTCGCCGGGTGCTTGGAGTTGCGCATGGCCGCCTCGTGGTCGGGGAAGCCGACCAGCAGGTAGTAGCGGCCCGGCTCGTCGCGGTCGGCGGTCAGCACGGACCAGGTGGCGGTACGGGCGTCGTCGATCCCCTCGAGCCACTCCGCCTCCAGCTCCTCGAAGGGCCCGACGTCGTCGCTGGTGAAGTCGATGACCTGGACGAAGGTCCCGGCGCCGATGTCGACCGGGGCCGGGACCATGCCGCTGCGGATCCCGTCGCGGAGCTCCTGGTCGTCCGTGTGGCCGTGCACGTCGACCGCATGGATGACGGCCGCGCGGAGCACCTCCTCGGGCTCCCCCGCGATCGTCAGGCTGCAGCCCGACTCGCTCGGCATCGTGCGACAGTCGATCATCATCCTGGCCATCGGGTCGGTCCTCCGCCGGTCGGTCACCCCACTTGTCGTGGGCGAACCACTGCACCGCCGGGGCCGGGCGTCGTCTGTACGTAGTTCCGGTCCCGGCCGGACGGACGAGCCGGAGAGGCCGGACGGCGGAGTGACCCGGCGTCGCCCGAGGTGACGCAGCGCGCACGGGCCGCATCTCGGTTTCGCCCTGCGTTCATCTTCCGTTCACCCGGTGAACCTACCGTTTCGCCCGGCAATACTTCAGCGGAAGTGGCGGCGTCATGGACTTGTCCCTCCTCGTCATCGTGGTCGTGATCACGGCGTTGATCTTCGACTTCACCAACGGCTTCCACGACACGGCGAACGCCATGGCGACCTCCATCGCCACGGGGGCCCTGCGCCCCAAGGTCGCCGTCGCCGTGGCGGGCGTGCTCAACCTCGTCGGCGCGTTCCTGTCCGTGGAGGTCGCCAAGACGATCTCCAGCGGGATGATCGACGAAACCAAGATCACCCCGGTGGTGATCTTCGCCGGCCTCGTCGGCGCGATCATCTGGAACCTGTTGACGTGGCTGGTGGGGATGCCGTCGAGCTCCTCGCACGCCCTCTTCGGCGGGCTGATCGGCGCGTCGCTGGTCGCGGCCGGCGTCGGCGCCGTCAACTTCGGGACCGTGCTGACCAAGGTCGTCATCCCGGCCGCGATCTCCCCCGTGCTGGCGGGGCTGGTCGCGCTGATCGGCACCTGGATCGGTTACCGCGCCACCGCCCGCGCCGACCGCGGCACGATCACGAAGGGCTTCCGCACCGGGCAGATCGTCTCCTCCTCGATGGTCGCCCTCGCGCACGGCACCAACGACGCGCAGAAGACCATGGGCGTGATCACCCTGACGCTGATCACCGCGGGCGTGCTGGCGCCGAACTCCGGCCCGCCGTTCTGGGTGATCGTCTCGGCCGGCCTCGCGATCGCGCTCGGCACCTACCTCGGTGGCTGGCGGATCATCCGCACCCTCGGCAAGCGGGTCAGCGCCATCGAGTCGCCGCAGGGCTTCGCGGCCGAGACATCCTCGGCGGCCGTCATCCTCGCCTCGTCGCACCTGGGCTTCGCCCTGTCCACCACGCAGGTCTGCTCGGGCGCGATCTTCGGCGCCGGGGCCGGCCGCCGGCTCGCCGGCGTCCGCTGGGGCGTCGCCGGGCAGATGGCGATCGCCTGGATCCTGACGCTGCCGGCGGCCGGGATCGTCGGCGCCGCGGCGGCGTGGATCGCGTCGAGCGGCACCGTCGGCACGATCGTGGTCGCGGTGGTCGGCGTCGCCGTGGCCGCCGGGATCTACGCGATCTCCCGGCGCAAGCCGGTCACCGCCGAGAACGTCAACGACGTCCCCGCCCCGCAGCCGGTCGAGCCGCCGGTCCGGCTGGCGGCCTGACCCGACCCGACAGGAGAGCGGAGGAAACCGTGCACATCGCCTGGGGAGCACTCGGGGCCGTCGCCCTGGTGTCGCTGGTCGCCGGGGTGGCCGTGATCGCCCTGGTCGCGTTCGCCCTGGTCGGTCTGTCGGCCCGCAGCCAGCCCGCGCCCGTCGGACGGCGGGGGCTGAGCCCGGCCGCCGGCACCGCGGTCGCCGGGCTGTGCCTGGCCGCGGCCGCGCTGATCGTGGGTTACGGGCTCTACGTCATCGTGGCCTGAAACGCTGCCGAGCGCACGAACGGCCCTCCTGCTCGCCCGAGCGGGAGGGCCGTTCGCGCCGGTGGCTCAGCCGGTGGCGACCGCGGGGGCGGCCTCGCCGGAGGCGGTGTCCAGCACCAGGCGCGCGATCCGCGCCCGGTGCTGCTCGGCGCTGCCGAGCAGGGCGGCGTCGGTGATCGCGCGCTTGTAGTACAGCTGCGCCTGGTACTCCCAGGTGAAGCCGATGCCGCCGTGCAGCTGGATGGTGTCGGCGGCGATCCGCGCGAACGCCTCGGAGCAGGTCGCCTGGGCGATGCTCGCGGCCAGCGCCGGGTCGTCCGAGCCGTCGCCGAGCGCCCACACCGCGTGGTAGGCCGCCGAGCGGGCGTGCTCGAGGTCGACGAGCATGTCCGCGAGGCGGTGCTTCACGGCCTGGAACGAACCGATCGGCCGGCCGAACTGCAGCCGCCCCTTCGCGTACTCGACCGTGAGGTCGAGCAGGTGCTGCGAGGCACCCACCTGCTCGACCGCGAGCAGCACCGAGCCCACCACGAGGGCGTGCCCGATCACTCGCTCCGCCTCGTCCGGGCCGGCCAGGAGCCGGGCCGGGGCGTCGGCGAAGCGCAGCGTCGCCTGCCGCCGCGTCAGGTCCAGCGTGGTCAACGGGGTGCGCTCGACCCCGCCCGCGGTCGCGTCGACGGCGAACAGGGCGACGCCGTCCGGGCCGGTGGCGGCGACCAGCAGGTCGTCGGCCGCGGCCGCGTCGACCACCCGCTCGACGGTGCCGGAGAGCGTCCAGTCGTCGCCGGCGCGCGCGGCCTGCACCGTCACCGCCGCGGGGTCGAACGCCCCCGCCCGGTCGGCCACGGCCACGGCGGCGGTCCGGGTGCCCTCCACGAGCGGGCCGAGCAGCTCCGACCGCACCGGGCCGTCCGACGCCGCGACCAGTGCGGGGATGGCGAGTGCCACGGTGCCGAACACCGGCCCCGGGTACAGGGTCGCGCCCAGCTCCTCGACGGCGACGGCCTGGTCGACGAGCGTGCCGCCGACCCCGCCCTGTTCCTCGGGCACCGACAGGCCCAGCACGCCGAGTTCGGAGCCGAGCCGCGTCCACGCCTTGGTGTCGAACCCGGGGTCGGACTCCATCAGCCGCCGGACCGCCTGCTCGTCGGCGTTGTCGGCGGCGAACTTCCGGACCGCGGTGCGCAGCTCGCGCTGCTCCTCCGTGAACACGAAGGGCCGGGCGTCCTGCTGGTCAGCCACGGGGGATCTCCTTCCAGGGCTTGCCGGCGTCGGCGCGCAGGTCACCGGGCAGGCCCAGCACCCGCTCGCCGAGGATGTTGCGCAGCACCTCCGAGGTCCCGCCCTCGATGGTGTTGGCGCGCGAACGCAGGAAGCGCTGCTGCAGCGGGCCGCGCCAGTCGTCCGTGCGCTCCATGTCCCGCATCGTGTAGTCGTCGTACAAGATCCCCTCGGGGCCGAGGAGGTCCATGCAGAACTCGTAGACCTGCTGGTTCAGCTCCGCGCCCACGAGCTTGCCCACCGAGCCCTCGGGGCCCGGGCCGCCGACCGTCGCCGCCGCGCGGGAGCGCTCGGAGGTCAGCCGCTGGGCCTCGGCCCGCAGCCACAGCCTCGTCAGGCGGTCCTCGAGCACCGGGGTGTGCAGGTCGGGCCGGGAGGCCCACAGCGAGACCGCGTCGGCGATCGTGCCGGTGCCGCGGCGGCTGCCGCTCGCGCCGATCGAGCTCCGCTCGTTCATCAGCGTGGTCATGGCGACCCGCCAGCCGTCGCCGACCTCGCCGAGCCGGTGGGCGTCGGGGACGCGCGCGTCGTTGAGGTAGACCTCGTTGAACTCGGCCTGCCCGGTCATCTGGCGCAGCGGCCGGGTCTCCACGCCCGGGTCCTGCATGTCGACGACGAAGTAGGTCAGGCCCTTGTGCTTGGGCGCGTCCGGGTCGGTGCGGGCGAGCAGCAGCGCCCAGCGGGCCCGGTGCGCCAGCGACGTCCAGACCTTCTGGCCGTTGACCACCCACTCGTCACCGTCGCGGACGGCGGAGGTGGCCAGCCCGGCCAGGTCGGAGCCGGCGCCGGGCTCGGAGAACAGCTGGCACCAGATGTTCTCGGTGGTCGCGAGCGGGCGCAGCCACGCACGCTTGAGCTCGTCCGTCCGGGCGTGCTCGCGCAGGGTCGGCGCGGCCATCCCGTAGCCGATGGGGTTCAGGGCGAACGGGACGGGGCCGCCCGCGTCCTGCAGGATGCCGTCGGCCACGGACTGCAGGCCGCGGGAGACGCCGAGGCCGCCCAGGCCCTCGGGGAAGTGGACCCAGGAGAGGCCGGCGTCGAAACAGGCGGCGAGGAACTCCCGTGTCGGGACGCGCGTCGGGTCGTGCTCCTGCACGACCTTCCGCGCGGCGTCCGCGACCCGGGAGGAGTCGGCAGCGGTGTTCATGGGGCGACGATATGTGATGAACGCTCGTTAAGATAGAGCCGCTCGGCCCCGGCCGCTCGCCCCTCGCGGGCGGCTGTTCACCGAACGGGTGAGGGCACCGACGCCCCTGGAGTGTCGGGATCCGCATGTCAGGGGTATGCAGGAGGGGTGAGCGTCCCGGAGTCCCGCCCCCCGCGTCTGACCGATGCCGAACGCCAGCAGCTCGAGGAGCTCGAGCGGCGCCTGGTCGGCCAGTTCCCCGATCTCGACCACCGCTTCCAGAACACCGCCGGCGCCGACCGCCCGGCACCCGCCGAGATCCGCCTCGCCCGCGCCGTCTTCGCCGTGATCGCGCTGATCGTCGTGATCGTGGCGGCCGCGGTCGGCGGTGCCGGCGGTGCGCTGGCGGTGGTGCTGAGCATCGGCGGCACCGTCGGCATCCTCGCCCTGGTCGGCCGCAACCTGGCCCGCGCCCGCGCGGCGGTCGAGGCCACCACGCAGCGCCGCGCCGACAGCGGCACCGAGGTCTGACGGGACCCACCCGGACCGGCGTGCCCGCGCGGTCACGCCGGCGGACGTCCGTGTGCCGGGCACGCTCCTGCCGCCCCTCCCCCGCCGTGCTCTGCGCGCTGCGCCCTCCCCGGTGGGTGATCCCCGCTGCGCCCTCCCCCTCCCCCTGAGCCCTCCCCCCTGTGCCCGCCGCCGTCGCTCACCGGTCCGGCGGGCACACTGCCGACCGTGCCCGCCCTCGTCGCCGATCCCGGCGCGCTCCCCGACCTGCCCGTCCGGGCAG
>NZ_JAJSOK010000087.1 GCF_021283305.1 Pseudonocardia kujensis
CCCCCGCACCGGGCTGACCTGGGCCGCCCGCCTGGTGGTCGGCACGGTGCTCACGGCCGCGATCATCCTGGGCGGCACGATGTTCCGGGTCTGGCAGACCGCGCGGGTGGACGGGGACCGGCCGGTCGACGCCGTCGTCGTCCTCGGGGCGGCGCAGTACGACGGCGAGCCGAGCCCGATCCTCGCCGCGCGGCTGCGGCACGCCGCGGCGCTGTACGAGGAGGGCCTGGCGCCGCGCATCGTCACCGTGGGCGGCAACCGCGCGGGCGACGAGTACACCGAGGCCGAGGCCGGCACGCGGTACCTGGAGCGCAACGGCGTGCCCGCGAGCGCCATCACCACCCTCGCCGAGGGCGCCGACACGCTGGGGAGCCTCAAGGCCGTCGCGGCGCGGGCGGGCCAGGACGGCTGGCGCAGCGCCCTGATCGTGAGCGACCCCTGGCACTCGTTGCGGGCCCGCACGATGGCCCGGGACTCCGGGCTGGAGGCCTGGACCTCGCCGACGCGCAGCGGGCCCGTGGTCCAGACCCGGGAGACGCAGGCGCGCTACATCCTCCGCGAGACCGCCGCCCTGCTCTACTACCGGCTCACCCACGCCTCGGCCGAGACCGAGAGCACCGGGCTCGGCTGAGGGCGGCGACCATGACCGCGACGGTCCCGGTGCCCGCCCGCAACGGGTACGACGACCACGACCGCGCCCGCCTGCTCCCCGAGCCGCCCAAGGGGTCCGGGCTCGGCGAGCACCATCGCGCCGAGAAGCGCTCGCCGTTCTCCCGGGACCGCGCCCGGGTGCTGCACTCCGCGGCGCTGCGCCGGCTCGCCGGGAAGACGCAGGTCGTGGGGCCGGGGGAGGCCGCCGAGATCACCGGCATCCCGCGGACCCGGCTGACCCACTCGCTGGAGGTCGCGCAGATCGGCCGCGGGATCGCCGAGGAGCTCGGCTGCGACCCGGACGTCGTCGACACGGCCGGGCTCGCCCACGACATCGGGCACCCGCCCTTCGGGCACAACGGCGAACGCGCGCTCGACGAGTTCGGCGCGGCCTGCGGCGGGTTCGAGGGCAACGCCCAGACGCTCCGGATCCTCACCCGGCTCGAACCGAAGGTCGCCGTCGTGGACGAGGCCGGCGAGCACCCCGGCGGCCTCAACCTCACCCGCGCGACCCTCGACGCCAGCTGCAAGTACCCCTGGCGGCGCCGCGGCGGGGAGCGCAAGTTCGGCGCCTACGCCGAGGACGGCGCGGTGTTCGACTGGGTGCGCGAAGGTGCACCGGGCGACGTGCGCTGCGTCGAGGCCCAGGTCATGGACTGGTCGGACGACGTCGCCTACTCCGTCCACGACGTCGAGGACGGGATCCTCTCCGGCCGGATCGACCTGGCGGCGCTCGCCGCCCCGGAGGAGCGCGCCGTGCTCGCGCTGCTGGCCGGCACGCACTTCGGCGCCGACCCGGCCGCCTGCGAGGTCGCGGCCGCCGAGCTGGCCCGGCTCCCCGTCGTCGAAGCCGTGAAGGGCTTCGACACCGCGACCGCGCCCGCCGTCGCCCACGTCGCGCTCAAGCGGCTGACCAGTGAGCTCGTCGGGCGGTTCGTGCGGGCCGCCACGGACGCCACGCTCGACGCCCACGGCGACGGTCCGGTCCTCCGCTACACCGCGGACCTGGTGGTCCCGCCCGAGGCGGCGGCGGAGGTGGCGCTGCTCAAGGCGGTTGCGCTGCGGTACGTGATGAGCGACCCGGAGCGGCTCCGCATGCAGGCCCGCCAGCGCGAGATGCTGAAGGAGCTGGGCGCGGCCCTGCTCGCCGGGGCGCCGGAGAGTCTCGACCCGGTCCGGGCGGGGGAGTGGGCCGCGGCCGGCGGCGACGCCGCCCGGTTGCGCGTCGTCGTCGACCAGGTGGCGGTGCTGACCGACGCGGGTGCGATCGCCTGGCACCGGCGCCTGTGCCGAACCGCCGAGTGACCTGAGCCACAGCGCGTCACGGACGTCGCCGCGACGGCGTCTCCCCGGTACCCGACCCGAGGAGGACGACATGGCACGCATCCCCGCCGTTCCCGAGGCCGAGGCCGGTGTGCTCGGCCGGCTGGTCTACCGCCTGGCGCGCCGCAGGTTCGGCGCGGTGCCGGAGCCGTTCGCGGTGGCCCGGCACCACCGCGGGCTGTTCTGGTCCGGGCTGGTGAGCGAGCTGGCCCACGAGCGCGCGGCGCGGGTGCTGCCGGCGCGGGTACGGGAGCTGGCGGTGTACCGGACGGCGACGGTCGTCGGCTGCTCGTGGTGCGTGGACTTCGGCACCATGCTGCAGCGGCTCGACGGGCTGGACGTCGACCGGCTGAGCCGCATCGACGACCATGCCACCGACCCGCTCTACAGCCCGGCCGAGCGGCTCGCGGTGGCCTACGCCGACGCGATGACCGCCACCCCGCCCGCCGTCACGGACGCCCAGGTCGCCGAGCTGGAGCGGGAGTTCGGCCGGGCCGGGCTGCTGGAGCTGACCCAGGCGATCGGCGTCGAGAACCAGCGGGCGCGGGTGAACCACGCGCTCGGCATCGTGGACCAGGGCTTCGACGCGGCCTGCCGCGTGCGGCTCGGTGAACCGCGGGCGGCTCAGGTCTCCGGGCAGTAGCTGGT
The DNA here is from genome assembly GCF_021283305.1 of Pseudonocardia kujensis. Classification (GTDB taxonomy): domain Bacteria; phylum Actinomycetota; class Actinomycetes; order Mycobacteriales; family Pseudonocardiaceae; genus Pseudonocardia; species Pseudonocardia kujensis. The sequence goes on from NZ_JAJSOK010000087.1 coordinate 2,623, forward strand.
GCGGGCGGCGTCGACCAGGACCTGCGCGTCCCGGGTGCCGAAGCCCGCCGAGACGGCCGCGGCGACCAGGTCGCCGCGGCTCGCCCCGCCCTCGAGCGAGGAGCAGACGCCGTGGCCGACCTCGATCAGCGTCTCCGGGGGGACCTCGGCCAGCGCGGGCCGGGTGGACACCGCGGCCAGGAAGGCGCCGTCCCCGGTGCCGGCGGCGACGGTCGTGGTCTCGCCGGTGCCGGTCGCGAGGGCGGCCGCGGAGATCCCGCCGATCGCGGCGCCGGCCCCGAGGATCACGGCGACCAGCGCGGCGGGCAGCACCCACCGCGGCACGCGGGAGGACGGCGCGGGCGGGAGCGGCGGGGTGTAGGGCTGCGGTCCGTACCCCGGCACCCCGTAGCCGGGCGGCGGGCCGGACGGGGCGGACGGGGCGGAGCGCCGGCCGGCGGACGGGTCGCGCGGCGCGGGAACCTGCGCCGCGGCGTGCCGGGGTGCGCCGGCGTGACGCGGGGGGCCTGTGGGCACCACGGGCGGGCCCCACGGCGTGCCCACCGGTCCACGCTGTCGCGGCACCGTGTGCCCGTTCTCGTGCCCGGCCATCGTTCCCCCCGACTGCCGTGAAACCCCGTCCCCCGGTTCATCGCCTTCCGGGGGCCGGGCCTTACGCCCCGGAGGAGTGAACCGCGCCGGGAACGGTGTCGTCCACCGGGATCGGCTCACCGGGGCACCCGGCGAGGATACCGGCGATGGTGTCGTGCTCGGCCTGGGTGACCCACAGCGCGTACTTGGTCTTCACCGCGACCTGCCGGGCGACGTAGTCGCAGCGGAAGGCGCGGTTCGGCGGGAGCCAGGTCGCGGCGTCGCCGTCGCTCTTGCGGTTGTTGGTCGGCCCGTCGACGGCGAGGAGGTTGAGCGGGTCGTTCCCGAGCCGCTTGCGGGTGTCCGCGTCGAGCTGCTGCGCGCCCTTCTGCCAGGCGTCGGACAGGGCGACGACATGGTCGATCTGCACGGCCTCGCTGGTGCCCTGGCCGCGGGTGAAGGAGATCGTCTTCCCGGTGTACGGGTCGGCGAGCGTGCCCGTGAGGACGATGCAGTCGTGCGTGCCGGGCTTGAACGTCTCGCCGGTCATGTCCCGGGCGAGGACGTCGTTGCGCTGGTCGCAGCCGTTGCGGTCGACGTCGGACCAGCTCGGTCCGAACTGGTCGCGGGCGTACCCGGTCTTGGGGGCCCGGCCCTTCACGGCGAGCTTCTCGAGGGCCTGTGCGGCGGTGCCGGTGGGGGCCGCGGCCGGGGCGGCCGGAGCGGCGATGGGCGTGTACCGGTCGGCGAGGGTGGCACACCCCGACGCCGTCAGGAGGACGAGAAGGACTGCGGTGAGGATCCGGGCGCCGTGCACCGGACGATCCTGCCGTCCCGCCGCCGTGGCGCCACGGTGACACGCCGTGACGACTGCGTCACCTCGACACGTGTCACCACCACACGCGCAGCTTCGCCGGGTTCATCACCTGGCGGGCCGCCGCGATGCGGGGCTCGCCCACCTCGTCGAGGACGACCGTGATCGCCGTCGCGGAGGCCGCCACGCGCGCCGAGCCGGGGGTGGCGAAGCCGGGCTCGCCGTTGACCCGCACCGGGATCCAGCCGGCGGGGTGGAGATCGGCGCCGTACTGACGCAGGAGGCCGGCCAGCAGCCGGACCATCGACTCCGCCCCGACGACCGGCCGCAGCGCCGTCCGCACCGCGCCGCCGCCGTCGCTGGTCAGGACGACGTCCGGGTGCAGCACCCCGAGCAGCGCCTCCCGGTCGGCGCGGGCGAGCGCGTCCGCGAAGGCGGCCAGTACCTTCTCCTCGGCCGCCGCCGGTGCGCGGGGCGGGAGCGCGCCCTCCGCGGCGACGATCCGCCGGGCACGCGCGGCGTGCTGACGTGCGGCGGCCTCGCTGCAGCCCAGCACTGCGGCGATCTCCGCGTGGGCCTCGCCCAGCGCGTCGTGCAGCACCAGCGCGACCCGCTGGGCCGGGCTCAGGCGCTCGAGGAGCAGCAGGGCGGCCAGCCGTACGTCCTCCCCGCGGACGACGGCGGCGAGCGGGCCCTCGTCGTCGGGTGCGGTGACGAGCGGCTCGGGCAGCCACGGCCCGACGTAGCTCTCGCGCCGCGCGGCGGCCGAGGTCAGCCGGTCCAGGCAGATGCGACCGACGACGGTCGTCAGCCAGGCCCGGGGGTCACGCACCTCCGCCTCGTGGGCGGACCAGCGCAGCCAGGCCTCCTGCACGGCGTCCTCGGCGTCGGCCAGGCTGCCGGTGATCCGGTACCCGACGCGCAGCAGGTGCGGCCGCAGCTCCTCGAAGTCCACCCGGCTATCGGACCGCGTCGAGCACCGCCGTGACCAGTACCCGGACGGTCTCGAAGTCCCTGCTCATCACGTTCCGCGTGACGGCCACGGCCACGCCGCGGTCCGGGTCCGCCCCCGCCCAGCTCCCGCCGGCCCCGGCCATGCCGAACACCCGCGGCGCGCCCTCCTGGTCCCACGGCAGTCCCAGGCCGAACCCGAGGCCCCACCGGCTCGGGTTGCCGTAGACCCGGTCCGTCCCCGACGACGACTCGGTGTACGCGGCCGGGGCCCGGTCGCGGGAGACGACGGTGCCGTCGAGCCAGCCCGCGTACATCCGGGCGAGGGCCCGGGCGGACACCGTGGCCCAGGCCGGGATGTCCGCGGCGAGGATCCGCGGGTCGGCGCCGAGCGCGGCGGTGGGCAACAGGGCCAACGGGACGGCCCGGAGCATGTCCTCGGACAGCGTGAAGTCGCCCGTGCCGGGCATCGGGGCGTCCTCGAGCACGGCCAGGGCGGCGGTGTCGGCCGTGCCGAAGCGGATCTCGCCGGGGAACCCGATCGCCGTCGTCAGGTCCCCGAGCAGGTCGGCGAGCTCGCGGCCGCTCGCCCGGCGGGCGATCTCGCCGTTGAGGAACCCGAAGGTGTAGGCGTGGTAGCCGACGGCGGTGCCCGGTTCCCACCACGGCTCCGCCTGCTCCAGCGCGGCGACCATGCGGGACCAGTCGCAGACGTCGTCGACCGTCACGCCGGCGGGCAGGCTGGGGACACCGGCGCTGTGGTCGAGCGCCTGCCGCACGGTGACCGCGTCCTTGCCGTGGGCGGCGAACTCCGGCCACACCTCGGCGACGCGGGTGTCGTCGGTCAACGTGCCGTCGTCGACCAGGCGGTGGACGAGCGTCGCGGTGGCGCCCTTGCCGATCGACCAGTTGGAGAAGAGCGTCCCGGGCTCGACCGGCCGGCCCGTGGCGGGGTCCGCGACGCCCGCGGCCACGTCGACCACCGGTCGCCCGTCGAGGTACGCGGCGACCTGCAGGCCCCGCTCGCCGCCGGACCGCACCAGCTCCGCCGCCTTCTCCGCCACGATCTCCTGCACGTCGGTCATGTCGACTCCCCTCCGGGTGTGGACCGGCGCTGCTGCCGTCGGTCATCGGTCGGAGCGATGGCAGTCTCTCTCGACATGAGCACGGCGACGGATCCGGTGGCGGCCTTCGAGGATCACCGGCCGCGCCTGTTCGGGCTGGCCTACCGCCTGCTCGGCTCGGCGCAGGACGCCGAGGACGCGCTCCAGGACGCCTGGCTGCGGTGGTCGGGCGTCGACCACTCCGTCGTCGCGAGCCCCGGGGCCTGGCTGACGACGGCGCTGACCCGGCTCTGCCTGACCAGGCTGACCTCCGCGCGGGCCCGCCGCGAGACCTACGTCGGGCCCTGGCTGCCGGAGCCGATCCTCACGACCGACCCCGCCGTCGGACCGGCGGAGACCGCGGCGCAGCGCGAGTCGGTGTCGCTCGCACTGCTGGTCACGCTGGAGCGGCTGACCCCGCTCGAGCGTGCGGTCTACGTGCTGCGCGAGGCCTTCGGGCACACGCACGCCGAGGTCGCGGCGATCCTCGCGATCGGCGAGGCGCACTCGCGCCAGCTCCACACGCGCGCCCGGCGGCACCTCGCCGAGACGCCCGCCGACCCGCCCGAGGCCGACCCGGCGGCGTGGGGCGCGCTCGTCGAGCGGTTCCTCGCCGCCGCCCGGGACGGCGAGATCGCCGAGCTGGAGGCCCTGCTGGCGGCCGACGTCGTCGCGTGGTCGGACGGCGGCGGCCGGGTCGGCGCCGCCCGGCGCCCGGTGCGCGGCCGCGCCGAGGTGGCCCGGTTCCTGGCGGGGGTGTTCGCGAAGTTCACCGCCGGCGTGGAGGGGCGGGTCGCCCAGGTGAACGGGGAGCCCGCGGTGCTCGCCCTGCGGGCCGGGGAGCTCACCACCGTGCTGGCGATCGCGCGGTCGGGAGCACAGGTCACGGGGCTGCGGTTCGTGCGGAACCCGGACAAGCTCGCCTTCCTCGCGGGGCAGCTGTCACGTTCGGAGGCGCTGCCCGGTCACCCCTCCTGACGGAAGGAGTCCGACATGGCGGACACGCTGGTCACCGGGGGGACGGGCACCCTCGGCAGGGTCCTGGTCGAGCGGCTGCGGGCGGACGGGCGCCCGACGCGGGTGCTCAGCCGCAGGCCGGGGCACGGACATGTGGTCGGCGACCTCGCGACGGGCGAGGGGATCGACGCCGCCCTGCGCGGCTGCGACGTGGTGGTGCACTGCGCGACGGGGCGCAAGGACGCCGAGACCTCGGCGCGGCTGGTCGAGGCGGCGCGCCGGCACGGCGCGCCGCACCTCGTGTACGTGTCGATCGTCGGGATCGACCGCATCCCGCTCGGCTACTACCGGCAGAAGCTGGCCGTGGAGCGGCTGCTCGCCGACTCGGGCCTGCCCCACACGATCCTGCGGGCCACGCAGTTCCACGACCTCGTCGCCGGGATGCTGGGCGTGCTCGGCCGGGTGCCGGGGGTCCTGCCGGTGCCGCGCGGGGTGGCGTTCCAGCCGGTCGACGTGCGGGACGTCGCCGAGCGGCTCGCCGCCCTGGCCGCGGCCCGGCCCGCCGGCCGGGTCGCGGACCTCGGCGGGCCGCAGGTGCGGGCGTTCGACGACCTCGCCCGGGCCTGGCTCGCCGCCCGCGACCGGCGCCGTCGCGTCGTGAGCCTCCCGGTGCCCGGAAACCTGGCCGCCGCGGTGCGGGGCGGGGCGAACCTCGTGCCGGAGCACGCCGACGGCACGATCACCTTCGAGCAGTACCTCCGGTCCGCGGGGGTGGCGGGGTGAGGCCGGCCGTGGCGGCCGGCGGTTCGCGCCGGACTGTGACACCTCGCGTTCACCGACTCTTCGTGGGCGCGTGGGCGCTGTGCGCCGCGGCGGGGTTCCCGACGCCCGGGTATCCGTGGGTGTCACTGCTGCCGCCGTACGACCAGCACCTGGTGCGCGACGTCGGGGCCCTGAGCCTCGTCCTCACCGTCGCCCTGGTCGGGGCGGCGCTGCAGCCGGAACGGCGCGTCACCGTCGTCGTGCTGCTGGCGTTCCTCCTCGCGCCGGTGCCGCCCGCCGTGTTCCACAGCCTCCACCTGCACGGGTTCCCGACCGGGGACGCCGCGGCCCAGACGGTCGGGTTCGCGCTGCAGCTCGGGGTGGGGGTGGCGGTCCTCGTCGCGGCACTCTGCGTGGGCGTGTCGCGACGGCGTGTCGTGCACTCGCCCGAATGACGGAGCATTGTTCGCGTCCTCTTACGTCCGACTGATGTAACGCTCAGCTTCTCCGGGCAGATTCGTAGGGCATGAGCTTCTCCGCCGGGCCCCTCGCCGACACGCTGACCGCGCTCGGTGCCGCCGCCGCGATCGCCGTGCTGCTCCTGGTCGCCGGCGCGCCGCTCCTGGTCGACCTGGTCGGCCCGCGCAGGCGGCGACTCCCCGGTGGCGCGGTGGGCAGCCTGCCGGTCGGCCCTGCCGTCGGGTCCGTCGCGGCGTCGCCGGAGGGGTCGGCACCGCGGGCGGACGTGCCGGTGCAGGGGAGCGGGAACACGTCGGCAGGGGTGGAGGTCCCCGCGCAGGCCGGGCCCGTCGACGCCGAGCCGGCCGAGCCGGCCGCGGCGCCCGAGCAGGGCCGGCGCACGCTGACGGTCCGGGGCGCGGCGCGGGAGATCGGCCTGCCGATCCAGCGCACCGCCCTCGCCCCGGTCATCCCGCTGCAGCGCCGGGTCTCCCGCTTCAGCTGACCTCGCGCTCACTCCCGACCGCGCAACTGGCGTCCAGGAGCGATGATCTTGTCGCGGTCGCCACCCGGCCCCGGTGGCGAGGCGTGATGGTGGCGTCTCGCGGCTCGTCGTCGGCGCGGGGCGATCGGAGCGCCGCCGCCCAGCCCATGATCACGACTCGTGGATGCAGAGGGTCGGAAATCGTCGCTCGGCGTCCAAGAGGGACGATCTTGTGGGCGGGGCGGGTGGGAGTCGTCGCTTCGCGCCCAGGGGCGACGATCTTGCGGGCTGAGCGGGTGAAAATCGTCGCTTCGCGCCCAAGAGGGGTGATCCTGTGGGCTGAGCGGGTGGACATCGTCGCTCCGCGCCCTGGAGCGACGATCTTGCGGGCGGAGCGGGTGGACATCGTCGCTTCGCGCTCAGCGCTCAGGAGCGACGATCTTGCGGCCGAGAGAGCAGGAATCGTCGCTCCACGTCCGAAAGCAATGATCTTGCCTCGGGCCGCTGCCCGGCCTCGGTGAGCGAGGCGGGATCGTGGCGACTCGCGGCTGTTCCCCGGCGCGGGCGATCAGAGCGCCGCCACTGCCCATGATCACGACTCGTGGACGCAGAGGGTCGGAAATCGTCGCTCCAGGTCCAAGAGGGACGATCTTGTGGCGGTGCGGGAGGAAAATCGTCGCTCCGCGTCCGCGGATGACGATCTCGCGGCTGAGAGGTCTGGATCGTCGCCTTCCGCCCAGAAGCGGTGATCTTGCCTCGGGTCGCTGCCCGGTCTCGGTGGGCGAGGCGGGACGGTGACGACTCGCGGCGGTTCTTCGGCGCGGGGCGATCCGAGGCGTGACTGCATTGCCGTGATCCCGGATCCGGGTCAGGAGGCCCGCAGCCCTCTGCCCGCAGCCCTCTGCCCGCAGGCCCCCTGCCCCGCAGTCATCTCCCCGGCAGGCCTCCGCCGGCAGGCCTCCGCCGGCAGTTCTCCGCCGGGAGTCCTCTGCCGGCAGTTCTCCGCCGGCAGTTCTCTGCCGGGAGTCCTCTGCCGGCACTCCTCTGCCGGCAGCCCTCCGGTCGCCAGCCCTCCGCCCGGCAGTCCTCCGCCCGCCAGCCCTCCGCCCGCCAGCCCTCCACCGCCCCGACCAGGATCGTCGCCAGTAGACGCGGAGAGACTTTTTTCGACCTCCTCCCTCCACGATCAGTGATCTTGGCCGGCTCACCCAGCCATCGGCGCTCGGCTGGGCGGGGCGCGAGACCGCGCGTCGACCGACCTGCGCCGCGGCTCTCCGCGCCCGTCCGGCGACCGGCGGGACCGCGGGGCGCGGGCGCGCCTAGACTCGGGGCCGTGGCAGGCCGGATCCGGGACAGCGACATCGCGGAGGTCCGCGACCGCACCCGGATCGAGGAGGTCGTCGGCGAGTACGTCGCGCTCCGCCGGGCCGGCGCGGGTTCGCTCAAGGGGTTGTGCCCCTTCCACGACGAGAAGACGCCGTCGTTCAACGTCCGGCCCACCCACGGCACGTTCCACTGCTTCGGCTGCGGCGAGGGCGGCAGCGCGATCGACTTCGTCATGAAGATGGAGCACATCGGCTTCGTCGAGGCGGTCGAGCGGCTGGCGGACAAGGTGGGCGTGCGGCTCACCTACGAGGGCGGCGGCTCGAGCGTCCAGCGGGACCGCGGCACCCGCACCCGGCTGCTCGAGGCGAACAAGAAGGCCGCGGAGTTCTACGCGGCCCAGCTGCGCACGCCCGAGGGCGCCACCGCGATGCAGTTCCTCACCACGCGCGGGTTCGGCGCGAACGCCGCCGAGCAGTTCGGCTGCGGCTACGCCCCCGCGGGCTGGGACAAGCTCACCAAGCACCTGCTCTCCCAGGGCTTCTCGCTCGACGAGCTGGAGCGGGCAGGGCTGTCGAAGCCGGGGCGCCGCGGGCACATCGACCGCTTCCACCGCCGGCTGGTCTGGCCGATCCGGGACCTGGGCGGCGACGTCGTGGGCTTCGGGGCCCGGCGCCTGTTCGACGACGACGGCATCGAGGCCAAGTACCTCAACACCAGCGACACGCCGGTCTACCGCAAGACCCACGTGCTGTTCGGCCTGGATCTGGCCAAGCGCGAGATCGCCAAGCGCCGGCAGGTCGTGGTGGTCGAGGGCTACACGGACGTCATGGCGATGCACCTCGCCGGCGTCCCCACCGCCGTCGCCTCCTGCGGCACCGCCTTCGGCTCCGAGCACATCACCGTGCTGCGCCGGCTCCTGGGCGACGACTCCTTCGACCGCGGCGAGGTCATCTACACCTTCGACGGCGACGCGGCGGGCCAGGCGGCCGCGCTCAAGGCGTTCGACGGCGACCAGTCCTTCGCCGCGCAGACCTTCGTCTGCATCGCGCCGGACGGGCAGGACCCGTGCGAGCTCCGCCAGGCGCACGGCGACGCCGCGGTCCGCGACCTGGTCGCCCGCCGCGAGCCGCTGTTCGAGTTCGCGATCCGCTCGATCCTCGCCGAGCACGACCTCGACACCGCCGAGGGCCGGGTCGCGGCGCTGCAGCGGACCGTCCCGCTCGTCGCGCGGATCAAGCGCGAGGACCTGCGGGACGAGTACGCGCGCAGGCTGGCCGGCTGGACCAGCTGGGACGACATCGCCATGGTCGTGCGGCGGGTGCGCGAGGAGGCCGGGGTCGCCCCCGAGCGCCCGCGCGGTCGCCGTCCGGAACCGGTCGCGGCGCCGCGCCGGGACGACCCGCGCCTGCACCTGCAGCGCGAGGCGCTCAAGTCGGCCCTGCAGATCCCGGCCGTGGCCGGCCCTGCCTACGACGAGCTGCCCGAGCAGGTCTTCACCCATCCGGCGTTCGCCGCGGTGCATGTCGCCGTCCAGAAAGCCGGCGGAGTGTGTGCGGGCATCGAGGGTCCGGCGTGGATCGAGGCGGTCACGGCGGAGTGCGGCCCCGAGGAGCGCAAGCTGCTCAGCGAGCTGGCCGTGGAGCCGCTGGAGCTGCCGCGCAAGCTCGGCGACGAGGCCCGCTACGTGGGCAGCGTGCTCGCGGGCGTGAAGCTCGCGCTGGTCGAGGCCCAGATCGCCGAGGTCAAGTCCCGGCTGCAGCGCACCAACCCGACCGAGGACCCGGAGCTCTACAACGAGCTCTTCGGCGACCTCGTCCCGCTCGAGCAGTACAAGATCGCGCTGCGCGAGCAGGCGTCCGGAGCCCACCGATGACGCCCCCGAAGACGCACTATGGAACCATAATGCGAATTTTCGCGTCCTTTTCCGACATTATGGAACCATAATGCGAATCCTGGCGCGGCTGCTCGGCAAGGAGGAACTCCCGGAGGGGTTCGCCGGCGAGCTCGAGGCGGAAGAGCACGTGGTCGCGACGGCGGACGTCGTGCGCGGGGGACACCTCGTCGTCACCAACCGGGGGGTGTGGTTCCCCGGCGAACCGGAGCGGGTCGGCTGGCACCTGGTCAGCAAGGCGGCCTGGGCCGAGGGCGCGATGACCTTCGTCGTGGCCACGCAGGAGGACCTCGGCAAGGCGTTCCTGCTGCACGACGGGCCGCCGCGGCGCTTCCCGCTCGGCGAGCCCGGCAAGGTGCCGCAGGCCGTGCACCAGCGCGTCACCGGCTCGATCGCCTCCCGCGAACGCGCGACCATGCCGGACGGGCGTGCGGCCTGGGTGCTCGAACGCCGCGTCCCGGGGCGGGACGGCACGATCCGCCAGATCCACCCCGACCCCTGAGCGACACCGCGTCCGACTCTTCTCGACGCCCGCCGACCTGCGAGGACCGCATGGCGACCACCTGGGACCCCGCCCTCTACCTCGACTTCGACGACCACCGCTCCCGGCCGTTCCACGACCTGCTGGCCCGGGTGCGCACCACCGGCCCGCGCCGGGTCGTCGACCTCGGCTGCGGGCCGGGGCACCTCACCCCGGTGCTGGCCGCACGGTGGCCGGGCGCCGTCGTCGAGGCCCTCGACTCCTCGCCGGACATGGTCGAGGCGGCCCGCGCCGCCGGCGTCGACGCCCGGTTGCAGGCCGCCGAGGACTGGACCCCCGCCCCGGACACGGACCTCGTGGTCACCAACGCGGTGCTGCAATGGGTGCCCACCCACACCGAGCTGATCCCGCGCTGGATCGCGGCGCTGCCGGACGGCGCGACCTTCGCGATGCAGGTCCCGGGCAACTTCTCCGCCCCCTCGCACGCCCTGGTGCGCGAGCTGGCCGCGGAGTGGGAGCAGCCGATCGTGCTGCGCAGCGAGGCCGCGGTGGCCGAGCCGGCGGAGTACGCCGAGCTCCTGGCCGCGACGGGCGCGATCGCCGATGTCTGGGAGACGACCTACCTGCAGCGGCTCACCGGTGACGACCCGGTGCTGCGCTGGATCAGCGGCACCGCTCTGCGCCCCGTGCGCGACGCGCTGGGGGCGGAGGACTACGCCCGGTTCGAGGCGCGGCTCGCGCCGCGCCTCCGGGCGGCCTACCCGGCCTCGGCCGACGGGTCCACCTGGTTCCCCTTCCGCCGGCTCTTCGCGGTCGCACGCAAGCCCTGAACTCCGCGGTGAACGCTGCGCCTCTCACCTCGGTCCCGGGTGCGGCCAGACCACGGGCCGCACCCTCCGCGTCCGTGCGCGAACCCTGCTGAGGTGATCTCCGTCCGGTCACCCTCCGGGCATCGGCCGGGGGAGGTCGGCCCGCCCCCCGGTCCCTCGGGAACGGGCGCGACGCCCGCGACCGGGGCGGCAGCGCGACCCGACCGCTCGACCGGTGGAGGGACGGGCGTGACGATCGCGACGAGCTGCCCGCGGCCCTGCGCGACGTGGGGCCGCACCGCGGGACGTCGTCGTCCGGATCGCGGCGCCGATCGGCGACCTGGTCGACGCGGACATCGGGACGGGCGCGGGGGCCTGCGGGCTCGCGGCCCCCGGATCGGGGTGGCGGACGGCGGGCCGGCCGGTCACGTCGCGCGCGAGCTCGGCCGGCTGCGCGGGCGGGCGCGGCGGCTGGGCCCGGACGCCGTGGTGTCCGCCCTCGCGGGCGAGCCGCCGGGTCCGCTCGCCGGTCAACCCGCCGCACGGACCTCGGGGGCGTCGGCGGTGTGCACCGCCAGCCCCGTCCGTCCGGGCGCGAGGTGCGGGCGCAGGACGAGGTGCTCGTCGTAGTCGCCACCGTGCTGCGGGCGGAAGGGGAGCGGCGCGTCCGTCCGGAGGCCCGTCAACCGCTCGCGCAGCGCCGCGACCGCCCGGGCACCGTCCGCCTCGGTGAACCGATCGGCCCCGGGGACCAGCAGCGGTGGCAGCACGGTGGCCCCGGCGTAGAAGAGCGTGCCGTGCAACAGCGGGAACAGCAGCTCCTCGGCGTGCCCGTTGATCCCGCGCGACCCGAACACCGGGTCCGGGCCTCCTGTCGTCGTGACGACGAGGGCTCGCTTGCCCGCGAGCACCCCGTCGCCGTAGCGGCGCGTGCGCCCGTCCGGGCCGCGCACCCCGTAGGCGAACCCGTCGACGAACACCCGGTCCACCCAGCCCTTGAGGATGGCGGGCATCCCGAACCACCACAGCGGGAACTGCAGCACCAGCGCGTCCGCCCGGCGCAGCTTGTCCTGCTCGGCCCGCACCTCCGGCGGCAGGGTCCCGGCGTCGAACGCCCGCCGCGCGGCTGCGGAGACCACCAGCCGCTCCTCGCCGTCGAGCCCGTAGTCCAGCCTGGTCAGCACCGGGTTCCAGCGCATCGCGTACAGGTCGGACACCGCGACCTCGTGCCCCTGCTCCTCCAGCGCGGCCCGGCCCTCCGCCGCCAGCACGCCGGTCAACGAGCGCGGCTCCGGATGCGCGACCACCCACAGAACGTCCATGTCTCGATCCTGCGGACGGCCGGCCGCGCGAACCAGTGGCCCGATGGACAGCATGTGCGAGGATCGGGCCATGGCGACCGAACGGCACCGGGTGGCGGTTCTCGTGCGGGACGGGCTCCTGCCGATGGAGCTCGGCATCGTCCACCGGCTGTTCGGGCAGGCCCGCGACGCCGCCGACCGGCCGCTCTACGAGGTCCTGACCTGCGCGCTCGTGCCCGGCCCGGTCCGCACCGACGCCGATTTCCCCGTCCTCGTCGAGCACGGGCCGGAGGTGCTCGACACGGCCGACACCGTGATCGTCCCGGCGTCGGACCTCGACTACGCGCCGGCGCCGCCGCCCCCGGGACTCGCCGGGGCGCTCGCCCGGATCCGGCCCGGCACGCGGATCGCGTCGATCTGCACGGGCTCGTTCGTGCTGGCCGCGGCCGGGCTGCTCGACGGGCGCCCGGCCACCACGCACTGGAGGTGCGCCGCCCGGTTCCGCGAGCTGTACCCCGAGGTCGACCTCGATCCCGACGTCCTCTACACCGAGTCCGACGGCGTGCTGACGTCGGCGGGCGAGGCCGCCGGCATCGACCTCTGCCTGCACATGATCCGCACCGACCACGGCGCCGCGGTGGCCAACGAGGTCGCGCGCGGCACCGTCGTCCCGCCGCACCGCGACGGCGGGCAGGCCCAGTACCTGCGCCGCCCCGTGCCCGAGCCCGCGGTGTCGTCGACGGCCCGGGCGCGGACGTGGGCGCTGGAGAACCTCCACCGGCCGGTCACGCTGCGGGAGCTGGCGGCGCGCGAGTCCACCAGCACCCGCACCTTCACCCGCCGCTTCCGCGACGAGATGGGCACCTCACCGGGCCAGTGGCTCACCCGGCAGCGCGTCGAGCGGGCCTGCACCCTGCTGGAGGAGAGCGACCTGTCGGTCGACGACGTCGCGCAGCAGGCCGGGTTCGGCACGGCCGGGTCGATGCGGCTGCACCTGCAGGCCGAGCTCGGCGTCTCACCGACGGCGTACCGGCGGACCTTCCGCAGCGGGCCGGATCAGCCGAGCAGGTGACGCAGGGTCCGGTCGGGGTCGGCGAGGAAGTCACGGGTGGTGCGGACGGGCAGGGCGTCGTCGTAGGAGACGGTGCGCAGACCGCCGTCGTCGCCGATCTCGAGGATCCGGGCGCCCGGCAGGGCCAGCAGGATCGGCGAGTGGGTGGCGACGAGGAACTGCGAGCCCTGGACGGTCAGGTCCTGGATGCGCGCGAGCGCCGCGAGCTGGCCGTTCGTGGACAGGGCTGCTTCGGGCTCGTCGAGCAGGTAGAGCCCCCGCGGGCGGAAGCGGTGGGTGAGCAGGTCGAGGAAGGACTGGCCGTGCGAGCGCTCGTGCGGCGAGACGCCGCCGTAGGCCGGCAGCAGCGGCGCACCGCCCGGCTCGGCGTCGAGCCGCTCGAGCTCCGTGGCGACGTTGTAGTACGACTCGGCGCGCAGGAAGAACGACGAGCGCTCCTTGCCCGGCGCCCGCCCGATCCGCAGCGAGCCGCCCAGCGCGGACTCGCTCGCCCGGGTGGCGAACGCGAAGTTCCGCGAGCCGCCCTCGGCGTTGAACCCGGCCGCGACGGCGATCGCCTCGACCAGCGTCGACTTGCCGGACCCGTTCTCGCCCACCAGGAACGTGACGCCCGGGCCGAACTCCAACCGCCGCCCGCGCAGGGCGGCGACCACGGGCAGCGCGTACGGATAGCGGTCCCAGCCCGCCTCGGGTTCGTCGATCTCGACGCGCCGCAGGTACAGCCCCGCCCCGCGCGGGGGACGGGCTCGGCTCAGCGCGCCGGCCCGTTCGAGCCGGAGTCGTGCGAGCCGCCCTTCACGACGTCCTCGACACGGGCGCGCACCACGCCTGCGGCGCCCTGGACCGCGGGATGGTCGGCCACGCGCTGGTAGGTGCGGTGCAGCTGTTCGTAGCGCTCGTGACCGGCCTTCGCGCCCAGCACGTAGCCGACCGCGGCACCCAGCAGGAACTTCAGCATGTCGCCTCCACGGCGGGACGGTCGTGATCGGGGTCCCCATCCTGCCCCAGCACCCCGGCCGACGGCTCGCCCAGGGCGGGGGAGGGGGGTGCCGAGGGGCCCGGGACCCGTGTTGTAGGGTTTCCCCTGTCAGCGAGCGGGTCGCCGCTCGCGGACCGGCGGTCCTCCGTAGCTCAATTGGCAGAGCATGCGACTGTTAATCGCAGGGTTACTGGTTCGAGTCCAGTCGGAGGAGCTTCTCCCCAGCTCACAGGCCTGATTCGGCCTGCAGGATCGATCACGCCCTCCCTTTCGCCGCCGTGGTCGGCACGGTCCGCGGCCCGGCACCGGCCCACCGCAACGAGGCGCCGGAGCGAGGCGACGAGCCGCGCTGACCCGCCGAGCGCGAGCGAGCTTGACCTTCACATCGTGTCAAGGTCTTGGATCGTGGGCGGAGGTGGTCGAGATGACCGGAATGCTCGAAGGGACCGGCCCCGGGTTGAGGTCCGCCCTGTGGGGGCCTGCCGCGTCGATGCGGCTGCACGCGGCTCTCACGGCCGGGATGCACCCGGATCCGGCATACGTCGCGGTGCTGGTCGAGCGGTGCGCGGTCGAGCCCGACTTCTTCGTGCGCGACATGCTGACCTGGGCGCTCACCCGGCACGACCCCGCGGTCACGGTGGAGCGGGTGCTGGACGAGCTCGGGTCGGACGTCCCGCAGGCCCGGAGCCAGGCCCTGCACACGCTCTCGAAGATCGGCGACGCGCGCACGTGGCCCGCGATCACCACCGCGCTCCTGACGGACGAGGACGACGAGGTCGCCCGCGCGGCATGGCGCACCGCGGCCGGGCTCGTCCCGGAGGGCCGCGAGACCGGTCTCGCCGAGACGCTCGCCACGCAGTTCGGCCGGGGTGACGGCGAGGTGCAGCGGAGCCTCAGCCGCGCCTTCGTCGCCCTCGGAGTCGCGGTCCTGCCCGTCGTCGAGCGCGCGACGACCGCCGGCGACGCGGGCGTGCGCGCGCACGCGATCGCCACGAAGCGGCTCGTGCAGCAGCCCGACGAGGGATTCGAGGCCGCGATCGCGGACGCACGCCGGATCGTCGCGCTGCTCGGGGCGCCGCTCGGCGAGGAGCGAGCGGATGCTGATCGGTGAGGTCGCCAGGCAGTCCGGGATCAGCGCCCGGATGCTGCGCCACTACGACTCCATCGGGCTCGTGTCGCCGACCGGGCGCACGCACGGCGGGTACCGGCAGTACTCGGAGGAGGACGTCCGTCGCCTGTTCCAGGTGGAGGGCCTCCGCTCGTTGGGGCTGAGCCTGCAGGACATCGCGGAGGTGCTCGCCGACCTCTCGTTCAGCCCGGCCGCGATGGTCGAGCAGCTCGTCGCCCGCACGCGCGACCGCCTCGCCCGGGAGGAGGAGCTGCTGCGCCGACTCGACCAGGTCCGGGCGAGCGACCCCGAGGCGTGGTCCGACGTGCTGCGCACCATCGGCCTGATGCGGGGGCTCGAAGCCGGTGACCCTTCGGCGCGTCAGCGCTTCGCCCTCTCGCTCATCGGCGAGGCGGGTCGCGATGCCGTCCCGCTCGCCGAGGCGGCGCTCGGGGAGTCCGACCCCCATGTCGCCGGGGCGCTCGACTGGGCCCTCGCGCGGACCGGGGACGGCGCGGTCCCGGTCCTGGCGGAGGCCCTGGACTCGCCGGTCGCCGAGCGGCGACACCGCGCGCTGGCCGCACTGGTGAAGATCGGCTCGGCGCGCGCCTCCGAAGTCCTCGCCGACGCGTTCCGACATCCCGACCCGGTGGTGAGCGGTCGCGCCGCGCTCGTGCGTGCCGCCCGCGGTGGGGCGGACAGCGTTCCCGCGCTCGTCGCCCTCGTCGTCGAGGGACGCGACGACGTGGAGGCGGCGGATGCCCTCGGTGGGCTCGCGACCCGGCACGGCCTGGCGGACGAGATCGCCGACGGGCTCGCGGGCGCACTCGCGAGCGCCACCGGCACGGCCCGTCGGCGCCTGGCGGCCGCACTCGCCGACGTCCCCGGCCCGCGGGCGCACGCCGTGCTGACCGGCCTCGTCGACGACCCCGACCCCGGCGTGGCGCTCACCGCCTCGTTCCTCCTCCGGGAACGACGCTCCGACGACTGACGGGCGCTGCGGGCCGTTCGTGGAGCGCGTCCGTCCCGCGTGACCGGTGGGTGCCGCACGGACCGTCGGTCCGGGTGCGTACGGTGGCTCGGTGCAGCTGACGGTGACCAGGCGGACCGGCGCCCGCGAGTGGACGTGGACCGTCGTCGACGAGGACGGCTTCGTCGTGTCGGGAACCGCGAACAGCCGCCGACGGGCCCGGGACATCATCGCCTGGGTGCAGGCGGAGATGCGCTACCCGCCCATGTTGCGGCCGGCGTCGGAGATCCGCCATCTGATGTTCAAGCTCCCGCTGGTCGACGACTGACCGGATTCCGGGACCTGCGCAGGGGTGCTCCGGGACCTCCGACCCCGTACCGTCGTCACCGGCACCGCCGCACCTCGTGGCGTGTGAGGAGCTGGTCGCGATGGGCGGATGGAACGGCTCCAGGGACCCGCGGCCGGCCGCCGACCGACGGGACGTGCGGGCGTGCGCCCGGGACGACGCCGCCGAGCTGCGGGACCATGCCTCCCACGAGCGCGACGCCAAGGCCGACCTGAGGGACGGCCACGCCTGCACCCGCGACGTCCGGACGGCAGGTCAGGTGCAGGGCGTGCTCACCCGCCTGTGGGAGATCCGCCGCAACCTCCTGGAGTCGATGGACCGGCTGGCCCGCGCGGAGCGGCGGTGCGACGCCGGCAACGACCCTGCGGGTGCGGCCGAGCACGCCGCGGCCTGGCGTCGCGACCGGGACGCGGTCGACGTCCTTCTCGACGAGGCGATCGCTCTGGTCGCCCAGGGCGAGTTCCGGTGGCAGGAGGCGGCGGGGGACCGGCGGGCGTCGGCCCTGGACCGCTCCGCCGCCGCGCGGGACCGCCTGTATTCCGCCGGGGACCGGGAGGGCGCAGCGGCCGACCGGGAACAGGCGGCGGTCGAGCGGGAGCAGGTGGGCTCCCGGGCGGAGGCCCAGAGCACGCGGCGCCGGAGCGTGGCGGCCCGCGACGGGACGGTCGAGGCGGCGACCGTGGTGGCCCGGGCCGTGCGGGGCAGCGAGGAGCAGATCGCGCGGAGCCAGGACGTGCTGGCCCGCACGCGGCCGCGGTCGAAGGCCCGCCCGGACTGAGTGACCGGCGGCTGCGGAGGTACCCGGGTTCGTGCGATCGGGCGCCCTCGGAGGTGCGGAGGAGGTTGCGATGAGCGGTGACGACGGACAGGGAGACCGGGTCGCCTCGCTGAGACGGCAGACGGACCGGCTGCGGGCCGAGGGGGAACGCGTGGCGGCGCAGGTGGCGGCGCTCGCCGAGCAGCGCGCGAGCGTCGAGGACTCGGTGGCGTCGACGTTGGACCAGACGGCCGAGGTGCGCCCGGCCGACGCCTCCCGGCTCCGCGGCCTGGCCGAGCATGCTCGTGAATCGGCACGCCACGAGCGCGAGGAGGCCCTGCGCTGGGCGAGGTACGGGCAACCGGAGGACGCGACCGACACGCCGTCGACCTGACGGCCCGGTCGGCGGACCGGGGGCCGGATGGCCGTTGCGGGATGTCCGTTCCGGGGCGACACTCACTCCCCTTGCCGGACCGCACCGGAGGCCACGGCGGGCGCGAGTGGGTGGGGAGCGCCGTGGAAGCGTGGGAGACGTCGTTGCCGGGGGGCCTGCTGCTGACGGTGCAGCGCGCCCCGGTCGCCGTGGTGGCGTTGGCGGGCGAGATCGACCTGGCCAACTGCCTCGAGCTCGAGGTCGTGGTGACGCGGGTCGCCGCGGACCCCGGGGTCGAGGGCGTGGTCGTCGACCTGACCGGGGTCGGATTCCTTGCCGCCTGCGGGGTGCGCTGCCTGACGGGGCTGCGGATGCGGCTGGCCGCGGGCGGCCACCCCCTGCAGCTGGTGGTGGCACCGGACGCGGGCTCGCTGCGGCGGGTGCTCGCCCTGATCGACGGGTTCGACATCGTCGGCTCGCTGGCGGAGGCCGGCGCGGTCCGCTGAGCCGGCGCCGGACCCGCGGCGCGGCGCCCGACCTGCGGTCACCCCGGTGCGGTGAGCACTGCGGGGCTCCAGCACGTCCGCGGGCATCAGCCGGGCCATCGCGGTACGGGAGCGCTCCGCCGAAGCCGTGTGGGCAGTCGTGGCGGTGGCGGCGGTGTCGCGCAGGGGAAGGAGGCGCGGCGGCCGGCGTACTTCCCCTACCCCGGCCGCCGCGCGCCCGTCGACCATAGCAGATGCTCGAACATCAGTTCGAGTCGACGTGACGCGGGCCGCGCCGGGCCCGTCCGGCATCCTGACCCTCGGCGGCGGTGACCACGGGCGCGCCGGGAAGGGCGGGGACGCGGATGGCGGAGAGCGGGGCACGCCGGGCCGGGGCGGACCTGCAGGCCGTCGTCGACGAGCTGGCCGACGAGCTGGGCCGCTCGGTGGTGGTGAACGACCCGGTGGTGCGGATGCTCGTGACCAGTCGGCACTTCGGCGACGAGGACGAGGTTCGCGTCCGTGCCGTCCTCCAGCGCGACGCCGGGGCGGAGGTCGCGCGGCACGTCCTGGACCAGGGGGTCGCGGGGTGGTCGCGGGCGGGCGTCGTGCCGGAGCGGCCGGACCTGGGGCTGCGGCCGCGGCTGTGCGTCCCGGTGCGGCACGGCGGCGAGCTCCTGGGCCTGCTCATGGTGATCGACGCCGACCGGAGCCTCACCGGGTCGCAGGTCCGCCGGACCGAGGAGGTCGCGGCGGTCGCGGCGGCGCTGCTGGCGCGCGACGAGCAGCCGGAGGAGGACCGGGCCGCGCGGGACCGGCTCGTCGCCGGCCTGCTCGGCGACGACGTCCCCGACCGCGGGGAAGCCGTGTCCGCCGCGGCGGCCGCGGGGTTGCCGGCCGACGCCGCGCAGGCCGTCGTGACCGTTCTGCTCGCGCCGGGGTCCGCACGCCCGGAGGTGGCGACGGCGCTGCGCGTGGTGCTCGACTCCGCCGCCCACCGCCACCCGCACCGGTCGCTCGCGGCGCTCGCCCCGGGTGGCGGCACCCTGGTCCAGGTCGGCGCCCACCTCGATCCCGCCGAGGTCGTGGGCACGGCCGAGCGAATGGTCGCGGCCGCGGGTCGGCTCCTCGGCGGCCCGGCCGGCCCGGACGGGCGCGGGGGGCCGGACCGGACGAGCGGGGTCGTGGCGGGCGTCGGCGGGGTCGTGGCCGGCCTGCGCGCGGCCTCCCGCTCCGGCAGGCAGGCCCGGGCGGCGGCCCGCGGCGCTCGGGCGGTGCCGGGGCTGGGCCCGGTCGCGTGCTGGGAGGCGTTGGGCCCGTACGGGTTCCTGCTGCAGCTGCCCGACGAGGTGCTGGGGCCGGACCTGGTCCCGGAGCCCGTGGTCCGCCTGCTCCGGCACCGGAGCGCACCGCGGCTGGTGGAGACGCTGCGCGCCTTCCTCGACCACGGCGGCTCGATGCCCCGCACGGCCGAGGCCCTGCACCTGCACCGCACCTCGCTCTACTACCGGCTCGAGCGGATCGCCGAGATCACCGGGCTGGACCTGCAGGACGGCGGCAACCGGCTGCTCCTGCACACGGGGCTGCTGGTCGCCGAGCTGACCGGGCCGGACCGCTGATCTTCCTACAGACCGTGGAACTCTGCGGCGTGAGTTCCGGCGCCCGTCCGTAGCGGGCGGTGCCGGGGCGCCGCGAGACTCGTCCCGAGCGGCCCGGCCCAGGGCCCGGAACCCGAGGAGGCGGCAGCAGCGATGACCGTGCACGGCACCGGACCGGTCGACCGATCCCGGCTGGCCGGTCGGACGGCGCTCGTGCTCGGCGGTGGGCACGGGAGCCAGGACGGAGGCACCGTCGGCATCGGCTTCGCCACCGCGACCACCTTCGCCCGGCACGGGGCGGCCACCGTCGTCGTCGACCGGGACGCCGACGCGGCGGTCCGCACCGTCGACGAGATCCGGCGTTCCGGCGGCACGGGCCACGCCGTCGTCGCCGACGCCACCGACCCGGACCAGGTCGAGGCGGCGGTGTCGGAGGCCCTGCGGCGGACCGGCCGGCTCGACGTGGTGCACAACAACGTGGGCGTGACCTGCCTCGGCGGGCCCGAGGAGCTCACTCTCGAGCAGTGGCGGGCCACCCTCGCGGTGAACCTGGACAGCGTCTTCCTCAGCGCCCAGAAGACGATCCCGCACCTGCTGCGGCACGGCGGCGTGATCGTCAACGTCTCGTCGACCGCCTCGATCCGCTGGACCGGCTACCCGTATCCCGCCTACGCCGCCGCGAAGGCCGCCGTCAACCAGCTGACCCGCAGCCTGGCCGTGCAGTACGCCGACCGCGGGATCCGGGTGAACGCGATCCTCGCGGGGCTGATCGACACCCCGCTCGTGTACCGCCAGCTCGCCGGCGGCCGGACGGTCGCCGACGTCCGGGCCGAGCGTGCGGCGCTGAGCCCGACCGGCGCGATGGGCAGCCCCTACGACATCGCGCACGCCGCGCTGTTCCTCGCCTCGGACGAGGCCGCCTACATCACCGGCACGCTGCTCCCCGTCGACGGCGGGCTGCACGTCCGGGCCGCCTGACCCCCGTCCCCGCCACCCCGGCCCTCCCTCACCGCTGCAGGAGCGACCCATGAGCACCTTCCGCACGTCCGACGGCGTCGAGCTGGCCTACCGCGACACGGGCCCGGCCGGGAGCGCCCCGCCGCTGGTGATGCTGCACGGTTGGGGGCAGACCCAGGCGATGTTCCGCCACCAGGTCGAGGGCCTCGCCCCGCGGCGCCGGGTGGTGACGCTCGACCAGCGCGGGCACGGCACGTCGGAGAAGCCCCACCACGGCTACCGGATCGCCCGCCTCGCGCGCGACGCCCACGAGCTGCTCGACCACCTCGGCATCGCCCGCGCCGACGTCCTGGGCTGGTCGATGGGCGTGTCCGTGTGGTGGAGCTTCGTCGACCAGTACGGCACCGGCCGCATCCGCCGGTTCGTGGCCGTCGACCAGCCGGCCGCGGTCGCCGCCGTTCCGTGGATGTCCCCGCAGGCGCAGGCCGACAGCGGCGCGATCTTCGACGTCTCCGCCCTGCTGTCACTCGGCGAGGCGCTGCACGGGCCCGAGGGGGCCAAGGCCACGGAGGAGTTCGTGCGTGGCATGTTCGGCGGGGAGGTGGACCCGGAGCTGTGGGCGTTCGTCGAGGAGCAGATCGCGCTCACCCCGCCGCACGCCGGCGTCCCGCTGCTCTGGGACCACTGCGCCCAGGACTGGCGGGACGTGCTGCCCCGCCTGGACCGGCCGACCCTGGTCATCGGCTGCGAGGGCAGCCACGTCGACCCGGCGTCGCAGCGCTACATCGCCGAGCGCGTCCCCGGCGCCGCGCTGCACGTCTTCCCCCGCGAGGTCGCGAGCTCGCACTTCCCGTTCCTGCAGAACCCGCCCGCGTTCAACGAGGTCGTCGAGACGTTCCTCGACCGTCCCTGAACCCCTGGTCCCGGGACCGACCTCGGGCCGGGCGTGGCGCGTCCCCTCCGCCCCCGCCCGGCCCGTTCTCCTGCCGCGCAACGGTTCCGCTCGCCCGGGCGACCTCATGGACTCGCTGTGAGCAGGGCGCGCCGGGCTGCGGCCGGGCCGGGCGTCGTGATCTCCTGTCGGCGTCGCTGCGGGCGGGCGTGCCCGGCCCCACGACGGGACCTCCCGGCCCCGGCAACCCCTCGGCGGGGGCCGGGAGGTGCCCGACGGCGCTGTCGCGCAGCCGTTTTCGTCGTACCCCCGGCCTAACCTGGATGTCGTGGACGCCGGCCCCCGCGACTCGTCGCGCCCCCCGCACGGGATGGACCCCGACCGTGCGGCGCTCGTGCGTGCCTTCGCCGCCCTCCGGGGCCGCCCGGTCGACGACTCCGAGGTGCGTGCGGTGCTCGAGAAGGCCGACGGTCTGGGCCGCGAGGAGCTGAACACGCTGTGGCGCAGGCACGAGCGGGCGCCGCACACCGTGGACTACCGCTCGCAGCTGGCCCTGGTGCTCCGGTTCGTCGAGCTGGGGCGTCCCGGGTGAGGGAGGGTCAGCCCGTGACCGGGGCTTCCGGGGCGTAGGTCAGGTGCACCACGCCGTTGTCCAGGCCGGTGCAGCCGGCCAGGGAGAGCGCGCGCCGCGGCCCGTTCGCGGGGAACAACCGCGGCCCCTCGCCCACCGCGAGCGGGTAGACGAACAGGTGCAGCTCGTCGAGGAGGCCGTCGGCGAGCAGGGCGCGCACCAGGGTGCCGCTGCCGCTGACGTAGAGGTCGCCGTCGACCCGGGCCTTGAGGCCGCGGATCGTGTCCGCGTCGTACCGGCCGATGATCGTGGAGTTGTTCCAGTCGGCCGTCTCCAGCGTGCCGGACACGACGTACTTGGGGGACTCGTTGAAGAACGGCGCGCCCGGGTCGTCCTCGGCCGTACGGCCGGACCAGGCGGGGGCGAACTCCTGGAAGGTGGTGCGGCCCAGCAGGATCGCCGTGCACGAGCTCATGAGGCCGCCGATCTCGGCGCCGAGCTGGTCGGTGAACCCGTAGTCCAGGGTCCACAGCGGGGCGCCGATCACGCCGTCGAGGGTGGTGAACTCGTGAACCTTGATGCGCCCCATGGTGTCCTCCTGCTCGGCGGGCGGTCCGGTGCCGTCGCCCGCGCGTCGTGTCGTCGAGCGGTGGACCGCCGCCCGTCGACGATCTCATCGGTCGTCCGCGGAGGAGATCGCGCCGGGTGGTCCGGTCGCTACCGGGGGCGACGTGTCGGCGGGTCGCCACCGGGTACACGGGCCCGTGGCCCAGACGGATCAGGAAACGCTTGCCCGGCTGTTGCTGCAGGTCGCGCGCCAGCTCGAGGCCGAGGACGGGCGCGTGGCGACGCAGGAGCGCATCACGCGGGTCGCCGTCGGCACCGTGCCCGGGTGCCGGCATGCGGCCATGTCGCTCGTCCGGGCGCAGGGCCCGATCCGGACCGTGGCCGCCACGGACGAGCTGCCCGAACGGGTCGACGAGGTGCAGTACCGGACCGGGCAGGGGCCGTGCCTGCAGGCGATCGAGACACAGGTGCCCTACCGCACCGGCGACCTCGCCACGGAGGAGCGGTGGCCGGACTTCGCGAAGGCCGCGGTCGAGGAGACGGGCGTGCGCAGCATGCTGTCCTTCCGGCTGTTCGTGCGCGAGGACACGATCGGTGCGCTCAACCTCTACTCCTGCGAGGTCGAGGCCTTCGACCACCGGTCCTTCGCGCTGGGCGCCCTGCTGGCCGGGCACGCCGCGCTGGCGATGGTGGCGGCCCGGGAGAAGGAACACGCGCGCGACCTCGACCGGGCACTGGAGAGCAGCCGCGACATCGGCGTCGCGATGGGCATCCTCATGGCCGGCCGGCGGCTCTCGCGCGACGCCGCCTTCGAGGAGCTGCGCCGCACCTCGCAACAGCTCAACACGAAGCTGCGCACGGTCGCCGAGTTCGTCGCCGCAACCGGGGCCCTGCCCCGTAGACCCCTCGCCCCGCGGTTGGAGGCCGAACGGCGCGTTTGACCGGCCGCTCCGGGGGCACAGGACCGGCGGGCGCTGGACAGCCGTGGTGGGCGCCCGACGCGCCGGGAGGTGGTGCTCCCGGTGCACGAGGAGCCCTGCCGGCGCGTGCGCTCGGCAGGGCTCCTCCACGTCACGCCCCGGCACCGCGTGCCCCCCGGAGCGCCCCACCGCGGTTCGAGCCCTTCCCGGCGGGTACGTGCTCCCGGTCCGCACGATCCGACGACCGGGAGGTGAGCCTGATGGCCACCGGGGAGACCGGCTTCAGCGACGTGATGTACGACCTCGTGTCGGTGCAGTACCACGCGCTCAAGGCCGGGCACGACTACGGCCAGTACGTCCGCGACGCCCGCAACGCCGGGTACGACGACGTCGCGTCCTTCTTCGAGGACGTCATGGCGGAGGACTCGCGGCGCGCCGCCCGCTGCCACGAGCTCCTGCGTGAGCTCTCGGGCAAGGAGGACACAGGGAGCACGGCCTGACGTGGTGAGCACTCTCGAGGCGACCGCCGGCGGTGACGTCACGGAGTCGGCCGCCGTCGGCGTGCTCGACGGTCTCGCCGCACTCGGAACCCGGGTGAGCCTGGTCAGCGGGGCCCTGCTGCACCGCGCGCAGCCCGATCCTCCGCTGCGCCGGGCGTGGCTCGGCAGCGGTCCGCTCGTGCTGGTGGGCGGTTTCGGCACCACCGACGCCGGCCTGCGGCCGATGCATGGGTGGCTCGGCCGGCTCGGCTACGACGTCACGCCCCATACGACCGGGGTGGGCATGGGGTGCGGCGGGCGCAGCGTCGACGCCTTGCGCCGCACCGTCGAGCGCGCCGACACCGGCGCCGGCGTGCACGTGGTGGCGCACAGCCGCGGCGGCCAGTTCGCCCGCGCGGCGATCGCCGCCGGCGCACCGGTCCGCGGCCTGGTCACGCTCGGCTCCGGCTTCGACCTGTACCGGCTCGGACTACCCCTGCTCGGCCTCGCCGCCGTGCTCGGCACGGCCGGCACGCTCGGGGTGCCCGGCGCCGCCACCCTCGGCTGCCTGCGCGGACCGTGCTGCGCGGACTTCCGCACGGCGCTGCGCGGCGCGGTCGGGGTGCCGTTCACCTCCGTCTTCACCCGCCGCGACCGGGTGGTGCCCTGGCGCGCCTCGCGGGATCCGCACGCCACGAACGTCGAGATCGGCGGCAGCCACCTCGGCCTCCTCTCCGACACCGACGCCAAGCGGGCGGTGGCGGTGGCGCTCGCCGCCCACGAGGGTGAGCGGGTCGCCCCGGAGGCGAACGCCGGATAGGGCGCCCGGGGAACCGGTTCGCGGTCCGGGCGTCGGGTACTCCCGGCCGGTGAAGGTCACGAGAGGTCTCCTGAACGGGGTGGCGGCCGGTGCCGCGGGCACCACGGCGCTCGACGTGGTCAGCGGCGCCGACGCGGCGGTGCGCGCCCGACCGGCGAGCCGGGCGCCCGAGCAGCTGGTGGCCGCCGTCGCGGACCGGGCCGGGATCGCGGTGCCGGGTGACCGGTCCGAGCGCCGCAACCGGCTCGCCGCGCTGGGTCCGCTGGCCGGCTCCGCGACGGGGCTGGTCCTCGGGGCCGTCGCCGGCGGGCTGCGGGCGGCCGGGCTGCGGCTGCCCACCGCGGTCGGCGGCCCGCTGCTCGGCGCGGCCGCCATGCTCGCGACGGACGGGCCGCTCGCCCTCACCCGCGTCTCGGACCCCCGTACCTGGTCGGCCGCCGACTGGACGGCCGACGTGCTCCCGCACCTCGCCTACGGCGTCGCCACGCACGCCACCCTCGTCCGGCTCGAGCGCGGCTCGTCCGACGAGGGGCCCACGGCACCGCCGGCACGGCCCTCGACCCTGCTGCGGGCCGCCGCCCTCGGCGCCGCGACGGGCTCCCGCAGCACGGCCGGCACCGCCGCCCTCGCGCTGACCGCCCGCCCGGGCGCCGCCGGCGTCGCCGGACGGCTCGGCGGGCGCGGCGGCACGACGCTCGCGGGCCTGCTGGCCGCGGGGGAGGCGGTGGCCGACAAGCAGCCCGCGGTTCCCAGCCGCCTCGGGGCACCCGGCCTGGCCCCCCGCCTGACCCTGGGTACCACCAGC
>NZ_JAJSOK010000088.1 GCF_021283305.1 Pseudonocardia kujensis
CGGCCTCGCTCGGCCACCCCGCCGCCGCCGTCGCCTGGCTGGTCCGCGCGCTCGCCGCCGAGGGCGAGGGCCTGCGAGCGGGCGAGATCGTGCTGTCCGGCGGCCTCACGGCGGCGGTGCCGGTCGGACCGGGCGACGTCGTCGTCGCGTCGATCGACCGACTCGGAAGGCTGGAGCTGGCATGCCGTTGATCCAGGTCACGCTCGCGAAGGGGCGCACCCCCGCGCAGCTGCAGGCGCTCGGCGAGGCGCTCACCGCCGCCGCCGAGGAGGCCATCGGGGCGAGGCGGGAGTCCATCCGCGTGGTGCTCACCGAATGCGAACCCGACCACTGGTTTGCAGGTGGCGAATCGCTGGCACGGCTGCGCGCCACCAAACGAGGTGGCTAGTGTCCTGCGCCTGAAATTCGCTCGATATCAGTAGGCTGCCGGTCGTGCCGAATCGGGGCCGGCCGGTGGCCGAGGTGAACCTGACCGACGAGCAGCGCGAGCCGCTGGTCCGGTGGTCACGACGGGCGAAGTCCTCGCAGGCACTCGCTCTGCGCAGCAAGATCGTGCTGGCCGCCGCGGACGGTGAGTCGAACACCGCCATCGCCGCGAAGCTGGGTTGTCATGCGGTGACGGTCGGGAAGTGGCGGTCGCGTTTCGCCAAGGCGGGGCTGGACGGGTTGGTCGACGAGCCGCGCCCGGGTGCCCCGCGCACGATCAGCGACGAGCAGATCGAGCAGGTCGTGGTGGCCACCCTGGAGCGCACCCCAGCCGACGCGACGCACTGGTCACGGGCGTCGATGGCCGCCGAGAGCGGCCTGTCCCGCTCCACGGTGGGCCGGATCTGGAAGGCTTTCGGGCTCAAACCCCACCAGGTCGAGACGTTCAAGCTCTCCACCGACCCGCAGTTCGTGGACAAGGTCCGTGACATCGTCGGGCTGTATCTGGACCCGCCGGAGCGGGCGCTGGTGCTGTGCGTGGACGAGAAGTCCCGTGCGCCACGAGGCGCTGATGGAGCCGTGCGGGATGAGAGGCCCGCCGCCGGTCATCGCAGTGACCGGTCGAAGCTGGAGGCAGATTGATCCCTGGGTCAGGGGGGAGATCGGGAGCAGCCTCGACAATGTAGGGGCGAGCCGGAACTACCAGACGGCCCGTGCCCGCTAGCGAGGACGGAAAAGGCGCAGGGAAACCGAACCAGTGTCAGAAGCCCCGTGAATCGTCAGCGATCTGGGAATCTGGTAGATGGATCGCTTTGTGGTGCTGGGCAGGTCGTGGGTTTTGACCTGCCCGCTCTCGCCGTCTGTGTGATTTGGGCGGCGGGAGGCCCGGGCCAAGACTGCGATGTGCGGCTCGTGGCGATGCCGCCGGGGTATAGCTGGGCGCCGACCTCCGTCGCAACGGACCTCAGTGAACGTGGGAAACGACCCGGTGCTGCCCTTCCTGACCCGCACCCAGCGGGTTGGTGGGCAGGCGTGACGCCCGCTGTGGGCACCGGGTCGTGGCGGAGTCGCCGTAGTACTCCGAGCGCAGGAAAGCTGCGTGCATGGGGAAGGGCGACAGCGTGAGCAGCAGCGAACGTGGTGGCGAAGAGTCGTTGAATAGCGGCGCCATCGACGAGCTGGCCCTGTATCGGGCCGAACGTCGAGTACTCGATCACCAGCGGAAGCTGCACCGATGGGCAAGAAACGAGCCGCGTAAGCGGTTCGATGATCTGTTCAACTTGGTCTGCGACCAGGCCACCTTGTTGGTGGCATGGGAGCGGGTCGCGGGCAACCGGGGCTCCCAGACAGCCGGCGTGGATGCGGTCACCCGCCGCCACGTCGAAGAGGACATCGGAGTGCTGCCGTTCGTGGAGGAGCTGCGCTCCTTGCTGCGCGACGGCTCGTTCCAGGCGTTGCCGGTCCGGCAGGTGGCGATACCGAAGAAGAGCGGGAAACCGCGCTTACTGGGAATACCCACGCTGCGGGACCGTGTGGCACAGATGGCCCTCAAGCTGATCCTGGAACCGATTTTCGAGGTCGACTTCTATCCGTCCAGCTACGGATATCGACCCGGGCGTCGAGCCCAGGACGCCATCGCCGAGATCCACCAGCTGACCAGCCGCTCCTATGAATGGGTGGTCGAAGGGACATCACCGCATGCTTCGATAATGTCGACCATCAGGTCCTGATGGGCCTGGTCGCCGAGCGTATCACCGACCGTAAAGTGTTGCGCCTGGTCCGCGGGTTCCTGCGGGCCGGCATCGTCGAACAACACGGCAGAATCGCGGCGAGCCTGACCGGCACGCCGCAAGGTGGGGTCGCTTCCCCGCTGCTGGCCAACATCTATCTGTCCGTCCTGGACCGGTATTTCCAGCGGGCCTGGGAGCGGGACATGAGCCCGCCGTGGCGGCGGCAGCACCGCCGCCGCAAAGGGCTGCCGAATTATCGGCTGGTGCGTTTCGCCGACGACTTCGTCGTGCTCGTGCACGGCACCAAGTCCGACGCCGAGACGCTGCGCGCCGAGATCGGTGAGGTGTTGGGCCGGGAGCTGAAGATGACCCTCTCGGCGGAGAAGACCCATATCACCCATATCGACGACGGGTTCGTGTTCCTGGGCTTCCGCATCCAGCGGCGGCGCCGGGGCGACGGCCGCCGGGTGGTGCTCACCATCCCGTCCAAACAGGCGTTGGCCGGGGTGATGCACAAGATCAAGGAGGCCACGAAGACCGGCACCTCGCGCACGCTGGGGCAGCTGCTGCGGAAGATCAACCCGATCCTGCGGGGCTGGGCCGCGTACTTCCGCTACGGCGCGTCCAAGCAGACCTTCGCCTACCTGGGCTGGTACGCCTGGTGGCGGATGATCTACTGGATCCGCCGCAAGCACCCGCACCTGACGTGGAAACAGACCCGGCGCCGCTTCTACGGGGCCGACCGGATCCGCGAAGGCAAGCTGGTCCTCTACAACCCGGCGAAGATGCGGGTGGAGCGCTACCGCTACCGCGGAGCGAACATCTCCACGCCGTTCAACATCGACGTGGTCGACCCGGCGGGAGCCCGCTTCCGCCGCACCAGCCACGACGACGTTGCCTTCGTCGGGCAGGTCTCCGAACTCCTCACCTGATCCATCGGGACACGTGGAGAGCCCGGTGCGGGGACAACCCGCACGCCGGGTTCGGCGGGCGGGGACGGGGGGCCTTGACCCCGGCTCGTGGACACGGGGCTGGATTACGCCGCTGCCGGTACGGTAGCTGCGTGGGCCTTCTCGTAGCTGTTCGGGGTCTGGTAGCGACACCAGGAGTGCCGACGTCGGGTGTTGTAGCGGGTCAGCCAGCGGAACAGCTCGCGCCGGCAGGTGGGCTCGTCGGGCCAGGACCGGGCGTCTTGGAGGACCTCCCGCTTGAGGGTGGCGTTGAACGACTCGGCCAGGGCGTTGTCTGCGCTCGAGCCGACCGCGCCCATGGACTGGGTCACCCCGAGCTCGTCGCAGAGCCGGGCGTAGGCGCGGGAGGTGTAGACGGCAGGTTCAACCAGTCGATGCAACACCGGGCTGTTGGAGCGAGCGTAGCTGCTCCTCGAAGACCTCAGCGGGGGTCTTCCATCGGAGGACCTTGCGGGGCCGGTTGTTGAGCGCGTGGGCGACGGCCTCGAGTTCCTCGGCGGACCAGCGCGATAGGTCGGTTCCCTTGGGGAAGTATTGGCGCAGTAGGCCGTTGGACGCTCCTATGTTTGTCAAGCGGCGGTGGGTCGTTCTGCTGCGGGTCGGGTCGCTGCTTGCATGCGTCGGTATAGGCGTCGGGCAAGTGCGCGCTTGAGCGATCGGCGGATTTCGCGGCGGGTCTTGCCGCGGGCGGTCGCGGCGGCGTGGTAGGCACGGGTCTCGGCGTGGCAGCGGACGCGTGTGATGGCCACGGTGTGCAGCGCCCGGTTCAGGTCGCGGTCACCGCCGCGGTTGAGCCTGTGCCGGATGCGCTGGCCGCTGCTGGCTTCGAGCGGTGACGTTCCTGCCAGCGCGGCGAAGGCAGCTTCGTTGCGGACTCGCCCGCGGTGAGACCAGGACACCAACAGCTGTGCTGCGACGACCGGGCCGACTCCGGGCTCGGCGAGAAGCGCGGGCCCGGCCGCGTGTTGGGAGACCAGCGACGCCAACTCTGGGTCGAGCTCCTTGGCCTGGCGCTGCAGGAACCGGACCCTGGCGGCGATCGAGCGAAGCGTCGAGATCGTCACCCGGTGCTCGACCTCGGCGCCTGGCGGTGTCTGAAGTGCCTCGATCCGACTGAGCTGGCGCGCCAGGGACAGGCCACGCAGTTGGGCGCGCAGATGCTCGGGGGCGACGATGATCAGGCTCTTCAGCTCGTTGATCGCCTTGGTCCGGCTGACCAGCACGGCGGCCCGGGTGGCCAGGACCATCCGTAGCGCTTCGCGGAGACCCCTGGCCCGAGGCAGGGTCTGGAACTCACGGGCCAGCGCCGAGCGGGCGGCGCGCACGGCGTCAATGTGGTCGTTCTTGGCGCCGCGGGCGCGCTTGACGGCACCCACCTCGACCACAGCTTCACCGGCCTCGGCCAGGGTCTGCGCGAGCCCGGCGGCGAAGCTGCCGGTGCCCTCGAGCGCCCAGACCCGCTGTTGGGGCGCGTGCTCGTCGGCCCAGGCCAGCATCCGTGCGTAGCCCGGGCCGTGGGCGGCCTCGACGAGGTGGGCGCGGACTCCACCGGTCGCCGTGTCGAGTACGGCCAGGTCGATGGTGTCACGGTCGGGGTCGCCACCGATGACGTAGCGGTACTGCTCTGCCCGCATGGCCATGCGGTTGTCCTCTCAGCAGGGCGAACGCGTCGGCGTCGGCCTGGATGGAGGTCACTGGTCGCGGCAGCACTGTGAGGGGTCACGCCCATCGGGCGGACAAGCTCCTGATCAAGCCAAGACGAGTGGGCCAGGCCGGCGCCGATGACCCCGGAGGACGAGTCCAACGCAAGGCGCGCATCACCGCGGCCAGTATTCTCGCGAGTCACTCCGGGATCACCGGTACCGAGCCTGGCAGCGGACCAGGCCAGAACCGCCGAACGACACACTCACAGTGTTCTCGTTCGTCGGGCGTTGCCATGGTGAGTGGGGGTCGGCGAAGAAGACTCGCGTTCCGGTCTCGACTGCGAACAGCGCGTGCCCCGAGAGCTCCTTGCCGCGATCCCACGTCAGTGTCTTGCGTAGCTGTTCGGGCAGCTTCGTCATCGACGCGGTCAGCGCGGCGTTCATCGCGACGGCCCCGTAGCCGCCGAGCGACGGCCCGTTCTTGACATACGGCTTCTCGCCCCAGCCCTGCTCCCGCGGGAGGTGTACCAACAGCGTCGAGCGGCTACTGCGCTCGACGAGCGTGCCGATCGCCGACCTTCCGGTGCCGATGATCAGGTCGCCTTCCCAGTGCCCGGGAACGGCGCGGTCCTCGGCTTCAGCGGGACGCTCGCGCAGGACGACATCGGCGGTCACGTGACCCTGCGCCTTGTTCCGGGAACGGGCCCGCGGTTCCCGCAGCGCGCGGCCTGTCCGCAGACACGCGACCAGCTCACGCTTGAGCGCACCGCGGCCCTCGATGAACAGCGACTGGTAGATCGCCTCGTGGCTGATGCGCATGGACTCATCATCGGGGAAGTCCACCTTCAGGCGCTGCGCGATCTGTTCGGGGCTCCACGCCAGTGACCAGCGTCGGTCTGCGCGGTGCGGCTTGTTGAGCCCCTTCCAGGCCGGCGGCGTCGGACCCGCGACGATCGTGCCGTCAGGACGACGGACGTTGCCCGCGAGCCGGTCTTGGACGTACTCGCGCAGCCGCGGGTTCTCGACCAGCTTCGCGGTCTTCGGGCGCTTCGCAGCCTGCTGGGCCTTCCACTGCGCCACCCCGGCGCGGTACTCCAGTTTCCCGCTACGAGTCGCGGCGTTGCGGCGTAGTTCGCGTGAGACCGTCCCGGGGTCCCGCCCGAGCGCCCTGCCGATCTCACGCACTCCCTTGCCCTTGGCGCGCAGGATCGCGATCTCCTCCCGCTCCTCGAAACTCAGGCAGCGGCCCGACGGCTCGGTCAGCAAGATCGGCGGCATGCCGCCAGCGTGGCGAAACCAGCGGGCACCGACCGGCCACGACACGCCGACGGCCAACGACGCCTCCACTGTCGTGACACCCGTGGCGATCAGCCGCCAGAACTGCCGCTGCACCACCCGCGACGGATCAGGCCGCCCAGGGGAACGCATCGGCGGCCGCAGCGCCCGATCAGCACGCCACTGCCGGCGAAGCCCCTCGGGCACATCGCCGGTCCTCCTGCTCCAGTCCTTCGTCGCCATCGTCGAACACCTCCGAGATCAGGGTGTTGCGACGACCGGTTGAATCCGCCGTTCGAGCCACGATCCGAATGGTGGACGACCTGACCACCATGGATGTTGCGGGTCCAGACCGCGTACTCGAGCGCGCCCAGGATGAGGTCGGTGTCGCAGCGGTCCGAGCAGCGCCAGCCCACGATCCGGTTGGAGAAGGCGTCGCGGACCGCGGCCAGCCAGAACACGCCCTCCCCGCACGGGATGCGGGTGGCGTCGGCGACCCACAAGCGGTCCGGCGCGGCGGCGGTGAAGTCGCGGTTGACCAGGTCCGGGGCCGGCGTGGCGTGCGGGTTCTGCCTGGTCGAGGCGGTGCGCCAGCGCTTGCGCAGGAACGCGCCCTGCAGCCCGTCTTCGCGCATCAGCCGCTCGACCCGCTTACCGGAGACGTAGTGGCCGTGACGGCGCAGAATCGCGTGCACCCGCGGCGCACCGTAGGTCGCCCCCGAGCGTTCATGGATCCGGCGGATCTCGGCCAGCAGCTCGGCGTCGGCGCGCCGGCGCGGGGACGGGTCCCGACGCTGGGCCAGCCAGCCGTAGTAGGTCGACGCCGCCACACCGAGGACCCTCAGAATCGGGCTGATCCCGAAGCGGCCTTTCATTGCCTCGACGGCTTTCACCACTTCTTCCTTATCGGGTCCATCTCCTGGGCGAAAAAAGCACTCGCCGCCTTGAGGATTTCGTTGGCCCGTCGGAGTTCTGCGTTCTCCCTGCGCAGCCGGCGCAGCTCCTCGGTCTCGGCGCTGGTCGGGCGGTCGTGGCGCTCGCCGTGGTCGGCCTGGTCCTGGCGAATCCAGTTCCGCAACGCCTCGTGGTGCACGCCCAGCTGCTCGGCCAGCCGCCGGATCACCGGCTTGGGGTCGGACTCCCGGTAGAGCCGCACGGCGCGCTCACGCAGCTCGTCGGGGTACTTCTTCGGTGCTGCCACGGAGACTCCCTTCACGGCCCTTCGGCCATGATCGTCGATCTCCGAGCAAGCGGGGGAACCTCAGGACCGTCCCGAAGATCCGCACCCCGGCCGCGGCGGACCGCTGGACCTGGCTGATCATCACCGCCTACACCCAGCTGCGTCTGGCCCGGCCCCTCGCGGTCGACCTGCGGCGTCCCTGGGAAAGACCCGCCGACCTGGGCCGGCTGACCCCGGCGAGGGTCCGACGCGGGTTTCGCCACCTCCGCCCGAACACCAGCCATCCGGCCAGAGCACCGAAACCGGGCCGACCCGGCCCCGGACGTCCACCCGGCTCCCGCAACCGAGCACCCGCCACCCACCACGACGTCGGCAAACACCCCGCCAGCCCCACGAGCCCGACAGGAGCAGGTTAAAGATCAAGCTCAGGCGCGGTGGTCTGGCGGCGGACCGGCAGCCAATGCCCCCAGCCCCCCGGGCAGTCCGTCGACGTCCAGGACGACAGCGGTCCAGTCATAGACCCGTCCCGTGCGCGCCTTGGCCGATCGAGCGCCGCTCCCACCCGGTGCGGTCAGTCTCGGGGTCACGCGCCCCGGCGATGGTGGCGAGGACCTTGGCGGGGCGGCGGGTGCCGTCCGGACTGGTGAGCACGTCGTCGTTGTGGGTGGCGAGCACGAACGGGGTCTCCCGCTCGGCCAGCCAGTCGCGGAAGCCTGGGTTCTGCCCGTATGCCTCGTCCGCGGTCACCCGCGAGTCGCGCGTGAGCTGCCGGCGGCGTGGGCGCGGGCCAGCATCGCCGTCCCGAGCTGCGGCTCCGTGGCGAACCCGACGTCATCGGGGACATCGGCACGGGTGCTGCGGTCGCGGTCGTCGGTCCACGAGGTCGGCAGGTCGAGCTCCCGTCGATCAACGCCCGCCCCCGGGACGAGGCGTTGGCCAGGAACACCCCGAGCTGACGGTTATCGATCTTCCCCGTGGTACCGGTGTACTGGCGCTGCACCCCGGCCGAGCGAACCCCTTCTTGATGATCCCGGTCTCGTCCACGACGAACACCCCCGAAACCTGGTCACCGAGGTTCTCCAGAACGTAGCCGCGCAGATCGCCCCAGACCCCGTCGACGTCCCAGTCCGTGGTGCGCAGCAGACGCCGCATCCCGTCCGGCAACACCGCCCCCGCATGCCTCGGCCAGCGTCCAGCCGTTCGTGCGCTCCAGCCCGGGCAACAACCCGCGCAGATACGTCCCGACCCGCCGCCGCGGCTCCGACCTGGCGAACCGCCCCGAGATCAGCTCCACCACGGCATCCAACGAGGCCGCCCACTCGGCAAGATCAACCACCCGGTGGTCATCACCGGCGGACGGCTCTCAGCTTCTCACGACACGACCACAGCTGCCGTTGCAGTAATAGTCGGGGTCAATAGTCCACGGAGCGCGTCGTGGGGGCCGCCACAACGTATTTTCGGGCCCAACTCAGTCAATGCGGGAGGCGCCACCCGCACCGGCCGCAACGTGTGGCCTCGTGCTTGTACCTCAAGGCCCTGCTCGGGCTGGAGATCGGCGGCGGATCATCACCCTCCTGACGTGCGCGCGCAGCCGCTCGCAGTAGTCACGCACCACAATCGGCCCGCATCACGGCCCCTCGTCTGGGCACCTGCATAGGCGCGGTGGCCCCGGCCACCACACCACGGTGGGTCAGCCGGGGATGCAGCCGGTCCCACGCCTGGGCGCTCGCTAGGCCGTAGCGGCTGGTCATGGTGCTCGTCGTGTGCGCCGGCTCGGGCCAGGTCGCCGCCTTGGTCAGCGCGAACTCCAGGCCGTGGCGGGGCGGGCGGCTGGTGGTGCCGCGTCGCCGGGGTGGGCGTGGCAGGCGCAGGACCCGATCGCTGCGCAGCCGGCCGAGCAGCTCGACATGCGCCAATCCACCGACACTCGCCGCGGCAGGTTAAAGACCAAGCCAAGACGTTGCGCAGGAAGTGCACTCGGCGCTGCCAGGCCGCACCCAACAGGACCGCTGAGACGGCCTGCTTGAGCCCGGTGTGGGCGTCGGAGATGACCAGTTGGACCCCGCCCAGCCCGCGGGCCTTCAGGCTGCGGAGGAACCTGGTCCAGAACGCGCCGTCCTCGCTGTCGCCGACCGCGAACTCGAGGACCTCGCGCCAGCCGTCGGCGCGGACTCCGGTGGCGATCACGACCGCCTGGGACACCCCCCCGGTGGTTCACCCGGGCCTGGCAGTAGGTGGCGTCGAGAAAGATGTAGGGGAAGGCCTGCTCGGACAGCGAGCGGTCGCGGAACGCTCCGACCTCGGTGCCGAGGTCCGCGCAGATCCGGGACACCTTGGGCTTGGAGATGCCGGTGGCGGCGCCCAGAGCTTTGACGAGGTCGTCGACCTTGCGAGTGGACACGCCGTGAAGACCGCGAACAGGGCCTGCTCGACCCGGCAGCGGCGCTCGAGCAGGCTGGGGAAGAACGAGCCGGTGCGCAGCTTCGGGATCCGCAGCTCCAGGTCGGCCGCCAAGAAGGGACATCGACGCAAGGTGATCGTGATCGGCATCGATCCGCTCCTCAGCTCTACGGCGCCTCTCCGAGCTGGTACGGGCGGTGGCCACCGACGAGGACCCGGTCTCTGTTCTCTTCATACGAGCGGCAGGACCCAGGGTGGAACCTATGTTCCATGTTGCCCATCCAGAGACGATGTGAAATGTTTGTTCCACGTCTTGGGCCGGCCCCGGTCCACCCTGAAGGAGGCTCGATGGGCATTTTCGCGCGTACGGACCGGTTCTCTCGGCTGCCCTGCAGCGGGCGCTCGCCGGTCCACCGGTCGTTCTGGCTGGACGAGGCCCTCGACCTGCGTGCCGAGATCACCCCGCTCCGCGGAGCGGAGCGCACGGACGTGGCGATCGTCGGCGGCGGCTACGTCGGGCTGTGGACCGCGCTGACCATCAAGGAGCAGGACCCGCACGTCGACGTCACCATCGTCGAGGCTGACGTGTGCGGTGGTGGCGCTTCCGGCCGCAACGGCGGGGTCGTGATGACCTGGTGGCCGAAGGTGTCCAGCCTGGTCGCCCTGTGCGGTGCGGACGAGGCGATGCGCCTGATCCGGGCGTCCGAGTCGGCGATCAACCGGATCGAACTGTTCTGCTCCGAACACGCACCGAAGGCGGAGTTTCGTCGGGGCGGCTGGCTGTGGACCGCGACGACCGGAGCCCAGCTTGGCGCCTGGGACGACGTCGTCACCCGGGCGCAGACCCTCGGGCCGGGGACCTTCCGCTCGCTCTCCCCCGAGGAGGTCGCCCGGCGGGCAGGCTCGCCCCAGCACCTCGGCGGGGTCCTCGAGCCGTCGAATGCCACGGTCCAGCCGGCGGAGCTCGCCCGCGCGCTGCGCACCCGGGCACTGGAGCTCGGGGTCCGCATCTTCGAGGGGTCCCAGGTGATGGCGATCCGCCGCGGTACCCCGGTCACCCTGGAGACCGCGGACGGGACCCTGCGCGCCGACAGCGTCGTGATCGCCACCAACGCCTGGGCCGCGTCCCTGCGACCGTTGCGCAACAAGCTCTTCGTCATCTCCAGCGACATGATCGTCACCGAGCCGATCCCGGATCGCCTGGCGGACATCGGCTGGACCGGCGGCGAGGCGGTCACGGACTCGCAGACACTGGTCTGCTATTACCGGACGACCGCGGATGGCCGCGTCGCTTTCGGCAAGGGCGGCTGGTCCATCGGCATGGGCGGGTGGATGCCGAAGGCCATGGACCGCGACGCGAGCCGGGCCGCCATGGTCGCCCGGGACTTCCAGCGCTACTACCCCCAGTTGCGCACGACGAAGATCGCCACCGATTGGGCGGGCCCCATCGACCGCACCTACAACAGCCTGCCGATCTTCGGCCGTCTGCACGACGCCGACGACACCATCCACTACGGCGTTGGCTGGTCGGGCAACGGTGTCGGCCCCAGCGTCGTGGGAGGCCGGATCCTCGCGTCGCTCGCCCTGCGTCGCCAGGACGAGTGGTCCCGCAGCGGACTCGTCACTGCCCGGGCCAGGTCTTTCCCGCCGGAGCCGATCCGCTTCGTCGGGGCACACGTGGTGCGCGAGGCGATCGTCCGCAAGGAGCGTAGCGAGGCACTCGAGCTGCGCCCCCACAAGCTGCACGTCGCGGTGTCCCGGCTCGCACCCTCCGGCCTGGAGGACAAGGAGTAGTCCGCTTCCGCGAAGGAAGTCGGCAGCGTGCCAGGCCCTAGCCTAGTGGACCAGACGCAGACTCTCGATCTGCTCAAGGCGGACCCGCCCCGCGCTGCCGAGCCGCTGCGCGACGACGGCAAGCAGGTCCTCGACGACGGCCATCGCCGGCACGAGGGAGTCGAACGGGGACCGGATCTCCACGTGCGCGGGCAGCACGATCGACGCCACACTCGCCGCCGGCGACATCCACCGGTCGGTGAAGAGCACGATCGTGGTGCCCCGCTCCGACGCCTGCTGCGCGAACTCGACCGTGTCCGCGTCGTAGCGCCGGTAGTCGAACACGAGGACCACATCCGACCGTCCCCGGTCGCAGAGAAAGGTCTGCCGGGCCACCCTCGCCTCCGGGACGACGTCGACCCCCGGGCGGAGCAGCTGCAGGTGCCGCGCCATGTACGTCGCGATGAGCCCGCTGAACGTCCCGCCGACGAGGAAGATCCGCCGGCGGGGATCGGTCAGCAGGGACACCGTCGCGTCGACCTCGCTGTTCGGCAGCTCGCCGAAGGTGTTAGCCACGCCCTTGCAGAACGCCTCGCCGGCGGCTGTGGTGGTCCAGTCGGCCTCCACGTCCGGGCGGTCGTACTGCTCGAGCGGGGAACCGAGCGCCTCGTGTACTTCGCGGACCAGCGTCTTCTGGAACGCCGCGTAGCCGTCGAAGCCAATTTTGGACGTGAACCGAATGACCGTCGGTGGACTCACCTGAGCCCTTTTCGCGAGCTCCGCGACGGTTTCAAGACCCGCAATGGGGTACTCCGCGAGGATTGCGCGGGCGACCTTCCGCTCACTGGGGCTCAACGTCTCGATCTTGTCTCGGAGTTGGACGGCGATCGAGGTCGAACGTCCTGACATCTGTTTCACCAAAGCACGTCAGCGCCCCTTCATGTCCGCAATGACGGCGATATCGGCCGAGTGAACGCGGCTGGCCGGCTACCCGAGATACTTGTCGAGGGTGGCCCGAATGAGCTCGATCCCTTTGTCATGGTCGGCGCGTCCTCCCAGGTGAATCCGATCCGGACGTGGCTCATCGGCATTCTGAACCAGTACCCGGGAGCGACCCACACGCGCTACTCCGCACGGAGCGCGTGGTGCATCGCCGACATCTGCTCGTCCGGCGGGTCGATGACGCACGCGGCGCCACTCCCGGACGAGTCCACCGTACCCGGGGCTCGCGGGCAAGCCATTCCTCCCATCGCGGCCAGCCCCAGGTCAGCAGTGCTCGGCCGGGACTTGCACGCCGAGCCAGCGTGAACTTCCTATTACATCTGTTAGCTGCTGACGCCATGTTGTAGTGTGTCTTCCGAACCACGGGCGTGACGGCACGCCGTGTCGGTACCGAGCAGCCTCGACCAGAGAGAGCGCCCCATGCCACGCCCCAACACCCCGAACGACGGCCACACCGTGCGCCCGACGACGCGACGGTCCGCCCGTGCATAGGGCCCAGGCCGCCGCCTCGCTGGCCGAGCTCGAGAAGCTGGCAGTGAAGGCCCTGCACACGCACCTACCGGCGGCGCGCGAGCTGCGGCGCACGATTCACTCCGACCCCCACGTGGGCGGCGACGAGCGCGCGACCGCGAAGCTCGTCAAGGACGTCCTGGATCTGCCCACCGACGACGTCGCAGAGGGCGCCGTCCTGCGTATCGGCGACTCCGGACCGGTGATCGCCGTCCGCGCCGAGCTCGACGCCTTGCCCATCACCGAGGAGAGCGGCGCAGAGTGGG
Source organism: Pseudonocardia kujensis (assembly GCF_021283305.1). Taxonomy (GTDB): domain Bacteria; phylum Actinomycetota; class Actinomycetes; order Mycobacteriales; family Pseudonocardiaceae; genus Pseudonocardia; species Pseudonocardia kujensis. Next base: position 13,177 of record NZ_JAJSOK010000088.1, read on the forward strand.
CGTCGCGCCGCCCCGGCGTCGCCCACCTGTGTGGCCACGACGTGCACATTGCGGCGCTGGTCGCAGTGACGCAGACCCTCCAGGATGTCAGCGCTCCCGCTTCGCTGGTCGCCGTCTTCCAGCCGCGGGAGGAGGTGATTCCGTCCGGCGCCCCGGACGTCTGCGCCGCACCTGCCTTCACCCGGCACGGCATCGACGCGGTCGTGGGCGTCCACGTCCAGCCCCAACTCCGAGCCGGGGCGGTGTCGGTGGGCGCCGGCGCAATCAACGCCTCGGTCGACGACTTCGAGATCACGGTGACCGGCAAGCCCGCACACGGCGGCTATCCACACCTCGGGCGCGATCCCGTCGTCGCCTCGGCGGCCCTGATCCAGAGCCTGCAGCATCTCGTCTCGCGCCGTAGCAACCCGCTGGAGCCCGCTGTGGTCACCGTCGGCACCATTGCAGGCGGCTCCTCGGTCAACCAAGTCGCGCCGTCCGTGTCGCTGCACGGCACGGTGCGCAGCCTCGACGAGCGCCAGCGCGAGGAACTCCTGGGCTGGCTCGACGAGGCCGCACAGGGGGTGGCCGCCGCCCACGGCTGCCGGGCGACGGTCTCGGTACGCCGCGGCGAGCCGGTGCTGCGCAACGACCCGGACCTGGCGGCCCGCATCAGCACGCGGCTCGCGGCACACGGAATGGCCGAAGGAGCAGTGTTCCGGTCGTGTGGTGCCGACGACTTCGCGTACTACGCGGAATCTTTTCCGTCGGTCATGATTTTCGCCGGGGTCGACGGCAACGGTGGTCCCGGGCTGCATCATCCACAATTCCTGCCTCCCGACAGGACCGTGGACTTCGTCGCACGGATCATGCTGCACTCCTTCTTCGCGCTGGCTGACGGCGGCCCGTCTCGACGCACTCATGAAAGATCCCTCCAACATGAAGAGGAAGGGTTTCCGTACTCGCGCGAATAAGGCTGGAAGAATCCTGAGAGATTGACACTCTCTCGCGCCCGTGAAAAGGATTCCACGCAAGCGCTGAAATGATCGCCGTCGGTCGTGACATCCACACTTCCGACGGCCGAATCGCCACGACGACGACGTCGTACGACTCCGATCCGGACCTTTCGGAACAGCTCGCCCGGAGCGTGGGGCGTCGAACGCGAGCACTTCCATCATCAGACGACGGAGGCCACGGTCCCCGTTCTCGCGGAACGTACGGAGCATGCATGGTCCCCACCACCGAGTCCGATCCCCACAGCACCCAACCCGGCGAGGTCGCTGAGCTCGTCGCCAGACTGCGCGTCGGCGGCACCCGGGCGCTCGCCATGACCTTCGTCGACAACGGCGGAGTGACGCGCGTACGGGTCGTGCCGCTCCAGCGCTTGGAAAGCGTCCTGCGCAGCGGCGTCGGCATGTCCGTGGCCTGGGCGGTCGCCGGCACCGACGACAGTTTCGCCGTGGTCGCCCCCTTCGACTCCCCCACCGGCGACCTGCGCGTCTTCCCCGACCTCACCGCCCTCCAGCCGCAGGACGGCTCGTCGCCGCTGGCCTGGGCCCCGCTGGAGCAGTACAGCCAGGAGCAGGAGCCATTCGTCTGCTGCCAGCGCACCGTCCTGCGCACGGCCGTCGAACGTTGGCGCGAGCGCGGGATCGAGTTCAAGGCCGCGTTCGAGGTTGAGTTCGCCCTACTCGACGACGAGGGTGCCCCGGCGCACCGCGGCCCCGGCTACAGCGCCTCAGCATTCCTGGAAATCGAGCCGTTCGCCCTCGCCCTGATGGAGGCGTTGGCGAGCCACGGCATCGACGTCGAGCAGTTCCACGTCGAACACGGCCCCGGTCAGCTCGAGTTCTCCTGCGCCCCTCGCGATCCGCTCACCGCAGCGGACCAGCTCGTCCTGGGTCGGCTGCTCACCCGACGGGTGGCCGCGCAGCACGGATTTCGGGTCAGCTTCGCCCCAGTGCCGTTCCCAGAGGCGGTCGGCAACGGCTGCCACCTGCACCTGTCTGGCTGGCGGGACGGCGTCAACCTGATGCGGGCCGACACACCGGAGTCCGCTCCGACAGGGGACGGCGCGGCCATGATCGCCGGGATCCTCGCGGCGCTCCCCGACCTGCTCGCCGTCATCGCGCCCAGCGTGCCCAGCTACCTACGGCTCCAGCCGCACCACTGGGCCGGGGCGTACGCCTGCTGGGGCATCGAGAACCGCGAGGCGGCCGTTCGCCTGGTGCCCGGCACGCGGTCGAGCCGGTCGTCGTCGGCGAACGTCGAGATCAAGACCGTCGATGGGGCCGCCAACCCCTACCTCGCCGTCGGCGCGCTGCTCGGCGCGGCCCTCAACGGGGTCGAGCGGGGGGCGAGCCTCCCGGCGCCGGTGCAGTGCGACCCGGACACCATGACGCCGACCGAGCGCCACGACGCGGGCGTGACGCGATTCTCCGAGACCCTGTCCGACGCGATCGAGCGGCTCGCCAAGAGCGACGTGGCCGTCGCCGCACTCGGACCCGAGCTGCACCAGGCGTTCCTCGGGGTGCGTCGTCAGGAGTGGGCGACCTTCCGCGATCACGACGTTGCCGCGTTGACCGCCGCCTACCGCTGGCGCTACTGACACCACCTCGCACCCCCTGCGATCCCGGCACGTCCTTCCAGCTCGTCCGCACCCTCAACGAGGAGAGTGGCTGTGTCCAGCACGTCCGAAGATCCCGTCGACGGCCCGTCCGACGCCCGGCTCACCGGCACGCTCAGTATCTGGGGCGTGGTCGGCTGTTCCCTGGGCCTCATGGGCCTGGGAATGGCGATCAACATCAACCCCCAGGCCCCGGCCCTGCAGGTGGGACACGCGGTGCCGTTGGTCTTCGTCATCTCCACCGTCGGCGTCCTGCTCGTCGCCTACGGCTTCATCCGCCTCTGCCAGTCCTTCAACCACGCGGGTTCGATCTACGGCTTCATCGGCATGACAATCGGTCCGCGGGCCGGTTTCGTCGCCGGCTGGACCCTGCTCAGCAGCTATCTGGCCCTGTTTGCCACATGTCTGGCGGGAGCTGGCCTGTTCCTCGGCCAGTTCGCTGCGAAGACCGGGCTCTGGCCGGACGCGAGCTGGATCCCGTTCGCGCTCGTCGCGTTCGCCGTCATCTGGTTGCTCGCCGCGCGGGACGTCAAGGTCAGCACCCGGGCGCTGCTGTCGCTGGAGGGCCTGACGATCGCGGTGGTCTGCGTCATCGCCGTCGTGGTCTTCGTGAAGCTGGGCATCGGGGCCGCACCCGACGGGCAACGCCTGACCGCGAGCGTGTTCGCGGTGCCCGGCACGGACTCCTCTGCCCTGTTCTCTGCCGTGACGTTCGGGTTCCTGTCCTTCGCCGGTTTCGAGGTCGCCTCGACGCTGGGCGAGGAGACCGCGAACCCACGCCGGGTGATCCCTCGTGCGCTGCTCGGCACCGTGCTCTTCGCCGGCCTGTTCTTCACCGTCGTGACGGCGGCCGAGTCGATGGGGTTCGGCACCGACGACGCTGGCGTCACGGCGTTCACGCAGTCCGGTGCGCTGGTGGGTGACCTGGGAACCCGGTACATCGGGTCCGTCGTCGGCGATGTCGTCGTCCTCGGCGCCGGCATCAGCGCCTTCGGCTCGGCCCTTGCCTGCGCGGTGGGGGCCTCCCGGCTCCTCTATGCGTTCGGCCGCGACGGTTTCCTCAGCACCCGAATCGGCCGCACTTCTCCGCGGCACGGCACGCCGACCATCGCCCTGGCGGTCGTCATGACGATCGCGGGCGGTGCGCTCGTGCTGCTGCGGCTGTTCGCGACCACCTCAGGCAACGACGTCTTCTTCTGGACGGCGACGGTCGGGACGCTGGCGCTGATCGTCGCCTATCTGATGTGCACGATCGGTGCGACGCGCTACCTGTTCTTCGACGGCGGGCCCCGGGTGCGCCGGATCGAGATCCTCATCCCCCTGGCCGGTATCGCCTTCCTCCTGTTCACCTTGTTCAAGAACGTCTACCCGGTACCCGACGCCCCCTACGACCTGTTCCCCTACCTCGTCGCGGCGTGGATCGGGGCGAGCGTGGTGTTCACGCTCGCCAATCCCGGGTTCGCCCGCCGGCTCGGCGACCAGCTGCGCCGGCAAGACGGCCTCGGGGAGCCGTCGGAACTTCCCCCGACCCTCACCGCAGACGACGGGAGTGCTCGATGATCACCAGGCGCCGCCTGGGCAACTACGCCGACCCGACTCCTGGAGGATAGATGGACCGGACCGCTTCCCTCGTCGAGTTCCTCGACACGATCCCCGTCGTCGACCACCACTGCCACGGCATCACGCGCGGCGAGCTGACCCCGGCCGGGTTCGCCGAGCTGGCGACCGAGTCGGACTGGCCGCCGCCGGGCGACGATGACGTCTTCGACACCCCGTTCGGGCTGGCGGTGCGCGCGGAATGCGCGCCGCTGCTCGGCCTGCCGCGGCACGCCCGGGGCGACGTGTACCTCGAGGCCCGCCGGCGGCTCGGGAGCGCCGAGGTGGCACGCCGGCTGCTCTCGGCGTCGAACATCGCGACGTACCTCGTCGACACCGGGCACCGCAGCGACGACATCCTCGAGCCCCCGGAGCTCGCCGCCGTCACCGGGGTGAAGGCCGCCGAGGTCGTCCGGCTGGAGGCGATGGCCGAGCGGCTCGCCCGCGACGGTGTGGGGGCGGCCGAGTTCGCCGAGACCTTCCGGACGCGGCTGGGCGAGGCGCTCGGCTCAGCCGTCGCGATGAAGTCGGTGATGGCCTACCGCTACGGACTCGACTTCGACCCGGATCGCCCCGCCGAGGCGGAGATCCGCCACGCCGCGAGCGAGTGGCTCGCCGCCGCCTCCGCGAGCGGGCGCTGGCGGCTAGACCATCCGGTCCTGCTGCGCGCGCTGCTGTGGATCGCCGTCGACGTCGGTAAACCCATCCAAATGCACGTGGGCTACGGCGACTCCGACATCGAGCTCCACCGGTGCGACCCGACGCGAATGACGGAGTTCCTGCGCCGGACGGTCGGCGCGGGCACCGACATCATGCTGCTGCACAACTACCCGTTCGTCCGCGAGGCGGGCTACCTGAGCCAGATCTACCCGCACGTCTGGTTCGACACCGGGGCCGCGGTGGGCTTCACCGGCGCCTCGTCGCTGCGGATCGTGCGAGAGTCGCTCGAGCTGGCCCCCTTCGGGAAGCTCCTGTTCTCGACGGACGCGTTCGGCCTGCCCGAGCTCTTCCTGTGCGGGGCCCGGCTGCTGCGCCGGGGCTTGGCCCGGGTGTTCGCGGAGTGGCTCGACGACAACGCGATCTCCGAGTCCGACGCGCACACCTACCTGCACATGATCACCAGCGGCAACGCGGTCCAGGCCTACCGACTCGACGCCGCCTGAGGGCCGGGCCCGGTCGCGTGGGGACTGGGTTGCCCGAAGTAGCCGGAGTGCCCGATCAACACGGCCTGAGTCACACCCCGAGTGTGTGATCATGCTCGGCGATCGTAACAAACATTCCACATCGTTCTATTGACACGCTTGTACGAATACATGTTCCATGCCTCCCTGTCACCGGACAATCCTCGTCAGGAGCCGTGATGAGCCCAGCAGAGAACTCGGTCGACGTGACCCGCCTCATGGCCGCAGTCGACGCCCTGCGCGAGCCGATGACGGCGAGTCTGCGCGATCTCGTCCGCATCCCGTCGGTCAGCCCGAAGTACCCCGGCATCGACTACCGCGACCACGTCGGCCGCGAGAGCGACGCCACAGCGCTGGTGGCCGACCTGTACCGCCGCGCAGGTGCCACCGTTGACACGTTCTCTGTCGAGGACGGCCGGGCGAACGCGGTCGGCCGGCTCGGCCGCGGACGGGGCCGGTCGCTGATCTTCAACGGCCACGTCGACGTCGTTCCGCCCGGCGACGCCACCGAGTGGACGGTGGCCGCGCCGTTCTCCGGCGACGTCGTCGACCGCCGGATGTACGGGCGGGGCACGACGGACCAGAAGTCCGGCCTGGTCGCGCAGGCCTGGGCCGCGATCGCCCTGCGCGAGGCCGGTGTCGAGCTCGACGGCGAGCTGCAGCTGCAGTGCGTCGTGGGCGAGGAGACCGGCGACCACGCCTGTGGTACCGGCGCGGTGCTCGAGCGCGGGTTCACCGCCGAGGCGGCGGTCGTCTCCGAGCCGAGCGCTCCGCCCACCCCGCTCTCGGTCGTTCTCGGCAGCCCGGGCCTGCTCTGGTTCGCGGTGTCGGTGACCGGCAAGAAGGTGCACAGCTCGATGCGGGGGGACACGATCCACTCCACCGGGCCGGGCGCGGCGATCGGGGTCAACGCCATCGACAAGATGTTCCTCGTCTACCAGGGCCTGCGGGCACTGGAGGACGAATGGGCCGCCACCCAGCGCCACCCGCTGTGGCCCCGAGGTCACTTCTCCCTGCTGCCCGGCGCGATGCGGGGCGGTCCGGGCGGACTGACCGTGCCCTTCTCCCTATCGGACTCAGCCACGATCGAGTACGCAGTGGAGTTCCACCCGGAGCGCTCCGTCGCGGACGTGCAGGCGGAGATCCAGGCCGCGGTGGACCGCGTTGCCGACGGCGACCCGTGGCTGCGCCACGCCCGGCCGCATCTCGAGTGGAAGCTCGACTGGGACCCGTTCCTGATGTCGGCTGACGCCGACATCAGCCAGTCCCTGGCCGCGGCCTACCGCACCGCCGCGACAGGCAGCCGGTTCCCCACCGACGTGTCGTGGACCGGCTTCTACGGCGTCTGCGACGGCACCGTGCTGACCCGCGGTGGCGTCCCCAGTCTCGTGTTCGGCCCGGGCGACCTGCGCGTCGCCCACGGCAATGACGAGTACGTCGACCTCGACGAGGTCTGGCTGGCCGCCCGCACCTTCGCCCTGCTCGCGGCGCAATGGTGCGGCGGCCGCGGGCCTGTCCCCGGCTCTTCCCTGGAGGGATCCCTGTCATGACGGCGCCCCGAACGACCCGCAAGTTCCGCAGGAGCCGGGGCCCCGCCGCGGCCCTGACCGCCGCGGCCGCCGCGGGCTCGCTCCTGCTCGCCGCCTGCGGCTCTGGCGGAACGGCCACCGCCGCGTCCGAGGGCCCGATCAAGATCGGCCTGCTCGCCACGCTCACCGGCGCCAGCGCCGCGGACGGCCTCGGCGCCCAGCGCGGTGCGGAGCTCGCCATCAAGGAGCTCAACGCCCGCGGCGGATTCCGGGGCCGGACCTTCGAGCTGAAGTCGGCGGACACGAAGAACGAGTCCAACGACACCGTCACCGCCGGCGTCCAGGACCTGCAGAGCGACGAGGCCGTGAAGGCAGTCGTGTCCGGCTACGCGTCCACCACCAACTTCGAGATCAACAACTTCGCCCGGTCGAAGACGATCTACCTGATCGGCGGGAGCACCGCGCAGACCGAGGCGATCGTCAAGCCCGACCCGTCCAAGTTCCCGACGATCTGGTCGGTGACCCCGAGCTACGACGCCTACGGCACCGGCCCGGTCGACGTACTGGCCCAGTGGACCGGGGACGGCAGCTATACCCCGCGCACCAAGACGGCCTACATCGTCACCTCCGACAACCCCTACAGCCAGGGCATCTCGACGGGCATGAGCGAAGCGCTGGCGGACAAGGGATGGACGGTTGTGCGCAACCAGACGATCCCGTTCGGTCCGGTCAACGACTGGGGTTCGGTCCTCGCCGACGTCCGGGCCAAGAACCCCGACCTCATCGTCAACACCGACTACCAGGTCTCCAACGAGATCGCCTTCCTACGGCAGTTCCTGCAGAACCCGACCCAGTCACTGATGTTCCTGCAGTACGGGCCGAACCAGCCGGAGTTCGCAAAGGCGGCCGGCGCGGACGGTGACGGGGTCCTGTTCAACAACCTGGCCGGGACCGTCACCTCCCCCGCCTACGAGCCCGCCCAGGCCCTGACCAAGGCATACCAGGCCGCCTACGGCACCGACCAGGTCGATCCACAGGCCGTCATCACCTACGAGTCCGTGATGATCTACGCCGCGGCGCTGGAAAAGGTCGGCGACCCGGACAAGACCACAGAGGTCGGCGCCGCGATCGGGGCCAGCACAACGCAGTCGGCCGGCGGGACCATCTCCTTCGACCCCGCCACCCACCTGGCGAAGCAGGGCGACGACTTTGTGCCTCTGCAGTCGTACCAGATGCAGAACCAGCAGAAGGTGCTCATCGCGCCGGCCAAGTACGCCACCGGCAAGTTCGTCCTCCCGCCCTGGATGAAGAAGTGACCGCCGCCGCGGGCGACGCTGGACCCGACGCCGCCGACGCCGTACTCAGGGTCCGAGGGGTGTCGAAGTCCTTCGGAAAGCTGGCCGCGGTCAGCGATGTCAGCCTCGACGTCGCCCGCGGCGAGGTGTTCGGTCTCGCCGGCCCGAACGGGGCCGGCAAGACCACCCTGTTCAACGTCCTGACCGGCATACCGTTCGGGCCGGACTCGGGCGAGGTCCTGCTCGACGGGCGGGACCTCGCCCGCCGACCCGGTTGGTACATCGCCCGGGCCGGGCTGGCACGCACCTTCCAGACCGAGGCCGTCTTCGACGACCTCTCGGTCCTGGACAACGTCCGGCTCTGCGCCTCGCGCAGCGCGCTCGGCGCGGGGCGCCGCCGTGACCGGCCCTCGGCCGAAGAGACCGCACGGGAGGCCCTGGCCACAGTAGGGATCCGGGACCCGTACGCGGGCGCGGGTTCGCTCTCGCTGGTGGACCGCAAGCGGCTGATGATCGCCACGGCGATCGTCGGGCGCCCGCGCGTGCTGCTACTCGACGAGCCCGCAGCCGGTCTCGAACCGCAGGACCAGGACGACCTCGTCGACCTACTCACCCGGATCAACACCGACGGAACGACGTTGCTGCTGGTCGAGCACGTCCTACGGGTCCTGCGCGAGCTCTCGGACCGGATGGCCGTTCTCGACGCCGGCCGGGTGCTCACCGTCGGCGAACCCGAGGCGGTCCTGAGCGATCCGCGCGTCGTGCAGGCCTACCTGGGACCAGGAGAGCACTGATGACACCCATGCTGGAGATCGAGAAGCTGCACGCCGGGTACGGCAAGAGCCTGGTGCTGCGCGGGATCAATCTACACGTGGCGCAGGGCGAGGCCATCGGGCTGCTCGGCCCCAACGGCCACGGCAAGACCACGCTGCTGCGCTGCGTCTCCGCCCTACACCGGCCGAGCCGTGGCGACATCCGCTTCGAGGGAACCTCGCTGGTGACGTGCTCGACGCGGGCCGTGCTGCAACACGGCATCGTCCACGTGCCCCAGGGATCGAGGCTGTTCCCGGGGCTTACGGTTACGGACTGCCTGCGCCTCGGTGCCGCGGCCAACCCCCGGCGTGGGGTGGCCCGGACGCTGCTGTCGGAGGTCTTCGACCTCTTCCCCAAGCTGGCCCAGCGGCGCACGCAGTTGGCCGGGACGCTCAGCGGCGGCGAGCGCCAGATGCTCAGCATCGGCGCCGGGCTGATGGCCGGTCCCCGGCTGCTGATCCTCGACGAACCGACCCTCGGCCTCTCCCCCAAGGTCAGGCACGAGCTCGCCGCCGCGGTCCAGGCAATGCGGTCCCGGATCGAGGCACTGATCATCGTCGACGGCGACATGGACCTCGTCCTCGGCGTGACCGACCGGTTCTTCGTGATCGAGTCCGGGCAGGTGGTACGCACCGGTGAGTCCGCCGCCGGGGCCGGATCGGACCAGATCATGGCCCTGTTCCTAGGAGAGACGTGATGGGTTCCGCGATCGCCGTCCTCGTCAGCGCCCTCGTGCTGGGCTCGCTGTATGCCCTGATGGCCTCCGGGCTGAGCCTGATATGGTCGACGCTGGGCGTGTTCAACTTCGGTCACGGCGTTCTGCTGGCCCTCGGTGCATACTTCGCCTGGACGTTTGCCGACCAGGCCGGGATGCCCGTCGTCGTCGCGTCCGTGCTGGCGATCCTCGTGCTCGCCGTGATCGCCGCCGGGTATGAGTTCTCGCTGGTCCGGCCATTCATCCGGCATCAGAACGGCGCCATGCTGGTCATGGTGGCCACGCTGGCGATCACGGCGCTCGTCCAAGGCGTCGTCCAGCTGACATGGGGGCCGCAGCTGCGGCAGATCGCGCCGTTCTCGTCGGCGACGGTCGCGTTCTCCGGGGCCACCGCGAGCGGCAACCAGCTCGTCGCCATCGTCGCCGCGCCCGTGCTGATCGGGGCGCTCTACCTCGTGCTGTGGTTCACCCCCCTCGGCATCTCGGTGCGCGCGCTGGAACAGAACCGCGACCACGCCCGGCTGATCGGCATCCGTCCCGCCGCGGTCTACGTCTTCGTCGTTGGCACCGCCTGCGTGCTCGCCGCGATCGCCGGCATCCTGTTGGGCGGCATCCAGTTCATGTCCCCGACGATGGGCGACGACCCCCTCATGCGGGCCTTCGTCGTGCTCGCGTTCGGCGGGACCGCCAGCCTCGGCGGCACGCTCGCGGGTGCCTACATCATCGGCCTGCTCGAGGCCGTGACGACGTACTTCTTCGGCCTGTCCTGGAGCCCGGTGATCGTCTTCGCAGTGATGATAGTCGTGCTGCTCGTCCGGCCCGAGGGTCTCATCCGGCAGAGGACGGCCTGACGTGCAGCGCATCGCCCTGAACCGCACCGCCGCGAACCGCACCGTACCCTGGGTGGCGTTCGCCGTCGGGCTGACCGTCGCGCCCTTCGTGCTGTCGGGCGCCCATGCCCGGCTGCAGCTGATCATGGTGCTGCTCTACTCGCTGCTGGCGGTCAGTTGGAACCTCACGCTCGGCCTGGCCGGCATCTTCAACTTCGCCCAGATCGCGTTCTTCGGGATCGGCGCCTACACCACGGCCGTCCTGTGTACGAGATCCGGGTTGTCGCCCTGGATCGCGATGCTCGTGTCCGCCAGCACCGCCGCACTGGCTGCAGTGGTCGCATTCCTCCCGGTCCTGCGCCTGCGCGGGATCTACGTCGGACTCGTCACCTACGTGTTCGCCCAGCTGTGCGTCTATCTGGTGCTGGGCCAGCGGGAGCTCACAGGCGGCTCCAACGGGGTCGTCGGGCTGCCGGACCTGACGGTCGGCTCGCTCAACTTCTACGACGACGACCGGCTGGGCTACTACTTCCTCGGCGCCGTCCTGCTGTTCGCCGTGTGCCTGGCGTTCGCCCTGCTCACGCGATCCCGGCTCGGGCTCTCCCTGGTGGCGCTGCGCAACAACGAGGCCCTGGCGGCCAGCCGTGGCGTCCGGCGCGCCCGCCAGCAGCTGGCCGCGTTCGTGATCGGGGCCGCGGTGGCCGGCGTGGCCGGCAGCTACCAGGCGTTTGTGAACAGTGTGGTGAGCACGGACGTGTTCGGGTTCGGCTACCTCACGATCCTGCTGAGCATGATCTTCCTGGGCGGGCGGCGTAGCAACCCCGGCACGATCGTCGGCGTCGTGGTGATCACGGTGCTGAGCGATGTGCTCGCGGACTCCGGCGCGTGGCAGCAGATCATCAGCTCGGCGATCACCCTGGTGGTGCTGTGGCTGTTCCCGGACGGGCTGGCCGGGCTCGCCCGTAGCTGGGGCGGCCGGGGCCTCCTGCGCCTGATCCGACCTGCTGCGGCGGCCACGCCCCCGGCGCAGAGCGTCGATCGGGTCCGCGACGACCCGGCGTTGCGCGACAGCCTGGCCGCCGACCGCTGACGCCGCAACGAGGAAGGAGCCCGATGTGACCACCTCTCTGGCGACTGACGACGATCGTGCCCTGATCGACTTCGCCGAGCGCTGGTACGGCTGCGGCGGCGGATTCACGATCGAGATCTACACCCGGTTCCGGCTGTGCCAGAGCGACTACTTCACCCAACTCCTCGACGCCGTCGAGCGTCGGCGTCGCCGCGAGGGCGACTCCCCCGAGGCTGGGCGAGATCGCCCGGGTCGCCCGGAACCGCCTGTGGCTCATTTCCTGATCTGCCCGGCCCACGGCCCATCCCACGTCGTCGAATGGGCGCCGCCACGCCGCCACACTCGTCCGCCTGCGAGAGCCGCCGAGCGGCTCAGCGCAGGCTCGACGACACCGAGGCCGCCTCCAGACGACGCACACCCGGCGAGGTCCTGCGCTCGATCGTTGTGTTCTGAGCGCCAACTCGAGTGAGGATGAAATGACCGCTGTGCAGGATGCCCCGGTGAGCCGGGAGCCCACCGCGCTGATCTCGGCGCGCACCCAGCTCGACGACGCCGCCGAGCTGCTCCGGCTCGACGACGGGCTGCGTGCGACGCTGGCCCACCCCCGCCGTGCCCTCGCGGTATCCGTGCCCCTGCGACGCGACGACGGCCGCGTCGAGGTCTACCGCGGCTTCCGCGTCCAGCACAACCTCGCCCGCGGACCCGCCAAGGGCGGCCTGCGGTTCCACCCTTCGGTGAACCTCGCCGAGATCACCGCGCTGTCCATGTGGATGACCTGGAAATGCGCCCTGATCTCGGTCCCGTTCGGCGGCGCGAAAGGCGGCATCGCCGTCGACCCCCGCAGCCTCTCCCGTCATGAGCTCGAACGACTCACCCGCCGCTACACCAGCGAGATCCTCCCCTTGATCGGCCCCGAACAGGACATCCCCGCCCCCGACGTAGGCACCGACGAACAGACCATGGCCTGGGTCATGGACACCTACTCCGTCAACGCCGGCTACTCCGTCCCCGGCGTCGTCACCGGCAAACCGATCTCCCTCGGCGGCTCCATCGGCCGCGCAGGCGCCACCGCCCGCGGCGTCTCCATCGCCGCCCTCGCCGCCCTGCGCGACAGCGGACGCGACCCCGCACACTGCACCGCCGCCGTCCAGGGCTTCGGCAACGTCGGCGCCCTTACCGCCCAGTACCTCACCGACGCCGGTGTGAAAGTCCTCGCTGTGTCCGACATCGGCGGCGGTACCCACAATTCGGCTGGCCTCGACATCACCACGGTGCGCCGCCACCTCACCGACGGCGCCCCCACAGTCGTCGGATACCCATGCGGCGAGCCGATCGGTCAGACCGACCTGCTCGGCCTCGACGTGGACCTCCTCGTCCCCGCCGCGCTCGGCGGCGTGCTCACCACCGACATCGCCCGCACCGTCCGGGCGGCGATCGTCGTCGAGGGCGCCAACGGGCCCACAACCCCGGGCGGCGACGCCGTACTGGCCGACCGCGGGATCCTCGTCGTCCCCGACATCCTCGCCAACGCAGGCGGCGTCGCCGTGTCCTACCTGGAATGGGTGCAGAACGTCCAGGCCCATTCCTGGGCCGAGGACCGCATCGACACTCGCCTGCGCGACCTCATCGAACGCTCCTACGCCGAGGCCACCAACACCGCCCGCGACCGCGGCATCTCCCTGCGCCGCGCCGCCAACGTCATCGCCGTCGGCCGGGTCGCTACCGCCATCCGCCAACGCGGCCTCTACCCCTGACCCATCCACTCCTACCTCACGAGGAACTCCCGATGGACGCGATCACGACAGTTCCGGAGCCGGTTAACGAGCCGGTCCACACCTACGCCCCCGGCACCGCCGAACGCGCGTCGCTCGAGGCCCGGCTCGCCGAACTGCGCGGACAGCGTCCGGAGCTGCCGATGACCATCGCCGGGAAGCGCCGGATGGCCT
>NZ_JAJSOK010000089.1 GCF_021283305.1 Pseudonocardia kujensis
CCTCGGTGTGAGTGTTGATCTGTGGAAGGACCAACTTCTCTACCGGGGTCCTGCGCCCGTTCCGGGTCAACTCACCGTCGTCGGCGTGTCGCCCCGCCACCACCGCGCCGCTACTGAGAAAGGCTCAGTGCGTGTCGGTCAGCGGGCGAGCAGGGCCGTCAGCTTCTCCAGGACGGGGCCGTAGGAGCCCGGCATCAGGCGGGCCAGGACGTCGGGAACCTTGGCGCTGGAGGCGATGAGGACGCGGGTCCTCCGCTTCTCGACGCCCTCGAGGATCTCGGCGGCGGCCTTCTCCGGCGGGTAGCTCAGCAGCTTGGTGAACGCGGCCTGGTGCTGGGCGATCTCCGCCGGGTCGACGCCGGACCCGATCCGGGCGCTCGAGGCGACCTTCGTGCGGATCCCGCCCGGGTGGACCTGGGTCACGCCGGTGCCGCTCTCGACCAGCTCGTGCCGCAGCACCTCGGAGAACCCGCGGATCGCGAACTTGCTCGACGAGTACGCCGACTGCCCGGCCGGCCCGATCAGCCCGTAGAGGCTGGAGACGTTGACCAGGTGCCCGCCCGGGGTCGCGGTCAGGGCGGGCAGCAGGTGGTGGGTGAGGATCACGGGCGCCCGGAAGTTGATGTCCATGACCCACTCGAACTCGTCGAGCGTGAGCTGCCGGAACCGCCCGCCCAGGGCCACCCCGGCGTTGTTGACCAGCAGCCCGATGCGCGGGTGGTCCGCGGCGACCCGCTCGGCGAGCGAGGTCGTCGCGGCCCGGTCGGCGAGGTCGACGACGTGCGTCTCGACGGTCAGGCCCGGGTGTGCGCCGCGGATCTTGCCGGCCACCGCCTCGAGGCCGGCCGCGTCGCGGTCGACCAGGACCAGGTCGCTGCCGCGGTCGCTCAGGCCGTAGGCGAGCTGCTCGCCGATGCCGCTCGCCGCCCCGGTGAGGACGGCGGTGTTGCCGGCGAAGCGGTAGGGCTGCACGGTCGTGCGCATCAGGAGGCCTCCTGCAGGCTGCGGGCGGTCGCGGGGGTGAAGCGCATGTCGCGGGTGAGGTCGGCGCGCGACATCTTGAGCGCGTCGGCCACGTAGTTCTGCTGCACCCGCCACGGCTCGCCGGTGCCCTGGCTGGGGAAGGCGTCGATCGAGCGCTGCACGTAGCCGGAGGTCAGGTCGAGCAGTGGGCGGCGCTCGGCCGAGGCGGGCGCGGTCGGGGCGGCCGCGGCGTAGCCGTGCTTCTCCATGTGGTTCAGCAGCCGGCAGACGTAGCGCGACGACAGGTCCGCCCGCAGCGTCCAGGAGGCGTTCGTGTAGCCGATGCAGTAGGCGAGGTTCGGTACCCCGGACAGCATCAGGCCGCGGTAGGAGAACGTGTCCCCGAGGGCCACGGGCGCACCGTCGACGGCGATCTCCAGGCCACCGAGGGGGAGCATGCGCAGCCCGGTCGCGGAGACCACGACGTCGGCCTCCAGCTCCTGCCCGGACTTCAGCAGGATCCCCTTCTCGGTGAACCGCTCGACGTGGTCGGTCACCACGGAGGCCGAGCCGTCGCGGATCGCCTGGTAGAAGTCGCCACCCGGCACGACGCAGAGGCGCTGGTCCCACGGCTCGTAGCGCGGCGTGAAGTGCTCGTCCACGGCCTGCTCGTCGAGGAACCGCAGCGCGATCCCGCGCAGCGCCTTCTTCACGACCTCGGGCCGGCGCCGGGCCAGCTGGTAGAAACCCTGGGTGACGGCGATGTTCTTGGCCCGGACGAGCTTGTGCGCGAGCCCGGCCGGGAGCCGGCGGCGCAGCGTGTCGGCGAACTTGTCCTTGAGCGGCAGCGCGGTGAGATAGGACGGCGAGCGCTGCAGCATCGTCACGTGCGCGGCCTTCTCGGCCATGGCCGGGACGAGGGTGACGGCGGTGGCGCCGCTGCCGATCACGACCACCCGCTTGCCCGTGTGGTCGAGGTCCTCCGGCCAGGCCTGCGGGTGGACGAACGTGCCGGCGTAGTCGGCGAGGCCGGGGAAGTCCGGCTGGTAGCCGCGCTCGTAGGAGTAGTAGCCGGCGCAGAGGTAGAGGAACCGGCAGGTCCAGGTGCCGCGCGAGGTCGTGACGGTCCACCGGGCGTCGTCCGACGACCACGAGGCGCTCTGCACGGTGGTGCCGTAGTGGATGTGGCGGTCGATGCCCGCCTCGCGCGCGGTGTCGCCGATGTAGGTGCGGATGCTCTCGCCGTCGGCCATCGACTTCTCGCCGCGCCACGGTCGGAACGGGTAGCTCAGGGTGAACATGTCCGAGTCGGACCGCACGCCCGGGTAGCGGAACAGGTCCCAGGTGCCGCCCAGGTTCTCGCGTTGCTCGAGGATCGCGTAGCGGTCGCGCGGTCGCTCCTGCTGCAGCCGGTAAGCGGCGCCGATGCCGGAGAGGCCGGCGCCGACGATCAGCACGTCGGTCTCGTTCATGTCAGCTCCCCTTCGATGCTGGCGACCGGTCCCAGTGTCGTCGGACGGTCCCGGTGCGCGCTTACCCCCGCGCGACAGTGATTTATCCTCACGCGACATGGGTCCCGTGGTGCGCGCCGCGTCGTTGCGCGGCCTCCCCGCGCTGGTCGACGCGCTGGGCGGCGACCCGGACGCGTTGCTCGCCCGGTTCGGCGTGACCCGGGAGGCCGTGTCGAGCGACGACGCCGTGATCGGCGTGCGCAGCGCGGGGCTGCTCCTGGAGACGGCGGCGGCCGAACTCGGGCGGCCGGACCTCGGCCTGCTGCTCGCCGAGCGGCAGGACGCGGGCGTGCTCGGCCCGCTCGCCGTCGCGATCGAGAACGCGCGGACCCTCGGCGAGGCGCTGGCCAGCGCCTCGCGCTTCCTGTTCGTGCACAGCCCGGCGCTGTCGATCGCGCAGGTCGCCGACCCGGAGGAGGTGCGCGGGGTGCTCGCGGTGCGCTACGGCGCGGCCGATCCCTCCGGGGCCACCCAGCCGCTGCCGGCGCAGGCCGCGGACCTCGGGCTGGGGCTGCTGCACCGGATCATCCTGCTCCTGCACGGCGGGCCGTACGGGCTGAGATCGGCGCATCTGGCCCATCCGCCACTCGTTCCGGTGACGCGGTACACCGACTTCTTCGGGGCCGACGTCCGGTTCGCGCGCCCCGCCGCCGTCCTGCGGCTGCCCGCGGCCCTCACCGCGGCCCCGGTGGCCGGCGGCGACCGGCTCCTGCGGACCCTCGCCCTGGACTACCTCGAGAGCCATTTCGCCGAACCCGGCCAGACCGTCGCGGGACGGGTGCGCGGCGCCCTGGCCCGCTCGCTCGGCTCGGCCCCGCCGCAGGTCGGGGACGTCGCGCGGCTGCTGCGGCTGCACCCGCGCACCCTGCAGCGGCATCTCGCCGCCGAGGGGACCACCTTCGAGCGGGTGCTCGACGAGGTGCGCCGCGACGCCGCGCACCGGCTCATCACCACCACCGACCTGCCGTTCGGGCAGGTCACGGCGATGCTCGGGCTCGCCGCGCAGTCCGGGCTCACGCGGGCGGTGCGGCGGTGGTTCGGCACCACCCCCACCGGGCTCCGCGCGGGCCCGACCGGCACTCACGGGTAGCGCCAGCCCTCGCGGAGGATCCCGAAGACGGCCTCGCGCAGCGCGGGCGGATCGTCGTCCTGCCCCTGGACCAGCGAGGGATCTCGCAGACCACGTGCGTCAGCGCCCGGACCGTCGGGCTCGGCCGCTCCCCGCCGAGCTCCTCGGCGAGCTCCTCGCCGATCGCTCGGGCGAGCGCGCTCGTGCCGCGCCCACATCTTCCCGGCGTACTCGCGCAGCGTCGGGCTCTCGACCACGAGCCGGCGGAACGCGAGATGCCCGGGCTCCTGCACCGCCTGGGCGACGGACTCGCTGTGACCACCGACGCCCACCTCGCCGCGGGCGCATGAGGTCTGCGCAGGTCATCGAGTGCCCATCGCCCTCGCGGGGCCGCAGCGCGCACGGCTCAGCGGGCGAAGAAGGCGTTCGCGCGGGCGTTCCACAACAGCAGCAGGATCACGATCCCGACGAGGATGCTGACCAGCGCCTGCGTCACCGTCGACCCGCTGCCCACCGCACCGATCGCCGCGATGCCGCCCGCGATCTGCAGGACCACGAGGACCGAGACCAGCAGCCGGGCGCCGTTGCCGCCGCGGCCGAGCCGCGACGCGACCGCGCCGGTGATCAGGCCGAGGATCACGTAGGCCACCCCGATCCCGACGAGCACGCCCGGCGTCAGCCCGGCGGCGCCGGCGGTGAGGCTCCCGGCCACGAGGAGCAGCAGCCCGCCCAGCACCGCGAGAACCGCCGAGATCCAGGTGAGGACGACCACCAGGGTGACACTGGCGGGGCGCCCAGCGCTCATGTCGCCGTCCTCGTCGTCGATCGATCGGGAGGGCCACGGTAGCCGCGGCGCCCGCGCGCCGCACCGGCCGAACGGCCCGCCGGCGGATCGTGTCTAACCTCGGGAGCGTGCACCCCCTGCTGCGCGCGGCCGGGTCCCTGGCCGACCGCGCCCTCGGCCTGACCTCCCCGCCCGTCCCGTACGACCGCACCCGGGTCGACGTCCCGATGCCCGACGGCACCGTGCTCGTCGGCACCCGGTACCGGCCCACCCGCACCGAGGGTCCGCTCCCGGTGGTGCTGATCCGGGTCCCGTACGACCCCCGGCCGGCCGGCATCGTCTTCGCGGCGCCGCTGGCCCGCCGCGGCTTCCAGGTCGTGCTGCAGAGCACGCGCGGCACGTTCGGGTCCGGCGGCCACTTCCGGCCCTTCACCCGCGAGCGCGAGGACGGCCTCGCCACCGTCGCCTGGCTGCGCGCGCAGCCGTGGTGCGACGGCCGGATCGCGACGACCGGCGGCAGCTACCTCGGCTACACGCAGTGGGCCGTCGCCCCGTACGCCGACCCGCCGCTCACCGCGATGTCGCCGCACATCACCGCCGCCCGCATGACCGACACCTTCTACACGCAGGGCGCGCCGGCCCTGCTCAACGCGCTCGCCTGGACCGCCATGATCGGGACCCAGGAGCGAGCCGGGATCCCGCTGGTGCCGCACCCGATCCGGGCGGCGAAGCTGCGCCGGGCCCTGCGCAAGGTCCCGCTGCAGGCCGCGGACGTCGAGGTCGCCGGCGCGCCGGTGCCCTACTGGCGGGACTTCGTCGAGCACGCCGAGCCCGGCGACGACTACTGGGACGCCACCTACGGCGAGTCGCCGGCGTTCGACCGCGCCGGCCCGGGCTCGCTGGCGAACCTGCCCCCGGTCAGCATGGTGACGGGGTGGTGGGACCTGTTCGTCGCGGAGCAGATGCGGGACTACCGGGCGGTTCGCGCGGCCGGGGTGCCGGCGCGGATCGTCGTCGGGCCGTGGCTGCACGGCGCCCTCGAGGAGGTCCGGACCGGCCTGCGGACGGACGTCGCCTGGCTGGACCATCACCTGCGCGGGGGCCCCGAACCCGAGGGCGCGCCGGTGCGGCTGTTCCTGCAGCAGGCCGACCAGTGGCTGGAGTTCGACGAGTGGCCGCCGCCCGCGACCACCCGGGAGGTGCACCTGCAGGCCGCCGGCCTGCTGGGGGAGGGGCGCGGGACGGGCGCGAGCACCTACGTCTACGACCCGGCCGACCCCACGCCGAGCGTCGGCGGGCCGCTGCTGCAGCCGCCGGGCGAGCAGGTCGACCAGTCCCCGGTCGAGGCCCGCTCCGACGTGCTGGTCTTCACCGGGGACCCGTTGCCCGGCGACCTCGACGTGGTCGGGCCGGTCACGGCGCTCGTGCACGTGCGGCCGGAGCTGGACCACGCGGACGTCTTCGTCCGGGTCTGCGACGTCGACGAGCGGGGGGTGTCCCGCAACGTCGTCGACGGCATCCGGCGGCTGGACCCGCGGACGGTGCCCGCCCCGGACGTCACGCCGGGCGAGGACGGCGTGCTGGCCGTCGAGATCGAGCTGTTCCCCACGGCGTACCGGTTCCGTGCCGGGCACCGGCTGCGGGTACAGGTCGCCGGCGGCGCCTTCCCGCGGTTCGCCCGCAACGTCGGCACCGGTGAGCCCTTCGGCACCGCGACCCGCGGCAAACCCGGCGCCGTCGAGGTCCTGCACGACGTGGACCACCCGTCGCGCATCGTGCTGCCCGTCCTGGGCTGATCCCGCCCGACGGCTGCCGGTCCGGCACGTTCCCCTGCCGGACCGGCATGCTGGAGGGATGGACGACGAGCTGGAGGCCGTGCTCGCCGGGGTCGGCCCCCGGCTGCGCGCCCTGCGCACGCACCGGCAGCTGACCCTGGCCGAGCTGTCCGCGGAGACGGGGATCTCGGAGAGCACGCTGTCCCGGCTGGAGAGCGGCGGGCGGCGGCCCAACCTGGAGCTGCTGCTCCCGCTGGCGCGGGCCCACGGCGTTCCGCTCGACGAGCTGGTCGGGGCGCCGCAGACCGGCGACCCGCGGGTGCACCTCAAGCCGGTGCACCGCTCCGGCCGCACGTTCGTGCCGCTGACCCGTCGGGCCGGTGGGCTGCAGGCGTTCAAGATGGTCTGCCCGCCGAGTCGTGACGAGGAGCCCGAGCCGCGGGCGCACGAGGGCTACGAGTGGCTCTACGTGCTGGAGGGCCGGCTGCGGCTCGTCCTCGGCGACCGCGACCTGGTGCTGAGGCCGGGCGAGGCGGCCGAGTTCGACACCCACGTGCCGCACTGGTTCGGCAGCGCCGACCAGCGGCCCGTCGAGCTGCTGTCGCTCTTCGGGACGCAGGGCGACCGCGCCCACGTCCGCGCCCGGGCGGGCCGCTGAGCTCGGCCGCTTTCCCGCGACGCGTCCGGGGCCGCTCCGCTCGAGGATGAGTCATCGCTCCGCCGGAGACGCGGCCGCTCCCGGGGCCGCGGCAGCGAGTCCGGCCCGCGCTCAACCCGGGACGTACCGGCACAGCGCCACGGACACCGCGACCAGAGCCAGGACGAACAGCAGCGCGCCGATCTCCCGCCATCCGCAGCCGAAGGCCCGCTCGACCAGGGACGGCCGCGCAGGCTCGGGCTCCGGCACGGCGTCGCGCGGCGGCTCGTCGGGTTCGCGCGCCATGACGACCTCCGACCACTCGCAGGCCCCGCCCTGCGCCGGGCGACCGGCCCGTCACCAGTGTCGTCCCCCCGTCCGCACCGCAGCACCTGCTCGACCGCTGTATCGCTCCAGCTCGGGCCGGGCCCCTCGAAGGTCGGCGGAAGGGCCGGCGACGCCGCCCACCTCGCCCCCGAACGGCGAGGGCACCAACCTGGACGTGCAGGACGCGCCGTTTCGCCGACGAGGGCTACACCCCCGGAGTGGTCGACCGTGACCGAGCACCCCGACACGGGGGTGAAGTTCGCGGGGAACCAGGTCCCCGCGTTCGAGAGGTGCGCGACCGCGGTCGTCGAGCTCCACCGTCGGACGTCGTTCGCGCGCAACGTCGGGTGGGACGTCCTCGGCGACACCCAGGACGAGGTCGCCGTGCTCGAGTGGAACGCCGGCCACAACGACATCACACTCTCGGAAGGCCATCCAGGGGCCGTGCTTCTCGGACACGGGGTGGGAGACGCGCCGGCGGACGAGGTGCAGCGGTCGCGGACCGGTCGGCAGCCGTCGCCGACCGGGTGGGCGCGCAGTCGGCTGAGAGGGTGCCCGGAGGCGTCTACGCTGGTGGGCAGCGGGAGCGTCGAGTGACGGGAGCCTCGCCGAGCCGGGAGTCCCGGGGTGGCGGGTGCGTCGATGACCGCGAGCGCGACGGCCCGAGGAGGCCGAGTGCACGTCGCCCGAGGTCAGGAGCAGCATCAGCGTGACCGATCCTTTCGCCCCCATACCCCGTTCGGCCGACGCCGGTGCCGACCGGCGCGAGGTGGCGAGCGTGTCCGACTGCGGCGCGCTGTGTGATCCGCAGCGGCTGGCCGCACTGGCCGAGACGGGGCTGGACGTGGCCCCGGATCCGGTCATGGACGCGCTCACCGAGCGGGTCCGCCGGCGCCTGGGGGTGCCGGTGGCCCTGGTCTCGTTGGTGACACCGGATCAGCAGATGTTCCCGGGAATGACCGGACTGCCCGAGCCGTGGGCGTCGCGCCGCTCCACCCCGCTGTCGCACTCGTTCTGCCAGCACGTCGTCGCCTCGGCGGCGCCCCTGATCATCGAGGACGCCCGGGAGCACCCGCTGGTGCGCACCAACCTGGCCGTCGGCGAGCTCGGGGTCGTCGCGTATGCCGGCATGCCCTTGACCGACGAGGCCGGCAACGTGCTGGGCTCGCTGTGCGCCATCGACACCCGCCCGCGCCGCTGGGCGCCCGAGCAGATCGAGTCGCTCGCCGATCTGGCCCAGACCTGCTCCACCGAGCTACGACTCCGGCTGGCCCGCGTCGACGCCGACCGGGAGCGCCGTCGCCGCGACCAGGTCGACGCCCGCCTGCGTCGCTCGATCGGGCATTCCGAGACGCTCGCCTTCGCCTCCCAGGCCTTCGCCGGCACGGAGACCGTGGACGACGTCCGCGAGAGGATCGGCGAGACCGTACGCCACGGCCTGAGCCCGGCCTACGTCGGGCTGACCGTGCTCGACGACGAGCAGCGACTGCAGCGGCTCCGGGACGCGCGGTTCCCGAGCGGGGACGAGCAGTACGACCCCTGGGTCCACTACGGCCTCGACGCGCCCCTGCCGTCGGCGTCCGCGGTCCGGACCGGCCGCATCGTGCACTACCCGGACCGAGCCGCGTTCGACACCGTCCACCCCGCGCCGGTCCGCCTCCTTCACGACAAGCTCGGACTCCAGGCCGTCGTCGCCGCGCCGCTGCCCGGGCCCGAGGGACCGATCGGCGCCGTCGTCCTCGGCTGGGAGCAACCTCGCCCCCTCGATGCGGACGATCTGGTCACGGTCACCACGATCGCCGGCTACGCCGGTCAGGCCCTCGCCCGCGCCCAGCACCGGCAGGCCGAACAGCAGCGGGTCACCGCCACCCGGCAACTGCTGGAGGCGCTGCAGCGCAGCCTGCTCAGCTCCCCGTTCGAGCCCGACCACCTGCAGCTCGCCGTGCGCTACCTGCCGGCCAGCCGCGACACCGCGATCGGCGGCGACTGGTACGACGCGTTCATGCTGCGCGACGGCGCCCTGTGTCTGGCCATCGGCGACGTCGCCGGGCACGACCGGAGCGCGGTGGTGGCCATGGGACAGCTGCGCAACCTGCTGCGCGGCATCGCCTACAGCGCCCACGACACCCCCTCCGCGGTACTCACCGAACTCGACGGCGCCATCACCGACCTCGCCGTCGGCACGCTCGCCACGTCGGTCCTCGCCCGCATCGAGCAGCCCGCGCAGCTCGCCGCCCGCGGCCTACGCCGGATGCGCTGGTCCAACGCCGGTCATCCGCCGCCCCTGCTGATCGACCCGGACGGGCGGCCGCGGCTCCTGTACACCCCACCCGAACGCCTGCTCGGGCTCGGCCGCAGCGCGCGACGGACCGACCATGCGCTCGACCTCGAACCCGGCGCCACGCTGCTGCTCTACACCGACGGGCTGGTCGAACGCCGCGACCGAGACGTCGACGCCGGGCTGGCCTGGCTGCTGGACCGTGCCGCCGAGCCGGCCCACAGCACTCTCGAGGAACTCTGCGACGGGCTGCTCGCCGAGGTCACCGAACGCCACGACGACATCGCCGTGATCGCCATTCGGGCCCACCCGGAGGACCGCCCTCGCCCGCCCGCGTCCGGTCCCGAGGTCCTCCACCCGGCGGACTGATCCCCTGTGCATCGGACACTCCGTCGGACGCGCCCAGCGGCAACCGTCGGGCCCGGTGGGCTCCACGGCGAGTCGAGCGAGGTGCGTGGCGAAACAGGTGTCCTCGGGTGGTGTAGGGGGGCGGTGCGGAGGGGTAATGCCAGCGCGTGACGACGGAGCAGCATCAGCGGGCTCGCCGGGAACGGCGGGCCCGTCTCGTGTGCCGCCCGCGGTAGCGGTGCGCGCGGTGGAGCTGGGGGTCCGGCGCTGGCAGATGCGCTTGCCGGCGGTGCTGGAGACGCCGGGTCTGGCCCGGTCCGGGATGCGGCGCTGGTTGTCGACCCTGGAGTGGCCGGAGGACGAGGCACTCGACGTCCTGCTGGCGGTCAACGAGGCGGTGTCCAACGCGATCGAGCACGCCTTCGTCGAGGCCGACACGGTGGAGCAGAGCGTGGAGGTCTCCGGGGAGGTGGAGCACACCGCCGGGCGGCGTCGGCTGCGGCTGCAGGTGCGCGACAACGGTCGCTGGCTGCCGCGCCCGAGCCACGAGGAGTACGTCAACCGGCGACGGGGACTGCCGATCATCTTCGCCGTGATGGCCGAGGTCCAGATCCATCGCGGCGGGCAGGAGCCGGCGCCACCGCCACCGGAGGCGGTCGCGTTCGACGGGCACTCCACCGAGGGGACGGTGGTGACCCTGCTCAGCCCTCCGGTGCCCGTTTCCGAGGACGACCGTTCGGCTGGACGTCCGCATCGCCGGCCGCGGTGAACCTCGGCCGAGACACGAACCCGGCAGGGGCCTCACACGCTCATGCCGCAGCCGAAGTCGGAACGGGCACCGGCGCGTGACGGGGCGAGCGGCAACACGGGGTGGGGCAGGGGTCGACGACCGAGGGCCGCTGCAAAGGCCCGGGGCAACGCCGAACGCTCGCACGAGCGTGCTGTGGAGGCGGGCCTGCGGGCGGCAGAGCGCCACCAGGCGACGGCTCACCCTTGCCAGACCGGGCCGCCCGGGCTGTCGTCGGGCCGCGAGATCACCCCCGACGACGAAGAACGGCGCCGAC
Organism: Pseudonocardia kujensis; assembly: GCF_021283305.1. GTDB lineage: Bacteria > Actinomycetota > Actinomycetes > Mycobacteriales > Pseudonocardiaceae > Pseudonocardia > Pseudonocardia kujensis. Next base: position 10,757 of record NZ_JAJSOK010000089.1, read on the forward strand.
CGACGGGGAACGAACCCCGCCGGCCGGCGCCGCTCTCGACGCGAGGCTCAGGCAGCCTGCTTGGTCTCCCAGAAGATCTTGTCGATCTGATGCTACATGAGGCCTGATCAGCTACTACTCGATGCCGTCGGCGGTCTGGGCCGTCGCTGGGCCGTCGGACGGGCGGGAGAGGTCTGGGTGTCTGGTGCAGATCGGATGCTCACCGCGACAGGTTGAAGAGGAGCGTCCCGAGGGCGATCACGGCGGAGGACGTCGACGCCAGCGCCCCGACCCCAGCCGCCATGCCCTTGCCGTCCGACGTCATGTTGCGCAGGAAGACTCCCCAAGTACTCCGAGCCGCGAGCAGGCGGACGTTGGCCCACTTGTGCTGGACGATGTCGCACCCGCCGAGCAGACCCTTGGCGTTCTTCCGGCAGTAGAGCTGCTCGGCATTGGTGCTGGCCTTTCGCTTGGGGGCGCCGCACGGAGTTGGTGCCTGCACGAGCATGTAGGCGGCCGCCAAGCCTGACATCACCAGGATGGGGGCCGCCCCGAAGTGCAAGGTCCAGATACCGAGAGCGATGATCGGAAGAAACAAATAGCCCCAGTATTTCCAGGGGAAGGCTTTGCGCTTCTTCGTTAAGAGTTTCGATCTCCCCATGGAAATGAAACGCTACGTGGGTCGCGCGCTCATGGGAATGTGTGTCACCGCGACGGCGTAGTTACGTGGATGTAAGCGCCATTCGTGCTCGAAGGGGCTACGCATACGCAATAGTCAAATTGTGGTATGGCTTTGGGGTAGTCGTGGTGATTGCAAGCCGCTCCACGGCGGGCATTGCCGGGGAAGGCGAGCCCAGTTCAGACGTCCGCAGGTCTGTCGTGGGCCTCATCGGCAGACTGCTCGTCGTCGCGTGCTCGCCGTTCGTAGACGCCCGCAATGGCGGCCTTGGTCTGCCCGTCGCTATCGGGCATCAGGTGTGTGTAGGTGGCGAGGGTGAATGCCGGGTCCGTGTGCCCGAGCCACTCGGCGACGGCCTTGATGGAGACGCCGTGATCGAGCAGGACCGAGGCGAAGAAGTGCCGGAGGTCGTGCATCCCGTTCTCGTACCGGCCGTGTGGCACGCCCACCGCTTTGAGCGCCTTCTTCCAGTAGTCCCGGTTGAAGTCGTTCGCGGCGATCGCGTGATGCCACATCGACGTCACGACGAGCGTGTGGCGGGCTTCCTTGCCGGTGGGAACGTCCCAAGGCAACGCGATCGTATCCTGGGTGAAGCGCCGAAGGTGAGCAGCCACGGCGAGCTTGACGGGTTCCGGGAGCGGGATCTCGCGGATCTTGTCGTACTTCGGTAGCGCGAACACCCGGGTGTTCCGCACGGTCTTGACCTGCCGCCGGACGGTCACCACGCCGCGCAAGAAATCGATGTCGTCGACCGCGAGCCCGAAGCATTCTCCCTGTCGCAGCCCGAGCCCGGCCGCCAGGTCGACGAGTACGCGGAACCGTTCAGGTAGCGCCGCTTGGACGTCCCAGACCTGCTTGGCCGGCCACGGGACGACCTTCTCCTTCGCGGGGCGGGGCTTGCGGACCGACTTCCCGCCGAACGGGTTCTTGGCGATCAGCCCGTCGTCGTGGGCGGCGGTGAACAGCGCGGAGAGGTTCGTGAACAGGGTGTGTCGATAGCGATCCGACATGCCCGCCTCACGGAGCTGCCGATCCCACCCGCGGACCGTGCTCGGGGTGACTGCGGCGAGCTGGAGGTCGCCGAGGTGGGGGAGGATTCGGGAGCGGAAGCGCATCTCCAGGTGCTCTCGCGACATCTCGTCGACGTCGAGGTCGGCGAGCCAGCGCGTCGCGAACGAGCGGACCGTGATCTTCCCGGCGCGCGGATCGACGAAGATCCCGAGCGCGCGGTCGACCTGCTGCTTGGCCAGCCAATCCTTCGCGATCTTGAGCTGCCCGTCGGGGAACGACTTCGAGATCTCGTTGCCATCAGGCCCCTCGAAACGAGCCTTGTAGCGGTGACCCTGGCCGTGCCGGGAAGTCGGAACGCGCTTCGTCTTGCCCGGGCGCTCGGGGTCGGGCTCGACCCGAAACCAGCGATCTTGAACGTGGGCCATCAGGCGACCTCGTGGGCCAGCGATGCAAGCCACTTCTCGACGTCGGACGGCCGGTACCGGACGTGCTTGCCGACCCGCAGGCCGCGCGGTCCGTAGTTCTTCGAGCGCCACTGGTAGACGGTCGCCTCAGGCACTCCGAGGAACTCGGCGAGCTGCTGCAGTGTCCAGAGCTTCTCCACGATGCTCACCTGTTCCTTCGGTCTGTGCGGACACGTTCGGCGTGGGCGAGGGCAAGTTCGCGGTCGGTGTCGGTGTGGTGGCCGATGCCGACGAGCGTCCAGTCGTTGACGACGATCACCGGGTCGTCGGCGGGGTGGCCCAGCTCGGCGAGCTGCTCGGCGAGGCGCCAGGCTCGGCGCTCGCCGCGGATCACCCGGAACGTGGTCGAGTAGGCGCGGCTCTTGGTCAGGAAGTGGCCGCGGAAGCCGAGCATGTGGGCCCACTTGCGCAGGTTCAGCTTTGCGTACTCGGTGAGGCCGCCGAGGTGCCAGGCGGTTTCGATGAGCCGGCGGTGATGTTCGGCGAGTGCCATGTCCTCGAGGTGGGCGAGCGAGCGGATGGGGCGGTCGGGGTGGCCGTCGGTCTTGCCGGTGCCCTTGGTGGCGTACTTGGCGATGTAGCCGGCAAGGCGGGTGTCGGTGATCTCGCCGTGTTCGTCGGTGACGGCGTCGTGGACGCTGGGGGTGATCTCGCGCAGGTCGAGCTGGGCGCCCCACCGAAGCGTGAGCGTGGTGCCGTCCGGGCGGATGGCGTCAAGGGCGGTGGCCTGGGCCGCCTCGTGGATCGCGTCGCGCAGCGCCTCAGCGGTGATCCCCGTCGGCGGCGGGTCAGCCGGACCGTCGGGTCCGTCGAGGCGGACGGCAGCGTGAAAGTGCACGAGGCCGCGGCGTTGGTACTCGGCGACCTTCGCGTAGGACAGCCGGGCGACCCTGCCGAAGCGGCGTCCGGAGACGCCGAGGCGGGCGGCGAGGGCGCGGCGGAGAGCGATGGTGAAGCGGTGCCAGAGCTTGCCCGCGTGGGCCTGCCAGAGCACGGCGCCGGTGTAGTCGTAGGTGTCGTGGTCGATTGCGCCACCGAGGCGGGGGTCAGGCTCGCGGTGGTGCTCCCCGCAGGCGCAGGGGATGACCCGGCCGCGAGCGGTCAGCCGGCGCGTGTGGACCGACCCGAACGACGGCGCGGTCAGGGTGAGGAACGCGCGTGGCCGGTCGGTGATCGAGGCGGGGACACCCCGCTCTTGTCCGGCGAGTCCGGCCCGGATGATGTGGAAGGCGTCGGCCGCGTAGCGGTCCGAGCAGGCCGGGCACACGGTATCGCGCCGGTTGCCGCAGGGTGCCCACACTTCCCCGGAGCGCTGGGCCAGGAGCTGCCCGTCGCCGGCGGTGATGGTGGACGAGCCGCGCAGGCGGACGGGGTGGGCGCAGCCGCCGGTGGCTTCCATCCGTGCGCGCCAAGCGGGGTAGTCGAAGGCGCGCAGCCGGTTGGTGAGTTCGGTGTCGGCGGTGCTGTCGCTCATCGTGCGTACACCTCGTGCTCGTGTTCGATCTCGACCGGGTCCGCGACGAAGCCGTGATGACGGGCCAGCCGCTCGGCGCCGGCCCGGTAGGAGCGCGCACGTCCGATGACCTCGCCGTGCTCGGTTTCGACGAGGTAGGTGCCGTTCTCGCGGACGATCGCGCCGGAGAAGGTGTCGGCGGTGACCAAGCCGTGCCCGGGGTGGACGACGTCGACGCACACCCGAACCCGATCCTCGGGCTGAGGTGCCGCGCTCGTGGCAGCGGGGACATCGACCGTCGTCGCGGCCTCCGGCTCGGATTGGCCGTCGACGGTGACGCTGATCCGGTGGCCGTGGACGAGCTGGCCGGCGGCGAGGAGCTGGTGGACGGTGGTGGCGACGTCGGGTCGGACCGGGATTGCGTGCTCAGCGGCCCGGGTGCCGATTTGGCGGCTGTGCACCGACTCACTGACGCCGACCAGGACGAACCCAGGATTGTGTGCGTCGCGCAGGACCCGGTCGGTTGTTTCGCCGGCGAACAGGAGCCCCTGACCGTCGAGTTCCCTGCGGGGGAGGCGGCTCATCGGGTCCACCACCACGAGTAGCGGGCCTCTACGCCCCACTCAGTCGCGAGGGCACGGGTGGCGCGGTACTCGATGAAGACCGCGGCGGCGACGGTGGCCCAGAACCATCCGGAGCCAGTGCCGAGCAGCAGCCAGAGGACGCCGACGGTGGCAGTGAGCGCGGCGGTGATCTTGAGCCACGTCGCGGCGGCCCATCCGGTGACGGCCCACATTCAGGCCACCTCCCCGAGCGTGTGCAGGACCGGGGTCGCGGGCGGGGCGCAGCGCTCGACGAGCTCGTCGATCTCGGCGTCGGTGACCCGGCAGGCGCGGAAGCGGATCGGCAGCCGGGACCGCTGGTCGATCACGTACCCGATCCCGGCATGGTCGGGATCGCCGGGGATCTCGTCGGCCAGCGCGCCCCGTTCGCGGGCGCCGTCGCCGAGGACCATGTCGACGTGCGAGGCGGCGGTGACGCCGAGGCAGATCCGGGTGGTGAACAGCTCCCGGACGTCGACGACGTCCTTGGACGGTTCCTGCACGTAGCCCATCACGGAGGTGAGGCAGGCGCGGCCCTGAGTGAGCAGCTCGGCGAGCAGCCGAAGGGCCTCGCGGACGTCGGCGCGCTCGCCGTAGGCGGTGAGCATCGCCATCTCGTCGATCATCACCAGGTCCAGCGGCGTGGTCGGGGTGATGTCGAGGCGCCGGAGCCCGTGGTCGGCCATGTGGGCCTGCCGGTGCTTCATCTCGTCGCGGACCTCGGTCAACAGCGCGATGGCCTCGGCGGCAGTGGTGGCGTGGTGGTGGAACAGCGCAGTGCCGCGCTGAGTCTCTGCGCCGCCCTTCAGATCGATGACGTGCACCCGGACTAGCCCGTCGCGGATCGCGGGGCCGAGGGCGCGCAGCGGCGCCCAGAGCAGCGAACCCTTCCCAGAGCCGGTCGCCCCGGCGACCAGGACGTGACGACCGGCGACCGCGAGCAGGAACGGGTGGCCGTACTCGTCCTCACCCACCGGCAGGGCCCGCAGGTCGACGGCCTCGCTGGCGGCCGGAATGGCGGGTGCTGGGATCGGGAACCGGAACGGCATCTCTCGCTCCACCACGACGGTGAGCACCCCGGGACGGTGCCGGGTGACCGCGACCCGGTGCGCGCGCAGGGCGTCGGCGAGGGGCTCGGTGCGGCCGGTCCAGAGCGTGAGGTCCTGACCACGGGTCAGCCGTACGCGCAGGGTGTCGATCGACGGTGTGGCGGACCGGACCCGCAGAACACGGGGTGCGTCGACGTGGCCGGTGTGGTGGTTGGTCTGGGCGAGCCCGCAGTCGGCGAGCAAGCTGGACCAGCGGCGGCCGCGGTAGGTGGTCCACCGCCGCCACGTCGCCCGCAGTGCCGGGGCAGCCCAGCGGTCGAACGAAGGAGGGTGGAGCCGCCCCCAGACCACGACCACGAGCACGACCGAGGCGACGGCGATCGCAGTCGGGAGCGCCCCGAGCAACACAGCGGCGGCGATCAGCGTGGCGGGGACGAGAACGAACAGCGGGTGCCGGACGAGCCAAGCCAGCCCGCGGAACTCCCCGCCCACGCGACGGGAGGAGTGGCGGACGACGTCGTGCCGCGCGTGGTGGTGGCGCAGCGAGGGGCGGTTGGTCGGTCGGGCCGTGATCAGACTCCCTTGCGGATCGCGAGCTGCGCCAGGCGCAGGCCCTCGGCGACTCCGGCGCGCCAGGCCTGTTCGGTGGGGATCTCCGGGGTGGTGGCGTGCAGAAATCGGCGGCGTTCGCGGTCCAGGCGGCGCACGAGGCGGCCGACGCCGTGGGCGGGCTGGCGGACCCGGCCGTGGCTTGTGCGTGCGGTGGTCAGCGGCATGTCGACTCCTCGGGAGTGATGGCGGGGCAGGTGATCCCGGTGCCGTGGCAGCCGGGGCAGACGCCGTCGCCGGGGCAGGCGGGGCAGGGACGGGCGTCGGCGGCGCCGGGGTGGGTCTCGGCTGTGGTGCCGTAGCCGTCGCAGGTGTCGCACGAGCCGGAGCCCGTGCAATCGGGACAGGTGCTCATCGGCCGGCCTTCCGGGTGGGTGGGCCTGTTTCGGGCAGGGGGCAGCCCTGCGGAATTGCTGGCGGTTTCGCCGATCAGAAGGGGGTCGGCTGCCCCCGTGCCCGAGAGCGGCGCGGTCAGGCCGCGGTGGTGCTGGTGGCGCTGGTCTGGCTGCGTGCGGTTTCGAGCTGGCCGATGACGTCGGAGAGGAGGTCGCGCAGGCGGACGAGGTCGCCGTGGTGGCCGTAGACGGTCACGTGGACGTCAGTGCCGTCGATGCGCACCGTGGCACGGTCGTGCTTGGGGTAGAGGTGCGGGGGTGTAGCGGGTGGTCTCGAAGACGTGCAGGCCGACCTCCACATGGGTGGTGGGCAGCCAGTCCGGGCGACTCATCACTTGTCCCCGCTCGGACGCGGCGCCGGAGCCGGAGAGGCGTGCTTGATACCCATCGCCCGCCAGGCCAGCCCGGCGTTGACCCGTCCGGCGGTCTCCATCTGGTACGGGGTGACCCGGGCGTCGATCAGCTCGACGCGGGCGTCCTCGCCGAAGTCCGGACCGGGGTCGGTCCCGAGCGTCACCTTGATCTCTTCGCCCTTCGGCGCCCGCTCCCCGGGCTTGACCCGCAGCTTCGCGAACAACGACACCGTGAACTGGGTGGCGCCGTCCTTATCGGTCACCGGCACCTGGGCGCCGTTGGCGTCCTCGCGCATCTTCGGGGCGGGCGGCTCCACGACGGTGAGCTTGTAGCCGCCGAGGTTGACAGGGATGTCTCGCATGATTCCTCCGAGTCCGTCTGGTGTGTAGGCCCCTAAACTTTCGCCGCAAGCGATCGTTGAGGGGCCTAAACCGATAGTGCCCGGCGGTGTGGGAGCTTGTCAAGGGGCCTAAACTCGTGGCGTGGATGAGGAGTTCGAACGCCTGCGCCGGGAGCCGGACCCGGTGCGTCGTGGGCGGCAGGCGACTGAGCTCCTGGCGACCTACCAGCAGCGATCGGTGGAGCTCGCCCGGCTGCGGCGGGCCGCGATCGAGGAGGCGCGCGACCAGCTCGGCGGCAGCTACACCGAGGTCGCCAAGGCGTTCGGCCTGTCCAAGGGGCGGGTCACGCAGATCCGCAACAGCGCCCCGCCCGCGCACCGGGCGTTCTTCGGCGTCGGGCCGCTCGACGTCGCGCTCGTTGGGCGGCGGATCCTCGAGCGCGAGGACATGGTCATCGCCGCCGAGGACGACGCCGTCGGCGCGCACCTGCTCGCTGAGGTCGAACAGCTCGCGTTCACCGCAGAGCGCCTGGTCGTCGACCCACGTGAGGAGTGGGAACCCCCGCGGGACGCCATCGTCGTCTGTGGGCCGGCCTCCGCGCATATCGGGAGCGCGCTGCTCAACGCCGATCCGGTGCTGGGGATGACGATCGCCGACGGTGCCCGCTGGTACATCGTCGACAAAGCCACGGGGGAGCGGTTCGCCTCCCCAATGGACGACGAGACCCCACGCCGTGCTGACGTCGCCTACCTGAGCCGACACGTCCGCGACGGGCAGGTGATCACCCACATCGCAGGAATCCATGCCCTGGGCTCGGTCGGGGCCGGGCACTACCTGACCGAGCACCTTGCGCAGCTGTACGCCGCGCACCCGGAGGAGTCGTTCAGCATGGCCGTCGCCGCCGAGTTCGACGGGCTCACCCCAAAGGCCATCGACGTCATCGTCCCCCCACGCGCATGGGACTGACCGTCCGCGCTGCCTCCCTCCCTGGCGGAACGCCACCGGGTCAGGACCGGTGGGGGACCAGCGAGCGCGCAGCGGTCGTCCTCGACGGGGCCAGCTCGCACAGTCTCGAGGCGCCGGCAGCGGACGCCTACGTCGACCAGCTTCTCGCCGAACTTCTCGCCCGAATCGATGACGGCGACCACCGCGACGTCCTCCGAGGCGCGATCACCGAGACCGCCGCGCCCCTTGGACTCTCGCCGGGCCGCTCGCCGTCGTCGACGGTGCTGATGCTGCGCGTGGGGGAGCAGGAGATCGAGGTCGCGGCCCTCGGTGACAGCACCGCCGTCATAGGCCACCCCGACGGCACCACGACCCGCCTCACCGACGACCGCCTCCAGGACGTCTCAGCCGACCTCCGCCAGGCGTATCGGGACGAGCTGCGCCGGGGGAGCGGGTTCGGAGATGAACACCGCGCCCGCCTCCGCGAACTGCAACGCAGCGAGATCCCACGTCGAAACCGGCCCGGCGGCTACTGGATCAGCGAAGCGGAGCCAACGGCCGCCGACGAGCTAGTGATCCGAGCGTTCCCCCGAAGCGCCGTCGCCTGGGTCGTGCTCGCCACCGACGGCGCGCAGAAACACGTGGACCGTCTCGGCGGTCAGTGGCCCGAGATCGCCGACCAAGACGACGAGCAGCTCGCAGCCTTCCTCCGAGCTGCGCAGCAATGGGAGACCCACTCCGACCCCGAAGGCACCAAACTGCCTCGGTCCAAGCGCCACGACGACAAGACGCTCCTGACCTGGAGGCCAGAGTGACACCCATCTCCTGAGACTGCCGACGACGCCGGTCTGCGCCGCACCCGCCTCTCTGACCTACGACTTCGCGTCGACCAGGGCTGCGGGGTTCAGACTTTCTCTACTTGTTCAAGGGCGCCTCCGGCGCCCGGCCGCATGCGGCTGCGGCCTCCGGCCGGTCCGCATGCAGCTCGCCAGCGGGTTAGTCCGAAGAGGACGACTTGCTGGCTGCCTGACCAAAAAAGTATCCGATGACAACTAGAAACGTGTTACTCAGAAGCTCAGGGACAGGTCGATCGATGAACATTGCTATAATCATGGTGATCGTGAGCCCCGCGAGGATTATAGAGCCAAGGATCGATGCTACAGACTCTCGCTCAAGGAATGAACGCCAGACCTTGGCTTTCCGCTCGTAGCGATCAATGTCGGTCATTGCGGCTACCTTGGCCACCTCCTCACGGGCCTGTTCGATCTCGGCAAGCTTGCGTGCGAGGTCGGAATTCTCCTCACGAAGCGAGGCAATTGCCGCCTCAAGCTCATCCTTTGCTGGCGACTCGGGTACGTCTGTGGCTATCTTGTCGAGCTGATCGGCGTGAGCTGCCGCTTGGAGGACCTGGCGACGTTCAAGAATGTCCTCCTTCACGGCGAGGAGGTAGCGGAGGAAGCCGTTCGAGAACTTGAGCTTCTCGGCTAGGACTGAGTCCTCGCGTGTTCGCGGATCGCCTCCCCGGCGGATGTCTAGTTCGTCTTGGATGCCTTTGCGGTAAGAATCTATAGTGGCGTCAATGACGCTCAATGATTCATTAAGCTGAGCCATGCTCATCGTCGAAACGGTCGCGCTGTCGAGTCCGAGAGACTCCAACCTCTTCGCGTATACTAGATTGCTCCGTCTCTCGCGCTCTGCGTACTCGCGCATCTCTGCTATAGCTTTCGGGCCGTAGCCCATGATTATCTCCCCTTTCTGGGGGCTCGGCTGCATGAGGCAACGATTTGGCAAGTTGAGTACTATTGTGGATAGTCTAGCTGCTCGTCACTTGTCGACATCGCTGAGCCTTCGGGTCGGTCATGGATTTCCGGACGCCCTCGCCGGGCGGGCAGATCAACAGGATGGCGGTCCGTGCCATCCCGACGACCTCCCGGAGGGCTACCACACGGCCACCCGTGGGCGGAGCGTGGAAAGCTCGGGTGCGGTTGCGTCGAGGGCCGCCCACGAGCGGCCGCGTGGTCGGGCTGCGCCAGGTCGACGGGATGGCACTCGTAGCGCGGGCGGGGAGCGGTGGGGCGCCCCTACGGAACCCCTACATATCAACGGCAGAAGTCGACAGGGGACGCTCGGCGGTGGGGTCCCGGTCAGGGCATCGCCGCAGCGTATGGCTCAACGGCAAACAAGACCCACCCCCGAAAGAAGTCGATCTTGTTTCGCGGGGTGTGACGGTCGGGACTTGTCGGAGCGGTGAGGCCTGAATTATCGCCCGTTGGGCTCGTACATGTTCTAACCTCTGCAGGTGACATCCGATCAGGAGCATCAAGAGAAGCTTCAGCGCCTTGAAGTGAAACTCAAGCCTGAGCAGATTCGGGCGACGCTAAGTTTCGCTGGTTTATATCAGATGACGCATGAGATGATAAAGCAAGCTGTCGTGCCAGCGGTCAGAGGGTTCTATTTGACCGGTTTCGACGAATCCGGCTATACGTACGACGAGGAGTCGTACAAGGAGAGCGTGCTGAGTCTCGACCGCAGCGTGTTCAGGGCTTCATTGCTCTGGCTGGTGAACGGGGATGCTATCAGTCCGGCGCAGGCCGATCGACTGCAAGAGATTTACGCACATCGTCATGAGCTGACGCACGAGCTAGTCAATTATATAGTTGACCCCGATCGTGAGCCGAAAGTCGACCTATTTCTTGATGCGCTGAAAATCCTGAAGAGGATAAGCCGCTTCTGGACTCAGATCGAGATCGATATCGGAACATTCGAGGATCACGGCGACATGACGGCCGATGATGCAACCCCGGTCTCGCTTTATGTGCTTCAGCTATGTATCGACGCTTATCGAGAGGGACTGCCTGCCGACTAGGGGCGTGTTCACCCGGCGGGCAGAGTAAGCCGGGGCGGCTCGTGCCTCCCAACCTCCCGGAGGGCTAAGACGTCGTACCCGTGGGACGAGCTGGCGTAGCTCGACCAGTGGTGGCGTTGAGGACCGCCCTGGGGCGTCGGGTGGTCGGGCTGCTCCAGCACGGCGGGATGGGCACTCAGTGGTCCGAGTGCAGTGTGAGTCGGAGCAAATCCGGAGCGGACGGCCGGGGAACGACTGGCACAGCCTAGGGTCCGACGACAGGAAGGTTCAGGTCAGACGGGCCAGAACGGCACACGACGTCACGGGGCGAGGCTCAGAATCCGCGTTCACACCGAAGTGCTCGCATTGCCGGGTCCAGCTCTTTCGGGTTCAAGGCGCCGCCTCCGGCGGCGTGAGCTGGCGACGCGGTCGCGGCCGGCTCGCTCCTGCCTCCGGCCCGCTCGCGGCCAGCAGCGACCGCTAACCGACTCAACGACGAAGTGCGCCGAAAAGCCAGTACTCAATCGAAACTAGCAATGACCGACGTGAGGAACTCTCGCGCCTCGATAGAACCAGATAGGTGGCCATCTTCGATTACCTTCACAACCCATGCTGGCCCATGACCACCGACTGTAGGAACGAACGACTCAACTTCGCCCACGGGTATGACCCATAGTCCCTTCTCGCCGAGACGCTCGAGCAGCCGCTTAGCCGCAGCCGTGCCATCACCGTTCGGGACAGCGGCAACACCGGAACCTTTCGCGGCACGCCAGCCAACTTTCGGATTCAGGATGAGGTCAATCTCTTTAGCGATCGACTTCAAGTCCCCAGACGGCTCAGCGAGAACTTCCTTCAGGGCCGCAATTGCCCTCTCAGGGGTCAGCTCAGGCTGGTTCCCACGAATAGCCGAGTCCATCACCTTACGAGAGACCTCAACATCATCTTCGTACTGCCCATTGAGCGAGGTCACAATGGATGCCGTGAGCTCTCGACTTCGCAAGACGTCGAAGTCAGCAATGACTCGCACAGGGACCCCGACGGCCTGAAGTGCATCAGCGATCAGCCCTAGGCGCTGCTTTCCACCGCTGTAGGTAAACATGACGTCGCGGCCAGACCTAGGCAATTCACTCTCAAGCGCCGAGAAGAAGTGGCTATCCGAATCGCCCTCACAGGCAATAACTCCATCATGGAAGAGTCCATCGAGCACTCGCGAGAATCGCAGCATAGGATCAGCCCATACCTGACGCAGTTTGTCAGGTTCGAGGGACATCGCGCTCGTCGCGTCGTTCTCGCGGGTCAAACGTACAATCTTAACCCGTGCCAATTCAGTGGCCAGGAGACCCACCACAATGTCTAGGCTGTGGGTGGCGATGAACAACTGATTGCCTTGCTGCAACTCGGCCAAGTATCGACCTAACAAACGAGCTTGAGGTGGATGCAGGAATGCCTCCGGCTCATCGATCAGAACCACTGGATGCCTACCACCTACGAGGTTAAGCACGATGCTCGCAAACGCCCTCACTCCATCGCTCTGCTGATCAATGAAGGGCAAGGAGGAGATTCTTTTTAGTAGTTCGTCATCTGCCAAGCCAGTGTTGCTCGCTGACTGAAAGTCATCCTGATTCAGATCGCGGCTCAGCCGCAGCCTAATTTGAGGACCCCAGGCGTCCAAAATCACATTGAAACCGAAGGCAGCAGTGAAGGCTGATCGAAACTTCTCGAGAGCTCCATCGGACGCAACAAGCCAATGAATAAGCCCTTCAGGTGTCGCGTCGGCTTCCTGTCGGTTTGCGCTTGACTCCACCTGTAGGCGGCTTTCGCAAGCCATGTGCTTAACGTAGTGCCCAGCCGAGGTGCCTAAAATTCCCGACCCAGAGACACTCCCATTCGACCAGTTCGCGACGATCTCGCCCAGCTGAGTCTCGCCAGTCTGGTGGGACCTGACAATCTCTTGACCATTGCGGGTTCGTACTACTCGGTTCTGTCGGAACCAATCACGAAGCTGACCCTCACTGCTTCGCTTATCAATAGTGACCGAGCGAACAGTCAGCACCTGACTATGTGGGTACAAATGATTCGTCAGTCGTTCCGAGATCTCGCGCAAGCCGGCAGACTTGCCCACATTGTTGGGACCAACGAACACCACGATATCGGCATCGGCGGTATCGACGACGCCTCCTGAATTAAGTTCGATCTGCCCTATCCGGAACGGGGACTCCACCGAACCAAAATAGACGACATCCTCACACGGGGCCGACCAAAAGCCACTTAGCGCACCGCCCCATCGGTGAACGGCTTGACCCGCTCGCCAGACGACCTCCGGGACCGCAAGTGGCACTGTTCGGGACCCTGTCGGATTTGATCCGTACACCCTCGTCCGGAGATCATCCACGCCGCATCGGCGGCGTCCAGGGCGCTTCGCGTCGCTGCGCGAGCGGCTTCGCCGCCCCTGGACACCACCGCCACGACGAGCAAGGCGACAGGCACGAGGGCGCCGGGAGGAAGATGGTCTCCTCCCCCGCCACCACGAGCGGCCCCACCTTTACCTACCCGGAACGACCCGAGGGCGCCCGCACCGGCCACAACCGATGAAAGGCGTCCTCGCAGCTCAGCGGCAGCATCCGGGGTCAGCTCGGACCCTCCGACACGAGCCCCTGGCAATCTCTGGTTAGCAGGTCGAAGTCGGTTCAGGGACAGGTCGACGGGATGGCACTCAGTAGGCGCGGGGAAGGGGAGCGCCGCCCCCGGAGTACCCCCGGAGATCAACGGCCGAAGCCCACCGTGAACCGGCAGCGACGAGAGCCGCCTGACCGAATCGGCGCAGCGTACGAGGGGCAACGTCAGTTACCAAGATACCGGCGAACTGGTGGATCTTGACTCCGCGGGCTCTCGTCGACGCGGGCGTGCGTCTACCGGCCGAGAATTCTTGCTTTCTCCGTCTCGAACTCCGCCTCGGTCAATACCCCTTGGTCGCGTAGCTGGGCAAGTTCCCGAAGCTCAGCGGCGATCCCGATGGGCCGCCCAGGATTCGGAATCGGCGCGGCGGGGGCGTACCGCTCGCGGGTGGTTGCCTCTACGCGCTCCCTGATGACGGCGGCCACAGCCTCGGCCTCGCTCTTGTGGACCTGATCGACAACCCGCGAGACACCGGCAGTCGAAATGATGATCTTCCCAAACATCATCCCGCGCTGTGAAGTTACTGTGGTAATCCGGTCGTAGGGGAAGTCCTCGAAGCTGTGATTGACTAGACCCTCAGCAATGAATAGGGCGCGCCGGTCAGTTGCGACGAGTAGTCCATTCTTGCCCGAGACGAGGCCGCCAGTCATAGTCAAGACTGTCTCCCCGCCGTTGAGGTACTCGGGGATCTTTCGGACATCCCGCTTCTTTCCGGACTTGTTGGTGACGTTGGCCCAAGCGGCGGCGATGTCCGGACGCATCTCGTCTTTCATGTCGCAGGACTACCACCCAGGCCGCGTCCTTCGACTCCAACGTTCCGGTACGTTCGGTGGGATGTCCTGTACAGGCGGTGACCGCAGTCCGTCACGCTCGGGTCACGACCTGATTTGGTCATTCGACGGCCTAGCTGCCTAGGCCGGAGTCGCGGTGTTGAACTGGGCAAGCCAGGACTGCACAGCTGGAAGGCCCGAGTAGCCAGCGCTGCGAAGCGCGTCAACTATGTCGCGTCCACTGATGAGGGCGATCGGATGCCCGTCCGTCCGCACCTCGGAGTAAACCTGCTGGTTGAAATGCGACGTCGTGACGAACACGCCGAAGTGGCGGTGCCGAAGTCGTGAGATGAGACGAGCGACGTCCCGGACGCCCACCGAGTTCGTCTCCGCGTAGCACTTGGCTTCGAGTGCAAAGTCGATCGTGATCGGGTCCGAGGCTGGCCCCACGACATACTCGCCGACCGCGTCTCGGCCACCATCGCGGCTTGGCTGTGTGACATCGCATCGACCTGTCGCTGGAGCGATTAAGCGCCACAACTCGACTGCGCAAGGCTCAAAGTCATGCTCGCGGCCGCGGAACGCCTCACGGATCTCGGTGAGAATGGCTCGTCCGGTCGCGTCGGACGGGAGCTGCTCCGCTCGGCTGCGAACGACCGTCGTGGCCGGTGCAAGCATCGGTGAGTACTTCCGGCCCGCTACCCATTCTGACCATGCAGGCGGACAGTGAGGGCTCTCGGCCGCTCGGCCATCGAGGATGTCCGATATCCATGCTCGCTTGATGTGAGAGACGTCGAGGACGGTGAAGTGAGCGCGGTAGTTCTGGAATCGGCGTCCGCCAGTGCTGCGCCAGATCGCCTGGAGCTCGTCGTCCGACGACAAACCGGGAGCGCCGGGAGCGAGGAGGCCGCGGAACATGATCCGGCGCCCGGGAGCCGCCTTCTCGAACAGGAGGAACGGCGGGATCCGCCGCCGCATCTCAGTCGACTGATGGCTCCAGTCGAAGGAGTCGCGGAGCAGCAGGTTGCCCCAGCGCCGAGTGTCGTGAAGTTCGTGGCCAGGGCTGCGGTTGTCGCCGTAGTAGGTGAACACCCCGGTCTGTGGGTCGAGCACATCAGGCCAGTCAGGCTCAGCGCCAGTCGTGTACAGCACGGCCAGGCGCACTGTGCCCTTCTTCGGTGAGCCGGAGTAGCGGAACCCACCCTGGTTGCCCACCGGCAGAAGGCGCGCTAGGAGTCCGCTGAAATAGGACGTTGCGAGGGTGGCGGTGCTGCTCGTGGTGGTGGCTGTAAACGCCGTTTATGCCTTCGGGGTCGGGCGTGTGTGATGGCGAGGCGGGTTGGGGTGGTGGTGTT